>MPMO01000020.1 GCA_002238555.1 Caldilineaceae bacterium bin34
CGGCTTGCCGCAAGGCATCAGGGCGAGTATAGTACGCAGCAATCGCACGGAACACCTCTTTCGATGATGCCTGAACTACATCAACGATAGCAGGTCCCGTGCGGTTCCTTTTGGGGGTCGGAAGCCCCCCCCCGATTTATCCGCCGGTCAGGCCAATGGTCCCGTAAAGCCCGAATTGGGAGCGTGAAACCGGCTCAAAACTGTCCAAACCATAGTCACCACCACGAGGGGGCATCCCCATGTTTGAATTGATTCAGTGGATTTTGTACTACGCCGCAGGCACGCTGTGGATGGTGCAGTAGGTTGCGCTTCCGGTACTTGATGCGATGGGCTTGGCCGATACGGCCGAACTCGTTCAGATCGTGACCCAACGCATGCTGCATGGACATCCGAGCTGTCCAGACCTCGTCCGTGAGTTCATGCCCTACATCATGGACGAGATGAGCCAGATCGGAACGCCGTCGGGGAGCCTGCCATGAACATTTGGCTGCAGGAACTCCTGGGCATAGTAGTCGCATGGCTTGAGGTGCTGTTCATCCTGAATGTACTGGACTTGGCGGGCGCATCATTGTTCGTGCCTACGGAAGACTGGTTGCCATTGCTGTCAGGTCCTAAGAAGACCTTGCTTGGCATGGATTGGCTGTTGCCCTCTGCCTTGGTCGGTGCGTACGAAGAGGCTGTTGAGTTACTCGCCGATCTCATGCCCTTCAAGCGGTGATGCCACCACCACGAAGCCCTGGCCGCAAAGTCGGGGCTTCGTGGTGGCAAGTAACCCACAGGTGCTTCACGGTGTATCATTCGCACACCATTCACGTTCCATTTACGGACCAGGCAGTGCCATGAAGAAACGCTACCGTCCGAAGTTGGACCCGAAGCGCGACTTGGCTGGGGCCACGCCGGAAACGCTGGTGCGCGCCCTGTTCCGTCGCGCCCAACCACCGGCAATTCCTTTGGAGAACGCAACCACACTGCCAAACACCACACCGGAGGATAGCCATGCACTAGACTGCAACTCGACCGTCCCTGATCAGGGAGTGCTGCCCTCTGGGAGGCCACACAGGATTGATGAGGCACAGTGCCATTTACAATGAACAGGGTTGAGTTGCATGAAGACCTAAAACGAGAGCTTGAGGAGGTGCCAGATGTGATCCCAAGCCTGTTCAAGAGGGTGATCTTGCTCCGGGAAAAAGGCGTGAGTTTGTCTCCACCCTACGCAAAACGCATGGATGTGCCACAAGGCACACATTCCCTGATGAACCTCCGATTTAACGCGGCAAGGGGTGTCTGGAGGGTACCGTACTGCCTTGTAAACTCAGGAGCGGACAGGTATTTCCTGCTCTTGGCAATAGGAGACAAGCAAGGTATAGAGGCGGGGAGCAATGAGTCACGGAGATTCTACGAGGATTTGGTTCACAGGTCGCAACAACGCCTTGATACCACTCCTGTAACTGTTGTTTGGCCATGAACGGAACAAGGGATGGATCCATGAACGCGTACAGGAACAGCATTAGTTTTGAGGATTGGCTTGCGGAGTTCCCCCTAGAAATCCAGCAAGCAATCCAAGATGGAGGGGAACACCTCATTGCTCGGTATGAGACCGAGGCTGAAAGAGCCGCTACGGTAAGCCTCCTCTACAAACAGTGCGAAGATGCAGTGGCCCAGCTAGTGGTCGTTTGGTACAAGATGGGGACGTACCTCAATGTTTGCAGGGAGGGATTGGAACCCGAAGGCTACCTGCATGTGCTTGCCGCATCTGATATTTCGGAGCAGTTTGCTCAAACCTGCCTGGATCTGTGGGAGGCTTGCAATGCAAACCCGGCCATCAGGGATTGGATAGAAGTTTCCGACAGGGCTTCGAATGCTGCCGTCTGGGATTCCATGCAGTTGCTCTCCCACTTCCTTGCGCTGGCGAAGTCGCATCTGTCTGAAACTGAGATCGATGAGGCTGTACTGGGAACAGTAGCCCCAAGATTATGAAGTTCGGGGGGAGGGGGAGGAGGACGTGTCACTTGAGGCCACTACCCCCGCGCTCCCCTGGGCAAGCCGTTGTCGGCAATCAACCGCCGGTAGGGCAGCGTGTGTCCGACCATTCGGACGAAGACTGTCCGCATTTGGTCAAGCGTGTCTGATTCACGCAGGTGGTGACGACCTGCAAACTCCTGCACGTACCGGTCCAGGTGCTTTGGGGACAGCTTGTGGAACGTGCCGGTGTGGGCACGCTTCAGCATGGCCCAGAACGATTCAATCCCGTTCGTGTGGGCCTGTCCCCGAACATACTCGGCAACCCCGTGCTTGAACCGCTTCGTGATGCGGAAGTCCCTCATAGGCTGCCGCCTCATCCGTGTAGACCTTGGCATTGGGCACGGTGTGCTCCATTACGAAGCCCTGTAGCATCGGCTTGTCGGTGGATTCGACCACACGGGCGGCAACCCGGTTAGTTGTCCGATCCTTGGCCCCCACCACAGCCGTCTTGCCGACGGTGCCGGCCTGCTCCTTGCGTTCCGCGTTGGACATGTTCTTGCGCTTGCCGCCCACGTAGGTCTCGTCCACCTCGACCGGGCCGTCGTAGAGCACTCCGTCATCCGCGTCCGGCATCCACGCCTCGCGAATGCGGTGGATCATGAACCAGGCGGCTTTCTGGCTGATGTCGAGATCTCGATGCAGTTTCATGCTGGAGATTGACTTGAGGCTGGTCAGGCACAGATAGATAGCAATGGCCCACTTGCGCAGGGGGATCTTGGAGCAGGCCAGAGGAGTACCGGTCTTGACGCTAAAGTAGCTGCGACAATCGGAGCACCAGTAGGGCATGGTTTTGTGGCTAGCCTCACGCGTGCGTGTGCTGCCGCACTTCCCACAGCATCGTTCGTTCGGCCAAACCACCTCTTCGATCTATTCCCGTGCCGTGTCTTCATTCGGGAACAGTTCCATGATCTCCATAATGGAGAGACCTGTGCGGTGTGCCTTGCCCAGGACCGTGTTGGTCATGTCAATCTCCCTGCTGTGATGATGAACTCTACCAGAAGGGGGAGGGGCGCTTGTCAACTAATAGTTATAATTTCCTTCCGGTTCTGGTGATCGAACAGCCGATACGGAGGCTTGTCCGGACCCTCCGGAATCCGCAGGCAACGGTGCTCCGGGCCGCGCCACGCCCCGAATTATTCGTTCCCGGTTCGTATAGGAAGGACAGGTTCAGCCGTCGTGCTCTTCCGCGATGCGCACGAGGTCGTACAGGCGGTTCATTGCCTCCATGGGCGAAAGGCTGTTCACGTCCAACTGGCGCAGGGCCTGCAGTGCCGGGTGCTCCTCCAGGAACAGCGTGGACTGCACCGTCTGATCCGGCGCGGGAGCCTGGATCAGGTCGGTCAGGCTGTCGGGCACGGCGGCTCCGCTGGCCTCCAGTTGCCCGAGGATTTCGGCCGCGCGTTCATGGACCGCCTTGGGCAGGCCGGCCATGCGACCTACGTGGACACCGAAGGAACGGCCCGCGGCACCTTCGGCAATGGTGTGCAGGAAGGTGATCGAACCGCCCGAATCATCCACCTGGACGTGGCGGTTCTGTACCTTCGGCAACCGATCCGCCAGGTCCGTCAGTTCGTGGAAGTGCGTGGCGAACAGGGTCTTGGCTCCCATCCCCTCGGCGTTGTGGACGAACTCGAGGATGGCCCACGCGATGGCAAGGCCGTCGTAGGTGCTCGTGCCGCGGCCGATCTCGTCCAGGATCAACAGGCTGCGGCGGGTGGCGTGGTTGAGGATGTAGGCCGTTTCGATCATTTCCACCATGAAGGTGGACAGGCCGCGCTGGATGGCGTCGCTGGCGCCGATGCGCGTGAAGATCCGATCAACCAGGCCCAGCCGGGCCGATTCGGCCGGAACAAAGGAGCCCATCTGGGCCATGAGGCAGATAACGGCCGCCTGGCGCAGGTAGGTGGACTTGCCGGCCATGTTGGGGCCGGTCAGGATTTGGATCGCGCTCTCCTCCGTCATCCGCAGGTCGTTGGGCACGAACCTGGTCTCGGACAGGGTGGCCTCGACCACGGGATGCCTCCCCTGGGCAATCGCGATGTCGAAGCCGTCGTGCATCTCGGGCCGCACATACCGGTTGTCGCGCGCCGCCTGTGCCAGCGCGCCCGCAACGTCCAGCCGGGCCAGGCGCCGGGCCAGGCCGCGCAGCTCCTCCGCATGGGTCTGCAACGACTGGGCCACTTCCCGGAACAGTTGCTGTTCCAGGTCTGCCGTGCGCTCCTCGGAGTTCAGGATTTCCGTCTCCAGGTGCTTCAGTTCCTCTGTGAAGTACCGTTCGGCATTGACCAGCGTTTGTTTGCGGATGTAGGTGTCGGGCACCCTGGCCGACTGCGCCTTGGGCACTTCGAGGTAGTAGCCGAATACTCGGTTGAAACCCACCTTGATGCCGGGCAGACCGGTGGCGCTGCGTTCCGACTCCTCCATCGCCAACAGGTGCTCGCGTGCCGCCTGCGCCCGGCGCTTCAGATCGTCCAGTTCCGGCCGGAAGCCCTCGCGGATCAGGCCGCCCTGGGCCAGGGTGGCCGGTAGTTCGTCGGGCAACGCGGCCTGCAGCAGGTCCAGGGCCGCCGCGCACTCGGGCACGGGCTCCAGGAACTCCGGTGCGGCCGCGGTCCCAAGTTCCTGCAACGACCGGTTGAGGTCGGGCATCAGCCCCAGGGTGTCCCTGATGCCGCCCAGGTCGCGGGGGAAGGCGGAGCCGTAGACGACCCGCTGCACCCAGCGCGTCAGGTCCCCGATCCGGCCCAGCAGCTCCTGCATGTCGCTCAGGGCAAGGCCGTTTGCGAACAGGGCCTCGACGGCATCCAGCCGCGCATTGATGTTGTCCGTATCCAACAGGGGGCGGCCCAGCCAGTCCCGCAGGAGGCGCGTGCCCATGGGGGTCCGGGTGTGGTCGAGCGTTTCCAGCAGGGATCCTTCCACCTGCCGCGTCCGCAGGTTCTCCACCAGTTCCAGGTTGAGCCGGGTGTACTCGTCCAACAGCATGAACCCCGACGTTTCGTAGGTCTGGACCCGGGTCAGGTGTTCCGCGATGGCGGGCTGGTACTCCCCGACATAATGGAACAGGGCACTGACCGCAGCGACGGCCTGTGGCTTGTTCGTCAGTCCGAAGCCGTCCAGCCGGGCGATGCGGCAGTGTTCCAGCACGCGCCGCGTGGCGCCCGGTTCCGCCCAAATCCAGGGCTCCAGCTCGGACACGGATGCATCCAGGCGCTCCAGGGCCGGGGCCAGGGTCGGGACCCGTTCCGTGGCCCCGGCGGGCAGCAGCACTTCGCTGGGTTCCAGCCGGATCAGTTCGTCGATGACGCGGGCGCACAGTTCGTCGGGATGGCTGTCCTGCAACTGGGTTGCCTGGCAGGAGCCTTCCGTCACGTCGCTCGCCGCAATGCCCGCGCTCAGCCGATCCGGCGCGAAGTGGACGGCCGCCAGGCGGTTGCTGCGCGCGGTCAGGAGATCCGGCGCGGTCAGCGTGCCGCGCGTGAGGACCTGGGTGATCTTCCGGTCCACGAGGCCCTGGCCCGGTTCGCTCACCTGCTCGGCGATGGCGACCTTGATCCCGCTGTCCATGAGCTTGGCCAGATAGGAGTCGACCGAGTGGTACGGCACTCCCGCCAGCGGCACCCGCTGGTTCCGGCCCACCGGGCGCGAGGTCAGTGTCACCTCGCAGACCTCCGCCAACACCTCGGCATCCTCGTCGAACGTCTCGTAGAAGTCGCCCAGGCGGAACAGCAGCAGTGTGTCCGGGTACTGCTGCTTCAGTTCCAGGTACTGGGCCCGCATCGGGGTGGTCATGTGGCCAACCGATGTCTTGAGGCCGGGTTCACGGTGGTCATACGCGGGCTTCGTTCAGGACGTCCACAAGCTCCAGCCATCCGCACTGGCTGAACTCAAGCAGGTTGTAGGCCGGAACCGGTCGCGACTGCGGCATGTAGACCGGCAGGTCCAGGCTTTCGGGCGGCGCATCCGCGGCATCCTCCGGCAACACAATCATTTCGGGGGTGTTGCGCTGCAGGTCCAGGATGCCGTTGAGCGCATCCAGCAGTTCTGTCAACACCACCATCCCGGCGTCGGAATGCGCCACGGGCATCAGGTTCAACTGGAACTGAATCTTGCGCATGAAGTCGAACAGATCCCGGTACGGATTGCCGAGATCGTCCGGATTGAACCGGGCCCGCAGGTAGGCAGTCTGCACGGTGCGTTCGCGGTTCAGCAGTTGGCGGGACCGATCAACGAACTGGCTGCACAGAAAGTGCAGCTGCGAAATCCGGGAAGACACGAAGCCGTGGCGGGCGGCCGGTGCGCTTCCGTGGGCCTGAAGCTGTCGGAGCAGTTCCTGGCCGGATTGGGGTGCCTGGTCCGCGGTGGCCAGCCACCGGAGCAGGATGTCGGCCAGTTCTCCCTGCTGCCAACTGGCCGTCACCTCCGTCTCCGCCCGCAACTGGAAGGCGGTTTCCGCGGCGTGGGGCAGGCACCGGTCGGCCACCAGCAACTGGAGCCCCTGGTGGCCGCCCGGCCGCGCATCCTTCAGGGCCGCCGCGGTTTCCAACGTGTTGAGAATGCCGGTCAGGACCGCGAAGTCCGGGCCGGACAGTTCGGTCAGGGACCAGTCCGCGTGTCCGGGCAGTTCCGCCAGGACCGGTGCGGTTTCGGGAAACAGGGTGTGCAGTGGTTGACGGGCCTGATGCTGCGGCAGCAGGCACAGCGCAACTTGCTGTATGCCCGTGACCGCGCGGATGGACTCCAGCCAGCGGGTCAGCGTGATGGAATGATGCAGGTAGCCGTCCAGGCCGGCCAGCCGGGTTTGCGCCCCGGTCCGAACCTGCAGGGCCGGATGGCGGCCGTACCGGATGTCCAGTGCCGCGGCAACCGTCAGACCTTCGGGCAGCGGCTGGGCCAGCAGCGCGGCCAGGGTGCCGTGTCCGTGGTGGTCCAGCAGACCGGTCACGTCCTCCAGCTCCGCATGCTCGGGCAGATGCAGAGCCGGCAATCCGGGACAGTAGCAGCACAGGAGCCAGGGGCGGTCTCGGATGAAGGATCGGGTTTCGGGAGTCGCCTCGTCGGCCATGCCAGTCAAGGCCGGGGCAGGTTGTTTGAATCCTGTCGCCGCAGCCCCTGTATCTCCTTGGTCAGTCCAGGTGTGTGGCCTGATGTCTGAAGCAGTGTCGCATCACCGCGTCCTCGTTGATCTCCACACCCAGTCCGGGACCCTCGGGCACGTGCACGCGGCCGTCCGTGAACCGGAACGGATGGCGGGCCAGATCGTCCCGGAGCGGGTTCGGCGTCCGGTCGTATTCCATGACCGGTTCCTGCAGGAAGGGATGGGCCGTTCCCGACGTGGCCGCGGGCGGCGTGACGCTGGCCAGGTGCAGCGAGGCGGCCACCATCACGGGCGATCCCCAGACATGGGGATGCACGCGCACGCCGTGGGCTTCGGCCAGCTGGGTGACGCGGTGCTGCTCGGTGATGCCGCCCACGTTGCCGACATCAGGCTGCAGGATGTCCACAGCCTGCCTGCGCACGTAGTCCAGGCATTCGAACCGCGTGCGCAGCACCTCGCCGCCGGCGAGTGGCAAACCGGGAACCGCCTGCCGGATCCGCAGGTAGGCCTCGATGTCCTTGGCGTTGACCGGCTCCTCGAACCAGTGGACGGCCAGGTCCCTGAGTTCCCTGCCGATCCGGATGGCGCCCGCGGCGTCGTAGGCCTGGTTGGCATCCACCATCAGGAACACGTCGGGTCCGACCAGGTCCCGGATGCCGGCCACCCGGTGCAGATCGGCGGATAGCGACAGGCCGCCCACCTTGGTCTTCATGCCCAGGAAGCCCTGATCCAGGTAGCGGCGCACCTCGTCGTGGAGCCGGGCCCTGACGGCCGGGTCGCCTTCCGGCCGGCCGTAGTAGAGGCCGGTGGCATAGACCAGGATCCGATCGCGCAGGGCGCCGCCCAGGAGGGCATGCACCGGCAGCCGGGAGGCCTTGCCGGCCAGGTCCCAGCAGGCCGTGTCCAGGGCGCTGATGGCGCTGGCCCCGATGCCGCCGGTCAGGCCGCCGTTGTACAGGGCATGGAACTGCCGCTGCCAGAGCGTGTTGCGGTCCATGGGATTCCCGCCCAACACCCGTTGCGCCAGCACCTCGTGGATCAGGTGGGCGGTGCCCGCGGCACCGCACTCGCCCCACCCGGACAGTCCGCTGTCGGTGTCCAGCCGAACCAGGGTCAGGCTGCGCCGATCAATGAAGTCTTGGGACCAGCCGAAGGGCTCGTCGATGGCACAGCCGAGTTCGAAGGTGTGGACAGCCTCGATGCGCATGGGCCGGCACGCGCAGCCCTCAAATGTTCCGGATCTGGGCCAGGTCGAACACCCGGCCGGTGATCGTGTCCATGATCAGGGTCCGACATTCCGCAGCCCGGGAGAAATCGCCCACCGCACCGAAGATGGCCAGCCAGTCGTGGGTACATCCTTCCGGCAGCATGGCCGCGACGGCCTCTGCGCTGCAGCCCGTGATCAGGCCCAGGCTGCGGCTCGCGAACTCGACGCACTCCGGCGTGAACTTGGGTGCCACCAGGATGCACTCGTGCGGATCGACGATTCCGTTGTGCAGGATCTCCGCCAGCTGGACACTGGAGCCCATGACCCGTTTGCCGCCTTGGCCGACACCCTTGAACAGGGGGCGGGTGGCGCTCCTGACAGTGATCATGTTGGTCATGCCGGACTGGCCGATGACCGTGCCCGCGGTGATCACGACCCGGTCCCCTTCCTCTACGAGGCTGGAATCCAAGGCGCGGTCGATGGCATCCTGGATCACCTCGTCCGATGTGTCGTAATCCTCGGACGGCAGGCTCTGGATGCCGTGGTGGACCGTCAGCATGCTGCGCACCCGCGGGTTGGGTGTGAGGGCGACGATCGGCACGGCCGGGCGGAAGCGGGACAGGTTCCTGGCTGTGCCGCCGGAGGCCGTGGGGGTCAGGATGGCGGAGGCGCCCACGGCATCCACCAGGTGGACCGTGGACCTGGCAACGGAATCGGCAATGCCTTCCACAGGATCGTCCGCATTGCCTTCGGACCGGAGCGGCGGGGTGGCGAACTCGTCCTCGACGGCCGTCACGATGGAGGCCATGGTGCGAATGACGTGCGCCGGATCGCGGCCGATGGCGGTTTCGCCGGACAGCATGATGCAGTCCGTGCCGTCGATCACCGCGTTGGCCACGTCGCTGGCCTCGGCGCGGGACGGCCTCGGATTGTGAATCATCGATTCCAGCATCTGCGTGGCCGTGACGACCGGCATGCCCACCAGGTTGCAGCGGCGGATCAGATCCTTCTGAATGAGCGGTACCCGTTCCGGACCGGTTTCGATGCCCAAATCGCCCCGGGCCACCATGATGCCGTCCGACAGCGCAATGATGTCGTCGATGGCCGTCACGGCGCCGGGCTTCTCGATCTTGGACATGACCGGAATTGGCATGGCCCCCGTCGGCAGCAGGCCGTACATCAGGCCCTTGACTTCGGACACGTTTTCGGGGCCCTGCACAAAACTGAGCGCGATCCAGTCCACCTCCTGCTGGACCGCGAATTCCAGGTCCACGCGGTCCTTGTCCGTCAGGGGGGAGACGGCGACCCGGTCGTTGAGCAGGTTGATGCCCTTGTTGTCCTTGAGCAGGCCGCCGTGGATAACCTCGGCCCGCATCCTGGTGCCGGCGATGTCGAGGACGGCCAGCTCCAGCAGCCCGTCGTCGATCACGAAGCGGTCGCCTCGGGCCACCATGCCAAAGAATTCCTCGGCCTGGATCGGGATCCGGCTTTCGGTGCCGGGCTCGCGGCTCAGGTCCAGGGTGATGGAGGCGCCTTCCTGCAAATCGACCCCGCCGGCCTGCATGACGCCGGTGCGCAGCTTGGGGCCCTGGAGGTCGGCCATGATGCCTACCGTGCGGCCCAGCTGTTCCGCCAGGCTGCGCACAAGCCGGATGGTGCGGGCATGGGACGTGTGGGTGCCGTGGCTCATGTTGACCCGCGCCACATCCATGCCGGACCGGATCATGTCGGCCAGGACCGCTCGACCCGAGGAGGCCGGGCCGAGGGTGCAGACGATCTTGGTGTGGCGCACGCTCATGAGCGGGTTTCCGTCTGTCCGGCCCTTGGCTCAGCCGTCCAGTTGTCCCAGATCGATTCGGCTGTCGGCCAGCAGTGCCCCGAAGTGGGCGGCCGTGTCGGCGATGCCCTGCGGCAGGGGCGTGTGCGGGACCGTGCCCAATATGGAGCGCAGGCCCGAGGCATCCATGTCGTGCGGAAACGGGAGGGGGCTGTTGTCCGTCCACGACAGGTCGGCCGACGGAAACTGGCGCCGCAGCTCGGTGACAAACTCCTGTACGGTGACGACATCGTTGCGCAGGTTGCAGGCCGCCGCACCCCGATGGCCGCTGCGGGCGCACGCGATGAAGATCCGGGCGGTGTCGGCGGCCAGCTGCAGGGCCACCGGTCCGTCGAAGCGCAGCGTGTAGGGCCGTTCCGCCACCGCGGCCAGGATGGCCTTGGCGATGTCGGATGTCATGCCCTGATCGCGCGCCACCCCGTAGACGATGTAGGGGCGCAGGCCGACACTGGACACGCCGTACTCCTCCCAGTAGACGCGCAGCGTGCCCTCGTTGGCCTGCTTGTAGACACCGTACAGCGTGTCCGGCACGAGGCGGGCGCTGTCCGGCACCGGCCCGCCCGCATAGAGCTCCGGCACTCCGAAGACGGCTTGGGAACTGGCGTAGCTGAAGCCCCGGATCCGGTCGCCGGCCTCCTTGACCGCTTCGCAGATGTTGACCGTGCCCACCACGTTGACCATGGCGCCCAGGGTCGGATTGGCGCGGCAGAATGGAACCTGCAGGCCGGCCAGGTGGATCACGTGGGTGGTGCCCGTTTCGGCCACCATGCGCACGACGGCGTCCCGGTCCGTGACGTCCAGCTGCCGGAATTCGACCGCGGCAAGTTCCTCCTCGCTCATGACCAGGGCCGGCCGCACCGGATCGTCGCTGAGGTCGGTGGCAACGACGCGCGCGCCGTCCCGCACCAGCGTGCGCAGCACCCAGGCGCCGATGCACCCGAAGGAGCCGGTAATCAGGAAGGTTTCGTCGGAATGCGGCATGGGCTGGAGGCGGTGGGGGCGAAGCCGGTCCGGAGGGACGTGTGTCCGGCGCGCCGGTCAGACAAACGGCTGCAGATGCTTGATGAAGTGAGCGATCAGCAGTTCATTGTACTTGGCCGCGCCGGCCCTGAGAGTCGCCATGAAGGGCGGGCGCAGTTCCGGGTCGTTGAGGACCGAGCCGAAGGTCACGTGCAGCACCTGCCGGGTGTGGAAGTCGTTAAGCACCGAGGGCAGGTCGCGGTCCGCCAGGGTCCGCCACGGGTCCATGCGGTCGAGTTCGGCCGACACGTGGTAGGCCTTGCGATCCTCCGGGTACCGATCCACCGCGAAGGCCAGGATGCTGCGCATCAGGTCCGGGTCCAGGTGGCCGATCGTGCGCACGGCCTCCAGGTAGCTGGTGCCGGCGGTCTTGAGATGAATCAGGTCGCCGCCCAGTTCGGCGGCGATCGGGTAGATGCTGAACTTGTCCGAGCCGGAGTGCAGGCTCAGCTTGTACGGGCCGAAGTGCCGCGACACCGCGATGTGGTCCGCCCAGGAACGGGCAAACTCGTCCAGGTCCCCGATGAAGTCCACGCCCTTCTCGAACATCCCGGTGTAGCGGGGCGCCAGGCTGACCACCGGCACGTCCAGCCGCTGCAGTTCCGCGCCAATATAGATGTGTTCCGTCAGCGACGTGATGGTGGCCGTCTCGTCGACACTCATTTCGAGGTCGTAGGGCGTGTTGCCGCACAGATCGGCCAGGTGGCGCGCCATCCGCACCGTGTGGGACAGCGAGGGTCCGTACTTGCCGGCGGCGCGCAGGACATCCTCTTCGCTCAGAGTCACCGACCGGTCGCCCAGGTCCAGGCTCAGGCCCACCATGCGCCGGCACAGGTCCGCCGGCGAACTGTCCAGGACGGCCCAGTCCAGGGCCGCAACCTTGTGCTGGACGGTGGCCATGTCGCAGGTGTTGGCCTCGTCGTCCACGCGGTCGCCCGGATCAATCGTGAAGAAGGTGAACCCGGCCGCATGGCAGACATCGATGTCCGCCGGTTCCTTGAGATGGTCCGCGTCGGCGCCGTAGCCGTGTTGCCAGCCGCACTGCAGGACGCCCCACATGGCATCGTCGACGACTGCCTGCGGCGTCCGTCCGGTTCGGTCGTTTTCGCGGATGGACTGCTGGGCCAGGATGGGGAAGAGCGGATGGACCGTGTGGCCGGCCGCATCCGTGCGGGCGACGGCCTCGAAGGCGCCGATGTGCCCCGGCGTGGCAATGCCCAGCCGATCCCCGGTTCCCGCCGACTTCGCCAGTTGGCACGGCATGGGCCGGAGCCACGCGAGCCTGGCTCTGAGGGCCGCGGCATTCGCGGGGTCGGCCTCTCCCAAGGTCAGTTGGCAGTCTCCGGCATCCGGTGCGGTCGCGGCTTGTGTCCGGCCCTGCAGGATCGGAGCGGAGCCGGGGGCATGGGCCTGCCCGGCCACCAGATCCACCCCGCGGCGCCCGAGAAAGAACAGGTCGTCGCTGTCGATGGTGACCGAGGCGGCATGAATGTTGAGCGATGTCGCTTCGGCCAGCCAGGAACACAGGGCCTCGGCCGAGGCGGATGCGAATGTCATAGGGCACTCTCCGGCCGCTTGGGCGGCTTTGAAGCGAGGCGCGCTGGCGTGTGCAGGCCCCGCCGGGTGGGTGCGCACCGGCACCGTGCGGGCAGGCTGGTGATCAGACTCCCGAATAGGCGGAGAAGCCGCCGTCGACCGGGATTACGGTGCCCGTCACGAAGCGGCTGCCGTCGCCGGCCAGCCACACCGCGATGCCGGCCAGTTCGTCCGGCTCCCCAAATCTGCCCATCGGGGTGTGGTCGACGATCTGTTGGCCGCGGGCCGTCAGCGAGCCGTCCGGCTCCATGAGCAGGGCGCGGTTCTGCTCGCCCACGAAGAAGCCCGGCGCAATCGCGTTCACGCGGACGCCCGGCGCATGGTTGAGGGCCAGTTCCACGCTCAGCCACCGGGTGAAGTTGTCGATGGCCGCCTTGGCCGCGGCATAGCCCATGACCCGGGTCAGCGGTTGCTGGGCCGCCATGGACGAGATGTTGATGATGGATCCCCTTCCCTGGCTCGCCATGGGTTCGGAGAACACCTGGGTGGGCAGGAGGGTGCCGGTCAGGTTGAGTCCCACCACCTGATCAAAGGCCTCCCGCGACAGCCCGAAGAACGAAATATCGCCGAAGACGGTGGCCTCGGGCACGTTGCCGCCGGCCGCGTTGACCAGGATGTCGACCGTGTCGCCCTGGTTCAGCGTCTCCGCGCGGGCTTGGAGCAGCGAGTCACGGTCCAGAACGTCGGCCGGAATCGCGAACGCGGATCCGCCCGTCCCCTCGATCTCCCCCGCCACCTCGGCGGCACGGGCGGCGCGGCGGCCCAGGATGCCCACGCGGGCTCCGGCTGCGGCCAAACCCCCTGCCACGGCTGCGCCCAACCCCCGTGCCCTGGCCCCCCCCAGGCCCCCGGTCCCGCCTGTTACGACAGCCGTCCTGCCTGCGAGGGAGAAGGGATTGGTCATGCCGGCGTTCCGTTGAGATTGACCTGCCGCAAGCCGTCCTGGCTGCCGGCCCAGACCTTGCCGGTGGCTTCCTGCAGCACCAGGCAGGGATCCTCGCCCTGCAACGGTGTCCAGTTCAGGCCATCGGGGGAATGCCACAGGGTTTCGGCATCGCTCATCACAAAGCCGCCTCCGGCCAGGGCCGTCAGCGCGTTGATCTGTTCGGGGGCGTTGTCAAGGCGGCGGAAGCAGCGGCCCTGATCGTCCGAGAACCAAAGCCCGTCGGTTTCCGTGCCGGCCAGTACGATGTGGGTGGTATGGAAGCGACTGTCCACGGCAGCCACTTGGAACGCGCCCTCGGCACCCTCGCAGCGCTTCCAGCCGCGGCCTGCGGCCGGCGAGCGGTAAAAGCCCTCGTCCGTGCCGGCGAAGGCCAGCCGCCAGCGGGGCCAGACGTCCCGCGGCCAGGGCGGAGCCCAGCAAATGTGCAGGACGGCGAGGCTGCGCAGGCCGTAGTTGCACACGTAGAAACCCTCGCCGCGATTGGCGGAGCGCAGGATGCCCTTGTCCTCGGTGCCTACGAGCACGATGTGGGAATCGGCCACGTCCGGCGCCGCGGCAATGGCCACCACCGGACTGTCCACGAAGTCCATCCAGGCGGCCTGCCAGGTCTGGCCGTTGTCCCGGCTGAAGGCCACCCCGTGCGGAGCGCCGCCCACCAGCACCCGATCGTCCAGGCTGTCCGTGGCGTACAGATGGCTCTCCGGCTGAATGACTTCCGTCAGGTCCCCCTCGGCTCCCACGCTGAACATGCCTTGGGGACCGGCGGCGAAAAAGCCCGCGTGCGCCTCGGACAGGGAAAGAATGATGCTCATGGCGATGTTGTGGTCCGTTTTTGGAATGGCTCCGGCGTCCCCGACGGACTATTCGTTGGGGGTAAAGGACTGTTCCGGTTCCTTGTGGTACACGATCGTGTCCGTGGTGATGGCCATGATGGCGTTGCTGACTGCGGTCTGCAGGACCCTGATCATGGTTTCCGCCACATCGAAGATGGAGTGTTCGAAGGCATCCACCACCTTCCCCTGCACGGCGTCGAACGTGGTGCGCGGTCCCGCGTCGACGATGCGTTCGAGGTAGACCTTTGTGTTTTCCACGTACGCGTTGCGCACAATCTGCTCGAGCGGCGCCGGCAGGGACCGCAGCAGGACCTGTTTGCCGGTCCGCCATTCGGGGTTGGAGTCCAGGTCGACACTGGTGCAGGCATGGGCATAGCTGGCCGCTGCACCCGGCAACACGCCCCCGCGTTGGGCAGTGGACAGCACGGTCACGGTGCGCTTGGTCAGTTCCGCCAGAAGTTCCCGCTCCACCTTGGCATCCGCGCCGATTTTGATTTGGCCGACGCCGCCGGTCAGGGCCGAAACGCGTCGCACCGTCATCTCGTAGTCGTCGTGATCGAGCGGCATCTCCGCCAGTTGGGTCTGTAGTTCCCGCACGCGTGCCTGGGTCTCGGGCCCAAACTGGTGGGCGGCCTGGACGTACATGCTGTCCCGGTCCACCTCGGAGCGGAACACGATGCCCAGGTCGTCCGCGGTGATGTCCTCGACCGGCTTGGCGATGTCGCTGCCCACAATCGTGGATCCGGTCAGCAGTTCCAGATCCAGGTAGGCCAGGCGTCGTTCCTCGCCGACAAACTTCATCTGCGCGGCCGAGATGGGGATCTTGCCCTGCTGCTTGGCCTTCGTATCCTTCTTTTCCAAGGCGGACTCGTCGAAGTCGACCATGTCGGGCGGCCGGTTGTTGGCCATCAGGATGCCGATGATCTGGTCGCTGAAGTGGTTGGCCAGGATGGTCAGGGATTCGGCGCCAGCCTGTTGGGCGGCCTGCAGGATGGCGATGATGTCCACCGGGTCGTCGAGCCGCTTGTCCACCAGGGCCATGCGACCCGTGGGCATGACGGCCTTGCGGTTGGCCTTGTCGGTGTAGAAGTGCATCGACGCAATCTGCGCCTTGTAGTGGCCTCCGGGGTGGTAGTACTGCTGGAGGTAGGGGGCCACGAACTTGTGGACGTTGACGTGGGCCTCGGGGCCCAGCATGTAGCTCATCTCGCCCAGGACCTGGGCCAGGTCCTGATCGTCGATGATGCCCCTGGCGACATGGGTCAGCTGGTTCTCGTCCTCCACGGGCTGGGCGCTTTGCTTCAGATAGGCGACCACGTCCTCGGTGGCGGCCCGGATCCCGTTGGCCAGGACGATGGGGCTCTCGCCGGCGGTGATCAGGCGCTGGCTCTCGTCGAAGAGGGTTCGGGTCAGGATCGCGGCCACGGTGCCGCCGTCCCCGATTTCCTGGCCCACCTGCCAAATCATGCCGCGCATGAACATGGCGCCGACATCGGTGTCCGGGGTGCCCAATTCAATAATGCGGCGGACGGCCGTCGAGGAATCGTTCAGCAGCTCCGTCTTCTGGCCGACGTTGGGCTGGTTGGCCACAACGCCGCCAACAGGTCCCAGGGTGGGGGACAGCAAGTCGGCTATCGCATGGATGCCGTTCCCCAGATGCCGACGAGCCTCGGCTCTAACCGCGATTCGTGGTACAGGCATGGCAGAACACCGAAGGGGTGATGCAGGAGGGTAGGTTGCAACGGGCGGGGCGGTACCCTACAGGGCACCGGGATGGAAGATTGCCGCAAGCCCGGCCGCGCCGACCCGGTATCTTAAGTCGAATCCGGTCCGGGTAACAACAATCCATCGGGATTGTATGTGTCCGACACGACCGGCAGGCCCGGTACCGGAGATGCGGACGACTGCTTCGCCGGCACAGCTCCGTGGCGGCTGGTACAGGTGACCCCCGGTGTTACCGGCCGTCCACCCGGGGGACAGGCGCCCGGGGCGTCGAGCAACGCCCATTGGCGTTCGGCATGGGCAGGGGCTAGGATGAAGTCCACGGTGAGGGGTCCTCTTTGGTTGTTGAAGCAAACCAATGATCAAGGGCCCCTCGTCCCTTGCCAGGCCCGGAACCAATAGCAACGAGTTTGAACAGTGCCTTGTCAGGTTCCGACCGATGGTCTGGTTCCCGTGATCCAAGGGTTGCGTACGCCATGAGACGCGATCTGGTGGCCACGGCCTTACTGATGGGCGCCGGCATGTTGACAGTTGCACCCGGTGCCATCGTGGCACCTTCCCTGCTGGAGCTCGCGGAGTATCTTGGCGGCGGTGTCGCCGGTGCGAGCGCGGCCAATCTGTTCCTGGTCATGCCGTCCGTGGGTCTTGTGGTTGCCGCGCCCGTGGCCGGCTGGCTGGCGGACCGTTTCGGGCGGTGGCACACCCTCCTTGGCTCCGTGGTGTTGTTGGTTCTCAGCGGTGTCAGCGGCTACTGGACGACGCAGTATCCGCTGATGTTGATGGAACGGTTCGCGCTGGGCTGCAGCATTGCCGGGACCGCCACCAGTTCCGCTTCACTCTTGGGAGCCCTGCCGGAAGAGGCCAGGCGCCAAAGCCTGCTGGGCAAGCAGTCTGCCTTCACCAATGTGGCGGGCCTGGCATATCTGTTTCTGGGAGGACAACTGGCCGCCATGCATTGGCAGCTATCCTTCCTGATCTACCTGTGGCCGGTCGTACTGGTGCCGTTCCTGGCGGTCAACCTGCGAACAGAGCCGCCCGCACAAGTGTCAAAGATTGAGGGTTCCGGACAAGGGTTTGTCGTGTGGCTGCGCGGGCCGGCGATGCCGGTCCTGCTCCTGACTTGGGGATTGGGCTGCCTGACCATGATCTTCATCTACTCGCTGGTCACGGTGCATCCCTATCGCATGCAGGAGCTGGGGCTTGACGATCCAAGGATTGTGTCGCTGACCATCATGATGGCTGCGGCGTCATCGGCTGTCGCCAGCTGGAATTTGCGCAGAGTCGGCCGCTATCTGGGGCCCTACGCCGTCTTCGCGCTTACCTTCCTCCTGTTTGCGGCGGGATTCCTGATTGTGGCAGTGGCCACGGAACTCTGGCATGTGGTGTTGGGCAACTTGGTTCTGGGGATTGGCATGGGCCTCCCCGTTCCCAACGGGGCGGCGTGGCTGAGCGGGTTGACTCCCGGCCTTTGGCGGAGCCGCGTCCTGGGTGTATTCAACACATTCGTGTTCATGGGCCAGTTTCTGTCCCTTTGGCTTATCCGCGTGTCGGATGCCTTCTCCCCCCACATCTATCACGTCAATTGGGGTCTGGGCCTCGCGTGCCTGGGCATTGCCTGCCTGATCGCTGCCACGGTTCCCTATGTGCACCGGCTGTCGAGCCGGCTTGGAACATAGGCCGGACCGTCGTATTCCGATAGGAGGTTGCGTCGGGGAGCCTTGGGACGTGGCCTGTTCAAGTTCAATCACGCGCCATGGCAAGGCTTTGGCAAATCCTGTCCATCCTCCTGCCTCTGCTGGCATTGAAACTTTGTGAAAGAAGAGAATTTATGAAATAAGAGAAGCATATAATCAGGAATTGACGTGGTAAAATGCGTATGTCGGATCAAGAGCGGGCGTAACAACCGCCACCGGCCGGCCCGCGGGGCAGGGGCCGCTGCACGGCGAGGGGCGATCCCATGGGGGACCCCGAAGACTCGTGAACAAGGCAGGCGAGAGCCTGTGAGAGGTCGCAAGACCTCCTGTAGCCATGGTGTCAACTCCTGGTTATAAGCCCCAAAGAAGGGCTTGGTACTGCCCGGTGGCGGAGCAGGGCACCCGTCCCGTCCCGCCGGCCGGGCCCGGGTAGAATGGGGCCGTTCGGAGTGACCGGGCACGGGAGTCACAGATATGAATGCGGTGGAACTGCGGAAGCCAATCCGGTCCGTGGCCGACGAGCGCGCGCCGGCGCGCCCGGATCCGGCCTGGGACTGGCAGGTGGCGCCGCGGCACGGTGACACCGATGCTGTCACGGCGCGCGCGGCCTGGGCAAAGCGGATTGCCTGGCGGCTGGCCCATCCCGAGGCCTGGCGGGGAGAGCTTGCGCAATTGGTGTACTTCGATCCCGCATACACCTACGACGAGGCCCACGAGTACCAGGATGAAGGGACCACCGACCCGCATCTGAGCGTGGACCTGCGCCATTGGACTCTGACCGAGGACGGCTTTGTGAGTCCCCAGCACTACAGACACACCCCCCTCCTTGTGGCCATGCTCTTCGTGCTCCGCGCCATGTTCGGCAACCGCGTGGAGCGGGAACCGGAGGTCCACTTCGATCCGGACTTCGGGGGCCGTGCCGGCATGTACACCGAGAAGGGGCATCCGGTTTCGCAGGTGGAGCCGGATTTGGTGGTGCTGCCGCGGGAACTGCTGTTGCCGGAAGATGCGGAGCGGACCAGGGAAGGGCGCACGATGCGGCTCGACCGGGGCCACCCGGTCCCCGAACTGGTGGTGGAGATCCTGTCCCCCACCACCAGAACCAAGGATGTGAGGGGGAAGCTGCGACTGTATGCCGACCTTGGCATTGCCGAGTACCTGACCTGCGATCCCGGCGGTGAACCCGAACCCGATGTACCCGCGGCACTTCAGTTCTTCCGCCTGCAGCCGGATGACCGCTACCGGCAGGACGAGGACGCGCCGGCCTACTTCAGCACCGTGTGCGATACGCACGTGCGCCTGTGGCAGCCGGACACGCGGCGGCCGCCGCGCTTCCAATGGTGGGATGCAGGACAGGGCCGCTGGCGTGATCAGGCGGCCGACGCGGAATACCAACGGGAACGGTACAACCGGGAGCGGGAAGCCGAGCGGGAACGGCACAACCGGGAACTGCGGACAACCCGGCTGGAAGTAGCTGTTGACCTGCTGCACAAGCTCCTGCCCGACCAGGTGGCCCCGGCGGACCGGGATCGGATCGAGGAATCTTGGCGCCGGGACGGCCCTCCCGCGGATGTGGTCGACCGCATCCTGGCCGTTCGGGAGTCACCGGCTGAATGGCGGTCCCTGCTGTAGGTCCCGGTTGAGGACCGGACAGGGACTGATGTCCGCGGGCCCTGAGCCGGGCTCCATGTGGTGCCGGGCAACTTGGTTCTGGGCATTGGCATGAGCCTCCCGGTGCCTGACGCAGCCGCTTGGCTGATGCGTGTGTGGGGATTCTTCTTGCCCCGCGTCCACCACGTCAATTGAGGTCTGGGCACAGACGGATGTCTCTGAACCTTGGCCTCGGTTCCGGCGAAGGCTTGGGTACTGGCCGTGCTTGTGCAACCAGTTCGAATCCATAACCGCATGGCCGCTGCTGGCCATGCCCACGAACATACCAAACCTCGCAACCGTCGCCTGTTGGCGGGCCGGTTGTTTCCAACAGTCCGCAACCGAGTCAAACCGGGTCGGGGGTGCTGCCGGTCTGTCCCGGGGTCGGCTCCCGCCGCCCTCACAGTTGAGCAGGCTTGATTTCCGGCCGGCAACCTCGGCCGGCACGTGGCCTGATTCCGCCAATCCACAACTCCGGACACACAGTGCCCTTGGACTGGACTTGGTTGCAGCGATGAGCTCGACAGTCACACAGGATCACACTGCCGTCCCCAAGGATTTCGTGCCGGGCCACGTCTTAATGGATCAGTGGTCCCATTCTGTGTGGGCAATGGCTGGATGATGGATGAGGCAGTGAGTAGAAGCAGGCTTTTGCCCAATCTGCTTGTCGGATCAAGAGCGGACGCAACCACCGCCACCGGCCGTCCCGTGGCACAGGGGAAGCTGCACGGCGAGAGGCGATCCCGTTGGGGACCTCAAGGACCCGTGAACAAGAGTGGACAAGCCCAGTTCTACTGAGTGCCATGGATGACATAAGGATGGACGACAGCCAACTGGTTCGCCTGGCGTGCACAGGCGACCGTGGCGCATTCTCGGTGTTGCTTGAGCGACACTACGCGCGGATTTTCCGGATGGCGGTTCGGTTGCTCGGCGATGTCGATGACGCGGAAGAACTGGCCCAGGATGTCTGTGTCGCCCTGGTTGCCAAGTTGCCTTCGTATCGCGGCGAGAGCCGGTTCACCACTTGGCTCTACCGGGTCGTCGTCAATGCGGCACACGATGCCGTGCGCCGCAACCACGCTCGATGCCGGAAGCAACGCGACTATGTTGAGGTCCGTGCGATCGAACGTGATGGCCAAGCTGTGACTGCTGAAGAGTTGGTTTGGCTGAGGTGGGCGCTGGACCAGCTGTCGGACGAGTTGCGGGCAACGGTGGTCCTGGTGATCGATGAGGGCTTGCCGCATGCCGAGGCAGGCGAAGTGCTCGGTGTATCCGAATCAACAGTGTCTTGGCGGATGTACGAGGTGCGCAGGCGTCTGCGTGCCTTGGCAGCCGACGATGAGGAGATGGTCCCGTGAGTGACGAACTGGAAAGACTCAAGAAGGCGTTGCTCGCCACCAGGCCGCGGCCGTCGGTCGAGGCGCAGAAGCAGGCAATGGCGGCAGCCACATCGGCTTTCGATCGTCGCCACCAAGGAAATCGGACAGAGGCACGCCAAGAAGTGCGTGTCTCGGGGAAAGGCGTATCTTCACCAGCCCATCATGGGCGCAATCGGGAGACAGCCATGTCGGGCGCGAGGATAGTCGAAATCGAACAGCAGATCGGTAAGTTGACGGCGGAACTCAGTGCTCTCCGCAAGAACCGACTGGGAACACCGGTCCCCAATTACACCTTTGCAACGTTGACCGGGCAGGCGACGCTACACGACCTTTTTGGTGGACGCGACAAGTTGCTGGCCATCCACAACATGGGACAGGACTGCCGCTATTGCACGTTATGGGCGGATGGTTTCAACGGCTTGCTGGCCCATCTGGAGTCGGCCCTGTCCGTTGTTCTGCTCTCGAAGGATCCGCCGGTGGTTCAGCGCCGGTTTGCCAACGCCCGTGGCTGGCGGTTTCGTCTGGCGTCACATGGCGGTGGGGCCTACATGCGAGAGCAGTCGGTGGTCGAAGGCCAGGACAACTATCCGGGCGCCGTGGTTTACCAGCGGCAGGGCGACATCATTCTGCGCCGGAATGCCTGTGTGTTTGGCCCCGGCGACCTCTACTGTTCCTTATGGGGCCTGCTGGGCCTGGCGGGGCTGGGCGAAGAGGATTGGACCCCACAGTATTCCTATGGGAGCTGCCCGGAAACGCTGGAGGATGGCGGCTCGGATGTGCTCGCATGAGCGGAGCAGGCATCGGTGTCTCCTCACCCCCAGGGCTTGTGGACATTGGCGAACGGGCCGCACAGCCGGCTGCTGCCGGTACCGGACACGAAGGGTGCCGGCTGGCAGGTGATCTCCCTTGAGCAGGATGGCGATGCACCGTCCGCGTCTGAGGCTTTGCAGGTAAATCCAGCCGCGTACGGGCCAGACCTTGGCGGTGTAGGAATCCGCGTTGGCCACGATCCGGTTCGTCACATGGGACCGGTCGCTCTGCCGTTGCTTCCGCATCCAGCGGTGCAGGTACGGATCCTCGGTCCAGTGATTGCGCTGGGCAACCCGAACAGCCGCTGGGTTCCGCCTTGTCGTCTCGGGTGCGTTGCCACACGGTCCGCTTGCGACGCTTCTTGGAGGCCTTCCGCGCCGCGGAGATGTTCTCCGTAGTGTCGGCTGGCTCGGTCTTTCCCAACCGGGTCGGGAGGCCGTGCCTGCCGTAGCTCTCCGCCCTCCAGGCGGCGCGGATGTTGTAGGTGGAAAGCGGGGCGATGACCAACATTGCCCCGCTGAGGGTCTGCAGCCTGGTGGTCGCCCTACTTTCCTTGGCGCTCACCGATAGTCAGGTGCATCTCCCGGACTTCGCCGGCGCGTACTATGCGAACCGATGTCTTCGTCCCCACCGATTCACTCCCAAGCAGTGCCATCAGGTCGTCGGGGTGTCTCACAGGTTCGCCGTTCAGGGACACGATCGTGTCTCCGAGGAGTAGGTTCCCTTGCTCGGCGGCACTGTCCTTCTCCACCGAGACCACCAGGAGGCCTGTCTCCTGCTCCAACTGGACTTCCTCGGGCAGCCGTACCATATGAAAACCAACGCCCAGATAGCCACGCCGTATGCGGCCGTGGGCCAGAAGCGTTTCCACGACGGCCTGGATGGTTGAAATCGGGACCGAGACGTTGATGCCTCGGAGCATGGCCGATGTGTTCATGCCGACCACATGTCCGGACGAGTCCGCCAGAGGTCCGCCGGAGAACCCGGGCAGCATCACCACGTCGGCCTGGAGCCAGTGGCCTATCCTCCCGCCGGCCGGAGTCTGCCAACCCTCGTCCAATGCGCTGACGATGCCTAGCGTCGCTTGGACGGTCCGACCAGGTCGGCCGAGTGCCAGCACCAAATTGCCTACACGGATGCCTTCAGGCGCGCCGAGTCTCGGTGGATTGAGACCTTGGATCTCCACTTGCAGCGCCGCCAGGTCCGTCATGGGGTCGCGGCCGATCAGCGTGGCCCCAACGGTCTCGCCGTTCGGCAGGCCTGTACGGATATTGTCGTCGCGCTCCAGCACGTGATCGGCAGTGACGACTATCCCATCCTCCGTCCACAAAATCCCGCTGGCAGGCAGTCGCCCGCGTCCCTCGACACGTACGACGCTGCTGCCAACCGATGCCACCGTTTCGGCGAGCTCTTCGGAGAGCTGTGGTAGTGCTGTTGTCATTTGCTTGTTGCTCCTCTGTTGGATGCCGACCAGCCTCGCCATGTTCTAACAGGGTGAACCGACAGGTGTCCCCCATCGCGTTTGGGAGTACTCCTCCAGTGTAGGGACACACGAAGGCACTCTCCATCGCCCAAACGGCGAAGGGAACCCCACAATCCGGTTAGGTCACAGTGTGATGAGGCCGATGCGTGCGGCGCGGACGGCCGCCTCGGTTCGGCTCTGGACGTCCAGCTTGGCGAGGACCGCATTGACGTGGAACTTCACGGTGTGCTCGCTGATGTCCAGGTGGCGGGCGATGGATTTGTTCGGAAGCCCTTCCGCAAGGAGGGCCAGAACCTCGAGCTCGCGCGGGGTCAGACTCGTTCCCGCCAACGGCCAGTGCCCCTCACCGGCTGCGGGCTTGGCGGATGGGAGCAGTGCCGGATCGGACACGGCCAGGCCTTGCGCAGCCGCGAGCAGGGCGGTGGCCAAGGTCGGCCCTTCGACATCACGCGGCAAGGTGCCAAGTGCACCGGCGTACCATGCTGCCGCAGCCTGTGCCCTGTCGGGTGCCAATACGACCGTTGGCAGGCCGGTTTTCTGTGTCCGGTGGAAGTACCTCGGCGAGGAAGTCGAGTCCCATCCCAGGTCCCAGACCACAGCGTCGGGAGCATAGAGGTCCGGAACCGAGCTGGAGAATTCGGCTCCCGCCAATTGGCCGACAACGGTGCATTCCGGTTGGCCGGCGACCACGGCCGCCAGTCCGGCCCTGGTCAGCTGGTCGTCGGCCACGACCAGCACGCGTATGTCATGGCCTCGTCGAGGCATCGGTCCGTCAGTTGTGACGACAGGGCGGGATGCTTGGGAAGATCTTCACTTCCCGCCCGCAATGCCTGGCGAGGCGGCTTCGGATCATCCTGCCGTTGCTCCGTCCTTGGCGGGGGATTTCACGCGGTGGCGCGGTTGTAGGTCCAGGTGGCGGCGATGAGCAATGTCACGGTGGTCGCGGCCAGAACCCAGAGACCCGGGAGTATGGAATCCCATTCCCACCCGTAGACGATGATCGTTCGTATGGACACCAGCACATAGTCGACCGGGTTCAAGGTCACCGCCCACTTGAACCATCCGGTGAGGAATTCCTTCGGCATGAATCCTGTTGTGAGGAAGGCCAGCGGCATGAACATCAGCTGGCTGGACTGGGTCAACTGGACATTCCTGGACAGTAGCGCGATTATCAGGCCGATGCAGGCGAAGGCAGTCCCGAAGACCGCGGTCAGGGCGAGGATGGCCACTATGCCTAACCAGCCGCCCTCGAAGTTGACACCAAGGGCCAGGGTCAGGGCGAAGATGACGAGTACCTGCATCAGCGTCCGCGTGCCTGAGCGGAGCAGTGTGCCCATGAGCATCGAAAAGCGGTTCACGGGTGCCAGCAGCAACTTGTCGAAGTAGCCGGACAGCATGTCGGTGAGCAGGGAGAAGGCGACATCGGCGCCGTTCATGACCACGGCCATCACGATGAGCATGCCGGTAATGTAGGCGGCATAGTCGTCCGCGGGAAAACCGGGCATGCTGGTCATACCCCTGAGGGGTGTTCCGAAGAAGAGGAACATGAACACGGACGGGAGCAGCGAGGAGACGACCAGGGACGGTTGTCCCAGCCAGCCTTTGAGGTCGCGCACATAAATAAAGTAGGTTGCTCGAACAGTGTTCATGGAAGCCGTCTCCGATTCAAGTCCATCAAAACCGACGCATCATTTTTCCGACCCCGTCCCCGGCGGCTTCTTCCGCCCGGATCGCGCGGCCGGTGTACTTGAGGAAGACGTCGTCGAGAGTCGGCCGGGCCACCGAGAGACTGGCGACCGGGATCCGGTTGTCGTGAAGCAGGCCGACCAGGTCCGGGACAGCCGCGCTGCCGTTCTTGACGGTGATGGCGATGCCGTCCTCGGCTCTGTCGATGGACTCGACGTATCCCTGCAGGCCAACGAGCTCCTCGGCCCTTTCGTTCAGCGCCTCGTCGGGAGCGTCGTCGATGTCATGGAGGGCGATCTGCACGATATCGCCACCCACCTCTGCCTTGAGCGCCTCGGGCGAGCCCCTGGCGACGATCTGCCCGTGGTCGATGATGGCAATGGTGTGGCAGAGGCGGTCGGCTTCCTCCATGACCTGGGTCGTGAGCAGGATGGTGACGCCCTTCGCGTTCAGGTTCTCGAGGTGCTCCCACATCGCGATGCGGCTTTGGGGATCCAGGCCGACCGTCGGCTCGTCGAGAAAGAGGATGTCCGGATCGTGCATGAGGGCGCCGGCCAGATCAAGGCGGCGGCGCATACCGCCCGAGTAGGTGCCGACCCGCTGTCCGGCCACGTGCACCAGGCCTACCAGTTCAAGCAGTTCATCGGCTTTCCGTCGGGCCTCGCGTCGGGAGAGGCCGTAGAGCACTCCCTGAAGCTGAAGGAAGTCCCGGCCCTTGGCGAGGTCGTCAAGGCCCACTTCCTGCATCGCGAATCCGATGCTCCGGCGGATGGCCTGCGGGTCGGCGTCGACGTCATATCCCGCTACGGTGACGGTTCCCGAGGTCTTCCGGAGCAGCGTGCCGAGTATCTTCATCGTCGTGGTCTTGCCCGCGCCATTGGGCCCGAGGAAACCGAAGAAGCCCTCCCGAGGGATGTCGAAGTCAATTCCTGCCACGGCGCGGTGGCCGCTCGGATAGACCTTCACAAGATCCCTGACTTCGATCATGTATTCGCTAGGCATTGGGAATCTCTTTGACAGTGTTGGGCGGAGACAGCAGCCGGGAAGTATGGGATGCGGACCCGCATCGCCATGTTCTGCACAGGGTGAACCGACAGGCGCCCCCCATTGCGTTGGGGGAGTACTCCTCCAGTGTAGGGACACGTGAAGGCACTCTCCATCGCCCAAATGGCGAAGGGAACCCAATAATCCGATTAGGTCACAGTGTGATGAGGTCGTCTCGGAATGTCCGGAGCTGCCCACATTCCGACACTTGACGCCAACTGTCCGGGTCTGGAATGCCGTGCAGGGGGGACCGGCCCCATTCCCTCGATTGTTGTCTCAGGACAACCTCAACGAGTCGCCATGGTTCAAGGGAACCATGGCCCGTGCGGCACAGGATGGGGTTGGCCCATGCCACAACAGTGGCCAGGGAAGTGGCAGGCGCATCGCCGCGTATTGACGGCTGAATTTCGCCTCGCACAACAAACAGCGAACCGGAAACACAGGATGACCCGGCAGGGGCACGCCGGGGCCGGCTCGGTGGATGCCCTACGGGGTGCCGTAGACGTGTTCGTAGAGTGCCGCCTGCCGGTCGAGACCGCGGTCGTAGAACGGTGCTTCGTCGGGATCCGGTTCGAAGCGATCGGCGATGTGGAATTGCGGCGGCCGGGCCGCGGGTCCCAGAAGGGCTTCCAGGGTCAGGATCGCGGCACCGCGGCTGGTGGTCTCCGTGGATCGGGTCCGCTGGACCTGCCTTTGGCTGGCGTCCGCCAGAATCCGGCACCAAAGATCCGAGTACTCCAGGTTGCCGCCGCTGGCCAGGATGGCCGTGTCCGACTGGATGGCGGGAGCCAGTTTCCGGATGATCAGCGCCAGACGGTAGGTCACGGCCTCGAGACCGGCCCGCATCAACTGGCCCGGTGACGTACCGGCGGTGATGCCGTTCAGGCAGAGCGAAGCGTTGTCGGCCCAGCCCGGGCTTCGTTCGCCCTGCAGAAAGGGCAGGATGGTCAGGCCGTGGCTGTCGGGGTGCACTGCGCGGGCCTGTTGTTCGAGATCGGCGCGGGTTTCGCCCAGCAAATTGCAGATCCAGACCGGAATCGAACCACCGTCCGTCAGGGCGCCACCCAGTAGATGCCGGTTGTGATCGATCCGGTAGCACCATAGTCCGACCGGTACTTCGGGGGCGGTGCCGTCCGGTCGGTTCGGCAGGACCACGCGGACGGCGGCGCTTGTGCCGATGGTCACCGCCAACGAGGTTCGATCCACGGCGCCACTGCCGATGTTGGCGGCGGCGCCGTCGCCCACCGGTAGGCAGAAGCGGCTTTCCGCCAGTTCCGGCCATCTTTGGGCATAGGCGGGGGCCAGCGTGGCCAGACTCTCGCGGTAATCCCTGAGCGGGGGCAGATGTTCCTCCGAGATGGGCAACAGGTTCAGCAGTTCGCGACTCCAGGCTTGCCGCTGTCTGTCCTGCAGCCCGGTCCATCCCGCCTCGCAAGTGGAAATGGGAGCTGCCGGCCGGCCTGTCCAGCGCGCCAGCAGATGGCTGCCCAGCGTCTGCCAGCATGCCGTTTGCGCCAGCAGCCCGGGTTCCGTGCCGTCCAGTCCGAGTAGTTGGGCCGGGGCGTACGCCGTGTGGATGGGTACGCCGGTCCGCGCCCACATGGCCTCCAACTCCCCTTGTTCCTCGAGTTGCCCGCGCAGCTGCTCCGCCGCGGCAGCTCCGTGGCGGCAGGCATAGGTGAATCCCGGTGTTACCGGCCGGCCCCCCGCGTCCACACCCACCAGACTCATGGCGAGGGAGG
This sequence comes from Caldilineaceae bacterium bin34, assembly GCA_002238555.1. Taxonomy (GTDB): domain Bacteria; phylum Chloroflexota; class Anaerolineae; order Caldilineales; family Caldilineaceae; genus Bin34. The sequence goes on from MPMO01000020.1 coordinate 27,770, forward strand.
AAATCCCGACGCCCAGGATGCGGATGTCTCCGGACAGCCTCCTCAGATCGGCCAGGCAATCGTCCACCACCGCGTCGGCGGCTGCGGCAACCTCGCCGACGGGCAGGGTCCCGTCGTTGCCCAGCGCATAGGCGCGCGCGTGCAGGGGCGGGTTGTCGGGGGTGCTGCTGACGTGCCGGGCGGCTTGGTCGTAGGCGCGGCACCGGACCGAGGACGAGCCGATGTCCAGGGCCAGAACGAGTTCCTGCATGCCGGTTAGTGTACCTGCGCCGGGAGCGGCCGGGTCGCGGGGCAGGGATTAGTGGGTATACGGATCCGCTGCGTCGCGCAGCCCGTCGCCCGTGAAGTTGAAGCAGAGAACGACCACGATGATGCAGACGCCCGTCGAGAACAGCCAGGGGGAACTGGCCACGGTGCGGATGTTCTGCACGTCGGCCAGCAGCACACCCCAGCTCACGACCGGGGCCTGCAGGCCGAGGCCGATGAAGCTTAGGGTGGTTTCCGCCAGGATCATCTCGGGGATGCGCAGGGTCAGGACCGCGATCAGGTGGCTGGTCATGGACGGCACCAGGTGCCGGAAAATGATGCGGGTCTCGCTGGCTCCGAGGAAACGGGCGGCCAGCACGAACTCCTCTTCGCGCAGGGCCAGGAAGCGGCCCCGGACCACGCGGGCAATCTCGGTCCAGGCGACCACCGAAATCACAATCGTGATGCCGAAGTAGATCTGGATGGCCGTCCACTCCCGCGGCAGGGCCGCGGACAGCGTCAACCACAGCGGGATCTGCGGAAGGGACTGCAGCAGCTCAATCATCCGCTGGATGAACAGGTCCACCGTCCCGCCGAAGTAGCCGGACACACCCCCCAGCAGGACTCCCAGGGCCAGGCTGAGAATGACGCCGATGAACCCGATCGAAAGGGAAATGCGGGCGCCGTAGACCACGCGCGAAAGCATGTCGCGCCCCAGTTCGTCGGTTCCCAGCAGGAGGATCCGGGCATCCGGATCCTCCAGGCCGAAGAGATGCCGGTCGCCCCGCCAGAGTCCCCAGAAGCGGTAGGAGTCGCCCTTGACCCAGAACCGAATCGGATGGGGCCGCTCCTCGTCCTCCGCGAAGACCATGCGCAGGGTCTTGGGATCGCGGCTCTGGACGTAGTCGTAGGTAAACGGCCGGTGGAGGCGGCCTTCGTGTAAAAACCGGATGCGCATGGGCGGCGCGTACTGGTAGAAGACGTTGGGAATGTTGGGGTCGTACGGGGCCACGAATTCGACCGCGATCGCCATTATGTAGAAGAAGGCAATCACGAAGAGGCTGGCCACGGCCGCCTTGTGGCGCAGGAAGCGCCAGCGCATCAACTGCCACTGCGACGCCGTGTCCAGGCGTTCGGCGGCATCTGCGGCCGGCAGCACGGTCATGGTTTCGGCGGTCATGGCAGGCGGGGCGGGGGCGCGGTTCAGACGCCCTGGCGGATGCGCGGATCCAGAAGCGCCAGCAGGATGTCCGAGATCAGCGTGCCAATCAGGGCCAGCGTGGCCAGCATCAGCAGGAAACTGCCCGCCAGGTACATGTCCTGGCTCAGCAGGGCATTGAGCATGACCGGACCGGTGGTGGGCAGGCTGAGCACGATGGAGACGATGGCGGCCCCCGAGATGAGTTCGGGCAGCACGCCCCCGATCCCGGAGATGAAGGGGTTGATGGCGATGCGCACCGGATACTTCCAGATCAGCTTGAACTCGGAGACGCCCTTGGCCCGCGCAGCCTGCACATAGGGCTTTTCAAGTTCGTCCAGCAGGTTGGAGCGCAGGATCCGGATCAGGTTGGCGGTCCCGGCCGTGCCCAGCACCACCAGGGGCACCCACAGGTGCTTGAGCAGGTCCACGAACTTGGCCCAGCTCCACGCTTCCCGTTGGTATTCGGGTGAGAACAGGCCGCCCATGGTCCAGCCGAACCAGGACCAGCCGGCCCACATCAGGATCAGGGCCAGGAGAAAGTTGGGCGTGGCCTTGCCCAGGAAACCGAACAGCGTGACCAGGTAGTCGAAGAAGGAGTATTGGTGGGTGGCCGAGTAGACGCCGATCGGAAACGAGACGATCCAGATGAAGACAATGCTGCCCAGCGACAGGACCACGGTCCAGGCCAGCCGCTCCCAGATGATGTCGGCCACCGGCAGCCCCCACTCGAAGGACCGCCCGAAGTTGCCCCGGAACACGATGTTGGAAATCCAGAGCAGGTATTGCCGGTAGAGCGGCCGGTCCAGGCCGTACTGCCGCGTGAGACCCTCGATCAGTGATTGGTCGACCTCCTCGCCGCTTTCCGCCATGCGCATCAGCACCGTGGTCAGGTAGTCCCCCGGCGGCAGCTGGATCAGGACGAAGACCAGCATGCTGATCACGAACAGCATGGGGATGAAGAGCAGGATGCGCTTGATGATGTATTGGGTCATGGTCGGGGACGACAGTGCGGCGGATCAGGAGGGAAGCGGCAGCCAGCGGTCGGCCAGCCACAGCAGGGCCAGCAACCCGGCTGCTGCACCGAACCAACGGGTACAGAACCGCTTCAGGTCGCCATCGGGGTTTCGGCCAAGGTCCAGCAGCCGGCCCATGGTCAACACCACGGTTCCAATCCACCCGATTGCACCCAGGACCAACACGCTGTTGGATATCAGCATGGGCCGGGTCCGGGAAGCCACCTCCTGTTCGAAGTTGGTCGGGATCAGCCAGTGGCTGGCAGTTCGCGTCAGTTCGTAAATCTGCAGGAACAGCACCAGCAGCAGGCCGCTGAGCAGAAGCCACAGCGCCACGGCGTATGCCTGGCGCAGCCACGGGGAGCGGCGGTGCCGGTCCATCAGGCGGCGGGGGCGGAAACGCCCATGAGTTCCAGGTCGTCGGCCAGGTGGCAGCGGACGAAGTGGCCCGCGCCCGCGGGGCGGAGTTCGGGTTCCTCCAGGCGGCACTGTTCCACGGCGTAGCGGCAGCGCGGGTGAAAGAGGCAGCCTGACGGGGGATTGGCCGGATCGGCCACTTCCCCTTCCAGCACGATCTCATCCGCCTGGTTGCGGGGATCCGGGCGCGGCACGGAGGAGAGGAGGGCTTCCGTGTAGGGATGCCGCGGCCGGGCGTACAGCTGGCCGGTCGGGGCGGATTCGACCACCTTCCCGACATACATCACGGCCACGCGGTCGCAGATGTGCGACACCACGTTGAGCTGGTGGGCGACAAACAGGTAGGTAAGTCCGAACCGGTCCTGCAATTCCTCGAGCAGGTTGAGGATCTGCGCCTGGATCGAGACGTCCAGGGCCGAGACCGGTTCGTCGCAGATCACCATCTGCGGCTGCAGGGCCAGGGCCCGCGCGATGCCGATGCGCTGGCGCTGGCCGCCGGAGAAGGCGTGCGGGTACCGCGACATGTACTCGGCCCTGAGCCCCACCAGGGACAGCAGTTCGGCCACGCGCTGTTCCCGTTCCGAGCCCCGGATCCCGTTGATCAGCAGAGGCTCGCCCACAATGTCGAGGACCGTCATGCGGGGGTTCAGGGAGCCGTAGGGGTCCTGGAGGATGATTTGGGCGTTGCGCCGCACCGAGAACATCTCGTCCTTGGAGAGATTGGCAATGTCCACCCAGCCCAGTTCGGGGTCGTTGAAGAGGATTTCACCGCCGGTCACTTCGTAGCCGCCCAGGATGCAGCGCGAGGTGGTGGTCTTGCCGCATCCCGATTCGCCCACCAGGCCCAGCGTCTGGCCCCGATTCAGTTCCAGGTCCACCCCGTCCACGGCCTTGACCCAGCCGACGGTGCGGCGCAGGAAGCCCTTCTGGATGGGAAAGTGCATGCGCAGATCGCGCACGCGCAGGATGGTGGTGTCCGCCTCGGCGGTCGTCTGCGCGGTCATGTGTACAGGTGGCAGGCGGCCCGGGTGCGGCCCGGCTCGGCGACCGCGGGCAGGAGTTCCGGCACGGCGGTGTCGCAGGTGCCCGGCATGAACTCCGGACAGCGGGGATGGAAGGGGCAGCCCGCGGGGCGGCTGAAGGGATCCGGGACCATGCCGGAGATGGGTTCCAGGCCGATGTTCTCGGCCGGATCCAGACGGGGCACGGAGCGCAGCAGAGCCTTCAGGTAGGGATGCCTGGGGGCATGGAACACCGTGTCGACATCCCCCTGTTCGACGATGTTGCCCAGGTACATGACCGCCACCTGGTCGGCCATCCGGGCGACCACGCCCAAATCGTGGGTGATGAAGATGATGGCCATGCCGAATTCCGCCTGGAGCCCCTTCATGAGCCGCAGGATTTGTGCCTCGGTGGTTACGTCCAGGGCAGTCGTTGGCTCGTCCGCGATCAGAATGCGCGGACGGCCGATCAGGGCCATGGCAATCATGGCCCGCTGGCGCATGCCCCCGCTGAGTTCATGGGGATATTGGCTCCAAGTGCGGTCCGGATGGGCAAACCCCACGTGGGCCAGCATGTCCAGCACGAGCTCCCGTGGCTCGATGTCGTCCGCGGTACGGTGCAGTCGGGCTGCCTCCGCAATTTGGTGGCCGATGGTGTAGACCGGGCTGAAGGTCGACATCGGCTCCTGGAAGATCATGCCGATCTCGCCGCCGCGGATCTCCCGCATGGCGCTGCCCTTCGGATTGAGGCCGACCAGATCGACGATTTCCCCGCGGCCTGGATTCTCCCCGGACAACTGCAAGTGGATGTGGCCGTGTTCGATGCGCCCGGCCCGCGGGAGGATGCGCAGTATCGACTGGGCCGTGATGCTCTTGCCGCAGCCGCTTTCGCCCACGATGGCCAGGGTTTGGCCAGGGAACACGGACAGCGACACCCCGTCGACAGCCCGGACTGTGCCCTGTCGGATATGGAAGTGGGTCCGGAGGTCCCGGATTTCCAACAGGGGTTGGTCGGCGTCCATCCAAACTCGCCTCGCGCCGGTGGGTTCCCCGTGCCGGGTGCATGGCCCCTTGCAGCCCGCTCGGCCAGGCGGACGGCGCGGGTCCCGGTCGCCGCTTCTTTAGCGACCGGGACCCGTGCACGTCAAGCGATCAGCGGCTATTCGTCGATATAGAGCAGCTCGATCAGCCACCAGCCGCCGTCCTTTTCAGGCAGGCGCAGGTTCTTGACACTGTTGTCGACCGCCGAGGCCGCGATGGCATGGCTAATGCCGGGCGAAGGGCTGGTCATGACGTTCCACCAGTGGTTCTCCTCGTTGAGCGCCACCATTGCCTGGCCCAGTTCCTTGTACCGGGCGGTGCCAATGGGTTCGTCCTGCCATTCGTCGAGCAGGCCGTACAGCTCCTGGATCACCTCCGGCGGTTCCTCGCCGGCTTCGCCGCCGGACTCCCACCAGTCGTACCAGGCAATCCCGGCCAGGGCACAGCAGGTGCGCCAGTGCCAGGGCGGTACCAGCCGGATGGGGAAGACCGCGTGGCTGACCGCCTCGGACGGGCCGCCGGCACCCCAGGTGCCGATGTCAAGGTCGTTGGCCAGCAGGTGCTGGGCATACAGGGCATGATCCACCTGCTTGTACTTGACCTCGATGCCGACGTCGCGCCATTGGCTGATGATGAAGTCCCACTCCCCGGCCCGGTGGCCTTCGCTGCCGATCTCCGTGAACAGAACGAACTGCTCACCGGTGTCCGGGCGCGTGCGCCATTCCTCGTTGGCGTCCCAGGCCAGGCCCAGTTCGTCCAGGAGCGCGTTGGCTGTATCCGGGTCGAACTCGACGTCCGTATAACCCATGGTTTCCTCGCGGAAGGACCAGTCGGGTGGCGGCACGGCCTGCCGGGGTTCGGTCAGGCCCAGGTTGAACACCTGGTTGTAGGCCTCCCGGTCGAGCGCCAGGGACATGCCGCGGCGCCAGCGCAGGTCGTTGAACAGCTCCTTCAGGAACGGATCCTTGCTGGTGTAGTTCCAGGCCCAGCTCACGCTGCCGCCCCAGTTCTGTCCGGGGTAGAGGCGGACCGTGTATCCGGCCGCCTCGGCGTTTTCCTGGAGCAGGGGATAGTTGGCCAGGTCCGCCCAGGCACCGCCGAAGTTGTAGTCGCCGGTGATGGCCTTGGCCTCCAGGATTTCCCGGCTGCCGACCAGCACGCGTTCGTAGTAGTCGATGTAGGGCAGCTGGTTGCCGTCCGAGTCCACCTTCCAGTAGAAGGGGTTGCGCTCGGAAAGGCGGGTGCCCACCGAGTCCAGGGGGCCGACGATGTACGGGCCCAGGATCGGGCGGTCCGGGCCGTAGATGATGAAGGCGCGGCCGGCGTAGTGGGCCAGGAACGCCTCGTACCACTCGGCGAAGCCTTCCTCCGTGGCGACCGCCGCGGCGTTGTCGCTGTAGTCCGGATGCCAGGTGGTCAGGTAGGCCTTGGGCGCCCAGGGCTGCAGGCTGGACAGGCGGTCCGCGATGGCGGCGTACCGGCTGCTGTACTGCAGGCTGAACGTGTAGTCGTCAATCACATTGACGGTCATTGGCTCCCCGTCCGCCGACTTGAAGTAGGCCGGGATGGAGGGGGTCAGGGTCTCGTTCAGCATGATGTCGTTCCACCAGAAGGCGACATCGTCCGTGGTCAGCGCGTTGCCGTCCGACCAGCGGACTCCTTCCCTGAGGTTGACGGTGAGTTCGGTCAGATCGTCGTTGACCGACCAGGACTCGGCGATGTTCTCGGTGAAGACGCGATCCGCCAGATCAAACGTGGCCAGCGATTCGTTGACATAACCGCCACCGTCGCCCCATTCCGCGCCAAAGGCGTCATAGTTGGGGTCGATCGCCATGACCGCCAGCGTCCCGCCGTACTGCCCGACGGACTCGCCTAGGTCGGCCCGCGGCGTGATCACCACAGGGTTGAGCGGCAGTCGCTCATCCACCGGAGGCAGTGTTCCGTCCATGACTCGCTGGTTCAGCATGGGGGACTGGTTGTAGCGAGACTCCGGCATCGCGTCCTCCATGGGGGACGCCTCCGGTGCCTCCGCTTCTTCCGCGGGGGCGGCACTGCCACAACCTGCCAAGAGCAGTACAACCAATACAGTCACAATCAAGGGGGGCAGGCCCCGTATGCGTCGGAAGGCCATTGGGCACTCCTTCTTTGTTCTTCGCTTGGGCTTGGGATGGCCGCAATCCAGCCAAGCGGAGTGTATCACCGCCTCAAAACTGCCCAAGACCTTGCCGCGACCGGTTCGAGTGGGTTGCCGAACCTGCGGGGAAAGGCCCCCGCAGGTTCGTGCCTGCCTCGGCGGAACGGTGTCCTGCATGTGTTGAACCGACCGTGGCTTGAGAAGGGACTTGACCGGTCAATACCCCAGTTTCTTGTCCACCAGGTTGTTCAGGGGCCGTCCCTCGTTGAACCTGACCAGGTTGTCCAGCAACACCTCGGTCGCCCGTTCGCCATAGGACTCGGACTGGCCCGAGTAGTGGCTCGTGACAATCACGTTGCCCATGTCCCACAGCGGCGAATCCGTCGGCAGCGGTTCTTCGTAGGTAACGTCCAGGCCCGCGCCCTTGATCCAGCCCTCCTGCAGGGCCCGGACCAGGGCCGGTTCGACCACCACCTTGCCCCGGCCGATGTTGATGAAGTGGGCGTGCGGCTGCATCGCGCGGAAATGCTCCTCCTTGACGAGTTCATGCGTTCCCGGGGTGTGTGGCGCACAGCACACCACCCAGTCGGCCCGTCCCATCGCTTCCCCCAGTTGATCCGGGCCGTACACCTCTGAAACGCCCTGCGGCACGTCCAGGCCCTTGTGGCGGCGCACGCCCAGGACGGTCATGCCCATGGCATGGGCCGTGCGGGCCACCCGGCTGCCGATGCTGCCGACCCCGATTAGGCACATGGTGGTCCCGGCCACCTCCTGCACATCGGCATGGTCATGCTTGACCCAATCCCTGTCCGCCTGGGCGCGGATGGCTACATGGATGCTGCGCGCCAGCGTGAGCAGGAGGGAGAAAATGTGCTCGGTGATGGAAATGGCATGGATGCCGGACACGTTGGTCAACTGGAAGTCCATGTCCCTTGCTTCGGGATGTTTCATCAGCAGGGCATCGGCCCCGGCCGAGAAGACCTGCACCCAGCGGCAATTCTCGGCGGCAAACAGAACCTCGGCGGACGGGTGGCCGGCAATGATTTCCACGTCCTCGATCCGGTCCATGTATTCGGCGGGATCCGTGGAGACGATCAGTTCCCGCGGTTGGGCCGCGGCTTCCAGCCTGGCGATTAGATCCTCATCCATGTGCTGGATGTTCTGTTGCAGCAGTACTACGCTCATGTGGGTTTTTCCTTGGGCGGGTTGGGGCGGCCTGAATCCTATGCTTGGCTTCTTTTCCTGACAAACAGGGATCGTCGGATCGGTTCGGGTTGCGGGCGGCAGTCCCCTACAATGGCTCATTGCACGTCCGTGTACCTGTATCCCCATCGACTTGAGCAGTTAGGCCATGGTTGCCATCCCCTCCGCCCGTTTGGGTTCGCTTGATCTGCACGTACCGCGGCTTGGTTTCGGCGGGGCTCCCGTAGGTCGCTTGACCGATGCCAACGAGGCCGCGGCCGTCGTGGAACACGCCCTTGACTATGGCATTCGATTCCTGGACACGGCCCCGCTGTACGGTGCCGGCCGGTCCGAGGTCCACATTGGCCGGGTGTTGGCGGGGCGCCCGAGATCGGAATTCCTGATCGCGACCAAGGTTGGCCGCCTGGTCAACCGTTACGGCGTGGATGTCCGGTTCGACTTTACCCATCAAGGGGTCATGCAAAGCGTCGAGGAGAGCCTGTCGCGCCTGCAGTTGGACAGCGTCGACCTGCTCCACATTCATGACCCGAACAACCACGTGGACATTGCCTCCACGGAGGCGTATCGCACCCTGGACGGTCTTCGAAGGGATGGAATCATCAAGGGGGTTGGTGTTGGTGCCGGCCTCAATTCTTGGCAGTTGGCGGAACAACTGATGGCACACGGGCGGTTCGACTGCTTCCTCCTTGCCGGGCGGTATACGCTCCTGCATCAGGATGCACTCGGCTTCATCGATCGGTGCCGCCGCGAAGGTGTGGGTGTCATTCTGGCCGGGGTGTACAACTCGGGGGTGCTGGCGACAGGGGCGCGGGAGGATGCGCAGTACTACTACCGCAACGCCCCTGCGGACGTGCTGGCACGGGTTCGGCTCATCGAAACCGTCTGCGAGGAACATACCGTGTCCCTGCAGGCTGCGGCCCTGCAATTCGCGCTGTCGCATCCCGGGGTGTCCACGGCGGTGGTTGGGGCCGAGCGCATCGAGCAGACGGAACGGAACATCGCCAGTTTGTCCGCCGATATTCCCGGTGAATTCTGGCAGGCGCTCAAGGAGCGGGGATTGCTGGACCGGGATGCCCCCGTAGGTTGGCAGCTCTGAGCGATGTCGGCTTTCGGCAACGGTGCCGGATGCTCCGCGCCATGAGGGCGGTGATGATTTCAAAGGCCCTGGTGACCGGAAGCTACCAGCGGCTGCCAGAGGAAATCGGGCGCTTGGGTGTGGACCTGACGGTGGTGTCGCCGCCCTCCTGGCGCGACTCCCGCGGCGAGCAGGTGTTGGAAGGCAACGATTCGGGTTGCTATCGCCAGATGGTGGTGCCCATCCGCTTGAACGGACACTACCACCTCTACCACTTCACCGGTTTGGCGGGCCGCCTTGATGCCCTGCAACCGGACATCCTGCACCTGGACGAGGAAGCCTACAACCTGGCGACCTACCAAGGTGTGCGGTGGGCTTCCCGCCACCGCGTTCCGGCGGTCTTTATCAGTTGCCAAAACCTGTACAAGCGCTATCCCCCTCCCTTCGACTGGTTTGAGCGCCGGTGTTTCGCCTACTGCACTTGGGCCCTGGCCGGTACCGCTGCGGTAAGCGAGGTGCTGCTCCGCAAGGGGTACCCGAGCGGGCGGTTGAAGGTGGTGCCACAGATGGGCACGGACACGAGGTTGTTCAGTCCGTTGGAGGAAGCCGCACCCGGACAGGGGTTCACGGTGGGCTATGCCGGCGGCCTGCTGCCGGAGAAGGGCCTTGATGTCCTGTTGGATGCCTGTGCCGGTCTTGAAGGCAACTGGACCCTGTCCCTGGCCGGTTCAGGGGAGTCTGAATCCCGGTTGCGGATGCAGGCCCAGGAACTGGGAATCCTCAACCGGGTGGAATTCCGCGGACGCCTCGTCAGCAGGGACATGCCGGCGTTCTACCATTCCCTGAACGTCCTGGTTCTGCCAAGCCTGTCGACTGCCGGATGGCAGGAACAGTTCGGACGCGTGTTGACGGAAGCCATGGCCTGCGAAGTCCCGGTGGTGGTCAGCGACAGCGGCGAGAGCCGGCATACGGCCGGTGAGGCGGGGCTCGTCTATCCGGAACGGGATGCCGAGGCCCTCCGTTCACACTTGGCGCAGTTGCAGGCGGACCCGGCATTGTGCCGCCGCCTGGGCAGGGCTGGCCGTCGGCGGGTGGAGGAGCAGTTCAGCATGGAAAGTGTGGCGCAGGGCCTGGTCGAAACCTGGCAGCAGAGCCTGGTGGATGCCAAGTCCTGACCACCCCCGGCTGGAACTCAACGCCGGTTTACTGAGCAGTCGCCCTGACGCTTCGGGCGCCGGCATCAGCACCTACGTGGCGCGCACTCTGCGCGCCCTGGCGGAGACGCAGGCTGACTGTGCGCCGGCCTGGCAGGTCCAGGTCTGGCTCAATCGGTCGGAACATCCCGGCCTGCCCTTTCAGCGGCGCGCCACCCACTGGCATGTGAGCCGTCCGCTCGCGCGCATCATGTGGGAACAGACTGCATTGCCACTGGCCTTGCGTGTTGGCAGGCCCGACCTGTTCCACGGCATGGTGAATGTTCTGCCAATCGCATGCCCGGCACCATCGCTGGTAACCGTGATGGATTTGTCCTTTCTGCGTACGCGGACCACGGTTCCCGGCCCGCGGCGACGTTATCTGCAGGTTTTGTGCGGCCGCAGCGCGCGCAGGGCCTCGCGGGTGCTGGCCATCAGCCGTGCCACCGCCAACGATGTGCGCCACTACTTCGACGTGCCGTCCAGCCGGATAGAGGTGGTGCCGGTTCCGGCGGAGCCGCAGGTTGAGGCGCCCGCGGACTCCCCGGACTTTGTGAGGTCCCTGCCGGACAACTACCTGCTCCATCTGGGGACGCTGGAACCGCGCAAGAACCTGGGCTGGTTGATTGAGGCGTTCGCGGCCTGGCTGGAACACACCGGTGCGGACTGGCACCTGGTGCTGGCGGGGGCGCCGGGCTGGGGCGGCGAGGCCGCGCGGCTGGAGGCCGCGGGGCGCCGGGTGGACCTGACCGAGAGGGGGCGGGGCCGGTGGTGCGGGCGGGGGGGCGGGGCTGGGGCGGCGAGCCCGCGCGGCTGGAGGCCGCGGTGCGCAGGTTGGACCTGACGGAGAGGGTGTGGTTCCCCGGTTGGGTCCCGCCGTCAGGGATGCGCGACCTGTATGGCCGCGCCCGTGCCGTGGTTCTGCCCTCCCTGCTTGAGGGGTTTGGCATCCCGCTGCTGGATGCGATGGCCTACGGGGTTCCGGTTCTGTGTCACGACATTCCCAGCCTACGGGAACTGGCCGGGGACCATGCCGCCTGGTTTTCCGTGGCGGACTTCGACGGTCTGCACCGGTACTTGACCCGGTTGGACCGGGATCCGGCCTGGGGGGCGGATTTGGGGACGGCCGGCCGGGCAAGGGCCGCGGAGTTCAGCCCGCGGCGTGTTGGCTCCCTGTTGTGGGAACAGTACGAGTCGTTCCTGTGAGGCCGATGGAGGGCACCGGACGGACGGTTGGATATGGATAGGGAAGCGGAAGCGGTCTGCGCCGGGACGGGACGAGCACAGCTACCGTCCGGGTAACCGCCGCGGGTTATGCTTATGGTTGCCGGATCGGCTTAATATCCAGCAGGCATTTCGCTTCCACCTGCTCCGTGCCTCTCCATCCTCCTACGTCGCGCACTGCGGACACCGGCCTGCTTGCACGCCTGGCGGCCTTCAACCAGAGCGATGATCCGCGTCTGCGCCAAATCCTGCTCCGTTCGGCGGACGCTGCGCTGACGGTGTTGGCGTTCGTTCTGGCCTACATCGTCCGCTACCAGCTTGAATGGTTCAAGGACGTGGAGCCGATCCACGTTCAGACGTTTCAGGCCTATCTGCCTTCCGCTTTGAGTTTGGTTGTGGTGCAGCTGGCGGCGTTCCAGCTGGCCGGCGTTTATAGCAACGGGCAGATACGGGGCTGGCTCCACGAAACCTGGACCGTTGCCAACGCTTCAACGTTGACGATCCTGGTTCTCATCATGGGCCATCTGTTCTTCAACCCCCAGCTCTACAGCCGGCTGGTCTTCCTCTACACCGCCATCATGATGACCGGCCTGCTGGGAGGCCTGCGGCTGGGCCTCTGGGCCGTGCGGCGGCTGCTGTACAGCCATGGGCTGGGCCTCGAAAAGGTCTTGCTGGCCGGAACCGGCGAACTGGGACTGATGTTGATGCGCAACATCGTGGCCCAGCCGGACCTGGGCTGGCACCTGCTGGGATTCCTGGACGAGGAAGGCGAGGTGCCGCCCCGCGACATCGGCCGGTTCCGCCTGTTGGGTTCCGTATCGGACCTGCCCCGCATCCTGCGTGATCTCCGGCCCGATCGGGTTATCATCTGCCTGCCCCAAAGCCATGCGGACCTGCTCCAGCAGTCCCTCGAAACATGCCGCGACCAGGGTATTCAGCCCCAGGTTGTGCCCAACCTGTTCCAGGTGACCCGGAACCAGATCAAGCTGGACACCCTGCAGGGCGTGCCCCTCCTCAGCGAACAGCCCATCTCCATCACCGGGTGGAACTACTGGCTCAAGCGCCTGGCGGATCTGGTTCTGTTTGCGATCCTGATGGTGCCGTCCCTGATCGTCGGCGCCCTGATTGCCGCCGCCATCAAGTTGGAGTCGGGCGGTCCCGTCATCTATACCCAGACGCGTGTCGGGCGCCACGGGAATCCCATTCGCGTGTTCAAGTTCCGCACCATGGTCAGCGATGCCGATGCCCGGCTCGACGAAGTGGCGGCTCTCGACAACGCCCAGGGCATTTACTTCAAGATCAAGGACGATCCCCGTTGCACCCGGGTGGGACGGTTCCTGCGCAGCTTCAGCCTTGACGAAGTGCCCCAGTTCATCAACGTGGTCAGGGGGGACATGAGCTTCATCGGACCCCGTCCCGGGTTGCCGGCCGAGGTGGAGCGGTACGAACCCTGGCACCAGAAGCGGCTGGCCGTTTTTCCAGGCATCACGGGCCTGTGGCAGGTGTCGGGCCGCAGCGATCTGACATTCGACGAAATGGTGCTGCTGGACATCTACTACGCCGAGAACTGGAACCTGGGCCTGGATCTGTCCATCGCCCTGCGCACGATTCCCACCGTGCTGTTGCGCCGCGGCGCGTATTAACCTCCACGGCAGCAGTTGCCCCATTCCGGTTGCCGCCATGCGCATTCTCATTCTGATGTCCGACATCGGAGGCGGTCATCGTTCCTGCACCCTAGCCCTGCAACAGGAATTCGCCCACTGGTTTCCGGGCGTCCACGAGGTGTTTTCGGTCGACGTCTTCAAGCAGTTCGCGCCTTGGCCCCTCGACTATGTGCCCCTGGCCTACAAGTACATTGCCAACAAGCTTCCCGGCTTTTGGCAGTGGGTCTTCAGCAACTACGGCTCCCTGATTACCGAAGAGCAGATGGCAACGTGGCTGGCCGGGTACCTGGAACCGTACTTCGAGCTCCTGTTGGAGAGCACGCGTCCGGACGTGCTGGTCACCGTCAATCCGCTGTTTCATCCGACCTTGTTTCGTCACCTGCAGGCGACCGGTCGCGACCTGCCGGTCGTGTCCGTGGTCTCCGATCTGGTGACCCCGCACGGTTCGTGGTTCCATTCCCAACTGGACCTGTGCTGTGTGCCGACCGTCCAGGCTGCCGTGGCGGCCCGCAGGTATCGTGTGTCGGAGCGGAACGTGCGGGTCTACGGCCTGCCGGTCCGCAGACAGTTCGTGGACGTCGAGGTCCGGGAGCGACGGGCGTGGAAGCGGTTGCTTGACATGGAGGAACAGCTGCCGCTGGTGCTCGTCATTGGCGGCGGCGAGGGGTTTGGCACCATCGCTGCCTTGGTGGAGCAACTGGTGGCATCCCGGCGGCGGAAGGCCATGCCCGACTGCCAGGTGGCGGTCATCTGCGGACGCAACAAGGCGCTGGCCCGGCGGCTTTCGCAGTCCTTCGGTACGGAACAGGTGCGTGTGCTGGGCTTTGTGACCGACATGTACGCCTGGATGGCTGCCAGCGATTGCGCGGTCACCAAGGCCGGGCCGGGCACGATCATGGAAGCCGCGGCCATGGGGCTGCCCGTCATCCTGAGTGGTTTCGTCCCCGGTCAGGAGGCGGAGAACCCGGCTTTTGTGATCAGGCACGGCATGGGCACGTATGCCCCGTCGCCGGAGAGCCAGGTTTCCGTATTGACCGAGTGGTTGTCGGACGAACGGAAACTGGGACGGTTTTCGGACGCCGCCCGCGCCACGGCCTGTGCCAGGGCCGGACAGTCCATTGTGGAGGAAGTGGATCGGCTGTTCGGGTAAGGGCCGACGCGGGTGCGGGGCCCTGAGTCCGTTGGCGGAACGGTCCACTACCATCCCGAGCAACTGCGCCGGCAAGAATTCCGAACTGTCGTTTCAGGGGGGTGTTGTGTGTCATGAGCGGCAATGAGGGATTGCAGTTCCCCAGCGCCGAGGCGTTGGGTGTCCGGTGGGAGGCAGCCCATCCCGAGGAACAATATGGTTGGCTGGGTCTGCGTGTTCGTCGGGCAACCAGTTGGCTGAGCCGGACCGAAGCGGAAATGCGGGATGAACCGGGCGATCCGGATGCCGCCTTCCTCTTTCTCTGGATCACGTTCAATGCCCTCTTTGCGGAGGATACGGACAGATTCCACGACGCATCCGATCCGGGTGCCACCCAGCGATTCTTCGTCAAGGTTTGCCGACTGGACCGCGATCGGGTGGTCTACGATGCCATCTGGTCGCGGTTCTCGGGGCCGATTAGGCTGCTGCTCGACAATCCATACGTATACAAGCGGTACTGGATGGACCGAAACAAACCCGGCGGCGGTGGTTGGCAGGCTCGGTTTGCTGCCAGAAAGGAGCGCACGCACCATGCTCTGGCACGGCAGGACACCTACGCCATTTTGTGCGAACTGTTCGAGCGGCTGTATGTGCTGCGGAACCAGTTGGTTCACGGTGGTGCCACTTGGAACAGCAGGGCGAATCGCGACCAGGTAAAGGATGGTCAGGCCATTTTGGCAACCCTCGTGCCCCATTTTATGGCAATCATGATCGCCAACCACGAGGCGGACTGGGGTCGGCCGCACTTCCCGCCGGAGTATGTGGCGGCCGCATAGCTGCCGGTAGTCGTTGGGTCCCATGAACCGCAGCCAGTTCGTCTTCGTCCTGCTGGTCAACGTCCTGGTGACTGTTGTGCTGGTGTCGGTTGGGTTCCTGCTGTACGAACACAGGTCGATTGGACGGCAAATCGCAGTCGTGCCGGAAGAGCCACAGGTGGCCATGCCGGCCGAGCCGGCGCCCACTGCTGTGCCGACCGTCGAGGCCGCAGCGGCAGTCCAGGCCTCCGGTTTCGGTTCACGGGAAGGTGGAGGCGCGAGGGCCCCGCGCACCTATACCGTTCAGGCCGGGGATTCGCTGGGTGCCATTGCCGAGACGTTTGGTGTCAGCCAGGGCGTGTTGGCCTCCGCCAACGGCATTGTCGACCCGGACTTGATTACGCCCGGGCAGATCCTGGTGATTCCGTCCCCCGACACTGTTGACGAGGGGCGCGGCTGGACGGCGACGGCCGACAGTTTTGCAATCGAGATCTTGAACGCAGGGACCTACGCTTCCGAAGTGATCGTCATTGTCAATGTCAGCGACCAGCCCGCTTCCCTGGCCAATTGGACCGTGTCCTCCAGCCTGGACGAGGAGTACCGCTTCGACGCGATGGCTCCGCTCAGTCCCGGCGACAGCCTTCGGCTTATGTCCCGCGCGGGGACGGATACCGCCTACGACAAGTTCTGGGGGCGAACCCCCCGCGAGTGGACGATCGGCACTACAATCACCTTGGCCGATGCCACCGGCACGCAAGTTGTGCTGCTCGAGATCAGCCCATCCTAGACTGCACGGTTGCGATCAGGTTTGCGAGGACCCACCATGACCGAAAATGACAGTTCGCCTCCCACATCGCAGGGCAGTCCCCGCGGGGACCGCCCGAGCACGGACGGTTCCAAACCAAACCGACAGGGACGCGGCCGGCGCCGTGCCGGCCGCACCACCAACCGCCGCGAACAGACCGAAAACCGGTCCGGTCAGCGTCGCCGGCGCAGCGGCCGGAGGCGGAAACAGTCGGCTGCAGGTCGTTCGGACGGGCCGCGGTCGCAAGGCAGGCAATCGGCGGCGGACCGTGCCAACCCGCGTCGATTTGATCGGGATGGGTCGGGAAACCCGGACCGCGACAGCGGGACCAATTCCTCACCGCCGGGAAGGGGACGGCGCAAGGGCAACAGTTCGCGGAGCCGTCGGGGAACCGGGTCTCAGCGACGATCCGAAACGCGCGCCCAGCCGCCCCGAGGGCGTCGCGATGGCCACCGGTCCGATGCCCCTCGGCGAGGCAAGGGCGCGCGCCAATCCGCTGCCGCGGCGGACAGGGATGCCCGCAGGCAGAAGGAGGCCATGCAGCCCGACCCGGACTATGCCGAACCGGCTCAGGTGTTCATTCACGAACACGTGCGGCGACCTTCCTGGAGGGATTACGAAGATCGGGCGTCCCTCAAGCGACCGGTGTGGTTTACCCGTCTGGAGTCCGACGCCGACATCGGTGGTTGACTGAGACGGCGCGGGATTCGACTCGGACAAGGGCTTCCGAACCGCCGGTGCCGGCTGCATGCCGGCCCTGCACGCGACAGCGATGGTTGGCATCGCCTTCTATGTGGTTCTGGGGCTGGTTGCGGCCCTGGCCTCGGCCCTGTTGTCGCCCGTCAGCGGCTGGCTGGGACGTACCTGGGGCCTGGTGGACAAACCGGGTGGCCGTCGGCGGCACCGCGGCATCGTTCCGCGCACCGGCGGCCTGGCCCTTTGGGCTGCCTTTACGCTGGTTCTTGGTCTCTACCTGGCAGTGCGGGGGACAGTCGGCCCCGAGTTGGGGGCATGGCTGCCGGTCAGCCATGATCCGCTGGAGGATCGGCGCATATGGGCGCTGCTGGGGGGCAGCGCCTTCTGTGCCGTCTGGGGCATTGTCGACGACCGTTTCGATCTGGCCTCCCGGTGGCAGTACCTGATCCAGATTGGGGCCGGCCTGATTGCCATGGCGGGCCTGATCTTCATCAAGCACGTCAACAATCCGCTGGGTCCGGGTCTTCTCTTCGGACCGGACGGATTTCCCTGGTGGCTGGTGCTTGCCGTCACCGTCTTCTGGTTCATGGGTTGCATCAACACGGTCAACTGGCTTGACGGCCTAAGCGGACTGGCGGCCGGGGTATCGGCCATCCTGTGCGCCGTCCTGGTGGTCCACATGCTTTACGTGCTGCCGGAGCCGCAGGCTTCGGTGGCCGTGATACCCACGATCCTCCTGGGTGTCATTGTGGGATTCCTGCCGGCCAACCTCTGGCGCCGGTCCCTTTTCATGGGCAGCAGCGGATCCTATTTTCTGGGCAACGCGGTGGCTGCCGTTGGCATCATGGGGGGCGCCAAAATCGCCACCGTCATGATGGTGCTCGGGTTGCCCATCGTGGATGTGGCCTGGCTGATCTTCAGCCGGTTGCGCCGCGGTGTGGCGCCATGGACCTCCGGACGCGATCACCTGCACTTTGTCCTGCTGGATCGCGGCGTGCCCGAACGGGCAATCGTGTTCGCCTACTACCTCTTCTGCTGTCTCTTCGGCGCCCTGACGTTGTTGTTGGACGATCGGATCAACAAGCTGCTGGCCTTGCTGGCCTTGGGACTTGGCGCGGTAATCGTGATGGCCTGGCTGAGCCGGGACCATTCCGAACCCAAGTCCGGATAGGCAAGGTCCCGCGGGTCGGAATTGGTCCGGCTCCGTGCGGCCGCAACCTTGATGCGAGACCCGGCCGCTCCTTGCAGCCCGCTTCTTTTCCATGACTCCGCCGGTCGGGGGAATCCGGGTCGCAGGTCGTCGTCAGGCAGGAGACACCAAAACCAGTGGCTCGTCCCAGCGACCGGTTTCGGAAATTAGCAAACCTTTATTGTTGTTTCAATACTTTATGTCCAATCATGGGTTGCCGCCGAGGACTGCAGACGACTGCGGACCTCCATGATGTCGCGCACCAGCTGCGGGTCGCCCGCAAGGCGCTGCTTCATCTGCCGAATTCCATGGCTGATGGTTTTGTGATCCCTTCCCCCTAGCAGCCGGCCTGTGGCCTTGAGGGTCAGCTTCAGGTCCCGGTGCAGCAGGTACATGGCGGTCTGGCGGGCCCGGGAGGTGTTCCGGTTGCGGGCTGTGCCGACCAGATCCTCAACCTCGATGCCATAATTATCTGAAATTACTTTAAGCATCAATTCTGGCTCGACCGGTTCCCGCTCAGGTGCCAGCGACTCGATGTGCTGTTCGACCTGATGCAGCGACAGGTCTCCGTTCTGCTGTCTTTGGATCAGGTTGAGGCGGTGCAGGACTCCTTCGAGTTCGCGGATGTTGACATAGGTCTTGAAGGCGATTGGCTGCAGCAGGTCCAACGGCAGGTCGTAGCCGAACAGCCGCGTCTTGGCTTCCAGGATCGCAAGCTGGGTTTCGGCGTCGGGAGCTTCGATGTCAACGACCAGTCCACCCTCGAAGCGGCTTTGCAGGCGCTGCTCCAGGCCGTGCAGCTGGGAGGGCGGGGCGTCGCTGGTGAGCACCACCCTCTTGCCCGCCGCATAGAGGGCGGCGAAGGTGTGGAACAGCTCTTCCTGGGTCTTTGCCTTGTTGGCCAGAAACTGGAGGTCGTCGATCAGCAGCAGGTCCACCTCGCGGTAGCGTTGGCGGAACCGATCCATCGCGTCCGCCGATGCTTTGCGGTGTCTAAGGGAGGTGACCAGATCGTTGGTGAACTGCTCGCTGGAGCAGAGGCACACGCGCGCCTGCCGGGACTGCGCCAGATGGCCTATGGCATGCAGGAGGTGGGTTTTGCCCAAGCCGGTGTTGGCATAGATGAACAGCGAGGCGAAATGGCTCGCCTCCAGGTTGACGATTTGCTCGGCGGCCACACAAACCAGGCTGTTGTGGGGGCCGATTACGAGGGATTCGAACGTGTATGCCGGATTAAGGCGGTTGACCCCCGCCGGCAACAATCCAGCTTGCGCCTCCGCTGGATTGGCTTGCGCGGCCAGCAATTCCAAGGGCGTTGCCGGCACCGCGGCGTCGGGCACGGCCGTATCCAGGATCAGGTGTACGTCGACGTATTCCCCCAGCAGTTGCGCGAGGTGTTCCTTGAGCCAGGGACGCAGTCGGTTGCCCAGCAGATCCCGGGCCACCGAATTGGGTACCAAAAGCTTGAGCTCGCCGTCCTCGTAGGAGAAGAAGCGGCACGGACCGACGAGGGTGTCGTACTCGCTGGCGGTGAGTTGCAGGGCCAGTGCTGCCTGGGCTCTCTGCCAGGCTTGCTGGGCGTTGTTGCTGGAAACCATCGACCTTTCGGAGGAAAGCTGCGACTGGCAAGCCTCTGCACATAATCCACTGGCTGCGAATCCGGTTCCGCGACCAGTCAGAAGGGGAGGCTGCAGCGCATCAACAGGTCCCGGCCGGATGCCTGGCGGCGAACCACAACCAGGACGTGCCGACGGTTCTAAAATCAATGGCCCCTTCTGCCTGAGGCTTGCACTGTAGCACAGGGGACGTAAGCCGAATCAACACGTCAAAAGGGTCGCGCGGGCCGACCCGAGCCGACCCGCGGCCGGCAGCATCCGAGCGCCAAAACGACGTTAATTTGTCGGGAACACCAAAAAATAACGGTGTGTCAAGAAACCTGCCGGCCGACTGTTGAATCAGGTGCCCCGGTCACCCCGTGCCGGAGATTCGGCATGAATCATTACGCGAAACGTTGATCGCGTGCCGGTACGGCCTCCGTACGGCTTTCGGACGGCCGAGTGAGGCCATCATGCAGTTGCAGAGCCTGTGCGACCCAGTGCGAAGACCTTCGCACGCACTATCGTGTCAAGGTCTCCAAGCCTTGGCCGGTAGGGAACCCGAGTGCCCGGCCCGCGGTCCCACGGGCCGGGCATCCGGATGTAACAGGAAAAGTAACTGCTTGGTGGTGGACTAAATAAACTGCATCGGAATCTTCCGCCTGCACGGCCCAACCCGCCCAAATTCATGGAAAAGGGGAGACGAGGCGCGACAGGCTGCGCGGATGCTCCGTTCCGGAACGTTCATCCGCGCAGCCAATCCATGATGACTTCGAAGTGCTGCGGCAGTGCGACGTCCGGCTCCTCGATGCCGGGATGCCAGGCCTTTTCCCACTCGGCACTGTAGGCCCCTTCGTATCCGTTGGCTTCCAGAAGGTCCACAATGGCCTGGTTGGGGACGTCGCCTTCGCCCATCAGCACCAGCCGGAAGGTGCCGTCGTCGCTGTGGGCCGCGTCCTTCAGGTGTACATGGGCGGTGCGCTCGCCGATGCAGGCCCAGGTTTCCTCAATCGCCTCGCCCATGCGCCACGGATGATGGACATCCCAGACCGCCATGACCCGATCGGAAGGAACCTGATCCAGCACGCGGGCCACATCCCGGCCCTTGCAGAAGGCGTCGTGCGTCTCCAGCAGAATGGTCACGCCCGCGTCGGCCGCGGCCGATGCCAGGCGGTTCAGGCTCTCGGCCACGTTGTTGATGCCGTCCTCCGTCGCCTGGCCGTCCGCCAGGTTGCCGCCGAAGGTGCGCACAAAGGGAACATCGAGTTCGCGGGCCATCTCCAGATAGGCCAGCAGATCCTGTTCCATGCGTTCGCGCTCCGCGCCGTCCGGCATCGTGAAGCGGGTGGAGAGGCCCAGGCCGATGGTCCGGAGCTCGCGCGACTGCATGACCTCCCGAATGCGGGTGCGTCCGGGCGGGTTCAGGTCCGGAGGAATAATCGTGCCGTCCAGCATGCGGATTTCCAGGCCGCCGTAGCCGATTGCAACGGCGGTGTCGGCTGCCTGCTCCAGGGTCCAGCCTGGACATCCGAGCGTGCTGAACATCAAGCGGGGTTCGCCTGCCATGGTTTTTGTTCCTGTTGGTTTGTACGGGGCGGCGGCTAGAACCGCCGGTCGAGCGGAGCCAGTTCGTGGCAGCGCTCCTGCAGTTGGATGACGCGGTGGACGCTTTCGGGCGTGATCTTCAGTTCGGCGCCGTGGCGCAGCGTCTCGAACAGGTCCCGATAGTACCCGGTGTACACGGGCTCGGTGGCTGCCGGCGGACTCCAGCTGTGTTCCTGCCAGGGGATGACGTCCCGGTTGTAGGAGCGGTTGGGGGTGGGTTCGGTCGTCAGGACCCGCGGTTCCAGGTCCGCCGGATCGAAGGTGGACCACTTGAGTTCACCCCGGTTGCCCCACAGGCCGCCTTGCGTGCCCATCACATTCCACGACTCGCCGGGATAGGGGCAGGCGGATGAAATCTCGATGTCGATGGTGGGCTGGCCCTCCGCCTTGATCACCACCTTGACGTGGTCGTCGGCATCGCCCAGGGTCAGGGCGCGGTCCAGATCGCAAAACACCTCCGGCTCCTTCGGACCGAACAGCTGCAGGGCCTGATCGAGATAGTGGGGGCCCGTGTTGTTGAGCGAGCCGCCGCCGAAACGCTGCAGGGTCTGCCAGTCCCAGCGGCGACCGAACCGGTTCTCCGTCATGCGAATCTGGACAATGCGCCCCAACACTCCGGAATCGATGATTTCGCGGACCTTGACGAAGTCCGGGTTGTAGCGGCGCTGCTGGAAGATTGACAAGGCGCCCGGGTTCGCGCGGGACGCCTCCACCATGCGCGTGGCATCCGGCAGGGAATCGGCCATCGGCTTCTCGCACACCACGTGCTTGCCGGCTGCCAGGGCCTGCACCGTGAGGTCGGCGTGCAGGAAACTGGGCAGGGCCACCACGATCAGTTCGATGTCGTCGTTGGCGACCAGGTCGCCGAAGTCCGTATGGGTGGAACAGCCAAACCGTGCCCGGGCCTCCTCCCGGCGGGTCTCCTCGCCGTCCACGACGGCGATCACCCGGTAGAGATCCGTGAGCGGTGCCAGCAGGTTGGCATGAATGTCCCAGCCACTGCGGCCGAGACCGGCGATGGCGGTGCGGATGGGTTGGGGCATGGAGCGGCTCCTATGGTGTGTGGTGTGTCAGATGGCGGATGAATGGGTTTGGCGTACGGTCAGCCGTCCGTCGGCATACGTGGCGATGCCCTTGCCGGTCAACGGTACCCGCCGGGTGGTCTCGCCGATGCGTACCGAAATGGGGCCGGGGCTGTCGGCGGCCTGAACCAGCGCCCACATGTCCGAACCGGGTTCGCGGGCGAACAGAAGGTTGGCCCCGGAGGCCCGGACCTCCGCATCCGCAACCTGCAGCGAGTGCTCTTCGGCGGTGTCCTGCCAGTTGCACTGGGCCGCCAGCGGAGCCGTCAATCCGGTGCCTCCGGCAGGCCGGGTCCGGTGCCGGAAGTCCATGAGATCGACATCGAGCGAGAAGCTGCCGTCCGGACCGGAGACGGTGGCTGCCGCCCGGCGCTGTTCGCGCAGGTGGGTGCGGGTTCTGGCTGGTGCCACCGTGCATTCGATGGACAGCTCGGACCACCGGGACCGCACGTCGTCCGCAAGCGGCAGATCGCGCCGCGGGCGCACGGCCAGGAAGAAGATGCAGGCCGACCGGCCCTTGTAGAAGGCGCCGGGCCAGGCGAGATCCCAGAACCGCTTCGTTTCCTTGGCGCGGTAGTGGTAGATGTCGCACACCAGGTCGCCGTCGCGCCGGTGGAGTTCAACGGTGGCCGGTTGCAGGAGGTCCGGCAGATGCAGCGGTTGCAGCAGACACAGGATCCGGTCGGTGCAGACGGTCAGGCGGGAACCGGGGACCACGGTCAGGGGAAGGTTCCCCGCGGGTTCGTCGTTCACGTACACCGCGGTAACCGCCACCTGCCGCGTCCAGATGAATGCGGTGCGCGCACTGCGGAAGGCGGCCCGGCCGGCGTGCGGGGCATAGGCTCCCAACACTGCCGTGCCGCGCTGGATGCCAAGGAAGTCGCCTTCGTCCATCAGGTTGCGCGAGTGGGAGCGATCCGTCGCATGGTAGAAGTCGCCCAGCCACTTGTCGTCCAGGATGTGCCGGGCATAGAGGACACCGCCCGGGGTGTCCCCGGCTCCCTGCAGGTGTCCGATGACCGCGTTGCCTTGCGGATGCACGCTGCGGGTCACGGAACCGACGGCAAACCCGGGCTCCAGCGCTGTGTGCATGGCAATCTGTTCGGAGGTCAGGATGCCTTCCCGTACCTCCCGGTGATCCGGCAAGGCGCGGTACAGTTCACCCAGCCAGCCCGGCAGCAGGCCCGTGTTCAGCCACTCGGCAAATGTCTCCGCCTCCGGCGGACTCTCGCCGTCGATGCTTGGCTGGTAGGCGCGCCCGTGCGGTCCGGCCAGCCGTCCCGTGGCTCGATGCAGGTGCAGGGCGTAGCTCAATCCCAGCCGCCAGAGCATCATGTCCGCCAGGACGGCGGTGTCCGGACAGACAACGAGGCCCCTCAGCCGGCCCAGTGCGCGGATGGAAACCGCGGCGTACGTGGGGGAGTTGAACTCCAGTACATGGCCGGATTCGGCCGTGAACCCGACCCACGCTTCCAACTTGGCGCGCCCTGCGTCCAGAATCTCCGTCCTGTCCAGCAGCTCGCCGCCCAGGCAGCAACACAGCACCGACAGCGCGGTGATGTTGGAGTAGCCCATCCAGACGTCCAGACGCAGTACCTCCTCCAGACCCAGCCGGATGGCGTCGAGTACCCCGGCACGGGTATCCATCGGCAGCCGGTCCCCGTGCCGGAGCATCATCGGCACGAGATGCTCCAGACAGAAGACCACGGCGTTCAGGTCCTCGATGCGGTCGTCTTCCGCCATCCACAGAAAGTTGCCCGCATGCACGTCGGCCGGATCGGTCACCTGGCAGGCCAGGACGGCTGCCAGCACTTTCTGCGCGAGGTCCAGATCCCGGTCCGTGCCGTTGGCCACCAGGTCGCAGGCAAAGCGGCAGGCGCGGCGGGTCTCGTGAAACGTGCCGTGCTCCGTGGCATGCGCCAGCAGGTTGCGCGCCCGATCGAATTCCTGCGGGACCGGCAGGGGAGCTGTCATGAGTGTTGGCTCGATGGGCCTGCGGCCCGCTAGATGCGGTCGGCCCGGGCCTGGGCCGTCAATGCCAGGTGCATGGCCTTGAAGCAATGTTCCTGGGACATGGCGGTTTCGGTGCGGTTGCGCACGTCGGCCAGGAAGTCGTGGCCGAAGGTCAGCGGCACGCCGGCGCAGTCCTCGTACCGTGTGGCGGCGGCATTGGTCACGAACAGGTGGTTTCCGCCCGCCCGGCCCGCCAGGTCCAGGTTCTTGCGCACCTCGATGTAGCCTTCGGTGCCCACGACGGTGAGTCGGGTGTCGCCCCATGACGCCAGGCCGGTGGGCGTGAACCAGTCGACCCTGAAGTAGCCGACGGTGCTCCGGCCCCTCACCAGCATGTCGCCGAAGTCCTCGAACTCCGGTGTATCGGGATGGGCGCGGTTGGCCACCTGCGACTGGACCACGATCGGATCGGTCTCGCCGCTGAACGCCAGGTACTGGTCGCACTGGTGGGCCGCAATGTCGCAGAGGATGCCGCCCGCGGTGTCCCGGCGAAAGAACCAGTTGGGACGCGTGGGCTTGCGCAGGGAGTGGGGACCGGTCCCCATCAGATGGACAACGTCTCCCACCGCGCCCGCCTTGACCAGCTCCAGCGCGCGCACGGTGGCCTTGCTCCCGAACCGCTCGCTGTACGCCACCGAGTAGATGCGACCGGTCGCGGCCTGAACGTCCCTGACTGCCTGCCACTGGGCCAGGGAGGTCATGCCGGCCTTGTCGCTCTGCACGTCCTTGCCGTGCTGCATGGCGGCCATGGCGATGGCGGCCCGTTCCGAGGGAATGGCCGCGGTCAGGACCACGTCGATGGACTCGTCCTCGTAGATCTCCTGCGCCGTCGCGGCAATCCGGGCATCGGGGTACCGCTGTGCGAAGGGCTCCCGCAACTCGGGTTCCACGGCGTGGACCGCGGCCATTTCGGCTCCGGCTTCCACCAGGTGGGCGGCCATGCCGTAGATGTGGTTGTGGTTGAGGCCGATCGCGGCCAGTCTGACAGGAGTTGGCATAGCGGTCATGGCTTGTTTCCGGAGGCGGCGCGCGACTGGTCGCGGCCGGGTTGGTTCAGGCGGACCGAGTGCCGCAATACAGGTCGCGGCCGGCGACCAGGGCCTGCATCTTGCCGTCGGCCACGTTGCGCGGCAGCATCCAGAACCCGCAGTCGGGGTGCACCCAGGCCACCCGCTCGGCGCCGAGGACCGAGACCGCCCGTTCGATGCGGGACGCCACCGTGTCGGGGGATTCGATTTCCAGGTCCTTGATGTCGATGACCCCGATCCCCAGCGCGATGTCCGGCCGCACGTCCTTGAACACCTCCAGTTCGTCGTAGCCCCGGCGGGCGAACTCGAGGATCAGCGAACCCACGTGCAGGTTGTTGAGGAACGGCACCATGTCCTCCCAGAAGCCGGCCTGCACCCTTTGGCCGCCGTAGTTTCCGAAACACAGATGGAGGGCGCTGTCATTGGCCACGGCATCCAGCACCAGGTTGATGGGCTCGTGGGCCCAGCTGCAGTCCTGGGGGTGCCCTGTCAGCGAGGCTTCGTCCACCTGAATCGCATCGGCGTTGATGTCCTGTATGGCGTCCGCCAGAACGCGGGCCAGCGCCATGGTTCGGCTCTGCAAGTCCGGGTAGTGCCGGTCGAAGAGGGTCTGGGCCAGCATGTAGGGTGCGGTGACGGTGAACTTTGTGGGGCGCTCCGTGAGTGCCTGCAGGCGGAGGTAGTCCTGCTCCAGGTTCAAGGTTCCGGCGCCGATGTCGTCGGTCACGACCGCTGCCGGCTGGGCACGGAACTGCATGTCGGGCCGGCTGTGGAAGGCCTTCCAGTCGTCCCGGGTCAGGGTAGTGGACACCCCGGACAGGGGACCGAGGAAATACTCGATCATTCCGTTGGTTTCCGGGTGGTTGAAGTCGAAGCGGGACAGCTCGCCGTCCACCAGCAGGTCCAGATTGGCCAGTTCCTGGGTTTTGACGACCACGGCCATGGCGTCGTGCAGCGAATCCCGGCTGGGCGTGGCCTGCAGCCAACGGGGCACCGGATAGCTGCCGACGAGGGTGGTCTTGATGGGTGGCATGGAACTGTTCCTTGACAAAGGGAAGGCGAAGAGGCCGGTGCCGGACAGGCTGTCAGGCGGTTTGTTTGGCGTCCAGGAGAATTTCGTGTTCGGGACGTTGGGTGTAGAAATCGTCCAGGGGGAAGCACCCCGAAATCAACCCCATGCGGGGCGCCGTGGTGCAGTCGCTGAACGTGCGGCAGATCAACTTGCGCTGCAGGGGCCGGCCCGCCAGCACGTCCGCCGGCATGTCGGGGTAGGACAGGACCATGCGCCCCAGGCCCACGAAGTCCGCCATGCGCCTGCGCACCACGGCCTGGGCCACGTGGGGGAGCCACTCCTGGAGATAGGAGTACCCGGAGCCGACCGTCACCATGTCGGGACACCGCTGCTTGAGCACGGCGGCGGCCTGCACCTGGCGGGCGACGCCGGCCAGCGGGTCCTCCGGCGGCCGGTAGCCGTCCGACGGCGGAAACAGGGCGGGACGCTGAATGTGCGGCACATAGTAGGGGCTGCCGGCGGTCAGGTTGACGAGCCGGATGTCCAGATCCCGGAGCAGGTTCAGGAAGGGCACCGTCTCCTCCAGGTCCAGACCGATCCCGGTGTCATCGCCGCCAAAGGCATGGCGGTAGCTGTCGGTTTCCAGCTCCGGCACGCCCTGATCTTCCAGGTCCGGGTCCGGACGGAAGGGAACAAAGTCGAACGCGCTCAGCCGGACGCCTATCAGCAGTCCTGGCGCCTCGCTGCGGATGCCTTCGACGATCGTGCGCAAAAAACGCGTCCGGTTCTCGAAGCTGCCGCCGAAGTCCCCGGGCCGGTCGTACGCGCTCAGGAACTCGTGCCCCAGATAGCCGTGGCAGTGCTTGATGTCGACGAACTGGAAACCGATGTCCCGCGCGCGCCGGGCCGCAGTCAGAAAGTCGTCGATGAGACGCCGGATGTCGTCGTCGCTCATCAACACGGCGTCGGGTCCCAGGTGGAACTTCGTGTCCAGGACAGGGTGGGCGTACAGCGTCCAGGGCTCCATGCGGGCCTTGTCGTTGGGCCGGGCGAAGCGTCCCGAATGCGTCAGTTGCAGCCCCACCAGCAAATCGTCGGCATCGCCGAAGCATTCCTCGTGCGCGGCCACCAGCGTCTCGCGCAAACCGCCGATGGCCGCCATCGAGTCGGCGGTCAACATCAACTGGTTGGGGTTGGCGCGGCCGTCCGGCCGGACGGCCACCGCCTCTCCGCCCCAAATCAGCTTGGCGCCGCTTGCCCCGAACCGTGACCAGCGGCGTTCCACCAACTCGGTGGGCTTGCCGTCCTCGGTGCCGTCCCAGCCTTCCATCGGATGGATGCAGAAGCGGTTGCCGATGGTCAGTCCGTGGACTTCACAGGGCTGTGCGAGCGGTGCCTGGGCGCCGGTCTCGAGCGTTTCGTCGAACGGCAGGTCGATGTCCCGTTCGGACAGGTAGCGGCTGAAGAGGGCTGGCGTCCGCAATTGGGCTACGCGACGCAGGCGTGGAGGCATGGAATATCCCTTGAAGGCTGTTCAGGCAACTGGATTCCGTTCGGAATTGCTTGGTCGGCCCGCGGTGCCCCGCGTTGCGGAGCCTGATCCGGGTCGGCAGGACACGTCCTGCACATGGTTGGACCCAAGTCCCGCACCGGGCGGAACCCATTCTGGTTGCGCGCTGGCGAGGTCGTTGCCGGTTCGGATGTCCGGAATCCTAAAGCCGGTGCATGTGGAATCCACCGTCGACCCGGATTACCTCGCCCGTGGAGAAGGGCAGGGCTCCACCGGCAATGGCGGCCACCGCCTTGCCGATGTCCTCCGGCTGGCCCCAGCGTGGAATCGGAGTCAGGTCGTCGGCGATCAGGGCATCGTACTTGGCCTTGACGCCGCGCGTCATGTCGGTCTCGATCATCCCGGGCTGGATCTCGTACACATTTATGCCCCATGGGCTGAGGCAATCCGCCAGCAGGGCGGTCATCATGGTCATGCCGGCCTTGGAGATGCAGTATTCGGAGCGGTTGGTGCTGCTTGTGAATCCGCTAATGGATCCAATGTTGACGATTTGGCCGGGGCTGCCGCCGGAGGCGACGCTGGCGACCATGTTCCGGGCCAGGGCTTGGGTCAGGAACAGCGGGCCCTTGAGGTTGACGCCCATGACCTCGTCATAGCTGGCCTCGCCCATCTCCAACAGGTCCACCCGTTGGCGCGGTGCCATGCCCGCGTTGTTCACCAACAAGTCCAGGGATCCGCAGGCGTCCAGGGTCGCCGCGACCACCTCCGCACGGCTGGCGGGGTCGGCGATGTTTCCGGGCACAAGCGTGGCTTTGCCGCCGGCAGCGCGGGCGGCGGCCGCCGCCTCTTCGGCGGCTTCCCGGTTGCTGCGGAAATTGATGGCGACATGCCAACCCTCCGCCGCCAGGGCCAGGACAATCCCACGTCCAATGCCCCGGCCACCTCCGGTGACCAAGGCCTGTCGTCGATTACTCATATGCCATTGCCCGGGACAGGGCCTCGAGAAAGAAGTATTCGCCCCACATCACACTTTCGTTGACTCCCAGCCCCTTGCGACGCAGGTAAATGCCATGGCGCATGATGCCTTCCCAACCGTCAATCCCTTCTGCCAGGAATTCCGGACCGGTGAGGGTGTCCATGATTTGACAGGCGTATTCGTGGTAGGCACGCGCCCGAACCGGGTCGCTGACCAACCGGGCCAACTGGAAAAAGCCGCAGGCCCCGATCGCCGCGGCCGAACTCTCGTAGGGGGACGCGGGATTCACCTCGGTCCAGTCGTTGGGAGGGACACCATGGTGCTGCGTGTGTTCCATGTAGTACTGGGCATTCAATTCCGCGGTTTGCAGGAAACGCGAGTCGCCGGTGTAGGTGTACACCGTACCGAACCCGTACATGGACCAGGTCAGGCCCCGTGCCCACGAGGAGTCGTCGCGCCACCCGTGGTGGGTGGTTTGCCGCAGGAAGGCGCCGGTCTCCAGATCGAAAATGCCTTCATGCGATGTGCTGCCGTCCCCCCGTACCAAATAACGGCGGGACGTGTGGCAGTGGGCAAGCACTTTTTGCCAGAGGGCGTCGTCGCCGGTGGCCCGGGCCGCGTGGAAGATGATGCCGACGTTCATCATGATGTCGATGAAGATGCTTTCGTCGGAGACGAAGGAGCGGAGGTACTGCCCTTTCTCCTTGAAGCGCATGCCCATGGTCTGGCCGGCCTGGACGATCACGTCCTGCAGGTCCTCGTCGCCGGTTTCGTCGTGCCAGCGCTTCCAGGAGGACCAGAAGATGAACCCCAGGTCATGAACGTTCCGGTCGTGTTCCCGACCCCGCAGCAGGTTGGAATAGTGGATGGCCGTGTCCCGCCAGAAGGGATCCCGCGTGTGGCGGTGGAGAATCCACATTTGTCCCGCCACGAACCCCTCGCACCAGTTGGTCCACGCCTCCCCCTCGTGGTTCCAGCGGCCGTTCCTGGTGTAGAGGGGCAGGAAATCAGGGTGACGTTCCGTCAGGCTGCGAAGCTGACGCTCGGCGAAAGCGAGGGCGTGTTTACACCTCTCCTGCAGGTCGTCAGGCACAGGCAACGGGTCGCGCGGGGTTACGGGCATGGGGCGATTCCAAGGACGGGCACGGCAGGGATCGGCTGAGTCTAGCACGGCGAACCGCGTGATTCCCCGCGGGATGCGAGTGCTCTCGAAGGCCGGTCGGCGATCGCAGTCTGTTGTATTCAAGCTGCACTACAATCGGTGCGAACTTCAGGGGCGGCATGATGCCGCCACCCCTCGCCCAGGTCGTGTCCTGACCATGTCCAAACCCTTGCTGACCGTGTATGGCGCCTTTTGGTGTCCGGACTGCCGCCGCGCGAAATCCTTCCTCGGCGATCACCAAATCCCTTATGCCTGGGTCAACATCGAGGAGGATGCGGCAGCGGAACAACTGGTGATCCGCCTCAACGAAGGCAAGCGCATCATCCCCACGATCGTGTTCGACGACGGCACGCGCCTCGTTGAGCCCAGCAATGCCGAACTCGCCGCCAAGCTGGGTCTCAGGACATCCATCGACCGGAAGTTCTGGCCGCTGATCTGCATTGGTGCCGGTCCGGCGGCACTGGTGGCCTCGATCTACACCACCCGCGAGGGCATCGACACGCTGCTGCTGGAACGGGGCGCGCCCGGCGGCCAGGCCACCCGCACGTTCAGCTACGAAAACGTGCCGGGTTTTCCCGACGGCATCGAGGGCAACGCATTTGCGGAACGCCTCCTGGCGCAGGCCCGGCGTTTTGGCGGACAGGTGCTGGAGGCGGTCGACGTGGTGTCGATTCGCAGGGACGAACCGTTCCTGAGCGTACGGACCGGCACCGGGGACGTCTACACGGCCCATGCCGTCCTGCTGGCATCCGGAAGCCGGTACCGCACGCTGGGGGTGCCCGGGGAGACGGACTTCATTGGCGCCGGCATTCACTTCTGCTCCACCTGCGACGGTCCGTTCTACCGTGACAAGGAGGTTGCGGTGATCGGAGGCGGCAACAGTGCGGCCGAAGAGGCCGTCCACCTGACCCGGTTTGCCTCAAGGGTTACCGTGCTGGTGCGCGGAAGCGAGTTCAAAGCATCGCCGGCCATTGTGGAAAAGTTGACGGCCACCCCGGCGGTGGAGGTGCGCTACCGTACCGAGGTGGGCGCCTTTCGGGGTCGGGGAGGTCACTTGACGGCGCTGCAACTGAACACGCCGGCGGGCGAGGGAGCGGAGTCGCTGGACGTGGACGGCGCCTTCGTCTTTGTGGGGCTCGAGCCCCACACGGAATACCTGAACGGTCTGGATGTTGTGCGCGACCGGTGGGGTTTCATTGAGACGGGCCATGCCCTGGAACATGCCGATGGGCCGCTGGCCCGGTTCGGCGGGCGGCAGCCCCTTATGCTTGAGACCAGTGTGCCCGGCGTGTTTGCAGCCGGTGATGTCAGGGCCGGCAGCACCAAGCAGGTCGCGGCCGCGGTGGGTGAGGGGGCATCGGCGGCCCTCGTCATTCGCGACTATCTGAAGTCGGTTTGAAGGAGCAGCCTGGCAGGCACACCTACGAAGACTTAACCACACTGAATTCCGGGATGGACCGCAGATGAACACTTCCAGTATTTCGGCCAATGGCCACGGAGCGGATTGGCAGTACACGATGCCCGTGGCGGAGTTGATGGAACAGCAATTGGCGACGGCCCGCGTGGGCGACTACACCGTGGCGCTGGTCTTTCACAACGACCAGGTGCATGCAATCGACAACCGATGCCCCCACATGGGCTACCCCATGGACCGCGGCTCGGTCCGCAATGGTCTGATTACCTGTCACTGGCACCACGCCCGGTTCGACCTGCAATCGGGCGGGGCCTTCGATCTGTGGGCGGACGATGTGCCGACGTTCCCGGTGGATGTTCGGGACGGCGGCATCTGGGTCGATGTGGCTTCCACGTTGGATCGGGTGGCCCACAGCGAGGAACGCCTGCAGATGGGCATGGAGCGCAGCCTGTCCCTGGTGGTGGGCAAGGCGGTCATCCTGTTGGAGGAACGCAACCTGATCGATCGCATTCTGGCAACGGGCCTCCGGTTCGGGTGCGAAAACCGCAACGAGGGCTGGGGACAGGGCCTGACCATCCTGGGCTGCATGGCCAGCATGCTGGACGGCCTGCCGCGCGAGCAGCGGGCCCTGGCCCTGTCGCACGGATTGGCCGCAGTCGCCGGCGACAGTGCGGGTTCCGCCCGGCGCTTCCTGGTCCAGTCCCTGCCCGACATCACCGAGGACCTGGATCTGCTTAAGACCTGGTTCAGGGAATTCATCGAAGTGCGGGACACGGAAGGGGCCGAGCGCTGCGTGGTGTCTGCGATCCGCAGCGGCGCCGACGGTCCCTTCCTGATGGACATGCTGGCCTCCGCCATCCTGGACCACCGCTACATCGATACCGGCCATCCGATGGACTTCTGCAACCGCGCCTTCCACATGCTGGACATGACCGGGTGGGCCGAAACGGAGCTGGTACTGTCGAGTCTGGTGCGCCTGGTCGCGGGTGCCATGCGCATGGAGGAGTCCCATGCCTGGCGCCACCCGGACGACCTCATTGAAATCCTGAACGAGGCGTTCAAGGAGCTGCCGGCCGCCTGTACCGAGGGAAGTCCCGCGGAACCCCGGGAGACGGGCGCTCCAACCTTGGTGGAAACCGTGCTTTCCGCGCATCCCAACGAACCCGCACGGGCAGCGGCTGCCTGCCTCGATGCCCTGCGGGCCGGGCTGTCCGGGGAAGGGCTGGCCGTGCACATCTGCTATGCGGCCGCCATGCGCATCGCGCGCTTCCACACCAGCAATGAAATCGGGGACTGGGACACGGCCCTGCACACCTTCACGTTCGGCATGGCAGTGCTGCAGGCTTTCCAGCGCGCACCCTCGCCCGACATGCTGAGGGGGATTTTGGACACGGCCATGAGCGTGCACCTGGACCGGTTCCTGAACATCCCGGCCCAGCGCATTCCCACCCCGGCCGGAGGACCGGAGCCGGAGGAGGCGTTTGGGGCGCGGTTGAACGACCTGCTGGATCAGCAGTACCGGGTCAATCAGGCAGGCCAGATGGTGGCCGATCACTGCACGAACGACGCCCGCCAAAACGAGGTCCGCGCCGCGCTCAAGGAGGCGCTGCTGCGGGAGGATCGGGACTTCCACACCATCCAGTGTGTGGAGGCGGCCCTGACCCTGCACGACCAGCTCAGGCGGAACTGGTCCCACTGTGATTGGCTCGACCCTGTTATTCCGCTGGTGGCAGCGGCTCGCTACCTGGCGGCCCATGCCCCCACCATGAGGGCGCAGGGCCAGACATTCGGGATCGCGTTGCGCCTGCACCGGGGCGAGAACCTGTCTGTCGGTTGAGGTGGAAACCGTCCTTCGCTTGCAATCGACGCAGGCACGCAGGGAAACTCGCCGGGGATGTATGTGACGTGTGTCCGCCGTAAGGGACTGAACAGCGCCACCAACGCGGAGCTGGAAACCTGTGCCCGTTTCCGGCTCCGGCTGGCTTCGGGGACTTTGGACATAAGCGGCCAAGGGATTGCGCGGTCAGCGGCGACGACAGGTTCAAACTGTCCCTCGGGAAACGTTGCCGGATAGAGGCATTGGGAGGCCCAAAAAGCCTGCGACACCGTTGGATTGGCACACCACAGGGGGGGAGTGTCCGGCACTGATGGATTGAGCTGGTCGTCGGACGGAACCACCTGGCCATCCATAGGCGTTCCAGCCCCATCAGTCCAGGGTGCGGTCGGAGTGCACGCCGTAGGTGTGATCCGCCGGCAGGTTTCTCCACGGCACCATGCTGCCGTCGCCGCCGCTGCCGACCAGAGTCCACCCATCCGGATTGAAGGCCATGCTCTGAACCCGATCCGTGTGGCCTTTCGGCGTCCACCCCAAAGTACCCGAGGCGGCATTCCATGGACGCACGGCAGCGTTGTCACCGCCGGTGGCCATGATCCCCTGGCCCAGACGAATTTCAGCCGAGCGAGCTTGGTTGCGGGTCCGGTACAAATGGTCCTGCAGATGGGCTTCTCTGGCCATATTTGTCCCAGCCCCAGCAGGCCGCGGCACCATCGGTGCGCACGCCGCAGGTATGAAACCAGCCACCGCTGACGGAGGTGAACGGTCTTGCGGGTAGATCCGCCTGGCCATATTCGTTGTCACCCCAGCAGGCCACGGTGCCGTCGGTGTGCACGCCGCAGTTGTGGAACCCGCCGACACCAAGGGAGATGAACGATCCCGCCGGCGGATCCGCCTGGCCATGTTCGTTGTCACCCCAGCAGGCCACGGTACCGTCGGTGCGCACGCCGCAGCTGTGCAACCCGCCGGCACCAACGGAGATGAACGATCCCGCCGGCGGATCCGCCTGACCATGTTCGTTGCCGCCCCAGCAAGCCATGGTGCCGTCGGTATGCACGCCGCACGTATGCACTTGGCCGACACTGACGAATGTGAACGATCCTGCAGGCGGGTCCGCCTGGCCATGTTCGTTGTCCCCCCAGCAGGCCATGGCACCGTCGGTATGCACACCGCAGGTATGCACCTGGCCGACACTGACGGATGTGAAGGGTTTCGCAGGCGGATCCGCCTGGGCATATTCGTTGCCACCCCAGCAAACCACCATGCCGTCAGTGCGCACGCCGCAGCTGTGATATTTGCCGGCACTGATGGATTGAAACCGGCTCGCAGGTGGCGTGGCCTGACCATATTCGTTCCGGCCCCAGCAGGCCGCGGCCCCATCGGGACGCACGCCGCAGCTGTGATATTTGCCGGCCCTGACGGATGTGAAGGGTCCTGCCGGCGGATCCGCTCGGCCATCCCCGTTGTTGCCCCAGCAGGCCGCGGTGCCGTCGGGGCGTACCCCGCAACTGTGAATCAAGCCGGTGCTGACGGATGCGAAGGGGCCCGCCGGCGGATCCGCCCGGCCATCCCCGTTGTCGCCCCAACAGGCCACAGTACCGTCGGAGCGCACGCCACAGCTGTGATCCTGGCCGGCACTGACGGATGCGAACGGTCCCGCAGGCGGATTTCCCTCACCCCTCTGGTTCCGACCCCAGCAGGCCACGGTGCCGTCGGAGCGCACGCCGCAGCTGTGATCCCTACCGGCACTGACAGAGGTGAACGAACCCGTGGGCGGATCCGCCTGACCATCCCCGTTCCGGCCCCAGCAAGCCACTCTGCCGTTGAGGCGCACGCCACAACTGTGCGCCTGGCCGGCGCTGACGGACGCGAACAGTCCCACAGGTGGTGTGGACTGGCCGTCCCCATTCCGGCCCCAGCAGGCCACGGTGCCGTCGGGACGCACGCCACAACTGTGAATTAAGCCGGCACTGACGGACGCGAACGAGCCCGTGGGCGGATCCGTCTAACCATGTTCGTTTCGGCCCCAGCAGGTCGCGGTACCGTCGGGGCGCACGCCACAGCTGTGAAACCCACCGGCACTGACGGACACGAACGACCCCGTAGGCGGTGTGGACTGACCATATTCGTCCCAACCCCAGCAGACCGCTCCGCCTTCAGCCCACACACCGCAGGTGTGATAGTTGCCGGCATTGACGGACGTGAACCGGGTCGCGGTCGGTCCGCCGGGAGCACTGGACGAACCTACCGACGAGACCGTGGCCTCGCCCGCGGTTGCAGGCGCCAAGGGGTTCGGCCCGGGTGGTGCTTCGACGGGACCAGTCGCCCCTTGGTCCCGCCCGGCAATCTGGTCGGACGTACCGAGAGCTGCTCCGCGACCGGAAGGCACGGTTTCCCGATCCGCGCGAGCTATGGTGACACCGGATGACGATGCGGCACAGGAGGACATCCAGAGACACAACAGGACCAGGAGGAAGCGAACTGGATGCCTGACGTTCATCTGTAGACCTCAAACTGGGCTTTGTACAACCTGGGGTTGGCATCCAGGGGCTAGTGGGACAACGAACCTTTATAGCGTTGGAACAGCCGCTCACAGTACCGGCGGCGGCCCCGGATCTGGCTGTAGGCGGACCAGGGCCGCACGCCCGGCCTGGCCGCCACGGCCATTGTGGAGCGGCTGGGGGGAGCGTGAGCACGGTGGAATGGGCGGAGGTTCACTTCCCCGAAGCTGAGCAGATTGTCCTGGTCTGCGACAACGTCAACACGCACACGCTCAAGTCCCAGGCCTTCGGCAAGGAGACCGCCGGCCGCTTGGTGGCCCGTTTCAAGCAGCACTATAACGCTACCCCACGGCCGTTGGCTCAACAGGGCCGAATGCGAGCTGAGCGTCCTGGCTCGCCAGTGCGCCTGAACCGTCGCTTTGCCAAACCGGCAACCCTGGCCGCCGAGACGGCTGCTTGGTGCCGATGCGGCAACGCGCATCCCCAGCCCCTCCGCTGGCGCTGCACCACCGCCGACGCGCGCCTCAAACTGCACCATCTATATCCGTCATCCTAGCCACATCCAAGCACTAGCCATCGTCTTTGTCGCCCCAGCAATCCACGGTGCCGTTGATGCGGACGCCGCAGGTGTGCCCCCCACCGGCACTGACGGATTGGAATTGTTCCACAGCAGGGGCATCCGTCTCTCCATCAAGATTCCTACCCCAGCAGGCCACGGTGCCGTTGGTGCGCACGCCGCAAGTGTGGAATACGCCAGCGTCAACGGATTGGAATTCACCTGAAGGCGGTGTCGCCTGACCCCAACCGTATTCGCTGTCATCTTCCGCGTCCCCCGCACCCCAGCAGGCAAGGTTGCCATCGGAGCGCACGCCGCAGGTGTAGTAGAGGCCAGCACTGACGGATTGGAACCGTCCCGCGGGCGGATCCTGATCACGGATAGTGACGCCCCAGCATGCTACGGCACCATCGGTGCGCACACCGCAGGTGTGAAACCCGCCAGCGTCGATGGATTGGAATGAGCCTGCAGGCGGTGTTGCCTGACCGTAGTTGTTCCGACCCCAGCAGGCCACGGTGCCATCGGTGCGCACGCCGCAGGTGTGGTACTCGCCAGCGCTGACGGACGCGAACTGCCCCGCGGGCGGTACGGCTTCCCCATATTGATACTCACTTGAGCCCCAACAGGCCACTGTGTAGTCGGTACGCACACCACACGTGTGGGACCGACCGGCGCTGACAGACAGGAACGGGCCCGTGGACGGCCATGACTGACCATAGTCGTTGAGGCCCCAGCAATCCACGGTGCCGTCGGTGCGTACGCCGCAAGTGTGAAACCCACCAACGCTGACGGCTCTCCACAAGCCCGTGGGCGGCCTTGCTTGGCCAAGGTAGTGGCGGCCCCAGCAGACCAAGATGCCATTGGTGCGCACGCCGCAGGAGTGGTCCCTACCGGCACTGACGGATCGGAACTGCCCGGGAGGGGGGGGTATACCGCGCAGCGAATTCGCTTTTGTCATCCATATAACGTGCGCCCCAGCAATCCACAGTACCATCGGTGCGCACGCCGCAGGTATGAGCGTATCCGGCACTGATGGATTGGAATTGTCCCGAAGGTGCTCCTGTCTGGCCATGTTCGTTTCGGCCCCAGCACACCACGGTCTTGTTGGCTTGCAGGCCGCAGGTGTGACTCCCTCCCGCACTAATGGACTGGAACGAGCCTACGGGGGGATGGGCTTGGCCGAAGTGGTTGAGGCCCCAGCAGTCCACGGTGCCGTTGGTGCGCAGGCCGCAGGAGTGGGCCCCACCGGCACTGACGGATTGGAACTGTCCCGAAGGGGGCGTAACCTGATCCTCGTCCGCGCTTTCCGGGTTGTGCTTGCCCCAACAGGCGAGGGTTCCGCCGACACGCACGCCGCAAGTGTGAAACTCTCCCGCACTTACGGATTGGAATGGTTCTGCAGGGGCAGAAACCTGACCAAACTGACCATCACCCCAGCATGCCACGGTGCCGTCGTTGCGTACGCCACAGGTGTGACGCCCTCCCGCACTGACCGATTTGTAATGCCCCTCGATTGATCCGGTGTAGCCCGTCTGGCCAAACCTGTTCTGCCCCCAACAGGCAACGGTGTTGTCGGCCCGTACGCCACAGGCGTGATAGTCGCCGGCACTGATGGAAGCAAAACGGGGCCCTGCCGGTTCGCTGGATGTACTTGATTGTTCCGTGGGAGAGGCCGTGACCTCGTCAGCGGTGTGGGATGTCACGATGGTCGCAGTGGCAGCCGATGCGCGACTGGACTGGACGCTCTCCATGTCCGCGCGGGTCGTGGCGGAACCGGGTGAAGATGCGGAACAGGCTGACAACCAGAGGCACAGCAGGACCAGGACGATACGGGATGCTTGGCCTGCGTTCACCCTAAACCTTGGTGCCACAACTGCCCGCGGGCACGCGATGACGATTCCCTGTCGGACACGGCACACCTCGTCAGGCCATCCCGCGCAGACCTTGGATCTTGACGCAGCCGGTAGCCGAAGACCTGAATTCGGTGTCTGGCAGGGAAGCAGAGCCCATGATGACAGTCCACTAGTGGGCAAACTTCACTCAAAAGTAGGGTACAGATGCAGGAGTTTGATGCGGGCGTCCTCGGTCGTGAACTGCCAGTGCACGGGCGTGCCCAGGGCGTTGCGGTCGCGCACCCAGGCCGCGATCTCGGCCTCCAG
>MPMO01000096.1 GCA_002238555.1 Caldilineaceae bacterium bin34
TCCGACAGCCGGGGTCCGCCCGGCAGGGTGGCTGCGGTACGCGCCATGGGGACAACTCCGGAAGGAAGGAACAGACCCCGTCATGATACACATTTTCATTCTAAATAGACAGTATTGGGGCTAGGCCCTGCACTCGGAACGAACCAGGCAGTCGATGGGAACTGTTCCACAAAGGCTCGAGGCGCAGGGACGCGTAACATGGCGTCTGTCAACCGAGAGCAAAGTACCCGAAACCAGCTAGTCAACAACGGTATCATCTGAGTTTGTACGCGCTGACAGACGACCTGGTTGTGCCTTTTAATGGACGCGCTGCCGAACACCGGAGAAGCTCACCGATGACGTACAGCGACAAGGAACTCCGTCGCCGCCGGCAACTGGGCGAGGACAGCGGTTGGGAATTCAAAGAGGTCGTCTTTGCCGGCAATCGACCCACGGCGCCGCGCCGCGACACCTGGGCGGACGAAATCGCCGCGTTCGCCAACGCGCATGGCGGCGTGCTGCTGTGCAGGGTCACGGACGACGGCGATGTCCAGACAATGTCCCGCGCTCAGATGGATGAACTGGAACGACTGATAGTCGAAGTGTGTTCGAACTCCATCCAGCCGCCTGTCCGGGTGGACATCTTCCGCCAGGATGCCGCCGAGGGCCAAGCCATCCTTGTAGTCGAAGTGCCTGAGGGTCACGCCCAGCATGACAGTCCCGGCGGAAGTTTCGTCAGGGTCGGCAGTGCCAAGCGGAGAATGACCAGCGAGGAGCGGCTGCGTCTGGCTCAGAGGCGGGGTCAGGCTAGATTCCTGTGGTTTGACAAGCAACCCGTGGACGGGACGGGTTTCGGCACACTCGATGAGGCTCTCTGGAAGCCCTTGCTCAGTGCGGAGGGAGTAGTTGACCCGGAACTGGCCCTGGAGAAGATGGGGCTTCTAACCGAGGACCACAACGGCACCGTCCGGGCCACGGTTGCCGGGGTCCTGCTGTGCTGTGGTTCACCCGAGGAATGGCTCCCCAACGCCTGCATAACCGCCACCCGTTACAAGGGAGGCGATAGGGCCTCCGGCCAACTTGACGCACAGGTCATTGGTGGTCCTCTTGACAAACAGATCGGGGAGGCTTTGGCCTTCACTGTACGGAACATGAGCGTCGCGGCCCGGAAAGAACCTGCTCGCCAAGACCTGCCCCAGTACAGCGAGAAGGCTCTGTTCGAAGCCCTGGTCAATGCCGTTGTCCACCGTGACTATTCCATTCGGGGGAGCAGAATCAGGCTCTCCATGTTCGAGGACAGATTGGAGCTCTGTTCGCCGGGCGGGTTGCCCAACAATCTCACGGTGGACAGCATCGGTGAGCGACAGGCCACTCGCAATGAAGTCCTGACCTCCGTATTGGGCAGAATGATCGTCGGCAGCATGACAGGCGCTGTCGGAAGACAGTTCTTCATGGAGCGTCGCGGAGACGGTGTTCCAATCATCCGGCGCGAAACTCAGGAACTGTGTGGCTCGCTTCCCGAATTCCGACTGGTGGACGAGGCGGAGTTGTGTCTCACCATTCCAGCGGCTGTATTGGACTTCACGGAGGCGAACGCCGTCATCTCTGTACGAAGTTCAGGAGAACCGTTGCCCAATGCCAATGTGCTGGTGTTGTTTCCGAACAGGACGTGGAAACACGGAGTCACCGACTCCTTCGGGGAAGTCAGTGTGGAGCTGCACTCCATACACCTGCCGATGGTCGTCTTCGTTGCCGCTCCGGACTTTGCCGCGGGACTTGAGACGGGCTGGGTTCCCGAACACAGGCCCCTGGCCCTGGAACTGGCTCCCATGCCGGGGGGTGGTTCCGTCATCTTCCCTGAAGCCACCGGGCGCCTGCCAGGCCTGTCCGGGAGGCTGAATCCGATTCGCGATGTCCTTGATCGGACGTATCTGTACGCTTCCAACATCGCCATTGACCACGGCAAACAGCAGCCCGTTCACTTCTCCTTGGGTGAGGATCTCCACCTCACCGATGCCGAAGGAAGGGAGGCGATAGTCCGCGTCGTCAATGTAGTGGGCAGGTCTGCGCTCTTGGAATACAGCCCTGTAACCGGAGAGGAAAGTGATGGGGCTTATACCGAGGGGTTGACAGGACCTCTGCTATAGTGACGGAAGCCGTGAGTGCTGAAACACTGCACGGCTTCCTCACAGGCAGGTTGCAGATGCCAACCCGGACTGCTACATCCGACTCTACAACACCGGCCTCGGTGATCCGCGCCGAGCGTTACCGGGTGCGCTTCGACAGCCCCATGCAGGCAGCCCTGTGCGCCCAGATTGCGGGAGCCTGCCGCTACGTGTGGAACCACATGCTGGCCGACTGCCAAGGGCGCTACCGCATGTGGAAGGCCTACCGGATCGGACCCCGGCCGTCCGTCTCCTTCTTCACCTTGGGCAAGCGGTTCACGGCCCTGCGCCACGACCCGGACCATGCCTGGCTGAAAGCGCTCCCCTTCCATGCCGTCCGCTACACCCTGAAGTACCTGGCGGATGCGTACACGCGGGCATTCGACAGTACCGACGCCGGTCTGCCCCACTTCAAGTCCCGGCACCGCACCACGCCCGGCTTCACCCTCCCCGACAACGTGCGCCTGGACGGCACGCGTCTGTACATCCCCAAGGTCGGTTGGGTGCGCCTGGCCGGCAATCAGGGCCGGTACCTGGGCTGCCCGGCCAAGCAGGTGCGGTTGCTGAAGGAAGGCGACGCACGGCATCCCCGGTGGTATGCGCACGTGTTCCATGAAGTGCCGGCCGACCGCCTGCCGCCACCGGCCGCGACGGGGGCCTTGGGTGTGGATCGCAACGTGGGGCAGGCCACAGACAGCGACGGACGCGTCTACGCGGTGCCCGACACCGCCAACCTGGAGGCCAACATCAAGCGCAAGCAGCGC
This sequence comes from Caldilineaceae bacterium bin34, assembly GCA_002238555.1. Lineage (GTDB taxonomy): Bacteria > Chloroflexota > Anaerolineae > Caldilineales > Caldilineaceae > Bin34. Next base: position 2,909 of record MPMO01000096.1, read on the forward strand.
AAGGCCGACAAGGCCCGGGAACGCTCCCGACGGAACGGGCAGCCCCTGTCCCACCGCGGTCGGCGCATCTGCGGGCAACTGTCCAAGCTGCGCCGCAAGCAGAAACGCAAGCGGCAGTCCGCAGCCCACCGACACAGCCGCCGGATGGCGGACACGGCCCACACCGTGGTCGTGGAGGACCTGGACACCAAGGCCATGACCCAGAGTGCCAAGGGCACGGTGGAGGCGCCGGGCAGGAACGTCAAGCAGAAGGCGGGGCTCAACCGCGAGATCCTGAAGTCCAACTGGGGGCTCCTGGAACGCCAGCTGGCCTACAAGGCGGGTGAGCTGGTGCAGGTCGATCCCGCCTACACGTCGCAGACCTGTGCGGTGTGCCAACACGTGGACAAGGCGAATCGCAAAACCCAGGCCTTGTTCCAGTGTACGGCTTGTGGCCACACGGCCAATGCAGACCACAATGCCGCTCGCAACATTTTGGCCAGGGGTTTGACTCTGGTCCGACCGGCCCGCGGGGTAGGGGCATCTGCACGGCGAGGGGCGTTCCCGTCAGGGACCCCGACGACCCGTGAACCAGGCAGGCAGGGTGATCCCCCACCTGCAAGGGCGGGGCCTGATGGCCCCGCCCCCGTACCGGGTGTCAACCCCTCGGTATAAGCCCCCAAAGGAGACAGTACCGGCTACATCGATCGTCTACTGAGCCAAGGTCACTACTATCAGATCATCGCCACCGACGACACCCATTTCCGCCCGACACGCCCCGACTGGTGTTCCAACTGGGTGATGGTGCGCAGCCCCAGCCCGGATCCCACAGTGCTGCTCGCGGCGCTGCACGCCGGACACTTCTACTCCAGCCAGGGTCCGGAGTTTCTTGAGGTAACGCCGCTGCCAGGCGGCACCAGACTGGCCGTTCGGACATCCCCAGTCCGTACCACCTCACAGGCCGCGGGGCCTCCAACTCCACCGTTGCCGCCGACAGCGACTTCACCACGGCGGAGTTGGATCTGGAGGCAATCAAGGGACCCTTCGCCCGGCTCACCGCCATCGATCACCAGGGGCACCGCGCTTGGACCAATCCAATCCGCCTCTGAGAAGCCGGTCGGCATGGATCACCGGCGACACTTTCCACCGGCTCCGGGATGCATTCTGTTTTGTGGGAACAATTACCGCATAGCCGGGTGCTGAAGACGCCGGTGGTTTGTCAGGAGTGGGTGGCCTGGCGAATATAGAGCCGGGTGTCGGAGGTGTCCTCCGGTTGTTCATACCCTTTCCAGGCGTAGGGATCGACACCCGCCACCGGAAAGACCCGGCGCATGTCGGCGCGGGCCACGGAACCGCCTTCCTGGGTTTCCGTCCAAGGCAGCAGGGACTCGCAGCTCAGGTAGTGATTGACCAGCACGCGCCGATAGCTGGTCTCCGTGCGGTTCCTCAGGGACTGGTGCAGCAAATAGCCGTTGAAGAAGACCACGCCGCCGGCCTTCACCTCCACCGGAATCTGGGGCGACTCGTCGAAACCGTACGCCATGTCGTCATGGGAGTCGAACTCGTCCGGGTTGCCGTGCTTCTTCGTGGAGTAGAGATAGCCCCGTTGCTGGGACCCCGGCAGCACCCACATGCAGCCGTTGTCCACATGGGCATCGTCAACCGCGATCCAGGCGCCAATCAGGGAGCGGTCCCGGGTGGGAATATAGTTCTCGTCCTGATGCCAGGACTGTCCCGGATAGCCCGGCGGCTTGATGAAGAACATGGACTGCATGCATTTGACGTTGCCCGACCAGTGGGCCAGATGCGCCCCGGTGATCTGGCTCAGCACCCCGCAGATCCGGGGGTGCCGGGTGTACTTCTCCATGACCGGGCTCACGTAGTGCGGCTGGTGAATGGCCAAAATCCGGGAGATCACCTCTTCGTCGCTGAGTTCGGCCGGGACGGGCTGGATGGTTTTGTTGGGATAGCCCCCGCGCGCGACCTTGATGATGTCCCGTTTCAGTTCCTCCAATTCGTCCGGACCCACCAGATCCGGCACCGCCAGATAGCCGTGTTCGACATAGAAGGCGACTTGCTGCTCGTCCACCACCCGGGGTACGTCAATGCGCGGGCTCGCATACTGGTCTACTGCCATGAAAATGTCTCCTTGGACGGGCGGCGATGGATGTGGGCGATACCGTTCGGCGATGGATGTGGCGTTGAATTTCTCGATCCCGAGTCAGAAAGGTGTCGGCGCTGGCTACGCATGGGCACCGATCAGGAAGTTGGACCTGGTCCTTGTTCTTGGCCCGCCCACTTGCCGATATCATGACCGGCGCAGCCCCGCTTCGTACGCGATCGCCGTATCGAGCGGGGAGATCGGCGTATTGATCCGCCCCGGTGCCCCATCCCATGCGGAGCGGTCGCCAAAGACCGGAACCAATTCCGCATAGGCCGCGTCACAAACCGGCATGGCTCCTCTGTCGTAGGCACCAATGAGCCATACCTGCGCTTGACAGACTGGAGTGCATTGGAAACGAACCCATCGAGCAGGCGTTCGTGCCGACCGAGGCATTTACCGCCCGCGAGTCTCTTCCATGTATCGGTCAACATCCACCACGCCGTCCAGGATCCCACCGCCCCTCTCGACCGCCATGGCGTTCAGGCTCGGCACCGGTTCAGGGCCCGGCACTCTCATCTCGTGCAGCTGCCGATAACTGCGCAACTTGTAATCCCGCAACTCCTCCAACCCATACTCCCGGGCCAGGGCGCGGGCCGAGACAGCCGGAGCCAGGCTGCGCAGCACAAACCACTGTTCCCGTTCAAGCCATTGCTCCATTTCGATGGTTTCGGCGTAGTCCGCCAGCAAGCGATCCCTTTTCTCGATGTTGAAATTCTCGTGATAGATGCCGCGGTCGAGATCCAGGACCGTGCGGGTCACATGCAGGCCCTCCGACTTCTCATAGAGGATTTCCTCGCCGGTGATGTCATACACAATGCAGTCCCGCGTGAACGTGGAAGTCAGGATGTAGTAGTGGTGGTTCAGGGCGTGGGCCTGCAAGGCACGGCCCGCGGAATAGGCACTGGGCCATACGACCAGATCCGCGCCGCCGTCCGCCAATGCCTGCCACACATCGGGGAAATTCACGTCAAAGCAAATCGCAATGCCCAGCCGGCCGAAATCGGTCTCCACAACCTGCGGCACGGAGTTGACGACATCGACGGGCGGATTGGCATCGAATTCCGACCAGTACGGGTAGACCTTGTCGTAGACGCAGGCGATATTCCCCTCGCGATCCAGCAACACGGCGGAATTCAGGCGAAAACCATCCTGTTGCCGATCAATGGGACAGACGATATAAACGTTGTGCCGGCAGGCCAGTTCCGCCATGATGGCGACCGTGGGGCCTTCCAGGGTTTCCGGCTGATCCCGATCCTGGTCGTTGCAGGTTTCGGGCAGGACTATCAGGTCGGCACCCCGCATGCCTTCCTCGTCAACCTGTTTGACGACGCGGGCCCATGGGTCCCGATGGAATCCGAGACTTACCACCCGTGTCCGGCCTGGTTCCTTCATGTTCGCTGCCCCTGTGTCGCTTGCTCAAGACTCACGAAGATTGTAAGGGATGGGACTTATATCGATAAGTTGACACCAGCGTTCTGGCCAGTGTGTGTGCGGTGTGGCGGTGGGCCGAGACGACGCCGCCAGGGCAGCAGAGCGCGCATGCATTTCCCGCTTGACGTTGTAGCGCCTGATATCGCGTCGCGAAACGCGGCCGATGGGACGGTTCAAGGCAGGCCAAGCCATTGTTGAGGCCCGTGTGTTGCCGGCATCCCGAAAGACAAACTCTTTTTGAAAGGGGGTGCCGTTCCGGTTCCAGCTCCAGGTTGGTGCGGTACGGGAGCCCTCTGTACTGCTTCAGCTCCGTTGATTTTGGCCCGGGCCACAGGTGGCGAAGGGCACGCGGTGCCGAATGTCGTCAACACAGTCGCTACCGGATACGTTGGGGTGCAGGGATCCGGCCCGTCCACATTAAGCGGATACCCGTGCCCACGAAAAAGATACCGTGCTGCTTTTTGGACGTTTGACGGCCCCCGGGGGGGGTGGCACCATGTGTTTGCATTCCGCCCGAAAGGGCAAGGAGATACACCATGAACGGTACTGTACGCTTCTCTCGCAGAAGTTTTCTGCGCGCCGCCGCTGCATGTAACTGTTCAGGTACTCCAGCCTGGGGCTGTTAGACAGCCTGACGCGGGCCGCTCGGGATTGGCCCGCCGGCCGGGTTGTGCGACACTGGGGCCATGTCCGCGCCGTCCCTCTCCGAGCAGCTGGC
>MPMO01000097.1 GCA_002238555.1 Caldilineaceae bacterium bin34
GATTACTTGTGTGTCCGCGGGCAAATCCGTTAGGGCCTTCCGGATCCAACGCCAGCCGCACAGTTGCTTGACCCGCTCCGGATCCGCCTGCCAGGCCCTCAGGATCGGTTCCAGGGCCGCCTGCTTGGCCTCCAGGGTCGGATAGACCCGGTCCCCCAGGGCCCGCGGCGCAGCTCCTGGAAGAAGCGCTCCACGGGGTTCAACTCGGGGGCGTAGGGCGGCTGCACGACTTGGGGTGCCTCGATGGCCTGCATGTCCTTGCCCTTGTGGCCGCCGGCCCCGTCCCAGACCCAGCCGTCGATGTCCGGCTCCTCGGCCCAGGCCCCCCAGATGCGGGCCATCTCCTCGCCCTTCATGTTCTGCTGCCAGGCCCACCACAGCCACCCCGTCACCGGATCGAGGGCAACCGCCACATAGAGGTAGGACCGGCCGATTTGGACCTCCCGGGACACGGCCACCCCGCGCGGCGCCCACACCTTGCGCACCGCGTTCCACAGGCCCAAGCGCATCTCGTCGCCCCACACGATCCCCTGCCCCGCCTTTAGGCCGACCGCGGCCAGACGCTCCCCGAGCCCCCCTTTTGCCAGGCCGCCTGGGCCTGGGGGGCTGTCTTCGCGTGCCGGGGCCGGGGCACCTTCAGCCGGATCCCCAGTCGCGGCAGCAGCGTGTACAGGCTGTCGCGGGTGTAGACCACCCCGAACTGCTCTTCGATCCAGTCCCGCACCGCCTGCGCCGTCCCGAACACCCCCTGGGCCGCCTCCGCCACCACCTGCTCCTGCTGCGCCGGCGTCAGGAAGCAGGGCTTGCCCGGACCGCCTCGCCGATGGGACCGCACCTCGGCCAGGCCCCCGGACCGGTACCAGCGCAGCCACAGCTGCACGGAATTGCGGCTCACGCCCACCCCGGCCGCCACCGCCGTCGGCCCCTCGCCCAGGCGCAGCCGCCACAGGGCCTGCAGCCGCGTGCGCACCTCGGCCACCGGCTCCGCCCGGTACTGCGCGTGCAGCGCGTCCGCCGTGTCCTCGGGAGCCCAGTCTATGCTCACCTTGCGGGTCATGGCACACCTTCCCTTCGCAACCGCCAACATGTCAAGTAACAACAGTATAATGGATTGGTATAACACATCCGTTTCCGACCTTTTCAAAGCTTCGTCGACGAATGATCCCGGCACTCGTTGCAGTGTGTCGAAGTTGAGATGTTGGGCCATGTCCTCCGGCAACCGTGCCTGTAGCCAGGCGCGGGCGGTAACCGGATCGCCCAAGGCCCGGCGCACCAAAGCATCGTGATTCATGCCGGAGGATTGTTCGTCCGCCACTCCACTTTCACCTGGTTGCTGCCGTGGTCAAGTCATTCCGTTTAGGATAGATCAAACTGAACGGAAATCCAAATAATTGTTTATCAATTCATTGTTATGGTTTCAATTTTCCACCAAGTTTGTCCATTGGTATCTGTTGTGCACATCAGGCTTGGTTAAGATGCGACCAGAACCGGATCACGCGAACGTGCCTGTCCTGCGAAAAGCGTCACAGGGTCTGATCGGTTTGAACTTCGCGGGTCCCAATGGGTCCAACCGCGCCTGCCGCGCGTTGCTTTCCATCCCTGCGGGACTGGCGCAAGCTGTTACTACTCCTCGAGTCTTGATGTGGTTCAGCCGCGTCCTCTGCACAGGGCGAGAAGTGTCTCTGTCCGCCAAATCCCCAACCGTTTACTGTAGCCGATTGCCGTTACGTTGCCGGATCGCTTGCGAACTGCCTGAGGGCGGTATCGAACGCCGGGTGGCCCGGCCCCCACCAGTCCAATCGCTCCCGGGCATAGTCGAACGACACCCGATCCGTGGTGACGATGCACGGTGGGCATCCGGGCCGTTCCAACCGCCAGTGTGAGCCGCCCCTTGCCTCAACGTTCCAGGAATCGGGCAGAAGTTTGGCGTCGTTCAACGGAGTCTCCAGGTCGGCCATCGTGACGACAGGGTTTGTCGGCTGCGGACGCGGTTCCGCGGCCCAGTCGATGTCGGGAACCTGCTCAAAGGGCAAACGGGCCAGCGTCTCCCTCAGTTCAGAGGCCACAGCCGGGTCTCGGTAAGCCTTGGAAATACTGCTGGCCGCGGCCGCGGCAACAATGGCTCCGTAAACACCGACCTGTCCCTCGATGTTGTCCAGCCGTTCCCGAACCGCGCGATAGGCGTCGTACTCGACGGTTCCTTCGTAGAAGAGGTTGACGACGGCGATCTCGTCATGTTCCTGGCCGATCCGGTCCACGCGGCCGATGCGCTGCTCCAGACGCATCGGGTTCCAGGGAATGTCGTAGTTGACGACGGCTGAGCAGCTCTGCAAGTTCAGGCTTTCGCCGGCGGCTTCCGTTGCCAGCAGGCATGCGTCTTTGGAGTCCCTGAGCTTCGCCACCGTTTCTCTTCGTGCCTCGGCCGTGTGCCTCCCGTTGAGAATGAACGCGGGGACTTGCTGTGGCAGGTGCTGTTCGATATAGGACTGTGTATCCGTGAACCGCGTGAAGATGATGATTCGCCTATGGCCCGCGAGGCGCAGACTGGCCAACTCGGCCAATAGTCGGTTCAGCTTGCGGTCCTGGCTTGAAGACAAACCGGTTGCCGCTTGCAAAGCCTGGTGCAGGGCTCGCATGTCAGCAGCGTCCGGCAGTGACACCTCGTCCCAGTTTTCAACATCCCATGCATCCTCGAAGTTCATGGTTCCGGTTTGGGGCCGACGTTTTTCCAGCGTTGCCTGCAAGGTACGAACATACGCGGGAAGAGACGACGACAGACGGGTGCGGAAGACGGTCATTACAAACCCCAAGGCACCCTTGTCGATCGAGTCCCGATAGACCTTGCGGGCCAGGTCGTCGATTTCGTCGTAGAGCATTCGCAACGGAGGTTCCATCGCGATGGGGATGTCTTCCACGTTGCGTGTGGCAACGTGCTGCCCGTATTGCCGAAGTTTGGTCCGGGTATTCCGGGACATCAGGCCCTCCTGTCGGTAATGGGTGCGCATGGCCTGGGCCGATGAGTGACGGTCATCCGATCTTGCGGTGCGGCTCCGGATGAACATGTCGTTGTCGCGGTATACCCAAGCCAGCGAACCCTTGTCGCCCTCCGGGAAGGCCGCGCGATAGGCAGCTCGCAGTTCCAGCCAGGTTGACTGATCCGGTGTCGAATCCCGATAGAACTCGGCCAGTCCTTCCTGCGGTGCGTTGGGTTCGAGGACATTCAGGAGCGTATAGAGTTCGTCTTCGTGCAGTTGCATGGGTGTTGCCGTGAGCAGCAGCAAGTCCTGTGTGCATCGGGTTACGTGCCGCAAAAGCTTGAGGTAGTGAGTTTCCGCTCGTGCATGGTGTGCCTCATCGGCAATTACGGTGCCCCAGTAGTCCGTGTCCGCCGGGAGACTGTCCACATGGAGCCTGAGCCACTGGTAGGAAACAATCAGATGACGGTGTTCCCACGGTTGGGATGAGGACGGCTCCGTAGTGCCGTCGGCATACACGAGCCCTTCACGGTGGCCTAGGCGGTCCAGGACGGGGAAGTCGATGTTCAGGTAGTGACGCAGTTCGTCCTGCCACTGGTTCAGCACCGCCCTCGGCGCGATGACCAGACAGCGGCGGTCCGGGTCGGCATTGAGCCGGGTCTTCATCATGATCCCGGCCTGGATGGTCTTGCCCAAGCCCACTTCATCGGCAATCAGCTTGCGGAAGCGCGGGTGCGCAACCAAGCCAGCGCGCAGCCGTTCCTGATGTGGCCACAGCTTGATGGGAATCGTCGCGGGGGTGCTGTGCGGATCGTCCCGCAAGGCCTTGGCGATGCGGTTCCAGTACTCGTTCGCGGCTGGTGTTGGCGGTGTGACGGGGATTGTGGGGCGCTGTCTGGGTGCGGCTTGGATCAGCTGTTCCCGGTATGCCTTCGGCACCGGGATCACCCGGGCGTGTTTGGAGCGGTTTGCCCAGAGCAGGTCGAAGTGGTCCTGCACATCCTGTGCCCGCTCCAGTTCCTGCCAACTGGTGAAGACGCTGCACGACTCGTAGTTCAGGTCCCAACCTTGGATGCTCTCGTTGTTCGAGCCCTGCAAGGCGATCCAGTCACCGGCGGCATCGGTGATGGTGGCCATCTTGGGGTGGAAGATCCGCTCGCAGATGGCCACTTGGATTTCCATCTGCCTCCGCTTGACCAACCAGGTGAGGAGGTCCAGGTCTCCGCGGGCTTGCAGATCCTCACCTGTGACCAATTCCGAGGGATCCACCCTGTGGAGAAGCTCAGTTTCGGGACCGGCGTGTCCGTCCAGGATGGCACGTACAACCTTGGGCTCCATCTGTTGGTCACAGATGAGCCGAATCCGGCCCTGGTTGTTTACCAAACCCGCCAAACCCGCGGCGGCTTCGACCAGACCTGCCATGCTGAACGTGTACGTGGTGCGGTCGTATCGCACCGCCTGAGCCAACGTCGGAACGTAGAGGTGGCCGATGATGCTGTCGCAGTTGTCGGGGGTGTAGCTGCGTTGCAGGTCCAGTGAGCGTAAGGACATGGCGGCGATGTTCAGTTGGTAGTCTCAAACAGGCCTGCCGTGTCCCACCGCCGTGCACCGTAGAGGGTCCGCCAGAGGTTCCGGGCCGGTTCGAGGTCGGGATGACCGGGCTTGTACGTGCGTAGAAGAGCTTCAAGTGTGTACTGAAAATCGTTGGCTTCAGTTCGGATGCCGTTGAAGTCCAACCAGGTTACGGCTTCGGACGTGTCTTCCTGGGCAGCGATCGCCATGGCCGTGTGCACCTCGTCGAGCGTGTTCTGAGGTACTCGGTCGCGTCCGATGATGCGTCTGGCCAGCCGTTCCCGGGCACTGAGTATGTGGACTTTGTCCCCTTGCTTGTGCAGGTAATGCTTCAGGATGCGGTCACCCAGTTCGACATCCGCCGCCTGGGCGAAGAGCCTTGCCTCATCGTAGGGAACCGCGCTGTTCGGGACGGCATCCGATAACAGTACATAGAACCTCGTTGCGGGATCGGCACTGCGGCTGTGCCAATCGGTGGAGATCTGTTGGGCCCGGAACTGCATCACCTGACGGCTGGCCAGAGCCAGGGCATCCTCGGCCGTGACGCTGAAGGGGTCTTCGGGCCGATCCGGATTTGCCGTGGCGCGTTGTGTGCCCCAGTTTTGACTGATGACCTTCAGGGCGGTGCCGTAGGAAGCCAGGTAGGTGTCGAGAGGGGTAAGATCGTACTGTGCAAGATGGTCCAGGTCGTTCCGTACGGCCTCGGCAATCATCCGTTGAACCAAAGTCCAGTCGGCGGGTTCTCGTCCCTCGTCGTCCGACTTGGGACGACAAACTAGGAGAATGGTCGAGCGTGCGGCGGCCTTGCCGCGGATGTGCATGGACGATTCCGCCTCGGTTTTGACCGGCCATGTGCGCGTGATTGTGAAACCGGCTTCAATGAGGGCCAAGGTAAGGGCGTTCCAAGCATCGGTGCGCTTGTGTGTGAACATAACGGTCATGATGCCGTTGTCCTTGATCACGCGCCGGCACTCCAGAAAGATCTCCTGCATCTTGGAGTAGTAGTCATCGGTTGCCAGACGTCGGGCAGAGCCGCGCTTGGCCGATTGATCGCGGAATCTTGCCGGGCTGGCAATTGCTTCTGAGACCTTGTCGGTCAGGTAGTCGGTGAAGTGTTCGGGGAAGACATAGCCAGCTGTGCGCTTGAGCCAGACGTAGAAGAAGTCGGAGAGCTCGGCGTAGCAGACATTGTCATGGTATGGGGGGTCGATGACGATGGCATCGATGCTGTGATCATCTAAGTCCGTGTACTGAGCTGGTCCGTTGATGACGGTAGTGGGCGGTGCTGTCTGGTGCACAGGGAGACGTTTCTCGAACAGTTCACCTGTTGTTCCGTCGTCAGGTTCTGGATGGCCGGCCATCCGGCAAAGCTCGGACAGGCAAGCCCCAACGTCGGATAGAGCCCACTTCAACCCTTGATCCGCCTCTACTTGATTCGCATTCGCCATCTCGGCATACGACCACTTGAATCCGAAATCGTGGCTGTCGAATGTGCTGGCTGCTCTATTTGTTCCAGGATCCCATCTGGATAACAGGCTGTTGCGGCCGATCAGCTTGTCGAAAGCCAGTGCCACATAGCCCCAGGCCGCCTTGCGCAACTCATCCAATTCACCGGATTGCCTGTCTTGCTTAACCAAGTCCTGGAAGGCCTCGACGCAGATCCCGTGGGCTAACTGCTGGCGCGGGCTGAACATGCCGCTCCATTTTGGCATGCCATAGTTGATGGCGTCTTTAGTCTTGTTGCCAAACTGTAAGTCTTCATTGGGCAAGACGTCATTCTGTTCCCAACGCTTGGCACGTTCGGCCAAATGCTCAGTTACCCACGGACTGTTGTCACGATTGGGATTGACTTCAGCGAATCCTCTGAAAGTTGTGTTCCGTTTTCTGGGCCTACCGGCCTTGGTCTTGTCCTTCCATGAGTCACGATAGACAACGCAGTACAACTGGTGTCCCATCCGCCCGGCTTGAGCTTCTGCGGCCAGATAACCCTTTGAGGTAGTGCGACCACAATCCGGCCAAGGGCAGGTGGCAATGGCCCGGGTCACCGTACCATGGCTGATCTGTCCGTCGGGATGGAGCGTTGTCGTGTTGCAGGTCTTCTTGGCACTGCGGCAGTCCGAGCAGACAGTTCGGTCATGGACGATTTTAAATTTCGCGGTGTTTGAGTCGATGTCTGTAACCAGTTTGAGCCCAGTACCCTTGGAATCAAGTCGCCAATTGGGGCTCAGCGGAATCGTCCGAGAGCATTCTGGACATTCGACGGTGCGCGCCCAGAGATACGTTTGGGCGTATCTCTGGGCGCGCACCGTCCTGTGCTCCTCGTTGACGCGTTGAGGATGAGGACAATTGCCTCTGGTGCAGTCTGGAGGCAGTACCTTGGGATAGACGCTTACTGTCCGGGCTGTTGCCTCGGTCAGAAATCTGTCGGCCACCGAGGCATACGTATTGACCAACTTGTAGCCATAATGCTGGGGCCACTCGCAGGTCGCCCGGAGGACGAAAGCAGCAACGGGGTGTAACTGTTCAGATACCCCTACCCGGGCGACCTGAGGTCGGGGGGGGGCTGTTCGCCCCCGCCGGCGAGGTCGGGTTAGGGCGGGACGGGGTCCAGCCACGGCACCGGCGCCTCCGGGTCCAGCCGC
>MPMO01000021.1 GCA_002238555.1 Caldilineaceae bacterium bin34
GCGGCCACAAGGGCGCGGACATGCAGGCCATCGAGGCCCCCCAAGTCGTGCAGCCGCCCTACGCCCCCGAGCTGAACCCCGTGGAGCGCTTCTTCCAGGAGCTGCGCCGGGCCCTGGGGGACCGGGTCTATCCGACCCTGAAGGCCAAGCAGGCGGTCCTGGAACCGATCCTGAAGGCCTGGCAGGCGGATCCGGAGCGGGTCAAGCAACTGTGCGGCTGGCGCTGGCTCCGGAACGCCTTAACGGGTTTGCCCGCGGACACACAAGTAATCCAATCGTGATTGATTGGTATTAGACCGTCCGGTTGCACCTCCACACTCAAGATGTCCCGCATCAGCGCGACGATGTCCGGTTCCTCGTTGCCTGTTCGGCCGAGCAGATCGATGTCCTTGGTGGGACGAGGGTCTGGTGATTGCCAAACCTGCAGCATCAACGCACCCTTGAGGATGAAATGTTCTGCGTATTCGGATTGGGACAGTCGGTACAGAAACCGCTCATTGGCGAAGTACGCCAGCAATTCGTCGAAGCTCCGCTGGTCGCTCCGGGCTCGGTTGCGAAGGCGAGTCCGAACGGACGCGGGCACATTGCGGGGAGGCATCACAGGTTGGCTTCCAGGTAGGGCCACATCACCCTTTCCATCCGACAGGTCCTGGCGTAGTGGAGTAGCGCACCAACATTGAGTTTGCTGCGCTCCCGGTAGAAACGCAGTGCTTCCAGTACGATGTCCATACCGATCCGGTTGCGGAACTTGAAGCAGTCGACCAGCGTCTTCTCGCGGTTGTAGACCTTGACCGCAGCACCGTCGATCGGATGTGTCTCGATGCCGGCTTCGTAGGATGTCCTCGAGAACCGGTGGGCTTGGATAGGAGGGTAGTCGAGTGACGGCAGACGCGAGTCCCGGGGTACCGCAACGGATACTTTGCGAGGGATCTGTGTCGTAATGTCGTGGAAGGCCAGTGCGGAGACCAGGCAGATGACGGCCTTGGGATAGCGCAGACACACCGTAATCTGATCCGGATGACTGAGTGGCGGCAGGGCCGCCAGCCGGTAGACACCTCTGCTGATCAGCTCGACGGCACCCCGGTCTCTCAGCGCGTAGAGCATGTAGGGGGTAATCCCGTTGCTGACGGCCTCACTCATGCGAAGCTGGCCACCGTGTTCGCGGAAGATCGCTTCGGCACGATGCTGCATGTCGACTCCAGATAAATCGTCATCACTTGTCAACAACTGGTGACAATATAGTCGAACCGTTCTCAAGAGTCAAGGTGCCTCATGTGTCCAGGAGCGCCGAACCGGTCATCTCCGGCGCATGGGCAGCCTTCGGTCGGTCCCACGTCGAGATCGTGTCTTTTAAACCGCCTGGGCCAGGCGGTCCAGGCGGTTTACGTGCATGGTGTCTTGGACCCTGGCGGTGTCGGTGCCTGCTTCCATCACGTCCATGTGCGACCGCGTCCCCCTGTCCGCCGGGCACTTTAACCTCGGCGTTGAGGTTTGACATTCGCCCGGACCGCGAACCGGTATGGCAGGGGCTTTGCCGAGATCAAAATCCGCAGTCGGTGTCGAGGTGGATTGGGAGTGCCAAGACCGTTTGGTCAAGGACACGGGAATGCTTGGAGGCTGACTGCAGTTCGCCGCGACAAGCCCTTTGGGTTTCCCGGTGAACAACATTGACATCGGGAGAGGGTGGCGCCATACGGTTCCGGACCACCATGGTTTCCTGGCAGTCGCCGCCGACTCCAATCGGTTGGGCACAACCGCACCGGCGATTACAATAGAAGGCAGTCCGGCCCCAACCCGAACCCCAACCCACTTGCGAACCTGGCCTCCGGCACAGGTTGTTCCGGGAGCCCCCGCAGCATTGCCGGCATCGGCAGGTTTGCAGTCCAACAGGACCATCATGGAAATCACAGGTGACGTTCATCTGGAATATCCGCAGGAGGACGTGTGGCACGCCCTCATGGACCCTGAGTTCGTGGCCAAGGTGATACCGGGGTGCGACTCGCTGACCCCCAAGGACGAACCCGAAACTTTCGCGTCGGACCTGAAGATCAAGATCGGCCCCATTCAGGGCAAGTTCAAGGCGGACGTGGTGCGCCACGGCGTCGAGCCCATGGAACGGTTTGTCCTGGATGTCAGCGCCAAGGGTCCCACCGGCTTCATGGGAGGTACGGGCCGCATCGAACTGGAACCGGACAGCGAGGGCACGGTACTGCGGTATGCCTGCACCGTCAACGTCGGCGGCCGCATTGCACGCGTCGGACAGCGTCTGGTCTCCACCGCCACCAAGACCGTCATCAACCGCAGCCTGGATGGATTCCGGGATGAACTGGATGCAGCCCTGCGGGCGCGGGTCGGAACCGAATGAAGGGAAGAGACCGCGCCTGGGCAGTGTGCCGTTTGCTTGTACGGCACCCGCATGCATGGCCGGCAACTGCGCCGTCGCGGCGGGGAGGTGAATTGACGTATTGACACGGGTAGTCGAGTTTTTGCAACCCACGAAGGGGGTTTGGTTATGGGTGTGAGCATTTCCTTGAACATCAACGGTGAGGCCCGCAGTCTCGACAATGTCGAGCCGCGGCTGCTGCTGGTGGATTTGATCCGGGAGGAACTCGGTCTGACCGGCACCAACATCGGGTGCGACACGTCGCAGTGCGGAGCCTGCACCGTCCACATGGACGGCTTGGCCGTGAAGTCCTGCACCGTACTGGCCGTCCAGGCCGACGGATCCGATGTGGTAACGATCGAAGGCATGGCCGAGGAAGGCCAGTTGACCGCCATGCAGCAGGCCTTCTGGGACGAGCACGGTCTGCAGTGTGGTTTTTGCACCCCGGGGATGATCATGGCCGGCGTCAAGTTGGTCGAGGGCAATCCGGATATCTCCGACGAGGAGATCCGGCATGGCCTGGAAGGCAACATCTGTCGCTGCACCGGGTATCAGAACATCGTCAAGGCGATGAAAGTAGCGGCCCAGGCCGCTACCTAACGCGGAGGAGGTGAATTCATGGCCAAATTCGTTGGCAAGAGTTTCAAGAGAGTTGAGGATCCCCGCTTCCTGCAGGGGAAGGGGAAATACGTTTCCAACCTTCAGCGTCCGGGCATGGCCTATGTGGCGATCGTGCGCAGTCCGCATGCCCACGCCGAGATCAAGGGCATCGATGCGTCGGCCGCCCTTGAACTGGACGGCGTGGTCGCCGTGTACACCGGCCAGGACCTGATTGACGGAGGCGTCGGCCAGCTGCCCTGCGGCTGGGTTGTCCCCGAGTGCAAGATCCCCGAGCGTTGGCCCGTTGAGCCGGCCCGCGCCCGTCACGTGGGGGATGCCGTGGCCGTGGTGGTGGCGGACAGTCCCTATGTGGCCGAGGATGCCCTGGAGCTGATCGAGGTCGACTACGAGCCGCTGCCCGTGTCCGTGGGCGCGCGGGCCACGACCGAGTACCGGGCCCAGCAGATTCACGCCGAGATTCCCAACAACACGGCCTATGCCTGGGCCCTGGGGGATGAGGACGGCATGCGCCGGGCGTTTCGCGAGGCCGCACATGTCGTGGAACTGGACCTGGTCAACCAGCGGCTGATTCCCAATGCCATGGAGCCTCGGGCCTGCATGGCCGAGTGGGACAACACCACGGAGGAGATGACGGTTTGGACCACCAGCCAGAATCCCCACCCCATTCGCCTGCTGCTGTCCGGCTTCACGCTGGGCATTCCGGAGAACAAGCTGCGGGTGATTTCGCCCGACGTGGGCGGTGGTTTCGGGAGCAAGATCTTCCACTATCCCGAGGAGATCATCGTGCCCTGGGTGGCACGCGCCATCAACCGGCCCGCGAAGTGGGTGGCCACCCGCTCCGAATCCTTCATGACCGATTCACAGGGTCGGGACCATGTGACCAACGTCCGGATGGCGATGGACGCGACGGGCACCATTACCGGCCTGCATGTGCAGACCTGGGCGGACCAGGGTGCCTACCTGTCGACGTTCGCACCCCTGATTCCCACGGCCCTTTCCATCACCCTGTTTTCCGGTCTGTACAAGATTCCGGGCATTTGGGGCGAAATGAAAGGCACGCTGACCAACACGGTGCCGGTGGATGCCTACCGGGGCGCCGGGCGGCCCGAAGCCTCCTATCTGCTGGAGCGCATCGTGGAAAAGGGAGCCCAAAAGATGGGCATGGACCCGATCGCCTTCCGGCGTCACAACCTGATTCCGGCCGACGAGTTCCCGTACCAGACGCCGGTTGCGTTCCAGTACGACAGCGGCAACTACCAGGGACTGTTCGACAAGCTGGAGGAGATATCCGGCTATGGCGATCTGCGCGAAGAGCAGAAGTCCAAGCGAGCCGAAGGCAAGCTCTGGGGCGTGGGCGTCGCGGGCTGCATTGAGGCCAGTGGCCCGGCGCCGTCCGCGGTGGCCGGCAGCCTGGGGAGTGCCGTGGGGCTTTGGGAAAGCGGCACAGTCCGTGTCCATCCCACCGGCAAGGTTACGGCCCTGACCGGTTCCCACGCACACGGCCAAGGGCACGAGACGACCTTTGCCCAGATCGTGGCGGACGAACTGAACATCCCCCTTGAGGACATCGAGGTGGTGCACGGCGATACCGGTCGCATCCCGTTCGGGATGGGCACCTACGGCAGCCGCAGCGCCGCCGTGGGCGGCAGTGCGCTGGTCCGCAGTGCCACGCGCGTCCGCGAGAAGATGACCAAGATTGCAGCCCACCAGATGGAGTCCCGGCCGGAGGATGTGTATTTCGACGACGAAACCGGGAACATCCGGGTGCGGGGCGCGACCGACGACGGGATGTCCTTCTTCGAGGTAGCGTTGGCAGCCTATACGGCTCACGATTTGCCGCCCGACATCGAACCCGGGCTGGAGGAGACGGCGTTCTTCGACCCGTCCAACTTCACCTTCCCCAACAGTGCCCACATCGCGGTGGTTTCCATTGACCGCGAGACCGGCGAAGTGACCCTGGAGAAGTACTTCGGGGTGGACGATGTGGGCAAGGTCATCAATCCGCTGATTGTGGACGGCCAACTCGTGGGCGGAGTGGCCCAAGGGGTCGGTCAGGCCCTGTGGGAGCACGGCATCTACGGTGAGGACGGTCAGCTCCTGACCGGTTCCATGATGGATTACGCCATGCCGCGGGCCGATCGGTTCCCGCACATTGAGACAGGCCGTATCGAGACCCCTTCGCCGACCAATCCCCTGGGCGTCAAGGGTGCGGGTGAAATGGGAACCATTGCCGGCACGGTCACCGTGGCCAACGCGGTGGTTGATGCTCTGGCCCCGCTGGGTGTCGACCATGTTGAGATGCCCTTCACCGCCGAGCGAATCTGGCAAACCATCCAGGCGCACAGTTAACGCTGGCCGCAGTAAGGGAAGAGAGTCCTATGTATCCTCCAAATTTCAATTACGTGCGAGCAGGTTCGGTGGCCGAGGCCCTGTCCCTGATCGCGAGCGAAGACGACGCCAGATTTCTGGCAGGTGGCCACTCGCTGGTTCCTGCCATGAAGCTGCGGCTGGACGCGCCGGGAACCCTGATCGACATCGGTCGCATCGAGGGCCTGAGGGGCATCGCCTACGGGTCCGGGGATGAGAACGATTGCATCGGTCCGTTGACCACGCACGCCACGATTGCCTCGTCCAACCTGGCCTCCGCCCTGGTGGAGGCGGCCGGCGGCATTGGCGATCCCCAGGTGCGCAACCGGGGCACCATCGGCGGCAACATCGCCCATGCGGATCCGGCTTCGGATTTGCCGACCGTGCTGACAGCTCTGGGAGCGACCATTCGCGTCGAAAACTCGAGCAGTGCCCGCAACATCGAAGCCGAGAGCTTCTTCACCGGCCTTTTCGAGACCAGTCTCGGGGAGAACGAGCTGGTCACCGTCATTGCGGTGCCCCGCGAAGGAGCTGGTACCGGCTCGGCCTATGCCAAGTTGTTCAACCCGGCATCGCGGTACGCGGTGGTGGGAGCTTGCGCCTCGGTGACCTTGAACAATGGTGTCGTGTCCCGGGCCCGCGTGGCAGTGGGTGGGTTGACCCCCATGGCCACGCGTTGCGGCTCCGTGGAGGCTGCCCTCGAGGGCAGGTCGACGGATGCCATCAACGGGGCGTCGGCGCAGGTCGCTTCCGATGTCGGCGACGACATTCTGGAAGACATCCACGCCAGTGCGGAATATCGTCTGGGGGTAATCCCTGTGTATGTGGAACGGGCGTTGCAAGCCGCCTGTGCCCGCGCTGCCGGGTAAGGTTTGACGGGCTCCGGCCCGTGTAGATGCAGCAGACTGCCAGCCGGGTGCACGCCACCCGGCTGGTTCGTTGCAGGAGTGCAGGTGAATGGCGGGCAACCGCGCAAGGGAGGCAGCCGGTTGCGTGTTTCTCGTGTGCCGAGTGCGGCGGATCCTGGCTTGGCCGCACTGGCGTGGCCGGCGCTGCTGACGACAAAACCGCCGGTTGTAACATTGGACTCCCAATTCCCGCACTATCTGTCACTATCCGCGGGGGTGACCGATGAATGAATGGTTTGACGCTCTTTCGACCTTGGAGCAGACACTGTTCGCCATCGCCCTGTTTTCCACTCTGGTGTTCGCGATCCAGGTGGTGTTCAGTCTGTTTGGAATTGGAGAAGGGGACGAGACGACCCTGGGCGGAGACGGTTTGCCGTTTGGCGATATCTTCACGATCCGCAACGGCGCAGCCTTCCTCATGGGCTTTTCCTGGGGCGGGCTGATGGCCTATGACTGGGGGCTGACGCATCCCTTCCTGGCCACGTTGGTAGGCCTTGTGCTGGGTTGCATTTTCGTGGCTGTCAACATGGGTCTCTTTGCCTTGGTGTCCATGGTCAAGCACGAAGGCAATGTGCGTCTGCAGAACGCGGTTGGCGAACCAGGCACTGTTTCGCTGGCAGTGCCGGCAAGCCGAACCGGCGTCGGCAAGGTGAGCATTTCGGTACAGGGACGGCTTCTGGAATGCCATGCCGTCACCGAAGGCGAGGCCATTCCCCGCAACACCTCCGTCACCGTGCTCGGTCTCGCCGGCAGTCAACTCGTCGTTGCGCGGATGGGCGGCGACGCGCTCCCTGCATCATCCCCAAACGGTCCGCAGGCATCCCGGTAAGTCAACACGCAGCCACCGAAGGAGAAGTTTTCATGTCTTTCAACCTCACAGTCACCCTCGTCGCCCTGTTGGCGGTCCTGGTCATGGCTGCGGTCATTGCCGTGGTGCGCCGCATTCGCACCTGCCCTTCAGACAAAGTTCTCGTCAAGTATGGTCAGATTGGCGGGGACAAGTCAGCCAAGGCAGTCCACGGCGGTACCACTTTCGTATGGCCCATCGTTCAGGGTTTTCGCTATCTGGATCTCACCCCCATGACCGTGGACATCGACTTGCGCGGTGCCCTTTCCAAGCAGAACATCCGTGTCAACGTGCCCTCCCGCTTTACCTTCGGTATCGGCACCTTGCCGGAACTGATGAACAACGCGGCCGAAAGGCTGCTTTCACTCGACGCCCATCAGGTGGAAGACACGGCCAAGGACATCATCTACGGCCAGTTGCGCGCCACGATTGCGATGATGGACATTGAGGAAATCAACGGCGACCGGGAGAAATTCGAGTCCCGGGTGCTGGACAACATCGAATCCGAGTTGATGAAGATTGGCCTGCGCCTCATCAACGTCAACATTTCCGACATCACCGATGAATCCGGCTATATCGAGGCCTTGGGCCAACGGGCCGCGGCGGAAGCGGTGAATACGGCGAAGGTGGAGGTCGCGCAGCAGGAGCGGACAGGCGCAGTGGGTTCCGCCGAAGCCGAGCAGGAACAGCGTACCCGAGTTGCCGACGCCAATGCCAAGGCCGTTACCGGCGAGAATCAGGCCAAGGCCGTGGAGGCTGCCTCCCAAGCCGATCTGCGGGAAGCCCAGGCCGAAGCCGGCAGACGAGGTGACGCAGCGGAGGCCGTGAAGGCGGCCGCAGCGGAGCAGGAAGGCTACGTTGCCGAACAGCAGGCCGAGATCGCGCGTGCCGAGCGCGACCGGGCGCGGGAGTATGCCAACATTGTGGTGCCCGCCGAGATTGAACGGGATCGAGTGCGTACCGAAGCCGAGGGCGAGAAGCAGAAGCAAGTGCTCGCGGGCGAAGCGGAAGGCGAGGCGTTGCAGGCCAAGCTGGCCGGTGAAGCGCAAGGCCGCATGGAAATCCTCACCAAGATGGCGGATGGTCTCCGGGAAATCGTGGCTTCGGCAGGCAATGATCCGGACAAGGCCGCGCGGCTGATGATTGTTGACAAGCTTGAAGCCATCGCCCAGGTTCAGGCCAGCGCCATCAGCAATATTGACTTTGAGAAGGTGGTGGTCTACGACAGCGGCAATGGCAACGCCGTGGGCAATTTCCTCGGCGGACTCACCCAGGCCCTGCCTCCCTTCCACGAAGTGGCCAAGATGGCCGGTATCGAACTGCCGGAGTATCTGGGCGAGATGACCAAGGATGAAGGGCCGGCGGGCCACCGGACAATAGCGGACGACGACCACGATGAGTCATCCGACGAAGCGGCATAGGGTGGCAGGCATCTTGCTGCGATGGAATTTCGCCCCTGACCATCCATCGCGAGAGTTCGTCCGGTGTTTGCATCAGGATGTCCGGTTCCGGCCCTGCCTGTGCGAGATCTCCATCGGAGCTCGTCTATAGGTGAAAGAGTCGGTGCCGGGATACAGGACGAGATATGGCTCTCCGGTTTCATCCTGTGCAAACCCTGGTTCGCATTCCCCTCGCATCGAACCTTCAAACCGTCGACAACCTCTCTTGTCCGGCATAGACGTTGAATCGGTTATCGCGCAGGAACCCAATCAGCGTCATCCCGAAGCGTCCGGCTACGTCTACTGCCAAGTGGCTGGGAGCCGAGATGGCGCACACCGTTGGGATTCCGGCCGCCAGGGCCTTCTGCATGATTTCAAAACTGGCCCGGCCACTGACCAGCAACACCCGGTTTTCGGGTGCCGGCAGGCGAGCCTTCAGCATCCATCCGGCAATTTTGTCGACGGCGTTGTGCCGGCCGACATCCTCCCGTACGGCCAGGAGTGTGCCCTCCGCGTCGAACAGCCCGGCCGCATGCAGGCCCCCGGTCTTCTGAAACAAGCCCTGGGCTTCCGCAAGGATCCCGGGCAATTGCTTGACAACGGTCGGATCCAGGTTGGGTTGCAGCATCGGAAATGCCTCGCAACCCTGGATTTCCAAGGCATCCAATGAAGCCTTGCCGCACACCCCGCAGGCACTGGTGGTGAAGAAACTGCGTTCCAAACGGTCCAGTTCCGGCAGTTGCCGACCTACAAGGTTGACGCTGACGATGTTGTACCGCTGCTCCTCCTCCACGTCTCGGTCCAGGCAGTAGGAAACATGGCTCACTTCGTTGAGGCCGGACAGGACCCCTTCCCCGTGCAGAAAGCCCAGTGCCAGTTCGAAGTCGTTGCCCGGCGTGCGCATGGTAACGGCAACGGTTCGCTGTTCCTCCCGCGCCAGAAGCCGGATTTCCATCGGCTCCTCGGCCACCAGCGAGTCCTGCTTCCACCGGACGGCCGTTCCCTTGTGGGCCTGCACCCGGGCCTTGACGCGGGATCCGACCCTGTTTGTGGACGACACGGCCTCAACCCTCGAGTCCGTCGGCCACAGCCATCTTGTCAATCCTCACCGTGCACACCTTCAGTTCGGCCGTGTGCGTGACGGGGTCGTAGCCGGAGCCGGTCAGGGCGTTGATGGGCGTATCGCTGAAACTGAAACTGGAGAAGACCGTGCCCATGGGCGACCGCTTGGAACCTGCCACCTTGATGGCAATGCGGCCCCGACGGCTGGACAGCCAGACGGTTTCGCCGTCCTGCAGGTCCCAGGCCTCAAGATCCCTTGGGTTGACCTCCAGTGCTTCCTCCGAGGCCAGGTAGTCCATGCCACCGGCGCGCCCGGTCTGGGTATTCGTGTGGTATGTGGCCAGCCGCCGCCCCGTGGTCAGCCAGATGGGGTAGGTTTCGTCGACGGTTTCCGCCGGATCCCGATACTCGATCAGGCTGAACTTGCCGCGGCCAATGGGGAAGGAGTCCTCATGCAGCCGGGGCGTGCCCGGATGTCCACGGTAGGGAACGGGCCAGTGGTAGCGGCCGGTGGCCGCAAGCTCCCAGTCGACGCCGGCGTACGTCGGTGAAAGGCTGCACATCTCGTTGAAGACTTCCCGCGGATGGTTGAAGTCGAAGTTCCGCAGGCCCATGTGCTGCGCGATACGGCTGATGATCCACCAGTCCGGCCGGGCCTCGCCGGCAGGCGTGACGGCTTTGGGCCCTCGCTGGGTGCGGCGGTCCCTTTTGGGTGAGGGGGCCGTGGGGTTGGGCCCTGGCGTGGCGGCTGATGATCCACCAGTCCGGCCGGGCCTCGCCGGCAGGCGTGACGGCTTGGCGCACTCGCTGGATGCGCCGTTCCGTATTGGTGAAGGTGCCGTCGGTTTCGGCCCATGCCGTGGCGGGGAACACCACGTCCGCCATCTCCGCGGTCTCCGAGAGAAAGATGTCGATGACGACCAGGTGTTCGAGGGCCTCGATGGCTGCGCGCGTATGGCGCTGGTTCGGGTCCGACACTACCGAGTTCTCTCCGTCGATCAACATGGCGAAGATGTCCCGGCCCGCCTCTTCCATGGCGGTGACCTTGGTGATGCCCTTGGAGGCATCCATCTCGCGGCCGTAGGCTTTGCCGAACTTCCGCCGATAGTCGGGATTGGTGACTGCCTGGAACCCCGGATACTGATCGGGGATGGCGCCGCTGTCCCCTGCGCCCTGGATGTTGTTCTGGCCGCGCATGGGGTTCAGGCCCGTGCCGGGACGGCCGATTTGACCCGTCAGCAACGCCAGGTTGCAAAGGCACTGGACGTTGTCCACGCCGCAAATGTGCTCGGTGATGCCGAGCGTGTAGTAGATGGCGCCCTGGTCGGCCTCCGCGTACCAGCGCGCCGCCTTTTCGATGTCCGCGGCCGGGACTTCGCAAATTGATTCCGCCCAGTCCGGCGTGAATTCGGCGATGTGTTCCAGGTAGGGCTCGAGGTGCTGGGTGCGCGCGGCCACGAAGCGGTCGTTCATCAATCCGTCGCGCACGATCACGTGGGCCATGCCCTGGAGGAGAGCCACGTCGGTGCCGACCCGCAGGGGCAGGTAGAGGTCGGCCAGCGTCGCCAGGTGGATGCGCCGCGGGTCCGCGACGATCAGTTTGGAACCGCGGGCGAGTGCCTTCTTGAGACGGGTGGCCGCGACCGGATGGGCCTCCGTCATATTGGTGCCGATGCAGAACGCCACATCGGGGAGCTCCATGTCCGACAAGGGGTTGGACATGGCGCCCCTTCCCAAGGTTGCCGCCAGACCGGCGACTGTGGGGGAGTGTCAGGCCCGACTGCAGTTGTCGATGAAGTGGGTGCCGAACCCCGCGCGCATGAAGCGCTGCATCATGTAGTCGGCCTCGGTGGGTGTACGCCCGGAGGCGATGCCGTAGACCGCGTGGCGGCCGTGCCGTTCCGCGGATTGCATGAACCCCGCCGCCGCCTTCCGCAGGGCCTGCTTCCAGGTGGCGCGTTCCAGCACGCCTTCGGCATTCCGGACCATCGGATGCCGAAGGCGGTCCGGATGATGGACGTAGTCGTAGGCGAACTGCCCCTTGACGCACAGGGCACCCTCGTTGGCAGGCCCGTCCAAGGCCGGCTGGATGCCGATGATGCGGTTGTCCCTGGTCAACACGTCCACGGTGCAGCCGACACCGCAATACCCGCAGATGGTCCGCGTCTTTTCGAAAGCCGCTGTCATGTCCGTCTTTCCTTTCTGGTGGGCAATGGTGGAGGTTCCTCGGTTTGGGCAAATCTCATCGCCTTCCGGTCCGCCAGCGCGCCGGTCGGGCAGGTCTGTACGCACTGGCCGCAGAAGGTGCAGCTGGAATCGCGCAGATGCCCGTCGAACTCCACCGATATGTTTGTGCCGAAGCCGCGCCCGGCCACTGTGATGGCATAGTCCCCCTCCTGTTCGGCGCAAACCCTGACGCATCGGTAGCAGGAGATGCAGAGATCATAGTCCCTCAGGATAAAGGGGTTGGCGTCGTCGGGACGCGAGCTGCCCGAGGTGGCACCCTTGAATCGGTCCAGATCCGGATTCAGATCGGCTACGGCCTCCTGCAGCTCCTGCGAGGCCAGACCCCGCAAGGGGTCCACGGCCAGGCGCTCGCTGCCGTTCTCGGACACCACCATGGCAAGCAGGGTTCGCCGCAGGTCGTCGAGTTCAGGGGTACGGGTCTCGACCTCCATGTCGGGCTGGGCCTGGGTGGTGCAGGAAGCCGGAAAGCCGTTGACGCCCTTGACGGCGACGGCGCACAGGCGGCAGCCGCCGAAGGCCTCCAGGCGGTCGTCGTAGCACAGGGACGGGACGTCAATGCCGTGCCGCCTGGCGGCTGCCAGCACCGACTCGCCCTCGCGGAACTCAACCTGCCGGCCGTCCAACATAAACGTGCCGGCCGCGGGGGGTGAGGTCATTCGGGGGCCTCGAACCGTTGTTCCAGCTGGTCGGGAAAGTTGCGCACGAGGGAATCGCTGACAAACGACGCAGCCACACCCAGGCCGCAGGCACTCAGGTTTCGCATCACGCGACCCAGGTCGTTGACTTCGTCCAGCCATTCGTCGCGGTCGGTGTCGGGGCCGACGGCATCCAGCCGTTCGCGTAGGCGTCGGGAGCCGATGCGGCAGGGGAAACACTTGCCGCAGGACTCTTCGGCAAAGAACTCGATCGCGACACGGGTCTCGTCCACCATGTCGCGCGTGTCGTCGTACACGATGATGCCGGCAGCCCCCAGCATCGAATTGCAGCTCCGCAGCGAAGGTTCGTCCAACGTGACATCGAAGTCGTTTGCCGACAGGAAACCGCCGGACAGCCCCGCCATGCTCGCCGCTTGGAAATTGCTTCCGGAAGGTGGGCCGCCAGCCCAATCGTAGAGGAGTTCGGACAGGGGAAAGCCGAAGGGCACCTCGTAGTTGCCGGGCCGCTGAACATCGCCCGAGACGCTGATCACCTTGGTGCCGACAAGGTCGCCACGCCCCAGGTCCCGGTACCATTCGGCCCCATGCCGCAGGATGTGGGGCACCGCCGCCAGCGTTTCAACGTTGTTGACGACGGTGGGCTTCTGCAAATAGCCGTGCGTCACCGGGAACGGGGGACGGTTGCGGGGAAACGGGTGCTTCCCTTCCAGGCTGTTCAGCAGGGAGCCTTCCTCACCACAGACATACGCGCCGGCACCCCGGCGGATATGGATGTCGAAGTCCGAACCGAGCTTGTTCGCCGGGCCCAGCAGACCGACCGTGCGGCAGGCCGTCAACGCTTCTTCCAGTTGGGTTAGGAGTTCCGGGTACTCGTAACGCAGGTAGATGAATCCCAACTCGGCACCCGAGGCGAAGGCGGCCAGGATCATGCCCTCCAACACCGCGTAGGGGTCGTATTCGAGGATGGCCCGGTCCTTGAAGCATCCTGGTTCGCCTTCGTCGGCATTGCAGACGATGGTTTTGGGAGTACCCGGTGCTTCCTGCACAGAGCGCCACTTCCGGCCCGTGGGGAAGCCGGCGCCACCCCGGCCGGCCAGGCCGCTGTCGTCCAGGGTCTGCAGCACTCGGTCGGGTCCGGAATCCAAGGCCGCGTCCAGGGCCTGGAAGCCGTCACGGGCGGTGTAGCCCTCGTAGGTTGCCTGATGTGGCTGTCGGATGTGTTCAAAGATGCATTCCGGCAATCCACCCGGATTGGGCACCGGCAAGGGTCCCTTGGCCGCCGCTTCCAAGGCGCTGTCTGTCAATCGATGGGTGGAATCCCCCTGGAGGATCGGAACCGGAACGTCGCATCGGCCTGCACAGGCCATGGATTGGGCTTGGGGGCAGTCGGCCAACCACTGCTCGCTACCCCGCAGGCGGCATACCGGACCGGTGCAGACCCGGGGATTGGATCGGCTGCCATTGCCCAGGTTCAGATGGTGGTAGAAGGTGGCGGTTCCGTAGACATCCGCCAACGGCATGCGCAGGCCGGAGGCAATGGCTCGCATGGCATCGGGAGTCAGGCGTTCGTCGCGGCGATGGAACTGATCAAGCAGCCACAGAAACGGGGCTGGCTGCTGTCCGGCCATTTCAATCAGTTGACTGTTGCTGTACATGTTGATTGTGGGCCGCGTTGGACCTTGATACAGCCTAGGGGTTGGGAACTGGATCCGTGAATGCCAGTGTACCTGTTGCGATCCTGATGAAGTCAGAAGTTACACGGCCAGAGTTCAAGTACTGGGTTGCAGCGGGTCCCATACGTTTGAACCGGGTCTGCCGGGGCGGTCCGCGTTTACCCATGCTTGTCATGCGTTCGCCAGTCTGACCGGTAGTGCAGATCCCGACAAGGGCGCTGAAGAGGCTGTCCCTTCACCGCAACGCTGGCGTACCGGCCAATAGACGTGGGATGCGACCTGCCGCCAGCGGCGGAAGAGTTTTTCCTTTCCCTGACTCTGTGGTGCGTAGACCTTCCCGAAGCATTCCCGCCGTTTCGCAATGGCGTTCATGGTCAGGCTCATCTCCCAAGGGCGGGACGCTTCTTTGCTCCCCGGTCACTGAACTTGCGGGAATATGGTCAACGGGTGACCCTTTGGCCAAGAAAGATGCCGCGTGAGGCTCTGCAGACTACGTTGCGCGAGCAACGTCCTGTAAAGACCATTGCCGTGGAACCCATGCACGCTCTTGATGATCGACACCACCCTGACAGAGTTGTACCTGAGCATGGATTTGAAGGCGGCGGCCTGCTCGCGCTTGAAGATGAGGTAGGAAATCTTCCAGACGAAGACAGGCTGAAACGGGCTCTGGCCGGCCGTTCTTCGATCATGCCCTTGAACCGGGCCTGTCTGCCACTTGACCGCTCTCGGCAACCTGCACGTGTCTCGCCACTGGAGCCGTTGGCACTCGCGTAGTCCCTAAGCGCCGCGAGCTGGGCGGAAACAGGCAGATCCAAATCCGCCGTTGTCAGGCAGGTGCCTCGACTAGCGGTTCGATGGTGCTGACATTGGTCTTGCCGCGGGCCACGTCCAGGTCGTACATCCGCTGAAGGTTCAGCCAGTAGTCGGGAGTCATCCTCAAGGCCTTCCCGATTCGCAGGGCCGTGTCGGCCGTTATGGACCTCCGGCCATGAACAATTTCGTGGATGCGGATCTGGGGTACGCCTATTGTCTTCGCCAAGCGGTATTGGGTAATGCCCAATTCCTCCATGATTTCCACCAGATGCTCTCCTGGATGGATTGGTTTGGGGCAAGTCATAAACTTCCTCCTCTGTCAGTGGTAGTCGGTGACTTCGATCTCCATTGCACCCCGATCTGTCCAGACAAAGCACACGCGCCATTGGTCGTTGATTCGGATGCTGTACTGGCCTTGGCGGTCTCCGCACAGGGCTTCCAGCCGGTGGGAAGGTGGTATCCGAAGATCTGAGAGCGCGGTTGCCGCCACCACACGCTGTAACCTCACCCGCGCCCGACGCTTGATGTCGGGCGGCAAACGTCGTACCGTTTGCCCATCAAAGAGCTTTTGGGCATTGTCGTTTCCAAATCGGTTCACGGCTGACGATAGTAACGAAAATCGTTACTATCGTCAAGGATGTCTAATGCTGGGTATCGGGCAATCGCATGCAGTCTTGACAGGTCTTTGAACGGGCATTTCCAGTGCCAGCCAGCCTGTTCAAGCGGAGCGGTGATTCCCCAAGGGGTGTGTTGTCCCAGTGCAGTGACGAGTCTCAGCCTTCCGGCCCTCCAATTCTACCCATGGGTAGCGCAACACAATTTCGGCAGGAATCCGATCCTTCGCCATCCCTCTCTGTAGGTGTTTTGAGGACGGAATGCAACAGGGGACAGCCGGACCGCCTTGATCCCACTCGCTGCAGGCGATGCAGAAGTTCTTGTAGTCCGATCGATGGATGCCTGTCGGCAGATCCCACGGCAACCGCGACAGGCAAGCTGCACGACCCACCACGCGCCGCGCGGCTGTCGTCCAGAGTGGGTTGAGCGGCAAGCAGCAGGAGCACGGATTCATCCGCGCTCCCGATGCTCAGATTGCAGGTTAAGAACGTACTGGTGGTCGACCAGAGGGGTGTTTGTCGATCCTTTAGCCCATGGCAGGTGCCGAACTGCCCATGTCGCCGCCCATGGCTCCTCCGCCCATGGCGGCTCCCATGGCACCGTTCGCCTCGGCCTTGGCCCCGGTCTCGACTTTGGACGGCCACTTGCAGCCGCCTTCCTTGTCGGGGCGCACGTGGGCAAACCGATCGGTCTGGATGCCCTTGTAGGCGTAGGGATCGGTTCCGGCCACCATGATGATGTCCCGGAAGTCCGCCATGCCCATGCCCGTACCGGGTTCGGGCAGGCGCCAAGGCAGCAGCGACTCCGCGCTCATGTAGTGGTTGACCAAGGCCCGGCGAAAGCCCGTTTCCGCGTAGTTCGGCAGGGAACGGTGCAGGAGATAGCCGTTGAAGAAGACGACCGAACCGGCCTTGGCCGGCACCATGACCCCGTCATCGTCCGTAAACGGGAAGTCGAAGGCCTCCTGCGCACAGTCGTAACGTTCGTCGTCGTGGTCCCGGAACGGCCACAGGGTGCGGAGGCGGTGGGAGCCCGGAATGGCCCACAGGCAGCCGTTTTCCGGCGTGGCGTCCTCCAGGGCCATCCAGGCGGCGGTCAGCGAACAGTCGCGGGTGGGAATGAACGCCTCGTCCTGGTGCCAAGCCTGGCCCGGCTTGCCTGCGCTCTTGATGAAGAGCATGGATTGCATGCTCTTGACATTGGGGCCAATCAGTTGTGTCAGGCCTTCGACAATGCCGGGCTGGGTGACCGCGTCCAGCATGACGTCGGAAATCTTGTGGGGAAAGTGGACGCACAGTGTGCGTGCGACGATGTCCTCATCGCTCTCGGACGGATCAAAATCAGGCAGGCCCTGCACCAGCCCGCGCTCACCGCGGCAGATCCGGGCCGTCTCGTCGCGCAGACCCTGCAACTCCTCGTCCGACAGGACATCCTCGACCACCAGGTACCCGTTCTCGTGATAGAAGTTGACTTGCTCGTCCGAAAGTAGGCGGACATCCGTTTCGATCATGGGGGCAACAGCCATGTTGGCAATCCTTACTCAAGGGGTTGGTGAGGGACAGGGATCATATAAGAGCGCGGACATCGGCCTTCACCGTCCGGCCAGGCCGGTCAGCTGAATGCCTTGGACAAAGCGCTTCTGGGCTGCGAAGAACAGCACCAGGACGGGCACGATGGTCATGACCGAGGCCGCCATGACCAGGTGCCAGAAGTTGCCGAAGCGGCCCTGGAACCAAAGCAGGCCCAGCTGCAGGGTGAACATTTCGTTGGCCGAGATGTACAGCAGGGGTCCGAGGAAGTCATTGTAGTGCTGCAGGAAGGCGAAGATCGCGATTGTGGCAATCGCCGGACTGCACAGGGGCGTGATGATCTGCCAGAGAATGCGGAAGTTGGCGGCCCCGTCCATGCGGGCCGCCTCGTCCAGTTCCCGCGGCAGCGTCATCATGTACTGCCGCATCAGGAAGATGTAGAAGGCGTACCCGAACCAGGCGGGAATCCACAGGGGATAGAACGTGCCCACCAGCTGCGCGTAGCGGAAGATGATGTACAGCGGAATGATGGTGACCACACCCGGCAGCATGAGGGTGGCAATCAGCATCCCGAACACGGCGTTGCGTCCCGGCCAGTTGATGCGCGACAGGCCGAACCCGACCAGCAGCGAACTCAGAACGCAGCCCGCGGCGCCCATCAGGGTTACATAAAAGGTGTTGACGAAGAACCGCGAGAAGAGGGGCAGCTTCTCGAACACCTGTGGATAGTTGTACCAGCGCGGGTTCTCCGGAATCCACCGGATTGGGGTCTCGAAGACCAGTCCCGGCGGCTTGAGGGCCGTCGAGAACATCCAGACCAGCGGCAGCAGGAAGGAGATGCCCAGCACCCAGCAGATGATGTGCCAGGGCAGGTTGGCGAAACGGGCGGTGCGCATGGCCGTGTCAGTTGCTCGATTCGCTTTCGTAGTAGACCCAGGTGCGGGCGAAGCGGAACTGGATCACGGTAAAGAGCATGATGATGATGAACAGGACCCAGGCCAGGGTGGCCGCATAGCCCATGTCGAACCACTCGAACGCGTTACGATAGATGTGCAGCACCATGAACAGGGTGGAGTCCTGGGGGCCGCCCCTGGTCATGATGAAGGCGTTGGTGAAGACCTGGAAGCTTCCGATGACGCCGATCACCAGGTTGAAGAAGAAGATCGGCGAAATGGCCGGGATGGTCACGTGCAGGAAGCTTTGCCAGGTGTTGGCGCCGTCGATCTGGGCCGCGTCCTTCAGTTCCGGGGACACGCTTTGCAGGCCGGCCAGGAAGATGATCATCTGCGGCCCGACCAGCCACAGACTCATCAGGACGAAGGCCGGGCGCGTAAAGGCGGGGTCGAAGAGCCACTTGATGGGCTCCACCCCGAACCAGCCCAGGATTTGATTGAGAATGCCCCACTCCGGGTTGAGGATCTGGATCCAGACCACGGCGAAGGCCACCGCCGGCGTGATGGAGGGGATGTAGAAGATGGTGCGGTAGACGCCCAGACCCTTCATGGGCTGGTTCAGCAGCAGGGCCAGGCCAAAGGCGGCCAGGAGCTGCAGGGGCACGCTGAAGAAGGTGAAGTAGAACGTGTTGTAGAGCGACTTGTAGAACAGGGGATCGCGCCCGTCCACCAGCTTGGCCAGGTTCTTCATGCCGACGTAGTCGGGCCGGGTAATCAGGTTCCAGTCCAGCACGACCAAGACAAGGGAATAGAGCATCGGCCCCACCCACAGGAGCAGGGCGCCCAGTACGAACGGCAGCGTGAACAGGATGCCGTCGCGTAAATCGCGGCGTTGGGAGGCCGTCATGGCGCGGAGGCAATCACAGGCGGGCGGATTGGGTCCGGTCGATGGTATCCGACTACAGGATGTCCGGATACTGCGGTCCCGAGCAAGGATCGGGACCGGTCGGGCTGTGCACCCGCGGGTGCACAGCCCTGAAGTTTGTGTTGCTTAGGCGCGTTCGGCGTGGTACCGATCGAGGGCCCCCTGAATTTCCTCCTGGGCCGTCTTCACGGCCGTGTCCGCAGTTTCCTGCAAACCAAGGAGCTTGTCCCACAGCGATGTGATGGCTGCGCCGCCGTAGGCGTGCAGTTCGGCGCCTTCGCCGAAGACCACCGGTGTGGCCCCTTCCGCCATGGAGTTCGCAAAGGCGGCGGTGTTCTCGAAGTTGTACTTCTCGCTGGCAATCGGGGCCCACAGGTTCTCAATGTTGCGCGGCGTGCCGCACAGGCGGCCACCGTTGGCAATGATGGCCTGCCCTTCATCGCTCAGGATGAAGTCGACCACGCGCCAGGACTCGTCCTTGTGTTCGGACGGGGTCGTGATGCAGTGGCCGTGCACATGGCCGAAGGTGTAGTTGGTGGCGTCCACCCCGACCGGAGCCAGTGCCACGTCGAAGTTGATGCCTTCCTCGGTCGTGGCCAGCTCGCCGTACAGGCGCGGCATGAACCAGGGACCCTCCAGCACCATGGCCACGCGTCCGGTGTCCACGCCGACGCCGCCGCCCGCGATCACGTCCGGTCCCGGGGACCAGCCGTTGGCGATGGTGTCGTAGACCACGAACTGCAGGCCTGAAATCACGTCCTCGTGGTCCCAGCGGGCCTCGGTGGGCTCGACAATCGTGTCCCACTCCACATGGCCGTTGCGACGCATGAAGTTGGCGCAGCGGCCGTACCCGCCGTTCCAGCCGGCCGCCTGGGCCCAGCCGTAGGTCTTGGAACCCTCCTCTTCGTATGACAGCGTCTCGATGGTGGACTTGAAGTCATCCCAGGTCCAGCCGGCCGCCGGGTAGGCCACGCCCTTGGCGTCGAAGATGTCCTTGTTGTAGTAGATGACCAGCGGACCCGTGTCGGTCGGGGTCATGTAGGTGGACCCGTCCCATTGGGTCATGCTGTCGTAGTTCTCGTTGTGCGGGAACTTGTCGCCGGAATCCGTGGCGGCAATGAAGTCGTCCAGGGGCGCCAGGACGCCGTTTTCGGCGTAGGACTGGAACTGCCAGCCCTGGTAGTAGAGGATGTCCGCAGAGGTGTTGCCGGCAAAGTTGGCCTGGATTTTCTGGTAGTAGCCGCCGGGATACTGCTCCACGGTGACATTGAGGTCGTCGTTGGCCGCCATGAAGGCGTTGACCATATTGTCGTAGACCACGGCATCCTGCACATCGGCCCAGGCGGACAGACGCAGGTCCACCACTTCGGCGGAGGGTGCGGCCCCGTCGCCGGTCGCCGCCGGTGCGCCCGGTGCGGCACAGGCCGCGGCCAAGCCCAGGCCGCCGGCCACCGCCGTCAGGCGCAGAAAGCTGCGCCGGCTCAATCGATTCTGGATTCGTTCGGACATAGCGTCGCTCTGCTCCTTGGCTGACAACACTTAACAAAAAGAGGAAATCCGCTCGCGGCCAAGCATCCTGTCTCGGCCGTGCGGCCAAGCCACAGGTGCCCCGCAGGAGGGAATACCCTCGACAGGACTCGAACCTGTGCTCCCGGCTCCGGAGGCCGGTGCTCTATCCAACTGAGCTACGAGGGCTGGAAAGCGGGATTATACCAATGGATCCCGGCTGAAACCCGGGACCGTGCAACTGGCGCGGCGCGAACCTGCGAGCGGCATCAACCGGGGTTGCCGCCGCTGATGGCCGGAACGAAGTGAATTTCGCTGTCCGACGAGACCTCACTGCCCAGTTTTTTAGTCTTGATGATCCCGTCCACGGCGATGGCAATGCCCGGCCGCACGCGGTCCCCGTCGAACAGACGGGCGCGAATGCCGGGACACTCCGCCTCGAGGTTGTCGAGGACTTCGCGGATCGTTGTGCCGGGAACGTCCAGATTCTCCCGGCCCCCGCTCAGGGAGCGCATCAGGGGCGGAATCCAGACGCTGGGCATGGGTGGTGTCCCCGGTGCCGGACCGGCGCCTAAGCAAGGGCCGGTCCGGTGAGGAAGATGGGTTCAGGCGCCGCCGTTCTGGAGTTCCAGGACCTTGCCCGGCGACATCGGCAGTTCGGCGGGCCGGATGCCGAGGGCATCGTGCAGGGCCGCGGCCAACGCGCCGGCCGGCGGGACAATCGGGGTCTCGCCGCAGCCGCGCACGCCGTAGGGGTGGTCCGGCCAGGGGACCTCCACCAGCACCGTTTCAATCATCGGCAGGTCGAGTGCCGTGGGCATGCGGTAGTCCAGCAGGCTGGCGTTGAGCAGCTGTCCGTCCTCGGAGTAGATGTACTCCTCGTTGAGCGCCCAGCCGATGCCCTGGGCGACGCCGCCCTGGATCTGGCCCTCGACGTAGCTGGGATGGATGGCCTTGCCCACGTTCTGCAGGGCCGTGTAGCGCAGGATGTCCACCTTGCCCGTATCGGGGTCCACCTCGATGTCCACGATGTGGACGCCGAAGGCGGCGCCCCACTCGGGCGGGGCCACGGATGCCGTGCCGACAATCGGTTCGCCGGCGGCATCGGCCTTTTGGGCCACTTCGTTGAAGGGCATCGACGTGCCGTTGTGGGAGAAGACGCCGTCGCGGTAGGACACTTCGGAGGCGTCCACTTCCATCAGGTCCGCGGCGCGGCGCGTCATTTCCTCCTTGAGCACCACGCCCAGTTCGTGGACGGCCATGCCGGTGACGGCGGTGGTGCGGCTGCCGCCGGTCAGGTCGGTGTAGCCCACCGCGCCGGTGTCGGCCACGCGGGTGTTGATCTGCTCGTACGGGATCTCCAGGGTTTCGGCCAGTTGCATGGCGATGGAGGCGCGCGTGCCGCCGATGTCGGTCGAGCCTTCCATCAGGTTGATGGAGCCATCGCCATTGACGTGGGCCGAGGCGCTGGACTTGCCGCCCCAGTTCATCCAGTATCCGGCCGCCACGCCCCGGCCCCGGTTGGCGCCTTCCAGCGGCGTGGCGAAGTGTGGATGGTCGATGGCCATCTCCAGGGTTTCCTTCAGGCCCACGCGTCCGTGGGGCAGGCCGTTGACCTGTCGGTCGCCCTCCTCCACCGCGTTGAGCAGGCGGAATTCCAGCGGACACATGCCGACGGCCCGCGCCAGTTCGTCCACGACGGACTCGGAGGCGAAGGCCGCATTGGTGCCGCCGGGCGCCCGGTAGGGGGAGGCCTTGGGCTTGTTGACGAGCACGTCGTAGCCGTCCAGCGTGACGTGGGGAATCTTGTAGGGAGCCAGGATCACGAGCGAACCGGACGGGACCGGGGACCCCGGATAGCCACCCGCCTCGTAGGCCATGGAAACCTCGCCCGCGGTGATGCGCCCGTCCTTGGTGGCGCCCATCTTGACTTTGATGTGGGAGCCGGATGTCGGGCCCGTGGCCTTGATGACGTCGGTGCGCGACATGCAGACCTTGACCGGCTTGTTGCCGGCCTCGCGGGACAGGATGGCGGCCACCGGCTCGACATAGACCGGGATCTTGCCACCGAAGCCGCCGCCGATCTCGGTCGGCACGACCGTGATTTCCGCGACCGGCTTTTCCAGGATGCTGGCCAGCTGGCCGCGGGCCGCGAACGCGCCCTGGGTGCTGGTCCAAACCGTCAGTTGCCCGTCCGCGTTCCACTGGGCCGTGGACGCGTGGGGTTCGATGTAGCCCTGGTGCACGGTGGCGGTGTCGAATTCCCGCTCAATGACCACATCCGCTTCCGCGAAGCCCTGTTCGATGTCTCCCAGCTGGTGCCGGAAGTGGGCGGCGACGTTGGTTTCGGCATCGGCCTGTTCGCCCAGGCCGTCGGTGCGCAGTTCGGGGTGCAGGATGGGCGCGCCGTCGGCCATGGCCTCCTGCACGGTGCGGACGGCCGGCAGGACCTCGTAGTCCACTTCAATCAGGGCGACCGCGTCCTCCGCGGTGCCCAGGTCCACGGCGGCCACCGCCGCCACGGCGTGGCCGTCGTAGAGCGCCTTGTCGCCGGCCAGCACGTTGTTGGAGGCGTAGCGCATGTTGGCGCTGCCGCCTTCGCCCAGTTCCTCGATCACGTCGCCCAGCTGCGGCAGGTCGGCGCCGGTCACCACCGCGCGCACGCCCGGCAGGGCCTCGGCCTTGGAGGTGTCGATGCTCCGGATGCGCGCGTGGCCGTGCGGACTGCGCAGCACCACGCCGTAGAGCATGCCCGACATCTGCGTGTCGTTGCCGTAGACCGCCCGGCCCGTGACCTTGTCCACGCCGTCGGGGCGCAGCGGACGCGATCCGATTACCTTGAATTGCCCATCACTGGCCATGGTGTTAGCTCCTGGTTTTAGGCGGAGAGGACGTCTGCGGAGTCCTGAACCGCCCGGACGATCTTGTCGTAGCCGGTGCAGCGGCAGAGGTTGCCGGCCAGCCACAGGCGGATTTCGTGTTCGGACGGGTTCGGGTTTTCATCCAACAGGGCCTTCGAGGAGACGATGAAGCCCGGTGTGCAAATGCCGCACTGGAGGGCGGCGTGTTCGAGATACTTTTCCTGGATGGGGTGCAGGCCTTCGCCGGGCCAGGTATCCGCCACGCCCTCGATGGTCAGGACATCGCGTCCCTCGATTTCCACGGCCAGCACCAGGCAGGAATTGACGAGCACGCCGTCCAGGATGATGTTGCAGGCGCCGCAGTTGCCGTTGCCGCAGCCTTCCTTGGCACCGGTCAGCTCGAGCGTGTCCCGCAGGACTTCCAGAACGGTCTGCCGGGGTTCGCACAGGAACGCCTTCGGCTCCCCGTTGATGGTGGTGTTGACGACGGTTTTCTTGCTCACTTAGTGGGTTCTCCTCCGGGGCCCGGACACGGGCAGGTTGGACTAAGGCGATGGTTCTTGGGGATTAGCTGCGGGCTCGGTCGACGGCAATCTGCAGGGCGCGTCGGGTGAGCACGTTGGACAGGTGCTTGCGCTGGGCGACGGTGCCCCGCATGTCGCTGATGGGCTTGGCGGCCTGTTCAGCAAGGCGGCCGACCTCGGTGATGAGGGCTTCCGACAGTGCCTGGCCGGCCATGGCGTCGCTGCACTCCTGTACAAACAGGGGTATCGGAGCCACGGCGCCCAGGGAGACGCGTCCCTCGACGACCGTGTCGCCGTCCAGGACCACCGACACGCCGGCTCCGACCACGGCGATGTCCATTTCGTTGCGCGGAATGAACCGCAGGTAGCCGGCTCCGAAACCGGCCGGCGGCGTCGGCAACGACATGCTGACCAGCAGCTCGCCGATTTCCAGGACGTTGCTGCCCGGACCGGTGCAGAAGTCTTCGATCGGAACCGAACGGCTGCCGTCGGGGCCGAAGATGTTGGCGACGGCCTTGTGGGCAATCAGGTTGGGGATCGAATCGGCGGCCGGGGAGGCGTTGCAGAGGTTGCCGCCGAAGGTGGCCCGCCCCTGGATCTGGGTCCCGCCAATCAGCGAGGAGGAGTCGTGCAGGGCCGGGTAGTTGTTCCGTACCATCTCGCTGGCGTTCAGGATATGGCAGGGCACGGCCGCGCCGATGGTGAGGCCGGAGTCGTCCAGGTCGAGGACGTTGAGTTCGTCAATCTTCTTGATGTCGACGATGACGGAAGGATCCCCCTTCCCGTCCTTCATGGCGGCCAGCAAATCGGTGCCGCCGCTCAGGATCGAGGCATTGCCGTTCTGCGAGGCAAGCACGGCGACGGCCTCGTTGAGACTGGTCGGCGCAGCGTAGTCGAAAGCGTGCAACTCAACACCTCCCGGGTGTCCGGATCATGTGATTTTGATGTGCGTTTGAAGCCAAGTGAATTCGGCTGGAAATGTTAGCACAGTAAATCGGGCGGCCTGCCGTATGACAAGGGCGAGATCAGGGCAAGCGCATTCAACGCCACGGGCGCACAGGATCGTTGTGCTGGACGCCTGCAACTCGTCGCGGCACAGAGAAAACACGCCGGCCGGAGCATCGGGTGGTGTGCGAACGGGCCGAACCCCAAAGCCTGCTCACGGGTCCGTCGAAACAGAATGCGATTGCCTTGAGGTCGGGGTCCTGTTCCACGGTTGCCGGCAACCGCGTCGGGATGCGGTTGTCCGCAAGCAGGGGGGCAGCCATCTGTGCATCTCCGTTTGCTGCTGTCATGTGAAGGGACGCGAACCGATTTCACGAAGACCCGGGACCCCCTGCGGCATGCGGCGGCGCGTCCTTGCCTAGCCCATCTGCACCCCAGCATTCGATGGTTTCGTCAGGACGTACGCCGCAGGTATAGCGGCGTCCTGCACTGACGGTTGTGAACTTGCCGCCTGGCGGCGTTGCCTGGCCCTGATTGTTCTCACCCCAGCAGGTCAGGGTGCCGTCGATCCGTAGGGCGCAGGTGTGGCTGTCCCCGGCGCTGACGGCGACGAACCGTCCGGCTGGCGGTGCCGCCTGGCCAAACCCGTTCCACCCCCAGCAGGTCAGGGTGTCGTCGATCCGTAGGGCGCAGGTGTGGCTGCCCCCGGCGCTGACAGCGACGAATCGTCCGATTGGCGGCGTTGCCTGACCGGACCCGTACCCGTTGTCACCCCAGCAGGCCAGAGCGCTGTCGATCCGTACCCCACAGGTGTGGCTGCCCCCGGCGCTGACGGTCGTGAACTTGCCGCCCGGTGGCGCGGCTTGGCCGGATTCGTTCCAACCCCAGCATTGGATCGTGGCGTCAATCCGTAGGGCGCAGGTGTGGTTGCCCCCGGTGCTGACGGTTGTGAACTTGCCGCCCGGTGGCGCAGCTTGGCCAAGCTCGTTCCGACCCCAGCATTGGATCGTGCCGTCGGCCTGCATCCCGCAGGTGTGGCTGCCCCCGGCACTGACGACGCTGAACTGTCCGCCCGGAGGTACCACCAGTCTGGCTTCGGGCAGTGTGTTGCCCGAATTGGAACTCCAGCACTGGACAGTGTTGTCGGTCCGCACGCCGCAGGTGTGACGGTTCCCGGCACTGACGGCGACGAACCGTCCGCCCGGCGGTGCAGCCTGGCCGTACAGGTTCTTACCCCAGCACTGGACGGTATTGTCGGTCCGCACACCGCACGTGTGACTGCCCCCGATGCTGACGGTCTTGAAGTCCGGACTCGGTGACAACACCTCCAACCCCCAGCACTGGACAGTGTTGTCGGTCCGTATCCCGCAGGTGTGTAAGAAGCCGGTACTGACGGTCGTGAACCTGCTGGCCGGCGGCGCAGCCTGACCATACTCGTTTGCACCCCAGCACTGGACGGTATTGTCGGTCCGTATCCCACAGGTGTGCCTAGCTCCCTCGCTGATGGTCTTGAACTTGCCGCCCGGCGGCGTGGCCTGGCCATGCCCGTTGTGACCCCAGCACCGAACAGTGTCGTCGACCCGCACGACGCAGGTATGTGCACCTCCGGCACTGACGGTCTTAAACTTGCCGCCCGGCGGCGTGGCCTGGCCAAACTCGTTCCATCCCCAGCACTGGATGGTGTCGTCGGTCCGCACACCGCAGGTGTGGCTGCCCCCGGCGCTGACGGTCTTGAACTTGCCACCCGGCGGCGTGGCCTGGCCGTACTCGTCCCATCCCCAGCACTGGATAGTGTCGTCGGTCCGCACACCGCAGGTATAGCTGCCCCCGGCGCTGACGGTCTTGAACTTGCCGCTCGGCGGCGCAGCCTGGCCCTTGTCGTTCTTGCCCCAGCAAAGGACGGTGTCATCGGTCCGCACGCCGCAGGTGTGGCTGCCTCCGGCACTCACGGAGACATATCTCTGGTTCGGCAGTGCCGGCTCCGCAGCGTGCTCGAACAGCCTCGCCACCCGGGCGTGGCCCTGTATGACGGCGTTGTCCAAGGGTGTGTCCCCCCAACTGTCCACCATGTTTGACATCGCGCCATAGGCCAACAACAGCGACGCGACCTGCTCATGGCCAAACCATGCAGCAAGGTGCAACGGCGTGCTTCGCGGGACATTGATTACGTCCGGGTTGGTGCCATGTTTGAGCAGCTGATCGGCCACCAGGACATGCCCGTGCCGCGCCGCGTGGTGCAGCGCTGTTTCACCGTTGTCGTCCACCACGTTGGGATCCGCGCCGTCCGCTAGCAGGCGCGTAACGGCCAGTGTGTTCCCGTTCCGTGCCGCCGCGTGCAAGGACGCGAGGGGGGTACCCGGCGATGCGGATGTTGCCGGAACATTCGGCGGTGTCGCCTTGCCATGCCCGGTGTGACCCCAGCACTGGACCGTGCCGTTGGTCCGCACGCCGCAAGCGTGGTAATGCCCGGTGTCGACAGTCGTGAACTCACCGCCCGGCGGTGTCGCCTTGCCATGCTCGTTGTGACCCCAGCACTGGACCGTGCCGTCGGTCCGCACGCCGCAGGCGTGGCTATATCCGGCACTGACAGTGACGAACCTTCCTACTGGCGGTCTCATCCAGCCGGCCCCGTTCGCACCCCAACACAGGAGCGTGCCTTCGGTCCGTATGCCGCAGGTAAGTTCACCTCCGGCACTTACGGCAACGAACCTTTCTACCGGCGG
The DNA here is from genome assembly GCA_002238555.1 of Caldilineaceae bacterium bin34. Lineage (GTDB taxonomy): Bacteria > Chloroflexota > Anaerolineae > Caldilineales > Caldilineaceae > Bin34. The sequence continues at coordinate 27,538 of MPMO01000021.1, forward strand.
AATCGCTTGGCCGTAGCTATTCCGTCCCCAGCACTGGGCGGTGCCGTCAGTCCGCACGCCGCAGGTGTGGAATGCTCCGGCACTAACGGCGACAAACCGTCCGCCCGGCAGCGTCGCCTGACCATCATTGTTCCGTCCCCAGCACTGGACGGTGCCGTCAAACCGCACGCCGCAGGTGTGGGATTCCCCGGCACTGACGGCGACAAACCGTCCGCCCGGCGGTGTTGCCTGACCATCATCGTTCCGTCCCCAGCACTGGACGGTGCCGTCGATCCGCACGCCGCAGGTGTGTTCGCCTCCGGCACTGACGGCGACGAATCGTTCAACCGGTGTCGCCGCTTGGCCGTGGTAGTCCCAACCCCAGCACCGGACTGTGTGGTCGGACTGCACGCTGCAGGTGTGGTGCCATCCGGCTCCGACTGCAACAAACCGCGTTCGGGTCTGCAAGCCGACCGCTCCCGAAGTCCCTGTCGGCAAGGCCATGGTCCAAACCAAGGGTTTCCCCTGCTTGCCATTGGGACGGGTGGACTTCGGGCAGCCGAGTCCGACACAGCCGGCAATGCGGTCCCGGAGTCCGATCTCTTGAGGACCGGCGTGGCCAAAGCCGAAGACACCCTCGGCAAGGACTGGGGAACCCTCGGTGCCGGCAAGCAGGCAGAGGCCCCGGAACATATCCCAACCCACGTAGCCATCATCCCCGGTGGGGACTGTGTCACAACCGTTCCCCGCCCATTCCCAGGCACGCCGTCCGGAGGCAGGGTCCCAAGACAGGGGGTTTGGGTAGTCGGGCGCTGGTCCCGGTCCGCGGGACCGGAGTACGTCTCGTCCGCCCGACAGTTCCGCAACGGGCGGTGTGCGATTCCAAGGCCGAAGCCCATCGGGGAGGGACGGTTCGGGCGACGCATCCCGCATCTCGGCTGCGCCAGATCCGGCGACGACCAGGGCCGCATGCGTCTTCTGAATGGCTCGGTCCTGCACGGGGCCGGCACAGGCCGATATCCCCAGGCACGCAAGCAACAAGGTGATCAAGGATAGGCGCATGACGAAACGGGTCCCGGACTGCGTGGCTTGGCGCGGTAATCCAGTCGGGGTCTGAAGCCGAGCAACCGCATCGGGTTCGGGGATGGGCTCCATCCGCGGTGTAGGGGGCATCGTATCCCCACCGTTGGGGCGCGTCGGCACGCGGCATCCCGCTTGGACCATCATCCACGTTAGCACGCGACTTAGATCCTTGAACGGGCCGGGTCCGCGTTTGGCATGGTTTCAGTCTCGTTGATGTGGGTAATCCCACCCACTGCAGGTGGGTCGGCTCCCTGCGCCCCATCGCGTCCGGCACCGGCTGTATGGACAACATTCGGCACAGCGCGCCCGTGCTGCCTGTGGCCCCTGGACCAAAATCAACGAAACTGAAACAATGACCCGATCCCGGCTGTCAGCCCTTGACAGCCCCCAGGGTTACGTTGGTGAGAAGAGACTTGCGGCCTGCTATGAAAATAACGACCACGGGTAGCGTGGCGATGAACGCACCGGCCAGAATCATGCCGTACTCGATTTTGTACAGCCCGACCAGTGTGGCCAGCCCGATCGGGAACGTGAATTTCTCCGTGGAGCGCAGAACGATCAAGGGCCACAGGTAGTCGTTCCAGCTGGCCAGAAAGGTCAGCACCGCCAATACGGACAAGGCACCGCGGCTGAGCGGCAAGCCCAGACGCGCGTAGATCCCCAACTCGGATGCCCCGTCGATGCGGGCGGCGTCCAGCAACTCGTCGGGCACCGACAGCATGTTCTGCCGCATGAAGAAGGCCCCGAAAGCGGTCACCGCTCCGGGTACCACGATGGCCAGGTAGCTGTCGATCCAGCTGATCTTGACCATAAAGAGAAAGAGTGGCACCAGGGTCATCTGGAACGGGAACGTCAAGGTGGCCAGCAAGGCCAGAAAGAGGGTCCGCTTGCCGCGGAACTCGTACTTGGCAAAGCCCCAGCCCACCATGGTGGCCACCCACAGGGCCAACACGGTCTGCGACACGGCCACGAAGGCGCTGTTGCCGAACTGCCGCAGATAGGGGATCTGCTCCCCGGCCAGGAGCCGCGCGTAGTTCTGTCCCGTGGGTTCCAGGGGCCACCAGGTCAGGGGCAGGGCGAAAATGTCGGAATCGAACTTGAACGAGCCGGAAATCATGTACACGAAGGGGGCGCCGGTGAGCAGGACGCCCAGGAAGAGCACGATGTAGGTCAGGATCGAATCAACGCCGACACGCGGGCTGGCCTGCCCTTGCGCCGCGGCGGTCGGGTGCCGGCTGGCCATTCAGATCTCCCGAAACATGCCCAGGATGCGTACCTGGACGAACGTCAGGACCAGAATGATGAGGGCCAGGGAAATGCCCAGGGCGGCGGCGTAGCCGAACTTGAGGAACCGGAAGCCGTTCATGTAGAGCAGCATGGTCATGAACAACCCCCCGTTGTCGGGACCGCCGGCGACGTCGCCGGTGAGCAGCGCCGGCTCCGCAAACAGGTTGTAGGAGCCAATGATGGCGAAGGTCATCACGAAGATGATGACGGGACGCAGCAACGGCAGAATGATGTGCCGGAACAGGGTCCAGCGGCCGGCCCCGTCTATGATGGCGGCCTCCTTGATTTCGGCGGGGATGTTCTGCAGCCCGGCCATGAAATACAGGGCGTTGATGCCCGTCCAGCGCCACAACCCCAGCAGGATGATGGCCGGCAGGATGAACTCGGCGTCCAGCAGCCAGCGGATTTTCTCGAATCCCAGCGGCGCCAGGATCATGTTGTTGATCAGTCCGTATTCATGCTCGAAGACCAGACCGAAGATGATTGCCACCACCACGCCCGAGGTGATGTTGGGGGTGAAGTAGAACAGGCGGAAGAACTCGCGCCATTTCAAGCGCCTGCGTGTCAGCAGCAGCGCCAGGCCCAGGGCCGCGGGCACGATCAACAGGACGCTGCCCAGGGCGTAGTAGGTGGTGTTGCCCAGGGCCTTGCGGAACAGATCGTCCTGCAGCAAATCCAGATAGTTGCCGAGCCCGATGAACACGGGCGTGCTGCCGATGCCCGTCATCTGGAACAGGCTGAGACGAGCGGCCCAGAGCACCGGAAACAGGTAGAAGATTCCGTATCCGATGAAGAAGGGGCTTATGAAGAGGTAGGGGGCGAACTTGCGCGACCTCAGGCCCATGGCAAACGGTGGGGCACGCCGCCGGGACCGGGCAAGGCCCCGGCGGGCAACAAACAGCTGTAGGCGGGTGGGATCAGGCTTCCGCGGCCATGGTGTCGCGGATCTGGTTGGCCACCTCGGAAAAGACGTTGGCGGGCGTCTCTTCCAGGTCGTAGATGGCCTGCCACTTGGCTCCCAGCAGGGTGTTCATCTCCGAACGGAAGGGACTTTGATACTGCGCGGGCATGCCGGGCGCCACTTCGGCAAACACGCCTCCCAGATCCTGGCCGGAGAAATATTCATCGGCGAAATGCAGGCGCTCGTTGTCCATGGCCGGAATGTAGTGCGGGAACAGGTTGGTCATTTCGTAGCGGCGCACATTGCCCTCCACCGAGAGCATGGTGTACTGCACGAAGTCCCAGGCCTCTTCCACGAAGTCGCTGGTCTGGACGATGCAGGCTCCCGTGCCTCCGTAGCAACTGGTCTGGGAGCCGCCTTCCTCCCAGACGGGCAGGGGGCGTGCCTTCCACTTGCCGGAGAGATCCGGTGCGTTGTCCTTGAAGAACCCCGCGTACCAGTCCGCGCCGGTCTGGGTCAGGTACTTGCCTTCGTTGATGGCGGCCCACCAGGCGTCCCCGGCCGGCTGCTGATTGGCGATGCCGTGCACATCCCGCAGTGCCAGCAGCCAATCCATGGTTTCGATGCAGATGTCCGAATCCAGGGTGATGTTGCCGTCGGCATCGAAATAGTCGGCGCCGCGCTGGCGGACATAGAGTTCCGCAGGGGCCGAGAAGCTGATGGCCTTGACGTCATCCGTGGAGACTGCCTGACCGGCCGCGATGAAGTCGTCCCAGATGACGAGGGCGTCCATGTCCACCCCGGCGGCTTCGAAGACATCGGCCCGGTAGTACAGCACCACCGGCGTGAGGGCGTGCTCCACCCCGTAAATCTTGCCCTTGTAGCTGTACAGGGCTTCCCGGTTCAGGATCAGATCCTCAAGATAGCCGCCCTCACTCAGCCGATCCTTGATGTCCACCAGGCCGGGATCGGCACCGCGCAGGAAGCCGCCGAAGCGGCCCTGTTCCAGATCCGCGATGTCCGGAGCGCCGACGCCGCCGGTCTGCAGGGCGATCTGAACCTTGTCGTGCATGTCGGTGTAGGCGATCTCGGACACGTCGAGGTTGAAGTCGAAGTCGACCTCGGCCTGATAGTCCTCGCCCATGGAGCGGAACCAGCGCGCGTGGGTGTTGACGAAGGTCCAGATCTCCAGGTCCACCGCGGCAGCGGCCGCTCCGCCGTCCGCGGACGGCGTGACCGGGGCACAGGCGGCAAGCAATGCTCCAGTCAGGGCCACGCCGGTGCTTTTGAGAAAGGTACGTCGAGACAAATGCTTGGACATGCTGAATATCTCCTTGACTTCGGGCGGGAACGCCGGAGCACGCCGGCGTTTGTAGCGACATTGGCCTCAATCATACAAAAAGCCGTGAACGGCCATGATGCGGTGTTCCCGGGCTGTCCAGAAGGTGTCGGGGCATGGTTCCGCAGGCCGGGGCAGATGTATTGCCGGCCGGAGAAAAAAGCCCCTTTTGGAGGTGTTCGCAGGTGGACTCCCAGTCTCATGAGACTCCGTGGATGCATCAGGGATCCGGTGCTGGTCCACCGGACCAGCACCGGATGTTCACGTTGGCCGACTTGGGGCCGACCGGTGAACATGCCACCGCGGCCTCTCAGGCGGCAGGCGCGACAAACCCGTATTGGGCCCGGGCCTGTTCCGGCGACAGATACCCCTGGTCCACGTCCCGGGCAATCAGGCCATGGGGCCGCAGGTGGGCCGGCCCAAAACCTCCGCCACCCCCTATGCATAGCTCCACCACGTCTCCGGGCTGCAGGAGAATCGGGGGAAAGCGCTCCACCGGTTCCCCATTGATGCGCACTTTCCCCATGGCTCCGGGTCCGCCCTCCGCCAGGCCGGGCGGTACGGTGGCCACCCGATCCGGGGTCAGGTTGAACATCATGGGTTCCTGTCCCACATGCTCGAAGACAATCACCTGTCCCATACCGCCCCTATGCCGGCCGGCGCCGGCGCTGTCGGTCCACAGCTGCTTGGCCCGAAAGTGCAGGGGAGCCTTGGTTTCCAAGACCTCACAGGGCGTGATCGTGGAATTGTTGGGCCAGGCCACCGGCAGCATGCCGTCCATGGTCGGCTGGCCACCGCGTCCCCCGTGGGGCAGCATGTCCACCAGATAGTTCCCGTACGGCTCCTCGGCGCCCGACAGCACGAAGGGCCAGATGCCTCCGTTGCTGGCCTGAACCTGGTCTCCGAAGACGGCATGGAGGGCTCCAAAGATGCACTGGTTCAGGTTGTTGGTGGTCTTGGCCCGGGCCTTGACCGGAGCCGGGAATTGGGCATTCAGGATGGAACCGACAGGGGGATTGACGGCAATGGGCCGAAAAAGGCCCTCGTTGTTGGGCGTGTCCGGTACCAGTGCGCACTTGAAGGGGAAGACTACGGTGGCGTACGTGGTGTTGTACGAGGCATTGATGGCCGCAGCCTCCGTCTGGTCCGAGGTGCCCGCGAAGTTCACCTCGATTTCATCCCCCCTTATGGTGACCTGGGTACGCAGCCAAACACGTTCAAGGTAGCCGTCGATTTCCAGCTCGTGCCGATAGCAGCCGTCGGGCAGCGCCGCGATCCGGTTGCGCATCAGCTGCTCGGAACGGGTCAGGATGGTTTGCGCCAAGTCGTCCAGATGCGTCATGCCGTAGTCGTCGAGGAATTCCTCGATCCGCCGGGTAGCGATCAGCGCGGCACCGGCCATGGCGCGCAGGTCCCCCAGAAGCAGATCGGGTGCGCGGCAATTGGCTCCGATCAGGGAGAAGGCCAGTTCATTCTCCCGTCCTGCCTCGAACAGCTTGAAGGGAGCCATCCGCAACCCTTCCGCGAATACGTCGGACCCTTCAATCTCGTTGGGATGGCCGCCCACATCGGACATGTGGGATACGGTGCCCATGTAGGCAATGACCCGTCCGGCGTGAAAGATGGGCATGAGGAGCACATAGTCCGGCAGATGACCGGTTCCCTGCCATGGATCATTGGTTGCCAACACGTCGCCGGGCTGCAGTTCGTGGTCGGGAAAACGGCGCAGCAACTCCCGGGCGGTCCGGGGCAGAACCACGCAGAAACTGGGTGAGCTCCATGTGGACTGGCAGAGCGATGCCCCGTGACGATCCGTCAGGATGCAGGCAAAGTCGCGGCTTTCACTGAGGATCGTGGAGAACGTGGTGCGCACGATGATCTCATCCACTTCGTTCAGGATGCTGATCAGGCGCTGCCACAGGATTTCCAGTTCGACGGCACCAAAATCTTTCATGGGTTCAATACGCCTGATTGGGTCCTTCCGTTCGTTGGTCCGGCCAGCGCAAGGCTGTCGTCATCGATGGGACAGGATGTCGGTGGTCGACACCGCTTCGGGGTTGTCGCCGCGCTGGCTCTCGATGACGATACGACTGCTGTCGTCCCTTCGGGCGGTCTCCACATCCAAGACCACGTTGTCGATGGTCGTGACTGCAATTCCATGGTCGTCCGTTAAGCGGTCAGTCGGGGTGGCCTTCCGGGTCATTCCAATTCGCCCTCCTGCGCCTCGTCCAACGTCTCCAGCACACGGACCAGTCCGTGCAGGGATTCTGTCGTTTCCTCGATTTTAGCTCTCAACACGTCCATGGACATGGGGAACGGAGCGCCGCCGTGGCTGGTGGTGTAGACACGCTCGTCGTTGGCAATCCAGCCGACGTTGTCCAGCTCCCAACCCGTATGCGGAATGGTGAACCGTTCCCGCACGCCGGATGGTATGTGGCGCTCCTGATTCCGTTCCCACTCACGCATCCTGTTCATCCTCCCTTGATTCCAAAAGCTGGATCCGCGCAATGGGAATGTCCCGCAGCACGATCCCATTCCGCACCGGTTCTCCGGTGGCCCGAACCCGGGGCATTGTGGGCGATCGTCGTGCGCGCAGCGCGGTCGCACACCCAGAGATTCAGGATCGCTCATTGATAGGTATACCGGTACGCGGTACACTACACCATGATTCGAAGCTTCCGCCATCGCGGTCTCAGGCGCATGTTCGAACGCGGCGATGCGAGCAGGATAGGTCCCGACTTGGCCAGTCGCGTTGCGCTCGTCCTAGCGGACCTTGATGATTTCGGACCTCAATCTCCCCGGCTACCGCCTTCACCCGCTAAAGGGCGCTCTGAAGGGGTTCTGGAGCATCTCGGTTTCCGGCAACTGGCGAATGATCTTTCGTTTTGATGATAGCGATGCTTACGATGTTGACCTTGTCGACTACCACTAGCAAGAGGCGGCAACATGGCCATGTTCAATCCCCCGCACCCCGGACGGAGCATCCAGGAGAACTGTTTGGACCCCCTCAACTTGAGTGTGACCGATGCGGCGCGAGTCCTAGGGGTCGCCCGCCACACACTCTCCCGGGTTGTGAATGGACACGCAAGCATTTCTCCGCAGATGGCAATTCGGCTGGAGAAGGCAGGTTGGTCCAATGCCGAGTTCTGGTTGCGTCGGCAGACCACATGGGATCTCGCGCAGGCGCGCAAGAACGAAGATCGGATCAACGTCGAGCGATACGTCCCGGAGCGTCAATAAGTCCTTTTTGCCAGACAGCCGGATAGGTAAGCCTTGACTGCTGAGCGAGGAATGTATAAAGCATTGCTCACTGCACAATGCAACGTGATCTGCTTCTGGGCCGAAAAAAAGCAATCAATACGTCTTGGACGTCCGTAGGGGCGAACGTCAGAGCCTTCTACTCAGCAACCGTGTTGGGTGTCAAGCCTTGGCTGCGGGAATAGAGTCCTGTTGCCAAGCCGCTCGGTTCCGGCACACCGGGTTAAGTGATAGAGAAGCAACTTGTGTGAGGTCGCGCCGAGCCCTACCTGCTTGGGACCCTGCGGACTCGAACGGGTGTGGGAGGCACGGATGGCGGGGTGGTGACGGGAGGTTGCCAAGGCTACACCGACTCTCAGGCACCCTTTCCGGCATCGATTCGGGGGCGTGACCGAGAGCCTGCGAGCCAGTGCCGGCAACACCAACGGTTCCTTTCCCAGGCTTTGGATCAGTTGGGACGTCTCCTGATAAGTGCCTGCGTCGCTACTGCCCGTCGTTCGTTCAAAGTGACACTCATGAAGCTCGTGATGGTGTCTTCGGCCCGATCAATCCAGGAATGGGCCTCCGTCACCGTGAACTGGCGGCGGGCATCATAGTCCGCGGCGTGCCGGGCATCTTGCAGCCCTGCGAACGCTGCTATGAATTTTTGTACGGGAGGTGAGAACCGATGGCGATCCTGTTCGAGGTTTCTTCTGGCTTGGTTGTGGTCAAGGCCGCGTCGAACGCGGTGCCATGCGTGTTCCAGCAGCGGATCGGTCGGCGGCCCGATCAGACAGTCGGCGTTGCTGTTTGCCAAGGCGTGGAACACGGCATAGTACGCCGTGCTCACTGACCTTCTCAGGGCATCCGGTAGTGGAGCGGTATCCGAGTCCGACATGCTCGCCAGTAGACGACTGGCTGCGATGAGGTTCCGCCACTGCATCACGCCTTAGCCTTCGAATGGGGATGCCGGCACCGACTCTGACAACTCGCGGTCCTCGGTTGCCTCCCGGTAGGAGATCGATGGAATCTTTTCGATGCCGATGGCCTGCAGGTCGTCCTCGATGGTTCCGTACAGGGAGTTCAACAGTCTAGGGTTCAAGTCTGCCGGTTTGCCGGCGTAGATGACCTGTATGTCCAGGTATTCTTCATCGCCAGCACCTAGCCTCGGAGTGATTCGAACCTCTCGAAAACGGACCTTGCCTTGGAACTGAGCGTCCAGGCCATTCCGGATGATGGTCTTGGCTTTCTCGTGGGCTTCTTGCAATGTGACCATCATGGTCTCCGCTGTGGTCTTGTGCTTGCTGCCATACCCCCGTCAGACATCAGCCCAGCGGCTTTCCAAATGCATGTGGGCGACTTGGTGAGCTCAACTGTGCAGATGTACCTGATCAAGTGGCGATTTGCCGACAGTTTGACACGTTGGACATGGTACCAGCCGCTCCTCAACAACGGTGTGGTGCACCAGATCCGGATGTCAGCGGATACTGGTCTCTGTTTGGACGTGATGCACTACCCATGGTTCAGCCTTCCTGGATCGCGCTGAGCGTGTGAGAATCGGTCAGCACCCGTTACGCCTGGACCATTGCCCAATACCGGCCTTGATCTTCCAGAAGCTCCCGGTGCGTGCCGGTTTCCAGGATGCGGCCGCGGTCCAGAACCACGAGCCTGTCATCCGGGACTTCTACACCCGCTTGTGCCGGCGCGGCAAGCCCCGGCAGGTGGCCCTCGTCGCGGCCATGTGCAAACTGCTCCTCACCCTCAACGCCGTGGTCCGGGACCAGATCTCTTGGCAGCCCAACCGCGTGCCCACGGCTGGCGAAGCTTGACTGTCAACACAGTTGACAGTTACCTATCTTCCGCGAGGGGGTCGTCAATAAACTCCTCCTCATGATTGACCACACCATGCTCAGCAAAGTACCAACTCATCGTACCATAGGCAGCCAGGGCATCACTCATAAGCATAGCCTTTGGTGACACATGCTGCTTCAAGAACGGCGCAATAGAACTTTCATTGCGTCCGTCCACCAGCCCAGCAACAACTTTACCTCCGCGTTCAATGGCACCTACCATTGTCATCTTGTACCGTAGCCAATTGCGATCAGGCTTGCCATTGGGCAGCTTGTCGCCCCGCTTCTTACGCTTTTCCCAACTGATGAACGTCTCATCAGCCTCAACGATACCTTTGAGCAGTGGCAAATCATCTTCCATGGCCTTGCGAATACGCATTGCCAAGTACCATGCCGTCCGTGCTGGCAGTTCCAGGTCACGGGCCAACTCGCAACTAGAGACACCTTTCTTGGCGTTCACCATCAAGGCAATGGCAAGGAACCACTTCTGCAACGGGATCTTGGTCTTGTCAAAAACAGTCTGTGACATGACAGTGAAGCTTGAACCGCAATCGTGGCACAGCCAGCGGTGCTTACGCCGGCGCTCATTCTTGCGCTTCACTTTCAAGCCACCGCACAACGGACAGTACGCCCGCTCCGGCCAACGCACCTTCTCAATGTAATCAATGCAAGACTGCTGATCAGGAAACTTACGGAATATAGTTATCAGGTTCACGATAAACTCCATGCTATAGGATTGTAAGATTGAACTCCAATATATTATAGCATCAGACCCCTGAACCGTCAATTTTTATTGATTTGACATTGATTGTTCACGTCCAAAGGTTATGCTATTGCCATCGACCTCAATATCACCGTCAAATTCCATGACTCCATACTCACCTCCGCTTGTATATTGAAACCCCTCTTGGGTCTCAATGGTGGCACACTCAATTTCCAACTTCAAATCATCGTGGCGTAAAATACTAATCTGAACTGTTTCATCATCCAGAACTTCGACATTCATCATCCACTTACGACTATTCAACATGAAACCTACCTCTTGGAATTGAACATAACTTGACTCCTACTACTGGTTTGACATCATTGGACTCCTTCTACTGCACGACCACAACGTCGAGCGGCATATGGCCGACCACCTCTGCAATCAGATTGACCATGCGAACAGGTCCAGCAGTACTTGACAGGCTGCTAGCACTGTAGTAGAGTTCATGTGTATTACTCGCATGACGTATATCATTGACAGACCAATGAAATCTGAACCAAGAGCATTTTGTATAACCAAAATAGCACAAGAAGATGGATACCATATAGTACACAAACTTGTGTGCATTGACGCACCTAACATTGATGATCGTCACGATTTGGGTCATTTTAATGGATTTGACGAAGCACTGGAAAAAGCAAAATTGGAATTCGATCAAGTTAAAACTTGCAATGTATGCAATCCGCCACGGAGGGTAATCGGAGCCATGGTTGTTTAATGACTATGAATGAAACAAGCATTTTGGAAGGTATCATAATAGGATTTTCTGCATCCACCGCGTATTCAATTTTGGCATGGTTAGCTTCCGAATTAAAGAAATGGAGGACAAAGAAAAGTCAGCAAAAATATATCTCCGACGCAATATCAAATATCAAACATATGATTTTCACAGAGATTGATGAAATTAAGTTGCCAACAGGTGCTACTGCAACAAAAGATTCAATCAAAAAAGCCTATTTTGACAACTTTCTAAATGAAATGGATTCCATTCTAGAGTCCAGAACAACCAACATGTCATATGATGAGATCCAAGAAGTAAAAAAACAACTTACAATAGCACGCCATTTCAAAAAGATCCGGTTCCACGATTTAGGATACAGAGAAATATTCGACACATTTGAATCGATTCCATGGGTTAAGCCTTCCTAAATAGACCACTCGCTTCCATGTATAGTTACTGGCAATTTTAATTTCATTTTGCATAATGTATTTATTTCATCTCCTGTTTATTTCACCTCCAGCATTTAGCCCCTATCGTTCAGTTCCCCTCTTCATCGTCACGGGATACGTGAACAGCATGTGCTTATCCGTTGTGCAATCGACTTGAAATCGTGTTCTAAACGATTTGCCATCGGTTTCCAACAGGCAGTACTCGGGGGTGTTTCCGTGTTCTGTGAGGCAATTGCTCAGCAACGGTGTTGGCTGGCAAGGCTCAATGATCTGTAGGCACAGAATTCTGCTGCCGCGGGGCCTGGTCGCGAACCATCGCATTCAGGATGGGGGACAGCTTGTGCATGGTTGCCAAGAGCACCATCTTCCCGGGTTTGCCCCACAGGCACAGACGTGTGTGGAAGGTGTGGATGGCGGGGTTGTGGCCGCGACGGATGCCCTGAAGTTTGTGCCAGACGCCGGCACCGTAAGCGGTATGAACCACCACTCCAGAATTAGCCGTTCGGAACTGCGCTGAGCATCCGGGATTCGGCCAGAATCCGCTGCGCCTGGACCATTGCCCAATACCGGCCTCGGGCTTCCATAAGCTCCTGATGCGTGCCGGTTTCCAGGATGCGGCCACGGTCCAGAACCACCAGCCTGTCGGCCCGGCTGAGCGTGGCCAGCCGATGGGCGATGGCAATCACGGTGCGACCTTCGGTGAGGGCGGCCAACGCTGCGTGGATACGGGCCTCCGTCTCGAGATCCAAGGCGGAGGTGGCCTCGTCGAGAATCAGGATGCGTGGATTGTGCAGAACCGCCCGCGCGATGGAGATCCGCTGGCGTTCACCACCGGACAGGCGCTGCCCGCGCTCGCCGACAAGCGTGTCGTAACCATCCGGGAATGCCGTGATGAAGTCATGGGCCTGGGCAATGCCGGCCGCCGCCACAATGTCGGCTCTGGAAGCTTCGGGCAGGGCGTAGCCGATGTTCTCGGCAATGGTGCCGGAGAACAGGAACGGATCCTGGAGCACTACACCCATGTGTCGCCGGTGAACTTCCAGATCCAACTCCCGCAGATTCACACCGTCGACCGTGATGCGTCCGGTAGACACGTCGTACAGTCGGAGCAGGAGGTTGGCGACGGTGGACTTGCCCGCGCCCGAAGCACCCACTAGTCCAATCATCTCTCCCGGTGCAATGTCCAAGGTAAAGCCGTCCAGTACCGGTTCCCCCGGCCGGTAGGCGAAGCCAACCCCTTCAAAGCTCACTCCGCCTTGTACATCGGGCCGCTCTGGGTTCGGGGGTACCGGCAGGTCGTCCTTCTGGTCCATGGCTTCGAAGATCCGCTCCGCCGAGGTCAAGGCCTCGACCAGCCGCTGCGGAACCTGGCCCATCCAAGCCATGGGCTCGACCAACAGGACCACGTAGGCGGCGAACTGCACCAGTTCCCCCAGTTGCAGTTCCCCGGCCAGGACGAGCGCGCCGCCTGCCAGCAGTACGAGCAGCTCGCCCAGGCGCAGCCCGAAGTCAATCGCCGGCCCCATCGTGCGCCATATCTTCTGGTTGCGCACGTCGATGACGTACTTGCGGGCGGTCCAGTCCCGGTACCGGGCAACTTCCGCAGGTTCCTGCCGGAACGCCTTCACCACGCGGATGCCGGCCAGCGTGTCGTGGACCAGCGAGCCAATGCGGTCGTGCAGGCGGTGGTGGGTGCGTTCCATCCAACGGGCGATGCGCCATACGGCGATCGCCATCAGAATTACCAACGGCATCGTGGACACCGTGAGGAGAGCCAGCCGCCAGTCCTGGCTGAACGTGATGGCGCAGAGAAGCACGAACAGGCCAATCTGGCTGACGCCGTCCGTGCCCCAGCGCTGCAGGAACTGTCTCAGGTTGGCGGTGTCAACGGCTACGCGGTTGAGCACGTCCCCCGGGGGCTTGTCCGCGATGTAGCGCAACGGCATCCGCTGCAGGGAGGCGAACACCGCCTGCCTGAGGTCGTGGATCAGATCGGCGCTCAGGCGGGCGACCGTGCGGTTGCGCCCAATCGTCACCAGGGCATGCAGGATGTACGTGCCGGCCATGGCTCCCAGCAATCCGAGCACCGGCACCGGTTCGATGGTGCGGGGCACCAGCCAGTCGTCGATCAGGATCCGCATGAGCTGGGGAATCAGCAGCGTGAGCAGGTTGGCGACTACGAACAGACCGAGTGCCAGCGCGAGCGCTCCGGAATGGGGTCGCAGAAACTTCAGCAGACGGCCAAGGGTGGTCCGCGGATTCCGCAGGGGTTCGGCCACCCAATCCCTGGCGAAACCACCCTTTTGCACCGGGAGCAGACCGTCGGCGGCAGCGGACTGCTCGCGTGGAGCTGGTGGCGGGTCTGCTCCCAGGACGGCGGCCAGCCGTTGGTGATCCGGGGCATGGCCGCGGCTGAACCAGGCCAGCGCCCGGCTTTCTTGGGACCCGGTTACCAGGAACACCCCGGAACCGGTCATGGAGCGTGCTTCAAACCGGACCGCGTCGGTTCGCTTCACCGTGTCGGTCAGCCGACCGTCAATGACGAGGTGTACGGCCGTGGGTGTGGCGACGAGCCAACCGTTCTGGTAATGGCCGGAGGACGTCAGGTCGGCGGCGGCCCAGTACAGGGGGGTGCCTTCGGACGCCTTGGCGGCGATCGCGCGCTGGACGTCGGTGGGGCAGTCGCGGACGGTGTCCATGGATCTCAGAACATCGCTTCCAGTTGGCGACGAACGCGACCATCGAGCTCGGCCCGGGGCGGCAGAAGGTAGCGGTTGCCATGGATGTCAACAAGGAGAAGCATGCCGTTCGGCAGGTCCCGGAGGTTGGCGTGTTCGTTCTGGACCTCAAAGCTGGTCGGGCCGGCGTCGGTTTGGACTGTCCAGTGCGACCGGCCGAACTTCTCCGTCAGTTTTTCGATATGGGTGATGTGCGGAGCGAAGTAGCGCCTCCGCAGTTCCTGGCGGATTAGTTCCGCGGTTTCGGTAGGGAGGTCCGCGAGGTCTGCCAGCAGACCGTGTTCGACTCCCCCGGAATCCCGGATGGAAATGAACTCGTCGGGTGCGGAGAAGGGAAAGGTCCTGTGGAATTCGGCGGGTTCGATGGCAATGCCGTCCCCAAGCACTGCGCGCACCAGTCCTCCGGGTGTGCGTTTGCACCGGAAATCATGCGGTGGAACCGTGGCGGGTGGTGCCAATCCTTGTTCCCTTTCCTGTGAGGGTTTGCCTCTGTCGTGTGTGGACACGCTTGTTTACTCCCCGACGCCAATGGTCTCCAGGGCGGCTCGTTGGCGTTCAACCAGCCGACGATAGCTGCCGCCGCAATCCATGAGTTCTTCGTGGGTGCCGCTCTCCACCACCCTTCCGTCTTCCATGAAGTAGAGACGGTCGGCCGTGCGCAAGGTGGACAGGCGATGGGCTATCACCACTACGGTGCGGCCGTGCGCGACACGTTCGATTGCCTGCTGGATTTGTTGTTCGGTGTCCGAGTCCACGTTCGCCGTTGCCTCGTCCATGAGCAGGATCGGGGGATCCAACAGCAGGGCGCGGGCGATCGCCAACCGCTGCCGCTGGCCACCCGACAGATTGTGTCCTCCCGGTCCCAGTTGCGTTTCATAGCCGTCCGGAAGCTCAACGATGAAGTCGTGGGCATTGGCTGCCAAGGCAGCTGCCACAATGTCCTTGTGCCCGGCATCCGGACGGGCATAGGCAATGTTGTCCGTCACACTGCCCAGGAACAGATGGGTCTCCTGCAGAACGACGCCAATCCGACCCGCGAGGGCGCGCGGCGGAAGGTCGCACATATCCACATCGTCCAGCAGTATTCGGCCCTCGTCCGCCGTGTAGAGACCGGCAATCAGGTTGAGCACGGTGGACTTGCCGGCGCCGGTGGGGCCTGCCAGGCCCACGGTTTCCCCCGGCCCAACCGTCAGGTTTACGTTCCGGAGGACCGGCTGGCCGGGCTCATAGGCGAAGCCCACCTGTTCCAGAATGATGTGTCCCTGCAACCGGGTCTCGGGAGCCGCGCCTTGGGATTGGCGCGCGGAGGACCCCGAATCGATGAGTTGGAGCAGCCGACGGGCTGCGGTGGACACCTGGGCCCAATCCTGAATCATGCCCACGAGTTCGCCCACCGGGTGGAAGAACCGGCCCAGGTATCCGGCGAAGGTGATGAGGAGCCCCAGCGTTACCTGTTCGCGCGCAATCATCCAGACACCGGCGGTCCAGACGCCGACCAGGACCAGTTCCGTAACCAACGCCATGGGCGGCCAGATGGATCCGATCATGGGCGTCCGCCCGGAAACCCAGCCGGGCGGCCGTTCGGTTGGGCTGGGCAAAACGGTTCATTTCGCGGCGTTGCCGGCCAAAGGCGCGCACGACGCGCATCCCCGTCAGGGAGTCGCTGGTGACCGAGCGCAGATCGGCCTCCGCGCGAAACATGCGTTCGTAGAGCGAGTCGACTTCGGGGAAGACCCGGCGGAACACCATGAACAGGATTGGAAAGGGCAGTAGGACAGCCAGGGCCAGTTGCCAGTCCAACGCCACCATGGCGATCAGGGAGCCGGCCAGGAACACGCCCCCGTGGATGGCGGAGGGCAGGATGATGTGAAACAGCAGGGCGATGTCCGAAGCGTCCTGTTCCAGGCGGGTCATCAGTTCTCCCGTGTGCCGGTCGGAGAAGAACCGCATGGGCAGGTGCTGGATGGCGGCGAAGGCGGTGCGCTTGAGCCGAATCTCCAAGTCGTGGATGAGGGAAGCGTTGGTCCATCCCCATGCGGTGCGCAAGGCCATCTCCGCCAACCGGGCCAAGAGGATGAGGCCGATGGCCAGGCCCAACCGGCCTGTGTGCAGACCCTGCGGAGCCAGGACCTCGTCAAAGAGGAATTGTCCGGCCAGATAGGGCGACGCGACCGCTGCGATGCCGCCTCCGGCCAACGCCAGGGCGACGATGGGCAGTCGCCACCACTTGCTGTCCGGCATCAATTGGAACAGGCGGCTTAGGATGTTGCCGGACGGTGGTCCGTCGAAGTCCGGCTGGTTGTCCGATGGCTGGGCATTTCGCGGGGTTTCGGGCCGGTCGTCGAAAGTTGCCGACGAAACGCCTGTGCGGATTTGGTTGGCGGCCCGCGCGAAGTTCTGGGCGTCCGCCATCCGGGCCGCCGAGAAATGGGCAAGCAGTCGGGTGTCCGCGCCGTGTCCCGTCGTCAAGCTGCCACTGCCTACGTAGCGGTGGCAGGCGACGGTGCCCAGTTCTGGCCACGGCAGAAGTTCAATGGTGTCGCCTCCGACCAGGGCAAGCCCGGTGGTTCCGGCCAGGACCCAATGGTCTGCGAAACGTTCGTCCCAGCCGATGTCGGCCCGAAAGGACGCGGTGACCCGGAAACTGGGCAACTGCTCGGCCAAGAAACGGACGACTGAACCAGGGAGGATCACGGCGTACAAAGCTCTGTCAAGGGGACCCTCAATTGAGGGCCGGATATTCCTGCACAAGCACTTTCAATGTCGATCCCAAGTGATGATGGGAGTGATGAGCATTCCATTCGTCATGGGGCCTGAAAAAGCAGGGACTGGCCCCGAGAAACATGATAGCCATCTTGTGGTCTGCGGCTGTTGGGCTGGACTGGGACCGAGATCGCCAATCCTGAATGCCAAGCAAGGTATGGCCACTGTGATGTTTTGGTGGGTCAGAGGTCGTTCTGGTGCACTGCCAAGATGAATACTATGGTATACGAAGACGATTCACGATGGCCCTGAGATTTTCCTGCGGACAGCAGTAATGAACTTATGTTCTGAAATAATAAATTTTTCGGATTGATTTATCCTTTATCAAGTTATCCACCTGTGCATGTTGTCATAGGGTTGACACAGTTCCAATCCGTCTGCCCAATGTGACTTTGGAATTGCTTGGGGGCGGGGAAGAGACCCTTAACTTCCTTCATCTAATAGCCGCGTCCATGGTCTGAGGCCAACCGACAGGACATTTTTCCGCACACAAGAGGCTGGTGTCGCGTTCTGACCAACAACATTAACCAAACTGGAACACTGCCACATCTACCTTGGTTTTGCAACATGATAGAATATGCGCAGATGGCAATGGGGTGAATTTCCAAGTATAGGCAGGAACCTTGAAAATGTATTTGCATGATGCCGCTTATGCGGGAGACTCCGAGTTGGTGCGATACATGCTGATGGCTGGTGCCGATCCTGAGTTCAGGGACGGTGTCGGTGACACACCCCTAGTGAAAGCCGTTGCGCGAGACCAAACCAAGACGGTGCACGTGCTGCTGGAGTTTGGAACGGACGTGGTTTCCCTCATCCCCAAGATGAAACGGACTGCCCTACATGTGGCAGCTGTCCATAACAGTATCAATGCCATGCAGGTGCTGCTGTCATCCGGTGCTGACGTACACTGCCGGGACAGGGACGGCTTCACTCCTCTGCACACGGCAGCTATCGATGGTCGGACAGAAGCCGCCCAGCTGTTGCTGGAAGTCGGAGCAGAGGTGAACGCACGTTCTCAGCGAGGTTATACCCCTTTATATATGACTGCGATCAATGGAAAGTCTGATACCGCTGACTTGCTGTTGAAATCTGGGGCTACAGTCAACGTTGAAGACAACAATGGTTGGATACCCCTATACGAAGCAGTGGCCTTCGGACACCTGACCACGTTGCTGAGGTTGCTTGAGACCGGAAGCGATCAAGGTATTTGCTCTATGGTCGGGCTCTCGGATTCACTGTGTGAGGTTCTTGATGACAGAACTCCGACAGGAGACACGATTTTGCACATTGCTGCAAAGTTCGGTCATATTCATTTGGTTGAAATCCTGTTGGCACATGGTGCCAATTCCCGCGCTAAGAACAGCGAAGGCAAGACCCCCGGCGAACTAGCGTCTCAAAGTGGTCATCACTATGTGGCTATTAGGCTGCAAATGGCTTCCCCATAAAGCCGTATTGCGGTTCCCATTTTAGTTTGCAAAATGCGTCCTGTTATGCACAGCAGTATGAGCCGTATCTCCATGCATGCTGGCCCCACACGGTCCGATAGCGGTGCAGTTGCCGCCTGCTTCCGCGAACCAGAAGGCATCCGGAATGAGTACTGGACAGGAACTGACAATGGCTGACGCGAAGCTGCCCTCACTGCATACGGGTGAATCCGACTTCCTGGCGATCCGTGGCGACAAGTGTCTGTATGTGGACAAGACTCCCCATCTGCGCGGGCTGCTGGCAGTTCGTCCAGCGTCGGCTGCGGGACACATTCCATCCTTGGAACACAAGTACCAGTTCCTGGCACGGCCGCGGCGTTTCGGCAAGAGCTTGCTGATCAACACCTTGGAAGCATGGTTTCAAGGTGTTCCGCCCAACCATGAATTGGCTGACGCGTCGGAAGCTGCCGCCTGGCCTGGTGCACCAGCCGGCTGGAGTCGTCCACGCTGGCTGTGGGAAGGATTGGACGCGGAGGACTGGCATGGCCTGCACGGCTGGCATCCCGTCATTCGGTTAAGTCTGCCCCTGCCGACATCCTTGGATGCCGGGGAGATCAGGATTGGTTTGACCACTCATTTGCGCAATGTGGGACTGGAGTGGGAAGACCGGGGTATTCCCTGGGGGACCGCACCGTGTCGGCCCCTGCCGGGACTGGATGTCGATCCCCGGGATTGGCTTGCGTTCCTAATCCGCGAACTGCATCGCCACTACGGGGTACGGCCGGTTGTGCTGGTGGACGAGTACGATGCGCCACTGGTGGAATTCATCGGCACGGACGTGGATCCGGCTCCCGTCCTCCGTCTGTTGCGCGGCCTTTACGGGGTGCTCAAGAGCAGCGAGGCGGACCTGTATGGGGTCTTCCTGATAGGGATTTCCCGCTTTTCCCAGGTCAACCTATTCTCGGCTCTCAACAATCTCCAGGACCTGTCCGAGACGGACGCGTGTGGCGCGCTATGCGGCTTCACGGAGGAGGAGGTGGCACAGCACTTCGATCCCTTCCTGCGCCATATCCAGGAACTTGTACCGGAGTTCAGGGGTCGGGACATCATGGCGGAACTGAGCCATTTCTACAATGGCTATCGCTTCAGTCCCGAACCCGAAGCGCCCTCTGTCTTCAATCCCTACGCCCTGCTGATGTGCATGCACAGCCTCCAGTCCGGGTCGGCGCGCAGAAATGCGGCACGGGGACAGTGGCCCGCCCACTGGTCCTCCTCTGGTTCTCCGGATTTCCTGGTGCGATTGGTGCGGCAAGGCCGGATTCGCCTGCCGAACGAGGTTGACGGCAACAGCTACCAGGCGGGTTCCAGTTATCGGATCGACCACCCCGACTACGTGGCGGTGATGCTGCAGACGGGGTACTACACGCTGCGGGGTGGCGGCGACGAGCCGCTGCGCGTGGAGTATCCCAATCTGGAGGTGCGCCGGACCTATGGCAAGGAATTGCTGGAGGCCTATGTGCCGGGAGGCAACACGGTGCCCGTGGAGAGGCTGGGAGAAGCTCTGCGCACCGGGGACCAGGAAGCGTGGTGCAGGCGGCTGGAGACCCTGTTTCACGGCATTCCCTACGACAACCTGCTGAACGAAGGAGCCTACCGCGCGGTGATGCACGTTCTCTGTCAATTGATGGCTTCCTTCAGTCTCTCCGAGCCTCACAGTTGGGGTGGTCGCTCCGACCACGTAGTGTTCATCGACGACCAGGTCTTCGTGATCGAGGTGAAGCTGAACGCTTCGGTGGAGAGGGCACGGGCCCAACTACGCGCCAGGGGCTATGCCAAGCCGTATATGGAGGGGGACCAAGAGGTGACCGCCATCTACCTGAACTTCAACCGCGGCAGGAATTCCGAGAATCCGCCCCATATCGAATGTGAGTTTGAGAGGCTGCATCCCTAGGCGGACAGGGCTTGTTCCGGACGAGCCATGATCAAAACTGTCTGCGCCTCATGTCGCATGGCACTTTGGTCGCGGTTCTGTGTGGGCAGTTTGGGCAGGAGGCTGTGCAGTGCTGCAACGGCCATCTTTGCTTAGCCGCGGGCCTCGCCTTCAGCCAAGCCTTCCTCCTGACCGCGGGGTTCTTGCTGTCCGGTATCAATCTATACTTGCCATATGCATCGAGGGTCTGTGCCCTAATCGAATGAGGAAGGGCTCATGAGTGGTGATGTGGAAACCCGGATGAAGACCGCGAAACTCTTTTGGAACGGAGGGGCCCAAGCCGTGCGCTTGCCCAAGGAGTTCCGCTTCCAGGGTGAGGAGGTTCACGTGCGCCGGGTGGGTACTGCAGTCATCCTGGAACCGGTGAGCCAAGACTGGTCTTGGCTGGATGCTATTCAGGGTACCTTTACCGAAGACTTCCTGGCCGACCGCCAACAACCCGACCATCAGGAACGAAAGGGACTGGCCTCCCTGTTTGACTGATGCGGTTTCCGCTGGACACGAACGCGGTCATTGCCCTATTCGAAAACAGCTTGCCTCGTCTGAACCAGCGTGTGTGAGCATGCCAAGTGTTCGACATTGGGTTGTCGGCAGTCGTCGGGTACGAACAGTTTCATGGCGCGTTCAAGAGCCAGCGGCAGGAACACAACCTGAGACGAGTGGAACTGATTGGCTTTCCGCTCGTGCCTTTGGACTGGGCCGCGGCGCGCGCTGCCGGTGAGATCAGGGCCTTGTTGGCCCAAGGGGTGTAGCCGATCGGACCCTACGACATTCTGATCGCGGGGCAGGCGCTGTCGCGCAACTTGATCCTGGTCACATCAAACACAAAGGAGTTTGACCGTGTGCCCCGGTTGGTTGTGGAAGATTGGTCCAGAGCCGATTCGCAGGGCACTGTCCCGATGCTGCATTGAACCCTCGTCATGTGGACATACAAAGCTGCTCTGCTGCGGCTGGACCACACAAACGGGTCTGGTCCAGCCCGCGACCACTGGAGCGCGGAATGACCTGCCCTGTGGCCTGAACATGCAGTCCCGGTAACCTCAGGAGCTGTAGGCACTGGGATGACTCCCCGATTGTTCAACCGGGATTGCTGCCATGTTCCTTGTTCCGAAAGTCAACTTGGCAACCGCACTCTCGCCATCCATAGTGGCATGAGCCCGGCAGTCGCCCATATGCGCGGCTTCTCTGGTCGATCGGGAGCAACTGGACTTGGATCATCGGTTCGTCACCCTATCCCGCAACGGGCCGGCAGTCATGCCGGAGTGCGTCCCGCCTGAACCTCTTTCCTGTCTTCAGGATCGATCCTGTTGACCGTCCGGATGAATCCTCCCGGAACAGGGATGCGCACCCACCGGGGTGCGCATCCCTGTGAATTCAGAGAGGCCCGGCGTCGCCGTAGCATCTACTCTCCCGGAGGTCGGTAGGTCACCGTCTTCCGGGTGGCCTCATCGATTTCCTCCGGTGTGATCAGCTGCACCGTGCTGATGCTGATCGCACCTCGTGCCGTGATGGACAGGGAAAGCGCGGCAGCCGTCACCGCATCGGGCAGGTCATAGATCATGTACAGGTCCGCACCGCCAAAGGCATAGTAGAAGGCCTCCAGCTCTCCGCCCTGCTCTCGGCCCATCTCTTCGAAGACTTGCCGTCGCGAAGTGCCGCCTTCTTGCAGCAGGCCCTGTATTCCTGTTGTCGTGTAGTTCGCCTGATACAGAAACTTTGGCATGACGAGTTCCTCGTATGCTGGTGTTGTCGTTGAATCAAGTGTAAACCCGTTTGCCTTGGACCGTTATCATCCTGCTGGTTGTGCCCCTGCGCCGGAAGTTGCTGCAGGACCCGGCCGGCCGCCAAGTGCCGATGGCCCTGCCCTGCACCGCCCCATACCGCCAGTTGGTCCGTCACCGCTGCCTTGTCCCAGGCCAAGGTTGAAGTTCGTTCTCGGCCTGTAGGCCGATCCTGCATCTACTCCATCGGGTTTGACGCAAGCGACCAAACCGGTATTGACAGCAGAACCTTCCTGTAGCTACAATTTTGTAGTGTAGGGTAAGGGAGTGCGCTTGCGTTGGACTTGGCATCAGGCTAAGAATGAGGCGAACCTTCGGAGGCACGGCCTCAGCTTCGAGGCTGCAGTCTTGGTGTTTGATGACCCCCTGTCTGCGACGCGGGAAGATCCGTATCCATATGAGCAACGGTGGCGAATCATCGGCAGGGCAGAGCCTCAGGTTGTGATGGCAGTCCACACTTGGCCTGATTTCGACACGGGGACCGGGCGTATCATTTCGGCACGCAAGGCGACGAGACACGAGGGGAAGGTCTATGAAGAAGGACACGACTGAGTTGCCGGCAGACATTCAGGCGCAAATACGGGCGCTGGAGGCTCTGCCCAACGACCAAATCGATACAACTGATGCCCCGGAGACTCTTGACTGGTCCGATGCAAGGCGCGGGGTCTTCTACCGTCCTGTGAAGCAGCAGATTACGCTGAGGATCGACGCGGACATCATCGCCTGGTTCAAGGCCCGCGCTCGTGATGGTCGCGGCTACCAGACAGACATCAATGGAGCACTTCGTGAGCATGTCAAGAGGACGATCCGTTCCGCAAGCCAAAGTTGATCAGCGGAGCCAGTGACGAAGTGTCAAGAATCTTGAGGAAGGTTCTTGGGCTGGGTGGGATGAAGCGTTCAACTCCATCTTTCGCCATTGGCACAGTTTCGGGTTCGTTGATGTTGATCCGAGCCAGTCCGCCCAAAATCTTCTCTCATGGTAGACATGAAGTTTGGCGATGCTCGTGCTGGCGACAAGGGCATCGGTTTCGGTGAGGTACTGGAATTGGCGGCCGACGCGATGACTCCCAATCCTGCGCACTGGTCTGAGCGAGCTTGATGCACCTCAATCCAATTGAGAGCAATCCGTTCAAAGACGAGCGTGAGCAGTCCGAAACGGAATCCCCTATTCCTTTGGGTTTCGAATCGGAGTGTCTGACTCTGCAATGGAAGATCTGCAGCAAGTCTGGACGGAACGTCCCGGCATAGCCGAGCATGTGTGAATGTCACATGAGGACAATGTCTGTCATTGAAGGCAACAGGTCAACCCACGGCGAAACCATCGTCCTGCTGTTGCTGGGCGAATCCGTGGACGGACGGTTGATGCGGGAATGTGACGAAGTGGTGGGCCATGACCTGGCAGTTTCGTATGTGCGCGGAGATGGTCTTGTCGGATCGGGAACTGACCCAGCCTGCACGCGCGTGCACCTTGAGACCTCTGCGCGCGGGGCTACAATGGACGCATGAATATCTTTCCGATGGTCACTCCTGCCATCGACCATGATGAACACGCCTGTCGTACTGCACAGGTCGTCGTACAGGTTGATGGTATCGAACAGGTGATCCTGTTCGGCTCCCGAGCGCGCGGCGACCACCGGTCGGATTCCGACCTTGATCTGTTGGTGGTATACGAGTCGTGCAGGTCGAGCAGGCGGGCTAAGAACGCGTCTTCATCGACAACTGCTCCGGCTCGGTCGTATGTGTGGACCGTCCGCGGCTACAGCAATTGTGCGCTCAACTGCGGATCGGCAACCTGATCGTGCTCTGGAAGCTCGACCGTCTGGGCTGCAACCTGCGCGATCTGCTCACGTTCGTCAGCGACCTCGAAGGCGATGGCATCGAGGTCGTGTCGCTGACCGAACAGATGGACACCACCACGATGTGCTGGCTGGTGTTCCAGATCTTCGGCGCGCTGGCCGAATATGAGCGCAACTCGATTTCTGAACGCCCAAAGGCCGGTTTGCGCGCCGCCCGGGCGCGGGGCCGCAAGTTTGGCGACGCACAGATTAATCGGGTGGCCGAACTGCTGCGCGCCGGCCAGCTGATGGTGGATGAGATCTGTGCCATCATACGGATTGGCTGCACCACGCTTTACCGCTACATCACGCCCGAAGGCGACATCCTCACCGAACCGAGATTGTGACGATCAGCTTGGAGAATTCGAGACATGCCGTTTGTTCAGTTATTGGTGTTCGCGGGTTTCAATCTCCTCCTGCTCCCCTACGCGGCCCACAAGACTGGTTATCGTTGGTGGGCCTATCTGATTTGGGGTGTGATACTCGGCGCTGTGTTGGCCCTGCCCTCGGCCTTCATGGATGGAATGAGCGGAGGCAATATGGGCCGAACAATGTGGATCATTGTTGACGCAAGTGTGGTTCTCTTCACATGTCTTCGTCTGGCATTGACCAAAAAGCGGTACCAGATAGAATCGTGAGGGCAATGCCGGAAGGGACAGAAGGGAAACGACTACCTTATACCAATCCAGTATAGTTATGGCATTGTAAGGATTCCACTTGGTGGGGGGCATCCCATGACCCGCAAGATCGCGGTGGTGTGGGCCGCCGAGGATACGGCGGCGGCCCTGCATGCGCGCTACCGCGCCGAAGCCGTGATCGAAGTGCGCACGCGCCTGCATGCCCTCTGGCTGCTGCGCCGGGGCGAGCCCCCGGCGGCGGTGGCAGCCGCGGTGGGCGTGGGGCTGCGCAGTGTGCATCGGTGGCTGCAGTGGTACCGGGAGGACGGTCTGGCGACGGTGTGCGGACGGCGCCGGGGGGGGCCGGGCAGGGCAATCGCATTCTAATTGGACAGGACCTTGAGCAGGTACCCGTCGTTCCAGCCGGCCTGCTTGCGCCGGGCGGCGATGCCGCCCTTGGCGGTGGTCTCGCGGCGCAGGAGGTTGAGGGCCATCCGTCGCAGGAGGGACAGGTTGTGGGCGGCGTGGCCGGTGCGGATGCGGCTCGCATCCTCCCGAAAGGCCATGTCCAGGACCCAGTGGAGGGAATTCTCAATGCCCCAGTGGCTGCGCACGGCCTGCAACAGGGCCCGCGCATCGGCCGGCAGACTGGAGATGTAATAGCGGGTCTCCGAGGTGACCTGGTCCCCCTGCCGCCGTTGGGCCTCGATCATAATCAGGCTGTGCAGGTCGGGCCAGGCGCCGTCGGGGTCCACGTAGCGGGTGTATTCCGGTGTCCCGAGCACCCAGCAGCGGCGCGTCTCAATGCGGCCGTGGTTCTTGTTGACAGTCTGGTGGAAGTCGTGGTCGCAGCCCTCGAAACCCTCCGCCTGCTCGACGGTGAAGGTTTCGACCACGGCCTCGTGCAACTGCGGCTGGTTGCCCTTGAGCGCCAGCACATAGTCGGCTCCCCGGTCGCGGATCGTCTGTGCAATCCGCTTCTGGCAGCCCATGGC
Source organism: Caldilineaceae bacterium bin34 (assembly GCA_002238555.1). Taxonomy (GTDB): domain Bacteria; phylum Chloroflexota; class Anaerolineae; order Caldilineales; family Caldilineaceae; genus Bin34. The sequence continues at coordinate 53,293 of MPMO01000021.1, forward strand.
ATCGATGGTCACGATGCAACCCTCCAGCGCCAGCGTCTCGAGCAGTGCCGGGATAGCCGTGATTTCGTTGGACCGGTCGTCCACCTGGCGCTGGCCCAGCACCAGCCGGGCCTCGTCCGCCCAGGCGCTGACCAGGTGCAGGGGCGACACACCCCGGGCCTGGTCGTGCGAGCCCCGGGCCGTCTTGCCGTCCACGGCCACGACCCCGTCCTGCAGCGTCGCGGCCAGCGACTGCACCCATGCCGCAAAGCAGGCTTCCAGCTGGGCCGGATCCAGCAGGCTGAAGACGCGCCCGAAGGTGTCGTGCGAGGGTACGCCGTGCGGCAGTTCCAGGAAGGTCTCCAGCCAGGCCTGCTTCTGGTGGCCGAAGAACTCGACCTCGGTCCAGTTGTCGGCGCCGCAGATGACCGCCAGGGTCGCGATTAGGAGGATGGCCTCCAGCGAATGGCGCCGGGCCTGGGGGCGGCGGGGATCTTCGACCGCGGTGAGCAGGGCCACCAGGGGGACAGGAGCAGGGTCGGCCATGAGGGGACCTCCTCGGTGAAACGAAGCCCCCCATCCTACCCAGGGCCGGCATCGCTCCAATTAGAATGCGATTGCCCTGGGGGGCCGGGCAAGCCCTCCTACCTGACGGCGGCGCAACAGGCGCAGGTGGTGGCGGCCGCCGCCCAGGGCCTGTTTGCGACCGCGCAGGCCGTGCGGGACTGGATCGAGGAGCAGTTCGGGGTGGTCTATACCGTGGGCAGCCTGTACACCCTGCTGCCGCGGCTGGGGATCCGGCTGAAGACGCCGCGGCCCCGCCACGCGCAGGCCGACCCCCAGGCCCAGGCGGCCTGGAAAAAAGAGGGCTCGGGGCCCGCCTGAAAGCAGTGGGACTGAAGGCGGGCCAGGGGATTGTGTGGGGCGACGAGATGAAGCTGGGGCTGCGCGGCCAGGTGCGCAAGGTGTGGGCGCCGCGCGGGGTGGCCGTGGCCCAGGCCGTGCAAATCGGCTGGAAGTACATTCATGTGGCCGTGGCCCTCGATCCCCTGACGGGACGGCTGTGGTGGGCGTGGCAGAAGAACATGAAGGGCGAGGAGATGGCTCGCATCTGGAAGGCCTGGGCGGCCGAGCCGGGCATCGACGGCTGGGTCTGGGACGGGGCCAGGGGCCACACGGGCGAGGACATGCAGGCGGTGGACGCACCCCAAGTGGTGCAGCCGCCCTACGCCTCCGAACTGAACCCGGTCGAGCGCTTTTTCCGGGAGTTGCGCCGGGCCATCGAGGGCCGGGTGTATCCCGACTTGCAGGCCAAGCAGGCGGCGCTGGCACCGGTCCTGAGCGCTCGACCGGGTAACGCTTGGCAGGCGGATCCGGCGCGGGTCAGGCAACTGTGCGGCTGGGACTGGATCCGGAAGGCCCTGACCAAGCTGCCCGCCGACGATGCAATGCCATAATTATACTGGATTGGTATTAGATGTTGACATGAAGCTGCGAATCGAAGCCGAACGGAGCACGCTGTGCCTGACGTGCCGTCAAAGGAGAGGCTGGCCGACCACTCGGCAAGTGGCGCGAGGCCAAGGTGAGCTGCAAGTGGGCGACGCATGTGTGCATGCGTTGGGGCACCTATGCGTCGTCCACGAGCGAGGTAACACTCATTATGCGTATCACTAGCAGGCTGCTGAAGAATAGGTTTGGGATGCCAGCGGTACCCCCAAAGGTGCGCGGAAGCGGTGTATAGGCGGTCCGAGGGCCCCTGAAACTCCCGGCGCGGCCCCCACGCGCGGGATCCGCGGGCTCCGCAGGCCCCGTGGAACCCCTGGAGGGCGCGCAGAGCCCCCGGCGGGTCAACCGGGCAGCACGCCTGTGGCCTCCGGCTCCGGTGGCAGATTGGCCATGCGCACCAGGTTGTAGGCCGTCGCCACCAGGTAGCCGGCCAGCCCCGTGCGCGCCACGCCCCGGTAGCGCGTGCGCCGCAGGCCGCCCACCGTCTTCATCCAGCCGAAGATCTCCTCCACCCGCTTGCGGAGGCGCAGGCTCACCGCATAGCCGGCATGCCGCATCGTGCGACCGTCGATGGCCGAGTACTGCTTCTTTTGGGCGACATGCGGGGTCACCCTCCGGGTACGGATGTCCCGCACACAATCCTTGGTGTCGTAGCCGCGGTCGGCCCCCAGCGTGCGCGGCCGGTAGCCCCGTTCCCGCACCCCGTCCAGGAGCTCCGGCACCGCATCCCGCTCGGCCGTGCCGGTGGCCGGGCTGACGGTGAAGTCCATCAGCAGGCCGTGGCGGTTCTCTATCAGGGCATGGCCCAGGAACGCCAGCTGGGCTTCCTGGCCCTTCCCCTTGCGCAGCAGGCGCGCCTCGGGGTCCGTGGTGCTGGCATGCGTCTCGTTGCGGCGACGCTCCCGGCGAAAGTCCACCGACGGGTTGCCCGGATCGTCGTCCGAGGGTGGCGGCGGTCCCTCCTTGGGCCGGAAGCTCTTGAGACTGGCCGCGGCCTCGATCAGGGTCCCGTCCACGCTGAAGTGCTCGTCCGACAGCAACCCCTCCGCATCGGCCGCCCACACCACCTCGTCGAACAGAGCCCGGCCCGCGTCGTGCGCCAGCAACCGTGGCCGGTTCTTGGTGAAGACCGTGGCGTCGAAGCTGCGTTCCATCAGATCCATGTCCAGGAACCAGCGGTAGAGCAGGTTGTACTCGAGCTCCTCACAGAAGGCGCGCTCGCTGCGCACCGAGTACAGGGCGATCAGCAGCGAGGCCTTCAACAGTCGCTCCGGTGGCACCGAGGCCCGGCCCACCGAGGCGTACATGCGGTCGAATTCCGGCGAGAGTCGTTCCAGGGCCGCATCGGCCACGGCCTTGATCCGCCGCAAGGGATGGTCCTGGAGGATCCGCTCCTCCAGGTCCACGATGGCCAGCATGCTGCGTTGGGGGTTGGGACGACCGCGCATCAGGGCTTCCTCCGTTGCCAGGGAGCCCTATCCTAACCGGCCGCGTTTTTCAGCAGCCTGCTAGATCTAAGGATCTCAGCTTTTAGGAGGTCGGCAAATTGATTGGGCGATTCATGCTGGCATTTATGGTGTCTTGGATGAGCCATCATGATGTCGGCGAATCAGTTCGCGCATGATTTTGGTCAGAACACAAATGAGGATCTCCGGCACGCCCAACCGTAGTGTCGTTCCGTCCTGCAGGTCCAATTTGATGCAACACTTTCCATTTTGCCGCAGTTTCCAGTGTTGGAAAGGCACTGTGTCGCGATGGGCATTGAGGACGTCGCGCCAGCCAATGCTTCGTGTCCCGAAGGCTGTCGCGTAATGGAGTTCGTGCAACCCAATGGAAAGTGCGCCTTTGCGACTACCAGAGATTGTCCGAAACAGAGGCTTGGCCACTATGAACACGAGCACCGGTACCGTTCCTACCACCCACGTCTGAATAAACTGGATGTTTGTGTGGGTCAGGGTGGTGACAACCAGTGTGATGATTAGCACGAATATGGATGCAGGATGGATTGTTTCGGCAAGTGAAAGATTCCTGTCTGCAACATTCCGTACTTCGGTATAGTGGGCAATGAGGGGAATCGGCGGACTCGCCGGGTCCAATGGATCGACAAGCGGACATTCGTCCAAACGGTTGGACGGGTCGCTCAAGTGGTCAAGGATACAATCCAGCTGGTCCTTCTCACACTTCGATATTGAGGTGGTCATTGCGGCACCTTTCAACTTGTTCTATGGTTTGGACACGTTTTGAGGCCTGCATCGTATTGCCAGGCCGGTTAGGAGTGTGTGTTTAGGGACCAGTTAGCCTCGATTCGAGCCGGTGTGCGCTCAGCTACAGGCGTTGCGGTGGGATGCGGTGGCCGGCCTTGAATTTGGTGGCGTTTCGGTCCGCGTCCGACCGGGCGGCCAAGACGATGTTGACATGAAAGTGCAACCGGGCCTGGCCGTCGTTGAGGCCCAGGTGCTGCTTGGCGTCGTGGAAGGCAAACTCAATTTGGAAGTGGGCCCCATAAAACCGGAAGAGGCGTTCCGGTGCCAGGTCCAGGTCGGTGCTGTACAGGAGCACCCCCTCCGTCGTCTGTGGGGCGGCACCGCGGTATAGGTCCACATCCTCGTCCACCGGTTTCGTGCAGACCGTGCGCGACAGGTCGTGGCGGTCGCAGCGGCCGTCGAACTGCCGGCGGTGGCCCGGCTGCCGTTCATTGGGACCAGTGTAGGGGAAGCGCAGGACCGTGTCCTTGGGCAGCCGCCCAGTCGCGTGCAGGTCCAGCTCCCGTATCCCCTCCACAAAGGTCCGACTGCTGTAGTCGGTGTCGGTGGCTACCCAGCACGCCTCGAGGATGTCCTCGGCCCCGGCCGCGACCGCCTCCCGGGGACTACCGGGCGCAAAGGGGAGAGGCACCGCCTCCTCGACATCCACCGCGGCCAGCAGAGTGACCTCCAATCCCCAGCGGACGGCGCGGGCCATGCCACTCCAAACCCAACGCGCCCCAGGTTCCGCGACTGCTCTTGGACACGAATCTGGTGTCCATGACCAGCAGTTTCCACCGCGACCGCGGATGTACCGCCCCCAGAGCGGCCACGGCCAGGCGTGCGAAGGGAAAGGGCCTCGCAAACCAGCGCGCACCGGCAGCCACTGCAGCCGCACCATCAGGTGGGCGAAATGGGCCGCTTGCGGTTTGCCGCAGGGCGTCAAGGCGAGTGTATTGGGCAGCAATCACACGGAACACCTCTTTCGATGATTCCTGAACTACATCAACGATAGCAGGCTCCGTGCGGTTTCTTTTGGAGGCCGAATCCCCCCGATTTACCCTCCCGTCAGGCCGACCGCGCCGCAAAGACCGGAAATGCAGCGGGAATACGGCTTGAAACTGTCCAAACCATAGGAATTGTGACAGTGCCATGCAACTGTCCATGCGCTGAGACAGGGGCACATGGTCTTCAGTCGCGGTGCTGGTTAAGGACAGCCGATTAGCTTGCCAGTGCCGCGCTGGTGGTTAGGTGGGAAACGAAGTCGGCTAGGCGTCGGGATGACGTAGCACAACGGCATTGGACAACCCGAGTACAGCCAAGTGACAACACAGCTCGGTACCGTGCTTCGACACTCAGGTTAACACCCGTGTGGCCCTGTTGCCGTCAGGATGTCAGACACCCAAGACGGGGAACGTCTTTACAGTTACAATTAACTGCTCCTACTGTGGCTGCCAAGCTTGGCAGTGCCTCATGCCTGCAACAAGCAACCGGTTTCGATTGGGAACTAGAATTGGCGGTCCTACATGATATTTCCTACTTCCTCGCTCCAGTCCGACGCGGGCATGACCCGATTGTGCTGGCCTGGCCAGCATGGCCTCCACGGACGCATGCGATTGCAGGGGCATCGCGTGGCGATTGTGGCCTCGTACCTGACGACCCAAGTCCACCAGTAACATCTACTCGCTGACAATAGCTTTGTGGACCGGTACTGGATGTTCCAGGATGCTGAACCAGTGCCGATTGGGTTCAGCCTGGAAGGAGTGGGTGGACGTGCAGCGGGATGGAAAATCGGATGGGTTTCCAGCCGGACCGGTATCGTATGGAGAACCTACGCCCTCTCGAGTTCCAGGTGGTAGTCCCGGAGGTCAAGGCACTGGTCGTAGAGCTCTCGGCCAATCGTGATCCAGTCGGTCTTGTCGATTCCCCTGCGGTTCCAGCTGTCAGGACTCTGCGGAAAGACACAGGCGATCGTGATCCACCTTCGCTGTTCCCTTGCAATGGTTCGAATCTCCTCGGCAACCTCCAGAAGATCCTGATCCTGGCTCATGATAAGTGCCACGTCGTATGCACGACGGTGAGCAAGTGCTGTCACGTCCAGCGCGAGCCGCACGTCGATCCCCTTCTCCTCCCCTATCAGAGCAGAGTGTTGGGTGCCGTCGGGCAGAGTTACCCTGCGGTCCCGGTACCGAAGTGGCCTGCTATACACGATGATCCCCTGTCGCCCCATTGCCGCGAGTTTGCGCGTCCAGAAGAAGTGCCATCTGGGGTTGTTGCAGGCATCGGGAATCCCGGTGTAGAAGCGTACCTCGGTCAACTGCCATCCCTGGCTCCTGCACACTTGCCTGGCAAGGGCCCCAACGTCGTAATTGGGTTCGTTATAGCCGAACGCTTCGCGAGCAGCGTAAAACAGGTTCTGGCCGTCCACAAAAGCGATGGCACGCTTGGCCGGAGATTCACCATTCATTGGTCAATCACAAAAAACAACCCCACCTCAGGTCTTTCGGTGTGTCGGACGGGGAGCAAGCAACCGGCAGCATACTAAACCGAGGAGACTGCCATCAGGGCTGCTCTGGGAGCGGCCCGCGTGGACCTTGACCATGTTCACGATCTGAAAAAGCTGGTTGGGGACATGCCCGAAACACATCATGAATGGTTGGAAGGCATGTTGCTGGATTCTCAACCCGATGAGTTGTCCGTGTTCCGGGTCAAATCCTTCTACGGCGATGAAAACACGCTTCCCTAGCCTCGGTATTCTGCGTCAATGCTGCTTGGTGCCGTGCAGAGCCTGAGTGGTCGTCTGGCTGCTCATGCACTCAATGCGATGGGCAAGACCCCGCGTGACGTTGGACATTCCAATTGGCTGGGGGATGGTCCTCTGGCCGGATGGGGATCCCTGCCTCTGGACTACTTCTCCCCGCCGACGGTGGCTGAGCGGGAACGGACGGCTGAAGCCGTCGCCGCCATACGGTTGTTCCTGGGGAATGTGTTGTCGCCTGCGGTTCTGGACCGCATCGAGAGTGCCTGGCACCGCAACGAGCCGTCCGAAGACCACCTCCAGGCCATCCACGCCGTTCTGCAAACACCTTCGGCTTGGCGAACACTGTTGCCGGACGATCACAAGGACGTCCCTGCAACAGGCCAGTCGCCCATACGGGACGAACCGCGTCCGCCCCCCGGCCCTGCATAGCCCGGCGTGCCCATGCCCATGCAGAGGCAGGTCAGGGTGTTGACAAAGTCGTCACAGGGCCATGATGGGCTCCAGCTTGGTGGGATTGTCCGTCACCTGCTGGTGTATTTTGATTTCAAGGCCCACCAAGTCTGCGCAAGGGACGCCTCCTGTTTGGCTCCGAGGCTGTCTGTTGCCTATGGGGCAGCGTCCATATGGAGTACACAGCACTGATCCGCATCGGGAACTGAAAACCCCACCAAATTCCGTTATAGAGCGGTGTCCTCTCCCATCGCGGAAAGTGATACGATCGGAGGCTCAGGAAGGCCGCATTTCAGGGTTCTGTGACGTACCGGTTGGGTGGCAATCTCCTGGAATCAGCGACTGGGCTGGACCATTTTGATGGTCCCAGGGCACCAAGCTGGTAGGGGGCGCGCCCAGGAACAGCCCTCTCCAGCCTTTAGCTTGCAGTCGGCCGCCGGATTTCATGGGGTCGTGGGCATGAATGCCAGGAATGTCGTTGTATGTGGATCCCTGCCCTCACTATGCCTTTCCTCCGCGTTCTTTGTGTCTTGGGCGTGGTGCCGGGGTTCTGGGGACTACTACTGTTCTCCCCTGCGTGGGCCCAGACGCCGGGGCCCACGACTCCCGTGCCGTGGGCCGTGCACCAGGATGAGTATGACAATCTGGAGGTGCATGCCGGAGGCCGGTATCACCTGCGGCGGACAGGGACGCAAGTAACGGCTACCTTCAGCAGTGTGGGGTCGGCCGTGCAGTATGTGGCACGGCAGCAACCGCAGGTGCTGTTCACGGTGCCGGTGGGGTACCGGCCTGCAGAAAGTGAGATCCGGGAAGCAGAGGGATGGCCGGTGGAGGCAGGCGAGCGCCGGCCCGAGGTCCAGATCCCGGTCCGTTTCCGGGTGCAGATAGCTTCCAACGGGGAAGTGCGCTACCTGGACGGGCCGGAGCTGGATGAAGTGGGCCACCTGGCCTATACGCTGACGCTGGGTTGGCGCACGAACGGGACGACAGGCCGGTACCGGGATCAGGGGGCGCACCATGAGGGTGCCTTTGCTCTGCAGCGTACGGGGCAGGCGGTCACGCTACACCTGGGTACGGTCCGCTCCCCGGTGCAGCACTTTGCGCGTCAGGCGCCGGCGGACCTGTTTACCGTGCCGGAGGGTTATCGGCCGACCGAGACCGTGTTCCTGGAAGTGACGGCGCTGCGGCCGGTGGATGTGGCTGGCGAACCGCTGGATGAGGCCCCGGTGACCGAGGGCTTTCGGGGGCAGGGAGCGCCGGAGGGGGGGGGACGCCATGGGGGTGATGCGGGGGGGGGGGGGGGGGCGGTACGCTATGTGGATGATGCGGGTGTGGATGAGGTGGGGTATCTGGCCTATACGGCTACGGGTCAATGGGAGACAGGAGATGCGCCGCCATGGACTGCGGTTCCTTCACCTCCGGACGGCGCGGATCTGTGCACGCGCAATCCAGCGGTACAGGCCGCGTTGCTGGGAACGCTGGGGGCCGGCCGTGACTGTGCCTCCGTAACGTGGGCAGAATTGGCGGCCTTGCCGAGCCTGCATGTGGAGGTGGGCCCGGGGCATCCGGTGCTAATGAAACGGGACCTAGCGGGGCTGTCCATGCTGACACAACTGACCCTGTCGGCACCGTCGTTCCAGCGCTTCTGGTGGGGGCGGGACCTGTTGGCGGATCTGCCTCGGCTGCGGACCCTGGAAATAGACTTGTACAGCCCCAAACTCCCCGAGGCCTTGCTTGCAGTCCGTGCCTCACCTGGGGCCGGTGCTGGACCACTGGCAGAAGGAGCAGGCCCGGATGGGACCAGATTGGTGGATGAGAGTAGATTGGTCGCAGCACCAAGCTATCCAGGCCGAGTGGAGCCGTTGGGATTCCGCCCTGCTGACCCCGGTTCCCCACTTGGAGCAGTTGACGTTCGGGGGCCTGTACCTGACCGCGGCCAACTTGGATTTTCTGAATCCGACACCGCGGTTGCGCCGCCTGATCCTTGACGGAGCAATGCGGTCCATGCCCCCTAAGCTGCTGGCTCCTGTGCCTCAACTGGAGCACCTGACCCTCCGCAGCCCCTTTCTGAAGGGTACGTCCCTTCCATCCACCTTGCTGACACCCGTTCCCCAGCTCCGTTCGCTCCACCTGCACGTGGGGGGCTATTTTGAATGGAACTATTTTTTTGAGGTGACATTGCCGAAAGGTCTGCTGGCACCGGTACCCCACTTGGAGTCATTGACGCTGGCAGGACATTTCGGGGTCCCGTCCGACCTGTTGGCCTATACCCCTCGTCTCCGCTATCTGGGCGGGTTGCCCATGCGCCTGCTGCTGTCGGGGGGTCTGGAGAATCTGCACCATCTGGAAAGGGTGGCGTACAACTTCCCCTGGCCGTCGGGGTCGGCAACAGTGTGGCAGGACATCGCGGTGCAGGCGGAGGAGATGCCCTACCTGCAAAGCTTCAACGCATTGGGAGCTCCCCCCATTGTCCTAGATCCCTTGTCCTTCCTGCAGCAACTGGTTACCAGTCACCCGGGCAAGGATCACGAATTGCTCCAGCCGGGGGAGGGCCACTATCTGGAAGAGTGGCTGGTGGACAAGGGACAGCTCACCGAACTGCAATTCTTCGATCCAAAAGATTATCTTCAACCCTTCAGTTCCCACAGCCTGCAGACCACTCCGCGTCTGAAGTATCTGACGCTGAAGGGTCCCAAAGCCCTGCCGCCGGCTTTCCTGTCTGCCGTCCCCTATCTGCAGGGCCTGGAATTTCAGAACGGTTATTGGTCCCCGGAACCTTGGGCCTTGCCCGGGGACCTGTTGACCTACACGCCCGAACTCCGACACCTGGATCTGTCGTATCCGTTCCGATTGGAGGACTTGCCTCCGGATTGGCTATCGCCCGTACCCCGGCTCCAAGCCCTGCATCTGTACCCGCTCCGGTTTGGTTCGCTACCGGCCGGACTACTGGCCCCGGTGCCCGGATTGCAGGAATTCAGCCTGGCGGTTCAGAGACCAGTGGAATCGAATGGGAACACTCCTCAGCCCCGGCTGGAGTTGCCGGTCGACTTCCTGGGGCACACGCCCGGTTTGGAGTCCCTGCAACTGGGAGACCCTCATCCCTGGTGGCGGCCCTTCGAAGATTATTACGGTGACTACAACATTGCGGCCCTCAGATACAGCGATCCGATCTATGACCAAAGGCCACGAATTCTTGACCGTAGGCTCGAGACCCTACGGGGTCCTTACCCCGCAGAATTGCCGTCGCAGCGCTGGGTCCACCTGTCTTCCCTCCCGTCCACCTGGCTGGCGCCAGTACCCGCCCTGCGGACCCTGAAGCTGGGTCTGGCGGGCAGGGCCCTGCCCGAGACCCTGTTGGTCCCGGTGTCCGGGTTGCGCCACCTGGAGTTGGGTGTGGGACATACGGTCCTGCCGGCCCGTCTCCTGCAGCCGGTACCCGGGTTGCAGAATCTGGTCCTTAATCTGCATCAGGTTTCCTTGCCAGCTGGTTTGCTGACCGATCTGCCGTCCTTGCGCCAGTTGACCCTGCAAAGCAACTCCCTGCAGCGTCCTTCACGGGACTTTCTGGCCCAGGCCCCACAGTTGCGGACGCTGTTGTTGATAACCCCGTGGCAGGAGGTGATGTGGGAAGACCTGCTGGTGCGGTCTCCCTACCTGCGGGAGGTATGGTTGGGCTCCGACATCGAATTCCGGGCCCGGCCCCAATGAGAGGGACGTTCAGTCAGTCGGCGAGCCGCCCGGGAGGGCATCGCAGGCAGGAAAGGTGAGGGGAGAAAAGTACAGCACTCCGGCTCTGACAGCCCGTAAGAGTCTCCCTTGCCGTCTGTGAAAGACCGGAGAACATGTCATTCCTGGTGACGGGAAAGCCACCACGGGAGGAACAGGGCGTACAGCAGGATTGCGTCCGGGCTCGTGGATCCCTGCACAGAGTTTCCGGATCGGAGGCTCGCTGACTTCACCAGCCACTGTTACCGCATTTTCGCTCCTTTGCCAAGTAGCCGTCCCCAACGGCTCCCTGTGAGGTCCGTAACAAGCAATTGGTACAGGCCCTACCGACACCCTGAAGGTCCGGATCGGACTTGTTTCCCTGTT
>MPMO01000022.1 GCA_002238555.1 Caldilineaceae bacterium bin34
GCCAGCTGCTCGGAGAGGGACGGCGCGGACATGGCCCCAGTGTCGCACAACCCGGCCGGCGGGCCAATCCCGAGCGGCCCGCGTCAGGCTGTCTAACAGCCCCAGGCTGGAGTACCTGAACAGTTACTGTTTAAGAAAAACATATATGTACACATGGCAGGGGCTGGTATCAAGTTCCGCCTTTGGGTTAAGCCCGGTCTGGAAGCTTGGCCAGTAGTCGGCCAACGCAATCCGCAGCATCGACACGGGTTCGACAGTGTCCTCAAGTTCCTGCTGCAATGCTGCGACGGATCGCCGGTACCCCGAGGGTATGGCATTGGGTGCCTGTCCCGGATTTCTCGCAGCCTGCGCGACAACGGGCTCGGGTGGGCGCAAGCATGTGCCTGTGGCCGGCTTCAAATGGCGGGGATGGGCCTGCTAACGTTCAGCGTTCTACTTGCAGTTTGAATCAGGGTTGGTGTCCCCGCGGCCACGGGGATTGTCTGAGACAGACTGTGTTGTTGCACTGGGCTCAAGCACTGGGGCTCAATTGCCCGAGGTTGGCTTCAACCCACCAGATTGGCGGAGAAAACGCGCATCTTCGGCGCGGGCGCCAGCCGAAGTCCCCTACTCCTCCGGGTCGAGGTTCGGCATCTCCTGGTCCTCGCGCGGACCGCCCAGGCCGAAGCGGCGGAGCATGCTGGAGACCGGTCCCTGGAACTTGCGGCTCATGATCACGTTCGCCGAGGTCTTGCGCATGACCCGTTCCGGAATGGAACCGCGGAATTGCTGGGTAAAGTAACCCTCGTCGGAAGCACCCAGTAACAACAGATCGGCGTTCCGACTGGCGTGCAAAATGCCGGCCTCGACATTGACCGCTTCCACCACCTCGAACTCGGTGTCCACATCCACCGACTTGGCCAGGTCGATGGATGTCTGCTTCACCAGCGGTGTGTTTTCCCGTTCCTCGTCGGACGTGACGACATAGATGGTCCTGACCTGGATTTCCTCGTCGGAGGCACTGTGCGACCCGGTGGTCTTGAGGCTGTCCTCCGACCGGTAGAATGCCACCAGGTCCCGGGTAATCTCGTAGTTCATGCGCAGGTTGGCGCCCCGACCCCGGCTCGGAATCACGATCCGGCGGGGCTTGCGCCACAGCGTGTTGAAGTGCGTGACCAGGATGTCGCAGGGCGGATTGGTTCCGATGAGATCGATGACGGAACCGAAGGCATGCTGGCTGCCCACCGTGACACCCGGCCAGCCGAACACAATCAGCTTGGTGTTGTACTCGTTGGCCTTGGCACTGATGGTTTGGCTGACACTGCGCCCGACTACGGTCAGCTCGCGGTGGTTGACGTCCAGCTGACGCGAGACACGGGTGGCCACGCTCGGCACCGACGTGTCGATCATGTCGGCGCGGACCGTGTTCATGTCCGGTGTGCGGACCACGTGCATGCACAGCAGTTCGTGGCCGCGCTGATGGGCGAAGATGGAACCCAGGGCGCCCACGCTGCTGGCCATGAACTTGTCCTTGACCGGCACCAGCACGGTAGGCAGGCCGGTGGCCGTCAGGACCGAGGCGGATTCGGAAACGGTGCGGCTGGGGCTGACCTCCCACTTGGTCTGGTTCGGCAGAATCCACACGAAGTAGATGGTGAGCCCGCCCACCATCCAGGCGATGGCGATGCCCCAGGCAATCATGCTCAGGCTGGCCAGCCACACCGCCAGCACGAGGCAGATGGCAATGCCCAGCGACGGCAGGAAGGGGGTCAGGGGCAGCGTAAAGCGGCGCTTCAGGTCGGGGTGCGACTTGCGCAGGGACACCACCGAGTAGCACACCATCATGAACAGCAGCAGGAACATGATGTTGGCACTGGCCGCCACGTCCTCAATCGGGAGGGACACCGCCATGACCACCACCAGCAGGCCGCTTATGGCAATGGCCATCACAGGTGTCATGGTGCTCGGATTGATTTGCCCGAAGGCCGGGAACAGGTTGCCGTCCCGGCCCATGGCAAACGCCACGCGGCTGGATCCGTACAGCGTGGCGTTGAGGGCACTGGTGGCACTGGCCAGACCTGCCAGGATCAACATCAGCTTGCCACCGACCGGAAAGATCTGCGCAGCCACCTCGACCATGCCCAGCTCGCCCAGCGTCGAAAGGAACTGGTACACCGGCACATTGGGATCGCCCGAATCAATGGCGCCGATCACCACGGCGGCCGTTGTCAGGTAGATGGAGACCGCGATCAGGATGCTGAGTCCGATGGCCCGCGGAATGTTGCGTGTCGGATTCTTCACTTCCTCGCCGCTGGCGGCGATGATTTCGAACCCCTCGAACGCGATGAAAGTCAATCCCATCGCGAGCAGGACGCCGCCGATGCCGAACGGCAGGAACGGCCGGAAGGAGGTCTCGACAATCGTGGACACCTCACCGCCGGCTTCCCGGAACATGAGGGACAGGCCGAAGGCTGCCATCACCACCAGAATCACGATCTTGATGCTGGTGACGATGTTTCCGATCAGGCCGGTTTCGGAGGAACCCTTGTAGTTGATCCAGGTGAAGGTCGCGGCCAGGGCCACCCCCAGCCCGACGCGGCTCCAGTGCAACAGGGGGCAGCCATGGTGGATGTCCGCGCAGCCGGCGGCCAGATCGAGACCCCACAGTCCCAGCAGTTCCACGAAGAAGGCGCCGAACGCCAAGGCGTAGAGCGCACAGGCCAGGGACTGGGCAAACCAACTCATCCATCCGGACAGGTAGCCGAACAGATCGTTCATGCCCTGCTTGATCCACAGGTAGCCCCCGCCCGCCGCCGGGAAGCAACTGCCCAGTTCGGCATAGCTGCCGCCGATGATCAGGGCAATGCAGCCGTTCAGCAGAAAGGCCAGCAGCAGACCGGGTCCGGCCTTGCCGGCCGCAATGCCCGTCAGAACGAAGATGCCCGCGCCAATCATGGCGCCGACACCAATCATGGTGACCGCCAGCAACCCCAGATTGCGACTGAGGGAGACCTCGACCTGAGGTTCCGCCTGTGTCATGGGAAGGCCGGGACGGTGGTGTCAAGGCGCGATCGAGATACCCGGTTGACACACGGGGTGGCGCGGACGGAGCGCCCGACACACTGCCGGACAACCATCCGGCAGTGTGGGCTGTTCGACATGGGACTGGGGTTCCGGGAGGAGCGCTCCTCCCGGGGTGCGGGGACCGTGGGAACGCGGTTCAGCGTTCGATCGGCAGACCGATGGCGTTGCCCCACTCGGTCCAGGACCCGTCGTAGTTGCGAACCTTCTCGTATCCCAACAGATAGGTGAGCACGAACCAGGAGAAGCTGCTGCGCTCGCCGATGCGGCAGTAGGCCACCACTTCGTCGTCGCTCTTGAGACCCTGTTCGGTTTCGTAGATGGCCCGCAGTTCGTCGGCCGGCTTGAAGGTGCCGTCGGCGTTGGCCCCCCTGGCCCACGGCACGTTTTTGGCCCCCTTGATGTGCCCGCCGCGCAGGGCACCCTCCTGCGGGTAGTCGGCCATGTGCAGCAGTTCGCCCCAGTATTCCGCCGGACTGCGTACGTCCAGGAGGGGCTTGCCGGCCTGGGAGTGGGCCAGCACGTCGTCGCGGAAGGCCCGGATGCCCGGGTTGCCTTCCCCGTCCGGCAACGTGTAGTCGGTGCGTTCGCGGTAGGGGATTTCCTTGGTGAGCTCGCGGCCCTCCTCGATCCACTTTTGCCGGCCGCCGTCCATCACGCTCAGGTTTTGCACGCCGTACAGGGACAGCACCCAGAACGCGAAGGTTGCCCACCAGTTGTTCTTGTCGCCGTAGAGGACGATCTTCGCATCCTGCTCCACACCCAGTTCCTGGAGCAGGCGTTCGAGGTCGCCGCGCGGGAGGTAGTCCCGCCTCAATTCGTGATTCAGATCCTCCATCCAGTCCAGGTTCACGGCGCCGGGGATGTGGCCGACTTCATAGAGCAGCGGATCCTCGTTGCTCTCCATCAAGACAACCTTGGGATCGCGCAGGTGCTCGGCAACCCAAGCCGTATCGACCAGGACTTCGGGATGGACATAGCCTTTGTCGTGCATGAAGTTTCACCAGTGGACTGCAAGGGAACGGGGCAACAGGCGCATGAGGGCCTGATTGGCGATTATAGTCCAGAAAAATGCCGCGTTGACGGCCTTGCCGAATACCGGACCCTTTCCTCAGGACGGTGTGGGGGCGTTGGGATGGATCAGCTCCCGATCCTTGAGTTCGGTCCAGAAGTCGGAAGGGACATCCATGGTCATGGCTTCCAGGTTGGTTTCCAGCTCCGAGGTGGCGCGCATGCCGGGAATGACGGACGCCACCGCGGTGTGCCCCAGCGGAAACTGCAGGGCGGCGGCCTGCAGGGTGATGCCGTGGCGGATGCACATGGCCTCGATGCCCTTGACCCGCTGCATCAGGTGCGGCGGAGCCGCCTTGTACTCGAAACGGGCGTCGTCCACCGCACCCGTGGCCAGGATGCCGGAGTTGAACGGACCGCCGATGATCACGCTGATCTGGCGCTCGGCGCACATCGGAAGGAATTCGTCCAGGGGGGTTTGCTCGAGCAGCGTGTAGCGGCCCGCCAGCAGGAAGCAGTCAAACTGCCCGGCCTCGGCGAAGCGGGTCAGCATCTGCCACTGGTTCATGCCCAGGCCAAGGGCCTTGACATGGCCCTTGGTGCGCAGATCGTCGAGGATGGGATAGGCATTCTCCATGGCCGCCTCGAAGTGGGACACCTCCGTGTCCGGCCATCCCTCCCACTGGCTGCTGCCCTCGTCCGGATCGTGCATGAGCAGGATATCGATTTGGCCGACGTCCAGCCGCTCCATGCTGGCTTCGATCGAGTCGAGAATGCCCTGGCGCGAATAGTCCATGACCTGCTGATAGCGATGGGCTCCGGGAAAGAGCGACGCGTCCGAAGCGTCCTCAGGCAACGGGTCGAGCCGCCAGCCCACCTTGGTCGAGACGAGGTACGAGGCCCGGTCAAGCTGCCGCAGTGTGCGTCCCAGCCGCTCCTCGCTGAGGCCGTGGCCGTAGATCGGCGCGGTGTCGAAGTAGTTCAGACCGGAGGCGACTGCTTGGCGAATGACCGTGTCGCAGACCTCGTCCTGCATTGGTTCGTAGAGATTGCCCCAGCCGGTTCCCCCCACACCCAGTGTGGTAACTTCCAGATCGGTGGCGCCCAATCGACGTCGGGCCTTGTGGATGGTCATGTGATTGATTCCTCTGTTGACATTCAGGGGGTGTTGGGCGCGGGCGGCACGGCCAGGGCCTGCGACAGATCCGCAATCAGGTCCTCCACGTCCTCCGTGCCCGCGGACAACCGCACCAGGCCGTCGGAGATGCCAACCGCGCGTCGTTGCGCCGGGGTCAGTGCCCGATGACTGGCATGGGCTGGATACAACACGAGCGTGTAGCAGTCGCCAAGGCTGGTGCCGGGCTGGACGAGTCGCAGGCGCTCCATGAAGCGGAACACCGCCGCCTGGTCGGCCCCTTCGATCTCGAAGGCCAGCATGGCGCCGAACCGGCCGTCGAACTGCTCCCGGGCCCGTTGGTGCTCCGGATGGTCGGGCTGGCCCGGGTACACCACCCGCGCGATCCGGGGATGTTCCCCCAGCCAGGCGGCCAGCTGTTCGGCGTTGCGGCACTGCTGCCGGTAGCGCAGCGGCAGGGTCTTGAGGCCCCGGTGCAGAAGCCAGGCCTCGAAGCTGCCTAGGGAACCGCCGGTGGTCTTGAGGTGTTCGCGCAGGGCCGGTCCGTGGCGGGCGCGCGCGACCACGATGCCGCCCATCGCGTCTCCGTGACCGCCGATGTACTTGGTCGCGCTGTGCAGTTCCATGTCCGCGCCCAGATCCAGCGGGCGGCAGGTCAGCGGGGTCGGGAACGTGTTGTCCACGACCAGAAGCGTGCCGTGCGCCCGGCACAAACGGGCCACGGCGGCGATGTCGACGACGCGCAGCAGCGGGTTCGAAGTGGTCTCGACCAAAAGCACGGCGGGTTTGACCTCGGCCAACAAGTCGGCCACGGCTGCGTTGTCCGAGGCATCCACCAGGTGACCTTCCACCCCCAGGGACGGCAGCAACTGGTCGACAATGGCAACGGAGGCACCGTAGCAGTCCCGCGAGGCGGCCACCCGCCGATTGTCGCTGTCCGCCAGGGCTGCCAACAGGGCCACGTGCACCGCGGCCATGCCAGTGGCGGTGGCCACGGCTTCCAGTGGCAGCGACGGGTCGTGCGTGCAGAGAGCCGACAGGGCATCCGTCAAGGCCCGGGCGGTCGGGTTGCCGTACCGCTGATAGACGAAGCGGTCGGGGGATCCGCCCAGCGCCGCATCCAGCTCGTCAATTCTCGGATAGAGGTGGGTGACGCTCGTGTCGATGGCGTTGACCGTGGGCGTGGCGGCGCCGGATGCGGTGCCGCGGTCCCTGGTCAGATGGTGTTCGCCGCCGTGTACGCAGCGGCTGTGCGGTCCCAGGCGAGCCAGATGCGGGTCCATCGTCAAACCTCGATTTCGGGGAGACTGCGCCGCATGATCTGATAGTTCTCCAAGGCTTGGCCGGCTCCCAGGGCAACGCAGGCCATGGGGTTTTCGGCAACGTAGCAGGGCACTCCCAGATGGCGGGTCAGCCGTTCCGGCAGGTAGCGCAGTTGGGAACCTCCTCCGGTCAGGACCACGCCCCGGTCGATGATGTCCGAGGCCAGTTCCGGCGGTGTCTTTTCGAGGGTGGACCGAATGGTGCCGATGATGGCCTGCATGGGGTCCTCGATGGCTTCCGTCACCTCGCTGCTGGCCAGGGTGGCGCTGCGGGGCAGGCCGTTGACCTGGTCCCGTCCCCTGATCTCGATGCTGGTGTCGTATTCCTGGGGCAACGCGCTGCCGATGCTGATCTTGATCTCCTCGGCAGTCTGCTCCCCGATGAGGAGGTTGTACTTCTTGCGCACGTAGTTGGCGATGGCCTCGTCGATGCGGTTGCCCCCCGTGCGGACGCTGCTCCAGACCACAATGTCGTACATCGACACGACTGCGGATTCCGTGGTGCCTCCGCCGAAGTCCACGACCATGTTCCCGGTCGGGGTTCCAATCGGCAGGCCGGCGCCGTAGGCCGCGGCCAGGGGTTCGGGAATCAGGTAGGCGGCCCCGGCCCCGGCCTGCATGGCGGCGTCGTGGACGGCATGCTCCTCGACGCTGGTCACCCCCTTGGGGGTGGAGATCATCACGCGCGGCTTGAACAGGGGGCGCTTGCCGGTCACCTGCTGAATGAAGTAGCGGAGCATCGCCTCCGTCACGTCGAACTTGGCGATCACGCCGTTCAGCAGGGGCCGTTCAACTTGGATGCTGTCCGGGTTGCGGCCGAGCATGTCGAAGGCTTCGTGGCCAACCGCCACCATGTGCTGGCCGGCGATTGCGACCACCGACGGCTCCTGCATCACAATGCCCTTGCCTTGGACGTGGACCAGCACGTTAACCGTGCCCAGGTCGATGCCAATGTGCTTCTGCAGCATGGGAGATGGTCGGGAGGTCGCGCGAAGTCGATGTACGGGGCGAAGGGCGAATCCCTCGGACCTGCAACACACTATTATAGGAAATCCGGCAGGGCAGGAGCCGTCGTCGGCCACCAGGTGATGGCGGGCCGGGCCGAGATCTCCCTGGAACCAATCCCAGGGGACCGCTTCCGGATTGACTACCGGCAGCAGGCGCCATTGAAAGTCTTCTTGCCCCGGGTCGACCCCGGTGCCGCCGCAGAGGTGGTGTTGGCCAACAGCGCCGGCGGGATCGCGGGTGGCGACCACCTGAGGGTTCGGGTGGCGGTGGGAGCGGACACCACCGCCGTGGTCACCTCCCAGGCCGCGGAAAAAGCGTACCGGTCGCGCGGCCCCGCGGCCGACCTGGAAACCCGGGTGACCGTCGGCCCGCGGGCCCGGCTGGCATGGGTCCCCCAGGAAACCATCCTCTTCGACGGCGCCCGTCTGTGCCGCCGTCTCGAATTTGACCTCGACGGGACCGCATGCCTGCTGGCGGGAGAGATGTGGGTCTTTGGACGGATTGCCCGCGGCGAGGTCTTTGGACGCGGCCTGCTCCACGACGTCTGGCGCATCCGGCGGAACGGCCGTCTGGTCTGGGCCGACAGCCTGCGCTTGGACGGGGACATCCGATGTCCGCTCGATGCGACAGCCGGCTTTGCGGGCGCGCGTGCGGCGGCCGCACTCGTGCTCGCGGGACCGGGTGCCGCGGGGCCGCCGGGGGCCGGCGGGGCCGGGTGCGGGGGGACTGGTGGAGCCGGTCCGGGGTATAATCGACCGGGCTCCTTGCCGGTCCGGCGCGACCGTGGTTGGCGGGGTCCTTGTGGCTCGTTGGCTGGGGCCCGACCCGGCGGAAGTACGGGCGGGTTACGGCGAATGCGCGGCCGCGTTGATGCAACAGGTCGATCCGGCGCGGTCCGGTTTGCCGGTGGTCTGGCATGTTTGAAAGCCGGGCGGCGCGTCCGGGCCGATATCTCAAACGGAAGCAGAGCAGGAACGAAGTCCACTACCCGCGAAAGTGGGACATCTCCTTTGGCCTCGGGCTGCCATGTCATTCATAAGTCGCGCGCTGAAGTGCGAAAGGTAACTGGATGCAGGCGACGCTGACTTGGCTCGACCTTACGACCAGCGACCGCGACAAGATGCGGCGCGTGCTGGATCTTTTCAACGAGTCGGGCACGATTGACGAGATGGGTCTTGGGAGCCTGCGGAGCATGCTGTCGGACACACTGTTTCCCGGCACCTCGTATACCCAAACCCGATTGCGATACCTTCTGTTTATCCCGTGGCTCTATCGCCTTTTGGAATATCGGCGGGTAAGGGCCGGCGAGGTGCAGCAAGCAGCTCGGCAGGCCGAGGTGGAACTTATCGGACCGCTTCACCGGAACGCCGACAACACAGGGGTCATCGGCCAGATGGCCCGTGCGGCGCTCAAACGGTTGCCAAGTTCCGTCTACTGGGGCACGCTCACCCAGTGGGGCATCTTCCTGCCACAGCAAAACCAAGGCTGGTATCACTCCCATTTCGACGCGCTGGCGAACGGCCGCGGTATCGTGGGGCGCGCGGACGATCCGGGCGTGATCTGGAGCCAACAACCGCACTGGCATCCCCGACTGCCCAAGCCGCCGGAGGGGTTCCCCTGGCAAGCCTCATTCGCGTTGACCCATGACGAAGCCGACTTCCTGCGCGGCCGGGTGGAGGAGCGGTGCGCGGGCACGCTGTTGGCATGGCTGGTTCGGAACGGGTCGGATTCGCCGGCGACGGCAGTCTGGGACGATCCCGACGCACTGCGCGCCATGGGTCGGGCCCGAGAAGACCTGGAGCTGGCGCGGCGCTTCTCGCTGCATGTAGAAGGCATGCCGCTGATCTACAACCTACTGGTCGCGGAACGGCGGCGCGAAGTCCTGGAATCGGATGAGGCGGAAACGATCGATAAGTTCCGCGCGGATCTCGCCGAGTGGGCGAACCGGGAGGCTGCAGAGGGAGCCTCTTTCGATCCCAAGGGACTCTGGGAACTGGTCGTCCGGCGTGACGGACACCTTCCGTATCCGCAGCGCGTTTTCATCGAAAGCTGGTCGCGGCGGCTTGCCGAATTGGCACCGGACAGGGTCGCCGACGATCGCTGGTTGCGGACGTTGATTGCCGAGCGCGAGTGGCGTCTGAAGGGGGTTCGGGCACGGCTGCGAAACCAGAACCGCCTGTTGGATTGGGCTCCAGGCGTCGGTGTCGGCCGGATGGACTTCCGCTGGTCTCGCGTCCGGCGATTCCTGATCGATCTACACCAGGGATTGGCTGCCTGATGCTCCCACCGGACTCGCGTACCACGGCGTTTGAACTGATCCGCCCTCCCGTTGGGTACCGGCTCGACTTCGCCGTGCTGACCACCTATACCCTCGATCTGGAAGCGCTGCTCGTGCTGCCCCTGTCCGTGCTCGCACATCCCGAGGGCGGCTTGGAGGCGCTGCTGGCCGATCCGCTGCGGTTGCACCAGGCGATCCGGGACGCCGGCGATCGCGTGCATGTCTTTGTCGATGCGACGGGCATCGCGATTCCGACGGGCGCGCGGTCACTGTACTCGATGCTCGAGCCGAGCGTGCACCCCGTGCGCGCGCCAAACGGCGGTGTTTTCCATCCCAAGGTGTGGGTCGCACGATTCACGGCAGTGGATGGAACGGCGGAGGACATTCTCCGGGTGGCGATCCTGTCTCGAAACCTGACCTTCGATCGTTCCTGGGATGTCGCCCTGGCGAGCGAGTCGGTATTGGGGAGGGAGTATGTGGAAGCGAGCCGGCCGCTCCATAATTTCCTTCTCGAGCTGCCGCAACTGGCCACGAATGCGAACCGGACGCCACCGGATGTCGCGGATTGTGTGGAGGC
Source organism: Caldilineaceae bacterium bin34 (assembly GCA_002238555.1). Lineage (GTDB taxonomy): Bacteria > Chloroflexota > Anaerolineae > Caldilineales > Caldilineaceae > Bin34. The sequence continues at coordinate 10,392 of MPMO01000022.1, forward strand.
GCTGGCTGATCAGATCTGGCGAACCGCATTTCCTTCGCCTGAGGGATTCAACTCGCCAATCGAGTTCCATGCCATCGGATTGACACCGGGGTGTCAAGCCTGGAATCCGCCATCGAAAGGGTTTCGCGCGCTCGCTGTAGCACCGTTCGTCAATCGGACGGCGCTCGACGCGGTTGGCAAGCTGTCCGGGAACGACCGGGTACTGGTGAGCCGACAAGAGGAGCTCGACAAGTTGTCCGAAGACGCGCTCGCCGCGTGGAAGCAGATATTCGTCCTCTCGGATATCGCCCAGGGAGAAGCCGAGGATGGTCCGGCCGACATGGACGAGGAGGGTCAGGCTGACACGATGAAGAGCGACCCTGGAACAGGTGCGGATGCTCGCCCGTCGGGGCTGCACGCCAAGATGATCGCCGTGGAGCACGGTTGGCATGTGACCTGGTCCGTGGGCTCTGCAAACCTGACCTGGCCGGCGTTCACCGGCAGCAACGTCGAGATGATGGCGTCCATCACGGGCAAGAGGGCAGGTGCGAATGGGCATGGCATCGATCATTTCCTCGACGGCGGATTCCGGGATTTGTGCGTGCCGTATCAAAGAACGGAACCGGAGGAAATGGACCGGTGCGTATCCGATGCGCGGGACCACCTCGAATCTGCACGTGATGTCCTTGCGGACGCGGACCTGCGCGTGGTTTGCGTTCCCGGGGACGACCTCTGGACATTGACAATCGATGGTGGCGTGGTTCCACTCGGCAACGATATCGACGTCGTGGCCTGGCCTGTTTCCGTTGCCGAGGATCAGGCTCTGCGGCTGCATGAGCCGTTGCGATGGAGGTTGCCTCTCGCAGGTCTGACGGCGTTCATCGCGTTTCGGTTGCGCGTCGCCGTGCAGGGCGTGGACGACATCCGTATGACCCTGCGACTTCCTGCCGAAGGAATGCCCGCCGACCGCATGCACCACGTGCTCAGGGGCCTGCTGGACAGCCCCGAGAAGTTCCTCCGGTTCCTGCGGGCGCTGCTGGGCGGGCTCGACCAGTTGCTCGGGTGGACAAGGGATGAAGGGAAAGAAAACGGCCTCGCCTCCTGGGGAGTTGGTGCAGGCGGCGAGACCCTGCTTGACGACCTCGTCCGTACCGCCTCCAGAGATCCTGGACGCCTTGAGCCGGTCCGCCGCCTGATCGACGACCTGCGGAAGACGAAGGAAGGGCGGCGCATCGTGCCGGACGAGTTGTTCGCCGTCTGGACGGCTGTCGAGGAGGCACTCACCCAGGAGCCGCAGCCGTGAAGAGACCATCCGTCGCCGCAAGTCTCAAACCGCTCAAGGCGTTTCAGCGCCGTACCGTGGAGCATGCCTTCCATCGTCTGTTCAAGGCGGAGGACGGTACCCGGCGCTTCCTGGTGGCCGATGAGGTGGGCCTCGGTAAGACACTGGTCGCCCGTGGCATCATTGCCAAAGCCATCGATTACCTCTGGAACGACGTTGAGCGAATCGACATCGTCTACATCTGCAGCAACGGCAGCATCGCGCGCGCCAATCTGCCCAAGCTGCAGGTAGGCGGCGCGGAGGAACGGTCGTTCGCGCTGGCAACGCGGCTCACAATGCTGGCCACAGAGCTGGCGCGTCGGGAAGGCGAATCCGGGCTCGCTGACAGCAAGTTGAACTTCGTCAGCTTCACCCCCGGGACATCGTTCAACTTGGGACGGTCGACTGGTCAGAGGCAGGAGCGGGAGGTGTTGTTTCAATTGCTCGATCCGCTGGTGGGACCGCGCACAGCGCTAATGAATCTTCTGCAAGGATGGATCAGCAAGCGGGATGAGTGGCGCTGGGGGCTGACGCACAACCCCCGGCTCATCGACGGGACAATAAGGCAACGCTTCAACGCCGCATTCAGTGCGCAGTACGACCTTCAGGACAGGCTCTGCGAGCTTCTGGACACGACGTTCCGTCGGTATCGCTGCTCATGGCCACCCGAAGCCCGGTACCAGCGAGATCGGGTGATCGGCGAGTTGCGTCGTGTGCTGGCTGGCGCGTGCGTCGAGGCACTCGAACCCGATCTGGTCATTCTCGACGAGTTCCAACGCTTCAAGTCGCTACTCGATACGCATGGGGCAGAGCACGATGCTGCGGCGGATCTAGCGCAGGAACTGTTCCAGGCCAAGGCGCACGACGGCAAGCGGGTGCGCACGCTCCTGCTCTCCGCGACGCCATACAAGCTTTACACTGCCGACGCGGAGATCGAACACGAGGAGCACTACGAGGATTTCCTGGCCACCACGCGATTCCTGTTCGGCGACAACGATGCCCGTGTCGAGGAGCTCAAGCATGAGCTTTCGTGCTTCGGGACCGTGCTACGGCGCGCGGCCGCCGGCGATCCGGGCCAGGTGGAACGCGTTGAGATGACGAAGCGGGCGGTGGAAGGCTCCCTACGCGATGTCATGGCGCGCACTGAACGTGTCGCAGCCAGTGACGATCGCGATGCGATGGTGGATGAGGACCGGCGCACCGCGCCTGTTACCGCGAGCGATGTACGGCAGTACATCGCCGCCGATGCACTGTTTCGAGCCGTCGGTGCCCAGGATCCGATGCCTTTCTGGAAGTCGGCACCGTATCTCGCCCACTTCATGCACGGTTACAGGTTCCACGATCGCCTTGTCGAGGCGATCGATACGCCAGACAAGATCGTTGACGCGTTCAAGCGGCATGATGCGGCGTTTCTGAAAGCGGCAACGCTGCGGTCGTGGGGAAGCATCGACCCTGGGAATGCCAAGCTGCGCGAACTGGTGAGCGAGCTGATCGACGAGGGGCTGTGGCGCCTGCTGTGGATGCCGCCGACGCTGCCTTACTGGCCACTGGAAGGGCCGTTCAAGGGTAAGGAACGCGCGACGAAGCGGCTATTGTTCTCGGCTTGGAATGTGGTGCCGGAGGTCGTGAGCGCAGTCCTCAGCTACAAAGCCGAACGGCTGATGACGGGGGGGCGGCTCGAGTTCTACGACAACCTCGAAAAGGAGCAGGGCCCACTACTGAGACTGACGCAGTCGGCGTTGGGCATTCGCTCCCGTCATCGACTTCTCCTGTTGCTCCTGCCGTGCCTGCCACTGGCGGATCGGGTGCATCCGCTCGCCGCACCTTCGGGACAGGACCGTCAGGCGTGGGTGCGTGTCCAGGTCGACGAACTTCTGTCGGATCCGAGACTGCCGAATCCGCCGGGGGGGAACGTCGACGATCGATGGGAATGGGTCGCGCCGCTCTTGCTGGATCCGGAACTGCCGGCTTTTCTGCGGGCATGGCGTGACCGTGAACTGTCCGCGGAGCCGGACAACGAGCCACTTCCGCAGCCAAATCCGGAAGTCTTCGGTGCGTATGTCGACGATCTGCTCACTTTCGACTTGCAATCGCTTGGTCGGCGTCCTCCGGATCTCGCCGATCTGATCACCGACATCGCCCTCGGCGCGCCGGCGATTCTCGCGGCGCGCAGTTTGAGAGGCGGGAACCATGTCGGTGACGACACGCGCCGTCGGTTCGCGGTGCGCATCGCAGAAGCATTTTGGCGCCTCTTCAACCGGCCGGCTGTGATCACGCTGCTTCGCCAGCTTCCTGCCGAAACCGCGGCCGGGCGCGATGAGTCGGCCTACTGGCGGCGCGTGCTGCAGTACTGCCGGCAGGGCAATCTGCAAGCGGTGCTCGACGAGCAGTGGCACCTGCTCTGGGAGCAGGAATCGTGGTCCGAGGATGCCAGCGTGGATGAAACTGCCGCCAAGTGCGCGCAGGCACTCGTCCAGGCCGTGCATCCGGTGCGCGCGCGCGTGTGCACGCTGAGTTCTTCCGCACTGAGCAAGGAGAATCCGGCGCCACCGTCGAACGGGACGAGATCCGCCTCCGCACTGTATTCGCACTACGCTTCGGCCACATCCGCACGGATGACGGCGGGCACATCAGCCAAGACGCGGTCCGGGCCGCGTTCAACAGTCCGTTTCGGCCCTTCGTGCTCACCAGCACGTCGATTGGGCAGGAGGGACTCGATTTCCATCCCTGGTGCCACCGCCTGGTCCATTGGAATCTGCCGGGCAATCCGGTGGATCTCGAGCAACGCGAGGGCCGGATTCACCGGTACAAAGGCCATGCTGTTCGTCGGAACGTCGCTGTCTCCCATGCGGACGATGCCTTCGCGTCGTGGTCCGCGGGCGATGACATCTGGAGGTTGATGTTCGAGCTGGCCGACAAGGCCGCGCGGGCTGCCGAGGAGAGCGATCTGATTCCGTACTGGATCGCTCCTGGCGAACACCGGGTAGTACGCCATGTGCCGCAATTGCCGTACACGGCGGAGGTCGAGGCGTTTGACCGGCTGAAGCGACAGCTTGCTGCCTATCGGGTCGTTTTCGGACAGCCGCGGCAAGAGGAACTGGTCACGTTGCTGGATCGAGCTGGCGTTGATGTTGCGAGACTGAGAGACTGGGCGGTGGATCTCTCGCCACCGGTGACCGGAAACTCCTGCGCATCGTGAGCGTTGTGGCTCGTCTGGCGAAAGTCGGTCCGCGGTGCCTGAGTGGGTGTGAGGGGCTCCCCCATTGTCTTCCTGGCAAGGGGATGTCCCGGATGGTGTTGGAATTGAACTGAAGTGAAACGGGTGGCGGTTCGGGTAACGGTGGGAGCGGACACCACCGCCGTGGCTACCTCCCAGGCCGCGGAAAAAGCGTACCGGTCGCGCGGCCCTGCGGCCGACCTGGAAACCCGGGTGACCGTCGGCCCGCGGGCCCGTCTGGCATGGGTTCCCCAGGAGACCATCCTCTTCGACGGCGCCCGTCTGTTCTCGACGGGACCGCATGCCTGCTGGCAGGAGAGATGTGGGTCTTTGGACGGATTGCCCGCGGCGAGGTCTTTGGACGCGGCCTGCTCCACGACGTCTGGCGCATCCGGCGGGACGGCCGTCTGGCCTGGGCCGACAACCTGCGCCTGGACGGGGACATCCGACGTCCGCTCGATGCGACAGCCGGCTTCGCGGGCGCGTGCGACGGCCGCCCTCGTGCTCGCGGGACCGGATGCCGCGGGGCTGCTGGAGCCGGTCCGGCGTATAATCGACCGGGCTCCTTGCCGGGCCGGCGCGACCGTGGTTGGCGGGGTCCTTGTGGCTCGTTGGCTGGGGCCCGACCCGGCGGAAGTACGGGCGGGTTACGGCGAATGCGCGGCCGCGTTGCTGCAACAGGTCGATCCGACGCGGTCCGGCCTGCCGGTGGTCTGGCATGTCTGAAAGCCGGGAGGCCCGTCCGGATCGATGCCTCGGACGGAAACAAGGATGAACCTGACTCCGCGCGAAAAGGACAAGCTGCTGGTCGCCATGGCGGCCGTCGTGGCGCGCCGGCGCCGGGAACGGGGCGTTCTGCTCAATCATCCGGAGGCCGTGGCCCTGATTACCGACTTCGTGGTGGAAGGCGCGCGCGACGGCCGATCCGTGGCGGACCTGATGCAGGCGGGCGCCAGTGTTCTGACGCGGGCGGACGTGATGGAGGGGGTGCCGGAGATGATCCCCGAGATTCAGGTTGAGGCGACCTTCCCGGACGGCACCAAGCTTGTCACCATTCACGATCCCATTCGCTGATCGAGGAGCCCACCATGGTGCCGGGAGAGACCATCGTCGGCAAGGATCCGATTGTCATCAACGCCGGACGGCCCGTCGTGGAGCTCGCGGTGGCCAACACCGGCGACCGTCCCGTCCAGGTTGGGTCCCACTACCACTTCGGCGAGACCAACGCGGCACTGGTCTTCGACCGGGAGGCCGCCCGCGGCTTCAGGCTCGACATCCCGGCCGGTACGGCGGTCCGCTTCGAACCGGGCCAGACCCGCACGGTGCGGCTCGTGGCGTTCGGCGGGAACCGCGTCGTGACGGGGTTTCAAGGGTTGGTGGACGGCCCGTTGGACGTGTGACCCATGGCTCGTGAAATGGATCGCCGCGCCTACGTCGGCATGTTTGGGCCAACGGTAGGCGACAAGGTGCGACTGGCGGACACGGAACTCTTCATCGAGGTCGAGGAGGATCGCTGCGTTCACGGCGAGGAGGTTCGGTTCGGCGGTGGCAAGGTCATCCGCGATGGCATGGGGCAGTCCCAGCTGACGCGTGCCGCGGGTACCGTCGACACGGTGATCACGAACGCCTTGATTCTCGACCACTGGGGCGTCGTCAAGGCCGACATCGGCATTCGCGACGGACGTATCGCGTCGATCGGCAAGTCCGGCAACCCCGACATCCAGCCAGGAGTCGACACGCCGATTGGTCCGTCCACCGAAGTCATCGCGGGCGAGGGGCGGATCGTGACGGCGGGTGGCATTGATGCCCACATCCACTTCATTGCGCCCCAGCAGATCGAGGAGGCCCTGTACAGCGGAATCACCAGCATGCTGGGCGGCGGCACGGGCCCGGCCGCGGGGTCCAATGCCACTACCTGCACGCCCGGCGCCTGGCACCTGGGCCGCATGCTGCAGGCCGCCGACGCCTTCCCCATGAACCTGGGCTTCTGGGGCAAGGGCAATGCCAGCCGGCCCGAACCCCTGGTCGAACAGGTTCACGGCGGCGCCTGCGGCCTCAAGCTGCATGAGGACTGGGGTACGACCCCGGCCGCGATCGATACCTGTCTGCGGGTCGGCGACGAGCAGGACGTACAGGTCATGATCCACACCGACACGCTCAACGAGTCGGGTTTCGTCGAGCGGACGCTGGAGGCGATCGGGGGCCGGACGATCCATGCCTACCATACGGAGGGCGCGGGCGGCGGTCACGCCCCGGACATCATCAAGGTCTGCGGCGAAGCCAATGTGCTGCCGTCGTCGACGAACCCCACCCGGCCGTTCACGGTCAACACGATTGAGGAGCACCTCGACATGTTGATGGTGTGCCACCACCTGGATCCCCGGGTGCCGGAGGACATTGCGTTTGCCGAGAGCAGGATCCGCGCCGAGACGATTGCCGCGGAGGACATCCTGCACGACCTGGGCGCCCTGAGCATGATCTCCTCCGACAGTCAGGCGATGGGCCGCGTCGGCGAAGTGGTATTGCGCACTTGGCAGACGGCGGACAAGATGAAACGCCAGCGCGGTCCGTTGCCCGAAGAGCGCGGCGACAACGACAATGTGCGCGCCTGTCGCTATGTCGCCAAGTACACGATCAATCCTGCCGTGGCCTGCGGCATCGCCGAGCACGTCGGCTCGGTGGAGGTTGGCAAGCTTGCGGATCTCTGTCTGTGGCACCCTGCCTTCTTCGGGGTCAAACCCGAAATGGTGCTCAAGGGCGGGACCATCGCGGCCGCACAGATGGGCGATCCGAACGCCTCGATCCCTACACCGCAGCCCGTCCACTATCGGCCCATGTTCGGAGCCTTCGGCGGTGCACGGCCGGCCGGGTCCCTCACCTTCCTTTCGCAGGCCGCCCTGGAGGCGGATCTTCCGGCCGCGCTGGATTTGCAGTCCGTGCCCGTGCCCGTGGCGCAGACCCGCACCATTGACAAGCGCTCCATGGTGCACAACGACGCCCTGCCCCGCATCGAAGTGGATCCGGAGACCTACGAGGTGCGCGCGGACGGCGAGCTTCTTACCTGCGAACCGGCGTTGGAACTGCCCATGGCCCAGCGCTACTTTCTCTTCTGAGCCGATGGATCTTCGGGGCCGATATCGGCTGACGGCCTGGTTGTCGCCCGCCTTCCCGACAGGCGGCTACGCCTATTCCCACGGCCTGGAACACGCGGTCGAGGCCGGCCTGGTGCATGACTGTGCAACGCTTCGCGAATGGATCACGGGCATTCTGGAGTTCGGGGCAGGCTGGACGGATGCCTTGTTCTTCTGCGCCGCCCACCGCGCCCGGCCGGCGGAGGTGGACGGCCTAGCCGACCTCGCGGCAGCCATGAAGGGTACCCGGGAGTTGCGGGCCGAGAGCCTGCTGCAGGGCAAGGCCTTCAGCGCTGCCGTTGCGGCCGCCTGGGAGGCGGCCGATGTGATTCGCAGACCGGACGTCCCCCCGCTGGCACATCCGATCGCAGTGGCGCGGGCCTGCCGGCATCACGGAATTCCACTGGCGGAGGCGCTTCCCGCCTACCTTCAGGCCATGGTCGCGGGGTTCGTCTCGGCGGGTTTGCGGCTGGTGCCGCTGGGGCACACCGATGGACAGCGAGTGCTTGCCGCCTTGGAGGAGATCGTGGTCGGATCGGCCGCGCGGGCTCGCTGTACTCCCTTTGCCGAGCTCGGGGCCGCGGCTCCCATGGTGGACTGGGCCTCCATGCGGCACGAGACGCAACACACCCGGTTGTTCCGATCGTGACCGCGCTGCGCAACGGACCGCTGCGGGTTGGCATCGGCGGCCCGGTTGGATCCGGTAAGACCGCCCTTATCGACGCGCTCTGCCGGCACCTGCGGGACGTCCGTGAGCTCGCGGTGATTACGAACGACATCTATACCCGCGAGGATGCCGAGTTCCTGATCCGCAGCGGCGCGTTGCCGGTGGAGCGGATTGCAGGGGTTGAGACGGGCGGATGCCCGCACACGGCCATTCGCGAGGACTCTTCGATGAACCTGGAGGCGATTGCCGATATGGTGGAGCGTGTCCCCGAAGTCGAAGTGGTCTTTGTGGAGTCCGGAGGGGACAATCTGTCGGCGAGCTTCAGTCCCGAACTGGTCGACAAGGCCATCTACGTGATCGACGTGGCCGCCGGGGACAAGATCCCGCGCAAGGGAGGCCCCGGCATCACGCAGTCCGATCTGCTGGTCGTCAACAAAGTCGACCTGGCCCCGCTGGTGGGCGCCGATCTGGAGGTGATGGCTGCCGATGCCCGGCGCATGCGGGGAACACGGCCCGTGGTCTTCTCAAACCTCAAGACCGGCTTGGGCCTTGATGTCATCGTGGACTTCGTCGAGGCGGCGCGCCAAACAATCCCTTAATCGCTTGGCCAGATCTCAGGGAAGTTCGATTATTTCCCGGAGGTGTCGGCTGTTGGTTGAGCGAGACGACCAACAGAACGTGCGGAAGGAACAGACAGGATAAAGCCCGTTCCTCGGTACTTCTCCACGTGCACAGTCAATCCGGGCAGGCAGGTCCGCTCCCGGGGAGTGGGAAGCCGGCATTGGGGAAGCGCGGTCGGTCTCCGTTGGCGAGAACGCCGTCTTGCAACCGATGGGCTCAGTTGCCAGGGGTGTTCATGCCGGGCCGCGCCCGACGTCGCCTGGCAACCCTGAGGCGAACCTGACTGCGCCGGAGCGCCGCCACATGCACCGGTGGTGCGGACGCGGCCCCACCGGCTTCCGCCACGCTGGCCTCCGCGCGCTCCCGCGCGGCTTCGGCCCGTTGGATGTCAATGTCGTCTACCCGTTCGGCGACGTCCGCCAGTATCGTCACCACATCCGGCCGGACTTCGGCAATGCCGCCGTTGACGAACAGGGCTTCCTGTTCCTCATCATTCTCGTAGAGAAGGATTTCGCCGGTGACCAGGGTGGTCATAAGCGGCGCATGGCCACCCATGACGCCCATTTGCCCCGCCTCGCCGGGCAGGACCACCATGTCGGCGTCCCGGGACATCAGGAGCCGTTCCGGCGTTACGATTTCTACCTTGATCGGCACGTGGCTGCTCGCTTCCGCAAGGGGTGTGGGGGGATCCGGCTAGCCCTGGCTCCGCATCTGGGAGGCCTTTTCAACGGCCTCGTCGATGCCGCCCACCATGTAGAAGGCCTGTTCCGGAAGGTCGTCGTGCTTGCCTTGGAGGATCTCGTCAAAGCCGTTGATGGTGTCCTCGATCTTGACGAACTTGCCGCTGACGCCGGTGAACACCTCCGCCACAAACATCGGCTGGGTCAGGAAGCGTTGGATCTTGCGGGCCCGCGAGACGGCCAGCTTGTCGTCCTCGCTCAGTTCCTCCACGCCCAGAATGGCGATGATGTCCTGCAGGTCGCGGTAGCGCTGCAGGATTTGCTGGATGCCCCGGGCCACGGTGTAGTGGCGCTCGCCCAGGATGACCGGGTCGAGAATGCGACTGGTCGAGCCCAGCGGATCCACGGCCGGGAACAGGGCCTGGTCCGCCAGGGACCGCTCCAGGGTGATGGTTGCATCCAGGTGCGCAAAGGTTGTGGCCGGCGCCGGATCGGTGTAGTCGTCCGCCGGTACGTAGACGGCCTGCATGGATGTGATGGAGCCGGTGTGCGTGGAGGTAATCCGTTCCTGCAGTTCACCCATGTCGGTGCCCAGGGTCGGTGCGTAGCCGACGGCGCTGGGCAGGCGGCCCAGCAGGGCGGACACTTCCGCGCCGGCCTGCACGAAGCGGAAGATGTTGTCGATGAAGAGCAGCACGTCCCGCCCTTCGTCGCGGAAGTATTCGGCCATGGTCACGCCGGTCAGGCCGACGCGCAGGCGGGCGCCGGGCGGCTCGTTCATCTGGCCGAACACCAGGGCGGTGGAGCCAATCACCCCCGAATCGCGCATCTCGTGCCAGAGGTCGTTGCCTTCGCGGCTGCGCTCGCCCACGCCGGCGAACACCGAGTAGCCGCTGTGGAACTCGGCCACGTTGTGGATGAGTTCCTGGATCACGACGGTCTTGCCCACGCCGGCACCGCCGAAGATGCCCGTCTTGCCGCCCTTGGTGAAGGGGGCCACCAGGTCGATCACCTTCACGCCGGTCTCGAACAGCTCGGCCTTGGTGGAGCGCTCGGAGAAGGGCGGCGGCTCCTGGTGGATGGGGTAGTAGGTGTCCGTTTCGACCGGGTCGTCGGAGTCGATGGCCTGGCCGGTCACGTTGAAGATGCGGCCCAGCGTAGCCTGGCCCACGGGCACGGAAATCGGCTCCCCCTCCGAGGTCACGTCCACGCCGCGCCGCAGGCCGTCGGTGGAGCCCATGGAGATGGCACGCACCGCACTGCCCCCGAGATGCTGCTGCACCTCGCACACCAGCGGGTCGTCGCCTTCCTGCTCGATGTAGAGTGCGTCGTAGATTTCCGGCAGCGCGCTGTCCGGAAACGCGCAATCCACAACCGGACCGATGACACTGGTGACGGTGCCCCTAATCTCTGCAGTCATTGCCTTACTCCTGGTGTTCGATGGGGAAGGACCGGGAGCCGGTCAGGTCGCCTGCTCCAGGGCGGACACGCCGCCCACGATGTCCATCAATTCGCTGGTGATGCCTTCCTGACGGGCCTTGTTGAAGCGCAGGTTCAGTTCCTCCAGCAGTTCCTGGGCTGCCTCCGAGGCGTTGCGCATGGCCACCATGCGGGCCGAGTGCTCGCTGGCCAGCGATTCGTAGATCGCCTGCAGGATTTGGACCTCGGTGAACTCGAAGATGGCCCGTTCCAGCACCGTCTGCGGATCCGGCTCGAAGATGTAGTCCGGTGCCATCGGCACACTCGGCTCTGCCGGTTCCACCGGCAGCAGCTTGACCACGGTTGGAGTCTGCACCAGGGTGTTTACAAAGTCGGTGTAGACCAGCCGCACCTCGTCGAACGCGCCCGCCCGGAAGTCGTCGATGACCACCCGGGTGATGGCCGCGATGTCGCTGCGCGTGGGGGAGTCGGGGATGCCCATGAATTCGGCATGGATGACGGGGTCGTATCGTTGAAACCAGTCCCGGCCCTTGCGTCCGATCGGAATCGCGCAGACCTCCCGATTTTCGGCGCGCAGGGCGGCCACTTCCTGTTGTCCCTTGCGGATTACGTTGGCGTTGAAACCGCCGGCCAAGCCGCGGTCGCCGGACACCAGGACCACGCATCCCTTGCGCACGGGACGGGGGGTCATCAGTTCGCTGAGGCTGGCTTCGACCACCGGCAGCCGCGCGATGTAGTGGAGGACGTCGAATGCCTTCTCGGAGAAAGGGCGGGCTGCCGTCACCATCTGCTGGGCCCGGCGCATGCGGGAGGCGGCCACCGCCTCCATGGCGCGCGTCACCTGTTCGATGTTGGCGACGGACTTGATCCGCCGACGGATTTCTCGGGTGCTGGCCATCGCGTTTCAGGCTCCCGTCGAAGGAGGGGGAAGCCGGGACCGCCTAGGCGGACGGGCTCCAGGTGCGGGTGAAGTCGGCCACGGCTGTTTCCAGGGCACTTTCGGTGGTGTCGGAGAGATCCAGTTCCGAAGCGATCGTGTTGGCGATGCCGGAATGGCTGGCCTCGATGTAGGCGTGCAGGCCCTGTTCGAAGTTCTTGACTTCGGCGACCGGCACCTCGTCCAGGTAGCCGTTGTTGACGGCCCACAGCGAGATTACCTGCTGGGTCAGGGTGAGCGGGTTGTATTGCGTCTGCTTCAGCACTTCCTGAATGCGCTGGCCCCGGTTGAGTTGTGCCTGGGTGGAAGCGTCGAGCTCGCTGCCGAACTGGGCGAAGGCCGCCAGCTCGCGGTACTGGGAGAACTCCAGCTTGAGGCGCCCGGCAACCGCCTTCATGGCCCGGGTTTGGGCCGACGAACCGACGCGGCTGACCGACAGACCCACGTTCATGGCGGGACGCACACCTCCGTTGAAGAGGTCGGTTTCCAGGAAGATCTGGCCGTCCGTGATGGAGATCACGTTGGTCGGAATGTAGGCCGAGACGTCGTTGGCCTGGGTTTCGATCACGGGCAGGGCGGTCAGCGTGCCGCCGCCTTCGCTCTCGGCCATGCAGGCAGCGCGCTCCAGCAGGCGGCTGTGCAGGTAGAAGACATCGCCCGGATAGGCCTCGCGGCCGGGCGGGCGCCGCAACAGCAGGGAGACCTGGCGGTAGGACTGGGCATGCTTGGAAAGGTCGTCGTAGATGATCAGCGCGTGCCGTCCGGATTCCATGAACTCCTCGCCCATGGCGCAGCCGGCGTAGGGGGCGATGAACTGCAGGGCCGCGGGATCCGCCGCCGCCGCGGAGACCACAATCGTGTGCTCCATCGCGCCGTTGGCCTCGAGGATGCCCACGACCTGGGCGACCGTGGACTGCTTCTGGCCGATGGCCACGTAGATGCAGATGAGGTCCTTGCCCTTCTGGTTGATGATCGTGTCGATGGCGATGGCGGTTTTGCCCGTCTGGCGATCGCCGATGATGAGTTCCCGCTGGCCGCGGCCAATCGGAATCAGGGAGTCGATGCAGGTCAGTCCGGTCTCGACCGGCGTGTCCACTGACTGCCGTGTGACCACGCCGGGGGCAATGCGTTCCACCGGGCGGGTGCCGGCGGCATCGATCGGCCCCTTGCCGTCGATGGGCTGGCCGACGGCGTTGACGACGCGGCCCAGCAGGGCGTCTCCCACCGGCACGGAGGCAATGCGACCGGTGCTCTGGACCAGGTCGCCCTCCTCGATGTCGGTGTACTCGCCCATGATGATGATGCCGACCCGGTCGGCATCCAGGTTGAGCACCATGCCCAGCGTGCCGTTGCGGGTGAATTCCACCAGTTCCATGGCCATCGCCTGCTCGAGCCCCTTGGCGATGGCAATGCCGTCGCCCACGGTCTCCACCTCGCCCACGTCGACGCGGGTTGGCGCCGGCTCAAAGGCCAGAATGCGCTCCTTCAGGCGCTCCGTTAGATTTCCGTTCATCACAGCCATTGCGGTTTGGTTCCTTGCTGGCGGTCCCTCGTCCGGTCCTCCGTCGGGGAAACGGGGGCGGGACCGACTGGCGGATGGGTTGTGGTCGTCCCGGCTACACCGATGCCATCACATCGTCGCGCAGGGCCTGCAGGCTGCTGGCGACGGAAAGGTCGGTCAACTGGTCTCCCACCCGGATGCGCAGGCCGCCCATCAAGGCGGGATCCACGCTGAAGCGGACTTCCAGTTCGTTGCCGTGCTCGGCCCGCAACTGGGCGGTCAACTGCTCCCTGCGTTCGGCGGACAACTGGACGGCACTCGTGATCTCGGCCGTCACCTGTCGGGCGCCGCCTCCGTGCAGGAGTTCGTCCAGCTCGCCGGCCACGGCCGGGAGCTGGTCCAGCTTGTTGTCGGCGGCCATGACCGTGACCAGGCGCAGGAACGGGGCAGGGATGCCGTCCGGCAACTGTTCCTGGAGGATGGCCTGCAGCGCCGCCTCGTCGCGTCCGGCCGCCTGCAGCCGGCGTCGCAGGTCCGTGCCCGGCGCCAGCGACTGCGACAGGGAATTCAACAGGGTTTGCCAGCCGTCCCAGGCAGCGGCCAGGAAGGCCTCTGCGTAGCGGCCGGCGTCGGAGGCGGATCCGGTCATGGCCTAACTCCGATTCTGGCCGGCCATCAAGTCGGCGATCAGCCGATCCTGGTCGACATCCTGCTGAAGTTCGCGTCCCAGGATGCGCTGGGCACCCAGCATCGAGAGTTCGGCGATCTGGCGACCGGCAGCGGCCAGCGCCTCCACTTTCTGGGCCTCGCCTTCCTCCTGGGCCTCCGTGCGGATTCGCATCGCCTCCTCGTTGGCGCGGCTGATGATGTCCTGGCGCACCTTGTCCGCGTCCTGGGTGGCCTGGGCCGTGACCCGGGACGCCTCCAGGCGGGCTTCCTCGAGGATCTTGTTGCCTTCCTGTTCGGCCTCGGCCCGAGCCTTGCCGGCCTGGTCGGCGTCCTTGATGCCCTGGGCGATCCGCTCGCGGCGGGCGATCAGGGCCTTGCTGACCGGCTTGTACAGCAGCGCGTTCAGCAGGAGCATGATGGCCACGAAGTTCACAATCTGCGAGATGAAGCCCATCCCTGTGAGTCCGAGGCTGTTTAAGGCTTCCATGCGCTAGTTTCCTTCCATCTGAGCGGAATGTGCGGCTTGCTTCGGGGGTCTAGCCAAACTTGATCAGCAGCGAAATGACCAGGGCGTAAATCGCGATGGCCTCGGCGAACGCGATGGTGATGAACATGTTCGTCTGCACGATGCCGACGGCCTCGGGGTTGCGCCCCATGGCTTCCACGGCCTTGGCGCCGATCAGGCCCACGCCGATGCCGGGGCCGATTGCGCCCAGGCCAATGGCGAGTGCCGAGCCGATTTCCTTGGCAGCATCAATTTCCATCGTCGAACTCCTTGAAACTGGAAACGGGTTTGGTATTGGGCCGCGCCGTGGCGGCCCCGCAGTTGGCTAGTGGTGATCGTCGTGGCTGACCGTGGCCGCCTGGAAGAAGATCAGGGCGAGCATCATGAAGACGGCGGCCTGGATGAAGCCCACGAAGATCTCGAAACCGTAGAAGACCGCCGGCACCATGAACGGAATCAGGAAGGCCATCACCGCCAACAGGACCTCGCCGGCGAAGATGTTGCCGAAAAGACGGAAGGCGAAGCTGACAATCTTGGCGAACTCGCTCAACAGTTCCAGCAGGCCGACCACGCCCATGACGGCGCCCAGGCCGCCCTTCTTGAAGGCAAAGAACTTGCGCAGATAGCGCGCGCCCAGGTCCTTGAAGCCGAAGTACTGCACCATCACCATGGTGAGCAGCGCCAGGGCGAAGGTCATGTTCAGATCGGTGCTTGGCGCCCGCAACAGCGGCTTGGTGGACACGTGGCCTTCTTCCGCGGCCGCGGCCACGTTGGCCAGGCCGGCTTCGCTGGCCACCAATTCGGCACCCGCCAGGGCATGGTCGTCGGCTGGGGCCGACCAGGGGCTCTGGATGGTGTTGACGCCCGGGATCAGGCCGACATAGTTGCTGACGATGACCAGGAAGAAGATGGTGGCCACGAAGGGGAAGAAGCGGCCGGTGTTCTTGCCGGCGATGCCCTCCACAAGGTTGCTGCGCAGGAAGTCGATGATGGCTTCGATGACGTTGGTGAAGCCCTTGGGCACTTCGCGTCGCAGGCCGGCGCGGACCACCAGGGCTCCGACGATCAGGATGACGTCCACGATGATCGTCGTCAGGTAGGTGTTGGTGAACCAGGACGGACCGTGGTACAGGATGGATTCGGGAGCCAGGGAGACGTGCAGTTCCGGCTTGGGCAGGAAAATGCTCACCACCAGCAGGCCAAGGGCCGCCAGCAGGGGAATGAGCACCTTGGGGTTCTTCATCAGCGCGTTCTCCGGAAGGTCCGTGTACGAACGAATGGCCGGGCGTTTAGCCCTGGCGGGACTGTGTCGGAAGAGAGGCGCCGGGCAGGGGTTCGGCCGGCGCGGCCGGGGCGTTGGCGTCGATAACCTGATCCATCTCGGCCAAACCTTGGCGGACGACGAAAAAGGCGGCGACCGGCAGGGACACAACGGCGAAGCCGATGGTGACCCAGGGGAAGGTCTCGGTCAGGACATCGACCAGTCCCCCGATTGCCAGGGGCATGATCAATGTCACAAGCAGCACCAGGCTCATGCGTCCCACATGGACGCGGGTCTTGGGCATGCGACCTGTCGTTCGACCTTAGTATGTTGTGCAGATCCGCCAAGCGCAGGGCAGAGCGCGGTGCGCCTAAATCGCCGGGAGTGTAACACCGGCCGATCGCGGTCGCCAAACTTCGCACCTGCCGGGAATCAGAGGCCAGGCTCAGGCCTGCAAGCCAGGCAGGAGTGAAAGGATCAGGCCGGCCAGCAGGAGCAGGAGTGTCAGGGCAAGGGCACCGCGATGGGCCCGCAGGGCAGCACCCCAGGTTTCGGGCGGCGCGTTGATGAAGGAAAGCTGAGGACCAGCGGAGGCCTCCAGGGCCAGATGGCTTCGAAACTCCGCCGCGGACGCGATGCGTTCGTCGGGGTGCAGGGCCATTGCCTTGAAGACGGTGTTCTCCATCCGGCGGCTGACCCTGCGGCCGGGGCCGCGCAGTTCGGGCAGGGAGCCGGGGTTGAGGAACCGGACCTGCGCTGTGGGGGGGACGCGGCCGGACAGCAGGTGGTACAGGGTGGCCCCGAGGCTGTAGATGTCGGCCTTGGCATCGGCCAGGCCCACATCCCCGCCCAACTGCTCCAGCGGCGTGTAGGCCAGGGTGCCCCGCCCCTGGGCCACCGTCAGGGTTTGCTGGTCTTCGTTGTCCACCTGTTGCACCAGCCCGAAGTCGACCAGCTTGGCCAGGCCTTCCGGCGTGACGATGATGTTGGCCGGCTTGATGTCGCGGTGCAGGATGGGCGGGGTGCGGCTGTGCAGGTAGTCCAGCGCATCCAGCAACTGCCCGCACCATTCGAGCACCTGGGGCTCGGGAAGGCCGCGAATACGCTGTTCCTGCGGCCGGCGCAGCAGGCGGTCGCGCAGATTCAGGCCCGCCACGAAGTCCATGACGAGGTAGTCCCGCCCCTCGGTCTCGAACATGTCGCTGACCTTGGGTAGGTTGGGATGATCGAGACTGGCCAGAAGCCTGGCCTCGCGCTTGAACTGCTCCCGCTCCTGGTGGAGCTGGTCCTCGGTCAGGGCCGGGCCGGGGAGGCGATGGATTTCCTTGACCGCGCAGGTGCGGCCCGGCAACCTGAGGTCGGAGGCCCGATAGACCGCGCCCATGCCGCCCTGGCCCACCAGTTGCTCGATGCGGTATCGTCCGCGCAGTTCGGTGCCGGGGGAAAGAACAGATTGCATGGGGAGCGAACGGAAGGGCCCGGCTGGTTCGGACAGCCCCGGCCGGCCTCGGTAGCCGGGACCTGAACCCGCTATATATAATTTCCTTGCCGGCCATTCTACTTTCAAGCAGTCGTGAACAATCCGGAAGATCAGGCCAAGCCCCCATCGCGCGCCATGCTCCTTCAGTGGCTCGGCACGGCGGCGGGCAGCCGCAAGTGGCCTCTTGAACCCAAGGAGTCCATAGTCATCGGGCGCGATGAGGACTGCGACATCATGCTGGACAATCGCCTGGTCAGCCGGGCACACGCCGAAATCTTCTGGCGGGACGGCGAGTATTTCATCCGGGATTTGGGCAGCAAGAACGGCACCAGTGTCAACGGCCAGCCCCTGGTGTACGAAAAACGGCTCCAGGACGGCGACGAGGTGCAGGTGGCGCTGCGCTACAAACTGGCCTTTGCCGGGGAGGACGCCACCGCCGATCTGGCTTGGGAGGGGGAGCTGCACGGCATCTCGATCAATCCGGAACTGCGTACCGCGTCCGTCAACGGCGTGCCCGTGGAGCTCAGCCTGCGGCAGTTTCGCCTGCTGCACGTGTTGTGGCAGGCCGGGGGCAGCGTGGTAACCCGCAGCCAAATCAAACAGGCCGTCTGGCCCGAAGCGGAACCGGACGGCATCAGCCGGCAGTCCATCGACGCCCTGGTCCGGCGCATGCGGTTGACGCTGCTGGAGCTGGACGCATCCACGGACCGCATCGTGACGGTCCGCCACCATGGCTATCGCCTTGTCGGGGACTGAGTTGGCCTCCGATCCCGTAGCGGCGCCGCCGCAGCCCTGGGTTTGGGACGGTCCCGATGCCGGCGATCTGGGGCTCTATGTCCACATTCCCTTTTGTGCGCGCAAGTGCGTCTACTGCGACTTCAACACCTATGCGGGCCTGGAGGCCCTCCACGACCGTACGGTGGAAGCGCTGTGCGACGAGATTCGGATTCGGGGCCGGCAGACCAACCGTCCCGGACTGGTGTCGGTTTTCCTGGGCGGCGGCACGCCCACGCTGTTGGAGCCCGACCGGCTCGGGCAGCTGCTCAATGCCATCAAGTCAAGTTTCAATCTGGCGCCGGACTGCGAGATTACCTGCGAAGCCAATCCCAATTCCGCCGACCGACGGCGCTTCCAGACACTGGCGGCGGGTGGCGTCAATCGGGTTTCGATTGGTGCCCAGAGCTTCGACCAAGCCGAATTGGAGTTGCTGGGGCGCTGGCACGATGCCGCCGCCATTGGCAAGGCGGTGGCGGCGGCGCGGCAGGCCGGGATTGACAATGTCAGCCTGGATCTCATCTACGGATTGCCCAGCCAAAGCCCGGAGCGTTTCCAACGCTCCCTGGCGCATGCACTGGAACTGCGGCCGGACCATCTCTCCCTGTACGCCCTGACGGTGGAGCGGGGCACGCCTCTGGCCCGCATGGTCCGGGACGCCGAAGTCCCGGAGCCGGACGACGACGCGGCGGCGGACATGTATCTCGCAGCTATCGAGGCTTGCCGCACCGCCGGCTTCACCCACTATGAAGTGGCGAACTGGAGCCGCACCCCGGAACGGCATGCCAGTCGCCACAATCGCCTCTATTGGCGCAACCAGTCGTGGCTGGGTATCGGTCCCGGGGCCCACAGCCATCGCCGTGCCGCACGCGGCCGGACGGGGACCAGCCTGCGCTGGTGGAACCTGAAGGCCGTGCCGGCCTATGTGCGTTGCCTGCGGGACGGGACATCCCCGGTCGCGGGCAGGGAGCAGGTGGGTCCGAAACTGTCCCAGGCGGAATCGCTGATGCTCGGCTTGCGGCTGCTGGAGGAAGGGGTGGCGGACGCCACCTTTCGCCGCGAGCACGGCATGGGTCTGTGGGAACGGTTCGGATCGGTCCTGGAACACCTGATGGCCAAGGGCTTGCTGCGCTTCGAATCGGAACGGATTCTGCTGACGCACAGGGGCCTGCTGTTCCACAATAGAGTGGCCGAGGCGCTGCTTCCCTCCTGAGTCCCCGCGCTCGGTGCCCCACCTACCCGGACCCGCATCATGATTGCCCTGTATCCCGGCAAGTTCGACCCCTTCCACAACGGGCATCTCGACATCGTCACCCGCGCGAGGGTGTTGTTTGACGAAGTGGTCGTGGCTGTCTATGCGAACCCCGATGCCAACGTCCTGTTTGATTCCCCAACGCGATGCGAGCTTGTGCACGAGGCCACCAAACACCTGCCCGGGGTGTCGGTCCTTGACTACCGGGGCCTGACGGTGGACTGTGCGCGGCGCGTGGGCGCCGGGGTGGTGGTCAGGGGCCTGCGCAATCTGGCCGACTACGAGTTCGAATTCCAGGTTGGCACCGCCAACCGCGACATGGTGCCCGAGGTCGATCTCTGCTGCCTCTTCACGTCTTCGCAGTTCTCGTTCCTGAGTGCCTCGATTCTGAAGGAGGTGGCGGGCTTGCACGGGGACTTCGCGAAATGGGCACCCCCCGCGACGGTCGCGGCCCTGTGCACTCGCTTCGACATCCCGGAGTCGGCCACTTCGGAGTCGATGGCGCTGCCCAAGAGCCGTCGTTCCCACCAGGACTAGCACGGCCCAAGGCAACTTTGGGACCCTTTGCTATAATCGTAGGCTAGTCGTTGAAGCCCGCGGTGCCGGTTGGCGCTCCAAGGAATCCCTATCCATGACCGAAATCCTGACGATTATCGACGAGTTCGAGAACTTGATTCAGAACAGTCGCCGCGTTCCGATGTCCTCCAGCGTCCGCGTCGATCAGAAGCAGGCCATGGCACTGATTGATCGCATGCGCATCAGCGTGCCCAGTTCCGTCAAGGAAGGGGAGCGCATGATGCAGGACCGCGACCAAATTCTGGCCGAGGCGCGCAGTCAGGCTGAGGGCATCCTGCAGGATGCCGAGGAGGAGGCCGCCGGCATGGTGGCGGAAGAGGAAATCATGAATCGCGCCCGCATCGAGGTGGACAGCCTGCTGGCGGACACGCGCGAGGAAGTGGTTCGCATGCGGGCCGACGCCGAGAAGTACCAGTTCGACCAACTGGAGGATCTGAGCAATACGGTGAGCGGACTGCTCAACGAAGTCCACCGGGGCATGAGCGAGTTGCAGTTCCGCATGGGCGAACACGAGGACGAACTTGCGGAGGACCCGGAGTACAGGGAATTCGTTTAGGCCTCCGGCTTCGTTCGCCGCGCCGGTGCCCGCAGGGTTGGTCCGACGAGCCGCCGCGTTTCCCTTGTCCGCACAAGCATGCTGTTCAATGCGGCCTGGCTGCTGGCCCAGTCCACCGGTGCGACGCGGGATTGGCATTTGGATGAGGATATCGCCGGGCACTGGCCCGACCTGACCCCGGCCGCCCATCTGATCGGGTACATGCGCTTGACCCGGATTCACTGCGGCATTCTGGCGACCGGCCGCTTGGAAACCATACTCAAGCTTGACTGCAGCCGCTGCCTGGAGCCGGTTGAACACCCGGTGGCCGTGGAACTGGAGGAAGTGTTCCGCCCCCTCAAGGACGTGGAAACCGGGCATTACCTGCATCCGGAGGACTACACCGGGCCGGAGGAGTCGGTGTTCGACGAGGCGCTCCTGATCAACGAGCGCCATGAACTGGACCTCCGCGAAGTGGTGCGGCAGCACCTCTGGATTGGCGCGTTGCAGTATCCGGTCTGTACGATTGAGGATCCGGAGGACTGCGAATTCTTCCGGGAAAGCCGCCTGGACCTGGCGCGGGCCAACCGCGACGGCACGGAGTCCGAGGCCATCGAGCCCGTGGATCCGCGCTGGAGCGCACTGTTGCCGTTGCTGAACCCGGAACCGAACCGGGACGCGGACAGGTAGGCGGCTCCGCATTGCCAAAGCCCAGGAGACAACCATGCCCCCCCAGCCAAAACGCAAAGTGAGCCGCACCAGGGCGCGCAAGAAACGAGCGCACCACGCGCTCGGTCGGATTACGCCCGTGGCGTGTCCCACGCCGGGTTGCGAGGGCACGGTCCTGCCCCATCAGGGCTGCATGGTGTGCGGGACCTATCGCGGCCACCGATTCCTGGAAGATGCGGCCACCGAGGCCTAGCCGCGTAGTATTCCCGATACCGAACTCCGGTGTACACAGCCGAAACCGCTCCGCTGGCCTTGTTGTTTCCGGGCCAGGGCAGTCAGGCGGTGGGGATGGGGCAATCGCTCCTGGACGGGTCGGCGGTTGCGCGCGCGGTGTTTGGCGAGGCCGAGGACATCCTCGGCTTTGAACTGACCAGGATGTGCCGGGAAGGTCCGGCCGAGGAACTGGCGGACACCTACAACACGCAGCCTGCACTGCTGACCGTCAGCATGGCGGTCCTGAGGGCAACCGCGGCGCGCATGGGGGATCGCCTGCCCCTGCCGACGGCGTTCGCCGGCCACAGCATGGGCGAGTATTCGGCCTTGGTGGCCGCCGGTGCCTTGACGTTTGTGGACGGGTTGCGGCTGGTGCGCGAGCGGGGCCGCCTGATGCGCGAGGCCGGTCTCCGGAATCCCGGCCGCATGGCGGCGGTGCTGGGCATGGACGCGGATGACTTGGCCGCACTCTGTCTGGAAGTTACCGAAGACTGCGGCGAGAGCGTGCAGATTGCCAACGACAACAACCCCGCACAGCAGGTGGTGTCCGGAACCGTGGCCGCGGTTGCCCAGGTGGAAAAACGGGCTCCGGACCGCGGCGCGCGCCGGGTGGTGCCGCTGGACGTGAGCATTGCGGCCCATTGCCCCCTGATGGCCTCGGCCGCGGAGGGCATGGCGCGGGCCGTGGCGACCGTTGAAATGCGGGAACCGGTGGCGGCGGTGGTCCTCAACACTACCGCCGAACCCTCGCGCGATCCGGCCGCCATCCGCCGGGAACTGGTGGATCAGATGACGGGCGGGGTGTTGTGGCGCGCCAGCGTGCAACGCATCGCGGCCCTGGGAGTCACCGCCATGGCCGAGCTGGGCAGCGGCAATGTCCTGTCCGGCCTGAACCGGCGCATCGTGCGCCGCATGCCCACTCCCTCCCTGCAGACCCTGGCCCACCCCCCCCTGGCAGCCCAGGGCCGACATCGAGTCTTGGTGCGCTGCCCGGGAGAGCTGAAGCCTGTCGCAGCCGGTGCATCGGGCTCGAATTGCCTTCGGTTTGCTGTGCTAGAATCGGCCGCCGAAGGCCCTCCGGCAGCCGGTGGCTGCGCCCTCCATTGATGAACCTGAAGGACAGAATCGCGCTCGTCACCGGCAGCAGTCGCGGCATTGGCGCCGCGATTGCGTCCGAATTGGCCGCGCGGGGCGCGTTCGTGGTCGTCAACTACCGGGCAGACGAGGACGGTGCCGTGTGCGTGGCGGACGGCATCCGCCAGGCCGGGGGCGACTGCGCCGTCGTCCAGGCCGATGTCTCGGACGGCCAGGCGGCGGCCGGACTGGTCAAGGCGACCCTTGCATTCAAGGGCCGCCTGGATATTCTGGTCAACAATGCCGGCCTGACCCGGGACGGACTGTTGATGTCGATGAAGGAACAGGACTGGGATTCGGTGATCAGGACCAATCTAACCAGCGTCTATCAGGTCACGCGACCGGCAGTGCGCAGCATGTTGCGCAAGCGGCGCGGCGCCATCATCAACATTGCCAGCGTGGTGGGCCTTTCGGGTGCCGCAGGCCAGACCAACTACGCGGCGAGCAAGGCGGGATTGATTGGATTTACCAAGGCACTCGCCCGAGAGGTGGGGAGCCGCGGCATCACGGTCAACGCCGTTGCCCCCGGCTTCATTCCCACCGCCCTCACGGAGGTCCTGCCGGAAGATCATGTGCAGCACGTGATCGCCCAGACGCCCCTTGGGCGCATGGGCACGTGCGAAGAAGTGGCCCGGACCGCAGCCTTTCTGGCCTCCGAGGATGCCGCCTTCATCACTGGCCAGACGCTGGCGGTGGACGGCGGGCTGACAATGCAATGACCGGATTTGCATCCGTCGGGGAGGCCGGCGTTGTGTCCAAGCCTTCCTGGAGATCCCCCGAAATCCATCCCGCCGAACCGGCCGCGGACGAAGTCGTGCGCGAAGTGCTGGTTGAGGAAGGCTGGCTGGGCGCGGATCCTGCCTACAGGGGGCGCCACAGCCGTTATCGCGCAATCGCCCTGCAAGTCCTGTACGAATGCGACTCCACGCACCATCCGCTGAGCCAAGTGCTGCAGCGGCGGTTCGCCAGTCTGCGGCAAAATGGCATGGCGCTGACGTCCCGCGGCCAGGATTTGGTGCGCGGTCTGGTTGGCGGAGCCTGGGAGGATCGGGACGAAATCGACCGGATCATCGGCGGGGTGGCCCGGCGCTTTCCCGTTGACACCCTGTCGGTGTTGGACCGCAACATCATGCGGCTGGCTGTGCAGGAAATGCTGGAACCGACGATGGCCAAGTCCGTCAAGGTGATTGTCGTCGAGGCCGTGGCCCTGGCCGAGCGCTACGGGACCGACCAGTCGCCGGCCTTTGTACATGGGGTGCTGGGTGCCGTCAGCCAGCAGCTGGCACGCCGCGCCGATTACGCGTTCTCCGAGGAAACGGGCCGGTAGCCATGGGACTGAACGGACCGAACTTCCTGGGCATTGGATTGCCCGAACTGATGTTCATCGTGATATTGGGCCTGGTCGTGCTGGGTCCGGATCGCCTGCCCACGGTGGCCAAGGACCTGATTCGGGCCTTTTTCCGGATCCGCAACCTGTCCAAGGACCTGACCGGCCAGTTGGAGGCCGAGCTTGGGTTCGACGAGCTCAAGGAGTTGCGGGAACTCAAAGGCATGAAGACCGGCGGACTGGTCGAGGCTTGGGCCAACGACGAACTGGACCTCGATCTCGACGGCGAGAACTCCGTGACCGATCAGATCGAGGAAGAAAAGCAAAAGAAGCGGGAGAAGGCCCGGCGCGAGCGGGAGTTGAAGCAGCGGCGCGACAAGGCCAAGCGCGAGCAGCAGGCCAAGATCGATTCCCTGCTCGAGAAAAACAAGGCCGCGAAGGAGGATGGCGGCACGCCGGACGCCAAGCCGGAGGCATCCTCTGAGGCCAGCGACGCGGCCGATGGCGATACAGAGGCGGAACCGACCAACACCATCCAGAACGTGGGGATGGACAACTTGATCGGTGCCGGCCGCGTGGATCCGGCCTATGTCGGGCAGGACGAGAAGAACTCAACCAGCGAGCCGGACACGGTGCCGGCGGCCGATGCCGAAGCCCGTGCCACGGACACGGACACTGCGCCCGATCCGGAGCCGGTCCCCACGGCCCGGGAACGCAGCTGAGTTTCCAATCCGCCCGGGGATTGGCCTGCCAGGGACACCCGGCAGGTATAGTGCCGTCCGAACCCGCTTCCTGTTCCTTGCCGGCAACGCGCCGCCTGCTTCCCGCATGACATCATGACCACCGCGCAAATCCCGAACCAGGAGATTCCTCAGGGCGAGGGCGGGCAGATGAGCATCATGGATCATCTGCGCGAACTGAGGACGCGGCTGATCTGGATCTTCGCCAGCCTGGTGGTCGGGACGTTGTTGGGCATGGTGGCCTCCGAATGGGTGGTCACCGCCATCGTCACCAAGTGGAACGTGATGCTCCAGGCGATTTCGCCCTTCGAGCCCATCGCCGCGTTCTTCCGGGTGAGCGTAACGCTGGGAGTGGCCTTCGCCACGCCCATGATTACGTATCAGATTCTGGGGTTCATCGTGCCGGGCCTGTATCCGCACGAGAAACGGAGTCTGCTGTACCTGACCCCCGCCATCTTCGCGCTGTTCCTCTGCGGCGGGGCCTTTGCCTACTACGTCATGCTGCCGGTGGCCGTGGCGTTCCTGCAGCAGTTCTGGAGCGAGTTGATTGAGGCCAACTGGAGCGTACGGGAGTTTGTGTTCTTCACGGTCCGGATCACGTTTTGGATCGGGGTTTTCTTTGAGTTGCCGCTGGTAATGGCCTTCCTGGCCCGCATCGGCATTGTCAGCGGACCGAAGCTGCTGGGGTGGTGGCGCTACGCCATTGTGCTCAGTTCGGTGGTCGCGGCCATCATCACGCCGACCATTGACCCGGTCAACATGGCCATTGCCCTGTTTCCGCTGATACTGCTGTACTTCATCGGGGTTGGTCTGGCCTATCTGCTGTATCGACCGCGCGAACCCCGGGACTTTTCCGAGTCCGAGGATGAAGGCCAACAGGAGTGAGTGAGGAGCCCTTATGGACAGAGACCAACTGATTGCCCGCAAGGAAAGGGTACAGCGCGAGATTCTGCTGCTGCAGAGACAGATTAGTTCCGCCAACATGAACCCGGCGGGGAACTCCGCCAAGCGGCAGAAGAAGCAGATCCGCGGCCTGGAGGCCAAGCTGGAACGCCTGATGGCGGAGGAGGGCGACCTCCGAATCCAGATCGACAAGGCCCCGGTTGAGGAGGATTGATCGGTATTGCTCGGCAGGCAGGCCGCCGCCTGCCTGCCGAGTTCAGAGGTTCACCGGACCGCCGCCGAAACGCCGGACACCGATCCGGTCCCGGCCACAGCCGGTTGCGGGAGCCCGGTACCTACGCTGCGGTCTGGCCGGTCTCGGCCTCGACCAGGAGGCGGCGCAGGATTTTGCCCACCAGTGACTTGGGGAGTTCGTCCTTGAACTCCACTGCGCGCGGCACCTTGTAGCCGGTCAGGGACTTGCGGCAATGGTCCCGGATCTCATCCTCCGTGGCCTGCTGGCCTTCGTGCAGGACCACCCAGGCCTTGACCCGTTCGCCGCTCTGCTCGTCCGGGAGACCGGCCACGGCGGCTTCCAGGATCGCCGGGTGGGCATAGAGGACCTCCTCGACTTCGCGCGGCACCACGTTGAAGCCGCCGACCAGAATCAGTTCCTTCTTCCGGTCGACCACGGCCAGATAGCCATCATCGTCCATGGTGACGATGTCGCCGGTGTGCAGCCAGCCGTCCTTGTCGATGGTTTCGGCCGTGGCCTCGGGCTGCTGCCAGTACTCCGTCATCAACTGTGGGCCCCGTACGCAGAGTTCGCCCTCGGCGCCCGGTTCCGCATCCACGTAGTTGCCCTCTGCATCGGGTTCCATGTTGACGATGCGGATTTCCGTGGATGGGAAGGGCAGACCGATCTTGCCGTCGCGGGCTTCGCCCTTGAGTGGATTGGCGGCGACGACCGGCGAGCATTCGGTCAGGCCGTAGCCTTCCACCAGGTTGCCGCCGGTCATGCGGTTGAAGGTTTCCTGAACCTCCATGGGCAGGGGGGCGCCGCCGGAGATGCAGTATTCGACCGAAGACAGATCGTATTCCCCCGCCTTTTCGTGGTTGATGGCGGCGTTGTAGAGCGCGGGCACCCCGGGGAACACGGTGATGCCCTCCTTGGATACCAGGCGCAGGTTCTGCTCGGTGTCCCGCGGATTGGGCGTTATGACAATACGGGCGCCAATGCGAACGCTGAGCAGAACCGTGATGGCGAGGCCGAAGATGTGGAAGAACGGCAGGGCGCCCATCATGACTTCCTCGCCGTCGCGCGCCTTGGCGAACCAGGCCCTGGTCTGCGAGGTGTTGGTGCCCAGGGATCTGTGTGTCAGGACTGCGGCGCGGGGCACGCCGGTGGTGCCGCCCGTGTACTGCAGCACGGCCATGGAGTCGGGTTCCCCGACCGGCGCCATGGAACGGGCGGTCTGCTGCGACATGAGCAGGTGCAGGTTGTAGACCCCGCCGCCGTAGACCACCTCGGCCATGTGGCCCAGGGCCATCAGCTGCTTGGCGGAGAGTTTTCGGGGAATGGCGGACAGCGTCTCGTTGATGTCGGTGATCAGGATGTGCTCGATCTCGGTATTGGCCTGGATGCTCCTGACGGTCTCCAAGCCTCCCGACATGCAGATGACGGCTTTCGCGTTGCTGTCGCTGAAGATGTGCTCGAGTTCCGGCGCCGTGTAAATGGGATTGGCATTGACGACCACCAGTCCTGCCTTCAGGATGCCGTAGAAGGAGATCACATACTGTGGGATGTTCGGCAGCATAATGGCCACGCGCTCGCCCGGTTGCAGGCCCAGGCTTTTGAGGGCATGGGCCACGCGGTTGCTGGCCAGGTCCAATTCCCGATATGTGATCTTGGACTGCAGGGTCAGGCCGAGCGGCAGGTACTTGAGCACCAGGTGCAGAGCGGTGTGGCCGGGGTGGCGGCTGACGGTCTCGGTCAGGTCCTGGGTCAACAGGTGATTGACGGTGTCGACCGCTTCCGCGACCCCGTCCTCGTAGTGTGTGCGCCAAACGGGTTCAAGAGTCATGGTCGGGCCCTCTGATTCAGAGATGGAGTTGCGGAGGTCGCGGGCACGCTACGCGCTTGTGACGGATCGATCCTAGCACAGGGCGCAATTCGGTGTTTTAGGGCCCGGGCGACCCGCCGCCGGAGTCTATACGCGGCCGAGGCTCGCCAAACAAGCCGTCCCGAGGCGCCGTCGGGCGACCGGGGGCCGATGTCTGCGTTACACTTTCCCCTCTTGCAACCGGGGCCCGGAGGCCCAGAGGGAATCGTTAGCCATGCGGATGTCCAAGCTGTTTTTCCATTCGTTGCGCGAAGCGCCGGCCGAGGCGGAACTGGTCAGTCACCAGTTGATGCTCAGGGCCGGCCTGGTGCGCCAGGTGACCTCCGGGATTTTCGAGTACCTGCCGCTGGGCATGCGGGTCAAGCACAAGATCGAGCGGCTTCTGCGCGAGGAGATGGACCGCGTGGACGGCCAGGAGATGGTGATGCCCGTGGCACTGCCGGCGGACCTGTGGCGCAAGTCCGGCCGCTGGTACGCAATCGGCGACGATCTGATGCGGATGAAGGACCGGGCCGGCCGCGACATGTGCCTGGCTATGACACACGAGGAGGTCATGGCCGATCTGGTGGCCCGTTCCGTTAACAGCTACCGTCACCTGCCCATCGTGATGTATCAGATCCAAACCAAGTTCCGGGACGAACCCAGGCCGCGCGGGGGCATGCTGCGCGTGCGCGAGTTCACCATGAAGGACGCCTATTCCTTCCATGTGGACCAGGCGGACCTCGA
The DNA here is from genome assembly GCA_002238555.1 of Caldilineaceae bacterium bin34. Classification (GTDB taxonomy): domain Bacteria; phylum Chloroflexota; class Anaerolineae; order Caldilineales; family Caldilineaceae; genus Bin34. The sequence continues at coordinate 38,812 of MPMO01000022.1, forward strand.
CGACTACTACCCCCGGATGTACGAGGCCTACTTCCGGGTTTTCCGCCGGGCGGGGCTGGACGTGGTGGCCATCGAGTCCGACATGGGCATGATGGGCGGCACCATGGCCCACGAGTTCATGGCACTGTCCGACATCGGCGAGGACACGATTGCCCAGTGCCGCGGATGCACCTACCGAGCGAACCGGCAGGTCGCCTCCTTCCGCAAGGATCCGCCCCCGGCCGCCGAGCCCCTGCCGATGGAGGAGGTCCACACGCCGGGCACCGACACCATCGCCGCCCTGGCGGACATGCTGGACATCGATACCGCGCAAACGGCCAAGGCCCTCTTCCTGGTGGCATTGTTGTCGGAGCAGGATCAGAACCGCGAGCAGTTTGTATTCTGCGTGGTGCGCGGCGACATGGAATTGAACGAGACCAAGCTGACGAATGCGGTCAACGCCGTGCATCTGAGACCCGCGACGGAGGCCGAGATCAGGGCCGTGGGGGCCGAGCCCGGGTTCGGCTCGCCGGTGGGCGTGGACCGGGACCAGGTCATGGTGGTGGTGGACGACCTGATCTGCAAATCCCCGAACCTGGTGGCCGGGGCCAACCGGCCGGACTGGCACTACCGCAATGTGAACTGCGGACGCGACTACGGGGCGGACCTGGTCACGGACATCGTCAACGCCGATGACGGGCATGCCTGTCCGGCCTGCGGCGGCGAGTTGTACCTGCAGCGGGGCGTGGAAGTCGGCAACACGTTCAAGCTCGGCACCAAGTACAGCGAATCGCTCGGCGCCTACTACCAGGATGAACGGGGCGATTCCCATCCGATTGTGATGGCCTCGTACGGGATCGGCGTGGGCCGGCTGATTGCCTGCATCATCGAGAACTTCAACGACGAGTACGGAATCCAGTGGCCCTTGTCCGTGGCGCCCTACCACGTGCACCTGGTGTGCCTGGCCTCGGCGGGCCAGACCGACGTGTGGGACAAGGCCGAGGACCTCAATCGGGAGCTGTCCGCCTCGGGCTTGGAGGTCCTGTACGACGATCGGCAGGCCCGGGCCGGCATCAAGTTCAACGATGCGGACCTGGTCGGCATTCCCTTGCAGATTGCTGTGGGTAAGCGCGGTCTGGCACAGGGCAACGTGGAACTAAAGCTGCGGCGGACCGGCGAGCGCCACATGTTGGACGCGGAGAACGTGTGCGGGGAATTGCAACCCCATCTTCAGGCGGAGCAGGCCTGGCTGGACGATCTCCTGGCCCTGCCCATGCCGGACTGACCGGACCGCGGTCGGGTCAGAGCCGGGGCAACAGCGTTTGCAGGAGCCTGGCGTACGCCTCGCCCGCGGCGCGCCCGGCGGTTACCACTTCCTCGGCATCCGGCCTGTCCGTGGCCTCGAGATTGTCCACGCACAGGTTGGTGATGGTGCTGAAGGCGAGTACTTCCATGCCGGCGTGGCAGGCCACCATGGCCTCTGGCACCGTGCTCATGCCCACGGCATCGCCGCCCCAGGCACGCAGCATCCGGATCTCGGCCGGGGTTTCGAAATTAGGCCCGGCCACCCAGACATAGACGCCTTCCTGCAGCTCAGTGCCCGCTTCACGGGCCGCGGTGCGCGCCAGGTTCACCAGTCGGTGGCTGTAGGTATCGTTCATGGCCGGGAAGCGGTCGCCGAACTCGTCGGCATTGGGGCCCCGCAACGGGTTCAGGCCAGCCATGGCGGGCAAGGCGATGTGGTCGCGGATGAGCATGATTTGGCCGACCCGGAAGTCTGGATTCATTCCGCCCGCCGCGTTGGTCAGGATCAGTGTGCGGATGCCCAGACGGTGCATAACGCGCACGGGAAACGTCGCCTGCGCCGCCGACCACCCTTCATAGGTGTGATGGCGGCCTCGCATGGTGAGCACGGGCCGTTGTGCAACCGTGCCCAGCAACAACTCGCTCTTGTGCCCCAGGGCCGTGCTCACCGGAAAGCCTGGGATGTCGGCGTAGGGAATGGCGAGTGGCTGGTCCATCAGGTCGGCAAGGATATCCAGGCCGCTGCCCAACACCAGGCCAATGGTGGGCCTCAAGTTGGTTCGCGCCTCTATCCAGGCCGCGGCCGCGGAGTAGGCGGCAGGGTCCGTTGGGGGTTGCAGTGTCGGCGGATGATTGTCCACAACCGGCGATTTCATGGATTATGCCGGAAGTGGGTGTTGCGCAACATCTGAAGGTTGATGGACAGGTCCAGGTCCGAGCGATCGAGGCAGGACTTGAGGATGGACCAAACTCCCTGGCGGGTCATGCGGGTGCCTTGCCGGTTCGGGAACAGGGGCACCGGACCGTCCGCGTTGGCAGGAGAAGTCCATGAATCGGTGTCCGGACCGTACAAGGATGCATGGTTTGTCTGCATGTGATGCAGGACGGCCTGGGCCGGCTCTTCGGCCAAGGCCTTTACGGTCCCGTCGGGCAAGTGCAGGCTGGCACCCCGCGGGCCCACGTCGTCGACGTTGAGCTTCGTGACATCGGACGCGCGCAGGCCGGTGTAGTAGACGATGGTCAGAACGGCACAGTCGCGGCGGCGGTTGGCCGCTTCAGGCTGATTGGCCGCGTCCAGGAGGCGGGCCACTTCGGACTCGGACAGGTGCTTTGGCGTGCTGGCCTCTACCGTTTGGGGAGGCAGGTCGCCGATTTGATCGGCGGTCACCACGCCGTTGGCCGCCAGGAAGTTCAAAAAGGTTCGCAGCACGGCCATCTTGCGGGCCAGGGTCGTGTCCTGATAGCCCCGGTCCCGCAGATGGAACCGATATTCCTGAAGGTGCTCGGGCCGGATGCCGGCCCAGTTCGACGCAGCCGGCACGCCCGGGTGGTTCCATGCGCCCAGGAATTTCACCAGTTGCGCCAAGTCCGCGCGATAGGCGGACCGGGTATGTTCGTTGCTCTTGGTCTCTACGTACTTGTCAATCCAATCGCGCATGGGACCTGTTCAACTGCTCGTTTGGCGGGGACGGCTGGAAGTGATCAATCTAACATAAGTCATAACAAACAAGTAGGTTGCACCGCTTGGGAGGAGGGGTGCAACCGACCTTGACATCCCCGTGTACAGAGATAAGCATACGCAACTACAAAGGGCACCGCCAGATTCGGGTCGCCAGCCTGAAAAAAAGGGGGCGAAGCGGACCTGCAAGTGCTGGAGCAGGAGATCGCAAGCCTGTTGTCGGATGTCGTGAGATGCTGATGGCATGGTCAGGAACCATATTCAGAGACAGGCCGACCTCGGAAGGAATCCACAATGAAGTTGACCTACGCAGTCGTCATTGAGCAGACCCCCAACAACTACGCTGCCTATGCCCCGGAAGTGCCGGGCTGCATCAGCACTGCCAAGACCTGGGATGAGATGCTGGCGATGATCCGCGAAGCACTCACCGTCCACATCGAGTTCCTGATCGAGGATGGTGATCCCGTACCGGAGGCCATGATGTCCATCGATGATGCCATCGCGTACCACAGCAAAGCGCTTGCCAAGGCCGACGAGGAGTTGCTGGCAGAATGCGGAAATACTCCACCGAAGATCTCGACCACGTTCCGCATGGTGGAAATCGAGGTTTCCGTGTTGCAACTCGAAACCGTCTAGACCTCACTTGCTTCTTCGATAGCAAGGTTTGGCGGCTCAACGTCTGCGAAGCCAGGGAATCGTTCACACCGGGCGGATGCAGTTTTTGACACGTTTCGTCCTGTCCGGCCCACGGGCACCAAGTTTCGCCGTGCGTCTTCCATGTTGGCCGCCGAACGGGGCGCGGGCACCGACGCGGTCCTGCGGGATTGCCGGCCATGCCGGCGCGGTCACTCGATCAGGACCTCCACGCGAATGCTGTTTTCGTGGTCGGTGACCTCAACGATCTTGCCGCCAACGCCATCCGCCAACCCGGCGATCAGTTCGTCCACGTCAATGGCCTTGACCCCGGGCGCGTATTGGGAACCGATGCGCAAACCCAGTTCCAGCAGTTGAACGGGCAGCTGTGCCTGGGCCTTGACCTGTCCGTTGTGCAGGTTGCTGACCTTCAACCTGACCATCTTGCCGGCCAGCGCCTTGGTCGTGAGGCGGGCGGCCACCGTGTCTTCCGGGCCCGCGGACCGGTCCAGGGCATCCAGCAGGCGAAAGGCTTCGTCCACCGTGATGGTCCCCGCATCAATCATCTTGAGGACTTGCAGGCGTTCCTGTTCTTGAACGGGCATGGACGGCACAACACGCGCACTAGGGGCTCAGGCGGCCTTCATCTTGCAACAGGCAATCGATTCGATCAGAACTGGCCCAGCAGTCCCTTCCGGCGGGCGATCCGTTCCGCCACCAGGTAGAGCGACAGACCCAGGACGAACCAAATCAGCGAGTGGAGCACCAGCAACGGGAGCAGACTGTCGGCCCATACGGCGGCCAGCGTCAGATCGTCCAGCGTGACCAGCCTGGCGACCTCGATGCTCAGCGTGGAAGGAAGGACCCGGGTGGTCGTTGTCATCCAGGAGGGGAAGACGGTGACCGGAACGATGGCGCCGTTCAGGAACAGCAATATGTTCTGGATGAGGTTGGCGAACGACAGGATGTTCTTGAACAGGATGGTCAGGCCGGCAATGACGAATCCAAGGCCGTACAGGCCGAACATGGTCAGGCCCAGGACCGGGATCAGGCGCCAGTTGAGTCCCAGGTCCAAGCCGAACGCGAGCGTGATCGTCCCACCCCCCAGCAGGATGACAGCCGTCGTCCACACGAAGTTCGAGAGGGTGCGGCCAAACAGCAGCGCGGCAAAGGGGGTGGAGCCCATGAACATCTGCTCGATCGTGCCCTGCTGCTGTTCTTCCCGCAGGGCAAAGCTCATGTTGGAGATGGCGAAGATCGAGTAGGTCCAGATGCAGAACCCGACCAGGGTGAAGGCCAAATCCTCGCTGTTGAACGCACCGTTGCCGACGAAAAAGTTAATGCCCAGGAACACCATGAACAGGCCCAGGACTTCGGACACCACGTTGAACTTGAAGGTCCATATCAGTTGCAGGCCCTTCCACGTCTCCGCGGCAATGCCCATGACATGGTTCAGTCCCGGCGGAACGGGACGCAGGGAAGCCGGCAGCGGTTGTGCTTCGTGTCCGGTGGGATGGTGCATGGCCAATTCATTCATGGTTGGCAGTCCTTCGGGTCTCCTGGATGAAGATGTCCTCGAGCGACGGCATGGCCTGGGCAATGGAGTTGATGCGCGCCGGCCAGTCGTTCATCGCGGTTGCGATCGCGGTCAACGATGTGTTGCCGTTGGCCGGGATGCTGATTTGCGCGCCGTCTTCCTCCTGCTTGACGATGGCTCCCGGCCACTGCGCCGAGGCCCGCCAGCCGATTTCGACCGGGTCGCCCTCCGCCTGCACCAGGAAGAGCTCCTGCTTGTGCAAGCGCTTCAGGTCCGCCACCGCCTGGTCGGTCACCTTCACACCGTTCTGGATGATGACCACGCGTTGGCACAGCTCCTCGGCCAGGTCCAGTTGGTGGGTGGTTAGAACCAGGGTCATGCCGTAGCGGATGGACAGGGTGCGGATCCATTCCTTCACCGTGACCGCGGCCTCGACATCCAATCCCAGCGTGGGTTCGTCCAACAGCACGAGGCTGGGTCTGTGGATCAAGGCGCAGGCGATGGCGGTTTTTTGCTGCATGCCGCGCGAGAACATGCGCACCGGATCATGGCGGCGGTCCCAAAGATCCAGGTCCTCCAGCAGCACGCGGCCCCAATTGTGGACGGCGGTGGCGGGAATGCCCTTGATGCGGGCCGAATAGGCCAGGTTCTGCAGGGGAGTCAGCCGCCAGTAGATGTTGCGCGTCCCTTCCAGGACGGCGCCCATCATCTGCATGACGCGGCGGGTTTGGCGATGGACGTCGTGGCTGAGGACCGTGACGGTGCCCTGGTCCGGCAGGACCAACCCGCACATCAACTTGATGGTGGTCGTCTTGCCGGCGCCGTTCGGGCCCAGGAAGCCGATCACTTCCCCTGTTGACACGGTCAGATCCAGGTTGGAGACCGCCTGCACGGTCTTGTTGCGCGAGGCCCGATAGGACTTGGACAGGTTTTCGATGGCAATGGCGTGCATGAGTGAACTTGTGGAGGTGGAATGCAGTGCGACCGTCCAGGGCAGGACCCTGAGCCGGTCTCGGCTCAGGAACCGAGTGCCTGGAGCAGCTGGTTGGCTTCCTCAACGGAAATCTTTCCCTCTTCCAGCATGCGCAGGATCATCATCCTTTCCTTGGCCTGTGCCTCCGGCGACACGGGCGGGGTCTGTACGGGTTCGGATTCGCGAGTTAGGAAGTCCAGATTGGGCTTCACTTCCTGTTCCCACATGGTGCGGGACCGCGTCTGCACGGTCTCCATGGCCTCCTGTGCCGCCTTGACCGCCTCCTCCTGGATCTCGGAGAACTGCTCCTGCAGGTCGACCCGTTTGTCCGATGTCAGCCCCTGCTCGTCCATGACCACGGTCAAACGGCCGGTTGCGGTTTCGATCACCCGTTCAATGTGTTGGCGCACCTGCTGGGCGATGTTCTCGATCGGTCCGGGGCCGCCGGATGCCGCCTTGGCTTCGCCGTTCGCCCCCGGGCGGTGGCCCGCGGACAGCGAAATCATGCCGCCGGCATTGAGCTGGAAGTTGGCCGATCCGTCACCGAAGACCTGTACCGAATTGCCGATGCCGCTCGACATGTGCACGGTGGCTCCGGCATCGACCGGAAGTTCCAATGCGATGTTGCCGCCTGCGTTGACCAAGTAGTCGGAGTCGCGGAGCGCCGACAGCTTCAGTTTGGCGTGGCCGCCCGCGTTCAGGTTGTCCATGCTGTTGACATCCTGAAACTCGATGTGGCCGCCCACGTTGCCCAGGAGCATGCGCCCCTTGATTGCGCGGCCCCTGGCATGGCCTCCCACATTGGGGATGGAAAGGTCCCCGCCCACTGCGTCGGCGTTCAGGTGCCCGCCGATGGGTCCGGTGGACACGTCCTGTTCCACCCGTGCCACGGAGCAGTGGCCGCCAATGTCCTTCAGGAATACCGAGCCCAAGCTCCCGAGACGGGCGTGGCCGCCGATCACGCCTCCCGTAACGCCCTCGGGCAGGTCGGAGACATCGACGTGGCCCTTGCACTCCTCAAGTTCCACACGGCTTTGGCGCGGCACCTCCACGGTTGCATCGCGTCGGATGCGCAGGTGGTACGTGTCGTTGCGGTCCTCCCATTCCAGGGTCTTGGCTCCCTTGCCGCTGACCCGCACGTCCTCAATGTCCCGGCCCCGGACGACCAGGGAGCAATTCTTGCCGGAACGAATGGCAAGTTTGGGACTGTCGTGGTTGACCGTTAGCGAGGTTGTGTTCATGGTTGTCCTCTTGTGTCGGGGCTCGTCAGGCCCGGTTCTGTTGGGGGGCGCGCGAGCCCAGGTTGATCAACGCCTCGTCAACGCTCAGCCGGCCGGCTTCCACCTGGGCCAGTACGTCCATGCGGTCCGGTTCGGTGTCAAACCCGTCGGTGCCGGATGGCGCCTCGAGTCCCAGGGCTTGGATGATCTCCTTGAGCCGGGACCTGAGCGTCGGATAGGAAAGGTTGAGTTCCTCCTGCATGCGGTTGAACTTGCCTTCACACTGGATGAAGGTCAGCACAAACTCGATTTGGTTCTGGTTCAGCGCCAGGAACGGCGACTTGACCTCGAAGCGGCCGTCGAACGTGATATCCCCGTCCGGACTGTAGAAACGGGTCACGATCACGGGGCCCCCGGTGATGGGGCATTGGGCTGGCAATTCGGGCATGGTCAGGCTTCCGGCCCGCGGGCCGCCTGTGCGGTCCCGGTGCCAACGCAACGGTTTTGATACAGCACTTCCGGAATCTTCATGTCTGCCTCCTTGTCCTTCAGTATTATTGAAGTCAACATTGATAATATCACATCAACACTGCGATATACGCAACTTGTCGTGTTGATGGTTGCAGAATCCTGAAGCCGACTTTGATTCCCAGCCGGATTCCGCGGTGCGGGAACGCGGTCGGTTCGGGTTGTGGAGGGTGTGCGGGACCGGAAGCAGGACAAAAGCTTGTGATCGGATGCTCCCGCGGGGACGCCCTAACCCGGAGGACGTGGACCGTGCAACCGAGGCAAGGTCGCGGTTAAGGGACGGGGCGGGACCGCCCGGGCTATACCGGGGTTTGCAGGCGGCAGTTCACCGCCGCGCCAACCGGGCTGAAGTTGTTCGAATCCGCTGGGCTGGCCACAGGGCGGGAACTGGCCAACCGGTCCACGGGCTGTCCCCTGTGCAAGCGGCTTGGTCCGACACCATCCGCGCCAGGCATTCAACACGGCGCGCAACGTGCGGCAGCACCTGCCGGCAGGTGCTGTCGCGACCTAATCCTCAGGCGCACCCGTGAGCGCCTATGCAGCCACCGTCCGGGAGGTTGGGTTCAGAGGGCCTTGAATCAACTGGACGACTGCTCGTCGTCCTTGTTGAACAGTTCCTTGATGCCGCCCAGGGCACCGAGCACCCCGGAGGCTTCGTAGGGAATGAATATCTTGTTGGCTTCGCCCTGCGCAATGGTCTCGAGGGCATCGAGGTAGCGGATCGCGATCAGGCGATCGTCCGGTTGGGCTTCGCGGATGGCGTTGAAGACCACGGTGATCGCGTTGGATTCGCCTGCCGCCTCGGTCTCGACCTGGTACCGCTTGGCCTCCGCGGCCAGGCGTACGGCTTGAGCCTCGCCTTCCGCTTGCAGAATGGCGGCCTGCCGTTGACCTTCGGATTCCAGGATGGCCGCCCGTTTTTCGCGCTCGGCCTTCATTTGCTGGTGCATGGAGACGGTCACGTCGGCCGGCGGTTCAATCCTTTGGATTTCGACCCGCACGACCCTTACGCCCCACTTGTCGGTGGCTTCGTCGAGCACGTTGCGCAGGTTGGCGTTGATGGTGTCCCGCGAGGTCAGGGCCTGGTCCAGCTGCATATCGCCCACCAGATTACGCAGATTGGTCTGGGCCAGCTTGATCATGGCCACCAGGAAGTTCTCCACGTTGTAGATGAGCTTCACGGGGTCGGTGGCCTCGTGATAGATCACGGCATCCACCTGCACGGCCACGTTGTCCTTGGTAATGACATCCTGCGGAGGCACGTCGATGACCTGTTCGCGCATATCCACCCGGCGCAGGGTGTCGATGAACGGAATGAGCAGGTTCACCCCCGGCTGGGCGGTGCGCTTGTAGCGTCCCAGCCGTTCCACAACGCCTCTCTGGAATGGGGTGATGATCTTGAGGCCCTGGACGATGAAGACCAGAACCAGGACCAAAAGAAGGATTATCGGAAGGTATTCCATGGACGGTTGACTCCTCGGCCAGTGGCGGGTTGGGTTCGACTGCGATTAGTTGGTTCGCCGGTCAGGCGGGGGGCCACGATACCTGGAGATGGGCGCCGTCCACGGACTGGACAACAACTTCGGAGCCTTCGGGAATGGCAGTGCCATCCGTGGACCGGGCTCGCCATTCCTCTCCGCGGATCTTCACCATGCCGGAGGTATTGACGCCGTCAATGGCTTGGGTCACGGTACCGCTCATGCCGATGAGTCGGTCCACGCCGAAACTGACGTCGGGTGCATTGGTGACGCGTGCGGCGAAGGGTCGCATCGCGAAGTATGCGATTACCGTTACACCGCAGAAGACCAGCACCTCCACCACCACGTTGAAGCCGGTGAAGTAGCTGATGATGGCGGCGGCCGCCGCCGCGACGGCCAAGGGCAGCATGTAGGTGCCGCCGGTGAAGATCTCGGCGATCAGGAACACCACGACGACGGAGGCCCAAACCCAGTGGCCATCCAGCGAATAGGGAAGGTTCACGGCGGTGTCCAATGCAAGAACAGGGGTCCAGGGCACTAGGGCAACCGGGACAATGGCCGATTATAGCCTGCGCGCGGCACCCGAATAGGGCGGTCTGACCTGTTGCCATGCGCGTTGGAATCAGCGTAGTGGTGCGCGTGGCAACGGTTCCGTACCTCATTGACAAACTTCCCTACCATTTTCATGATTGTCACAACGACACGGAATTGCGCCATGCTTCTCAAGATTAATTCCAAGCGCCAAGTCACCTTCCCGGCTCGCGTACTGGACACGATGGGTCTCAAGCCCGGCGACAGGCTTGAACTCTTGGAGGGTCCGGACGGGTATCTGCTGCGTCCAAGACGCATCGACTACTCACGCCTGGGCACCCTTGCCGACAAGATCCCGAAAGGCCATCCGTCGTTTGACCTCCGGACATTTCGGGAAGAGCCTCATGACCCAGACCTACGGAATTGATACTTCCATCCTGGTCAGACTGGCCACCGTGGAGTCGGATCCGGACTTCCAGCGTTGCGTGAATAAGCTTCGCATCCTGATCGAAGAGCGGGATACACAGATGTTTGCCTCGAACCAAGTGAGCGGCGAGATCCGTATCGTGCTGCAACACCACTACGGCATATCGGCATCAGACGCCCGTTCCAGGCTGGTCGATGTGTTGGCTAGCGGCATGATCGCGCCTCTGAACGGGCAGTCCGTCGTATTGGCACTGCAGACATCGGGTGGGCTCGGTATCTTCGACAGGCTGATCGCGGACGGGTACTCGTATGAGAACCTCGAGACGCTTACGCTGGACAGACAGATGGCAAGCCTTTCCAACCTGCGCAGATTGGGGGGAACCGGGACAGAAATGGAAGGATGAGGGCTCGACCGGAAGTGCTGCGGCCAAGGCGTTACACTGCAATGGGGTTGCCCATAGGAGCCGGGGTCGATGCCTGTGGCTTGGTTACAGGAACACCGCCTGCCCTGCCAGGTTGCAATCCCTGCAAGCCAATAGCGAATGCCGCCCATGCCCGACGCCTTTTCTTCTCCCAACCAGATTCGTGACGCGCTGCACGGCCAGGGGTACGTCTGCTCGCCCGAAATCGCCACGATCACCTACCTCAGCGATCAGCTGGACAAGCCCCTGTTGATTGAGGGACCGGCTGGTGTCGGCAAGACCGAGCTGGCCAAGGTTGTGGCGGCCGCCACCGGGCGCGAACTGATTCGCCTGCAGTGCTACGAGGGCCTGGACGAGACCAAGGCGCTCTACGAGTGGGAGTACGCCAAGCAACTCCTGTACACCCAGCTGCTGCGGGACAAGCTGCAGGAGGTGCTGGCATCCGCCGGCAGCCTGGCCGAGTCGGCGGACCGGATCGCCGCCGAGGAGAACGTGTTTTTCTCGATGCGCTTCCTGCTGCAACGGCCCCTGCTCAAGGCCCTGCTCAGCCCGGAACCGGTGGTGCTCCTAATCGATGAGATCGACCGGGCGGATGCCGAATTCGAGGCGTTCCTGCTGGAGATTCTGAGCGACTTCCAAATCAGCGTGCCCGAACTCGGCACCCTGACGGCTCGGGTGCAGCCGCTGGTGTTCCTGACCAGCAACAACACGCGCGAACTGTCCGAGGCCCTCAAGCGCAGGTGTCTCTATCTTTTCCTCAACTACCCGGAACTGGAGCAGGAGATCGCCGTGGTCAACCTGAAGGTGCCGGAACTGGACGGCGCGTTGACCCGGCAGGCCGTGGAGATGGTGCAGGGCCTGCGCAATCTGGACCTGCGCAAGCATCCGAGCATCAGCGAAACCCTGGATTGGGCCCGCACGCTGGTGATCCTCAATGCCGAGCGGCTGGATAGTGGTTTGGTGTCCGACACGCTGAACGTCCTGCTCAAGCACGAGCGGGATCTGAAACGGGTGCAGCAGCGCCTGGAACCCATGCCCGGGGATGGCCCCGAGTATCAGGGCCCCGAAGATGAAGAGGACCATACCCGGTACCTGTAGCGCAAGCGGGGTTCCGGTCGAAGCAGGCAGCGGAGGGCGAAATGGAAACCCGACTGATGCAGTTTGCCCGTGCGTTGCGGGCCGCCGGGGTGCCGGTGAGCATGGCCGAAACGGTGGATGCGGCGGGAGCCCTCACCGCCCTGGGCGTCAAGGATCGGGAACCATTCCGCATCAGCCTGCGTTCCACGCTGATCAAGCGCACCATCCACCTGCCGGTCTTCGACGAACTGTTCCCCATCTTCTTCGACGGCAAGGCCGAACTCCCGCCCGACATGGACAACGCCCTGGAAAACCTGTCGGACGAGGAGGCGGAGCAGTTGGCGTTGGCGCTCCAGCAGCTGAAGGACAACATCGCCGACAGCCTGCGGCGTCTGCTGCGGGGCGATCCCCTGACGCGACAGGATCTCAATCAGCTGGCGGCGATGACGGGCCTGGACCGGGCCCGCAACATGCGCTGGAGTGAATGGATGGTACGGCGCATGCAGGCCGCCTTGCAGCACGACAGCGTGCGCCGGGCCATGGTGGAGATTGCCCAGCTGCTGGAACAGGTCGGCTTCTCCAAGGAACGCCTCGACGAACTGCGCGCCATGCTGCAGGCCAACATCGAGGCCGAGACCGGGCAGCTGCAGAACTTCGCCGGCCAGCGCATCACGGACAACATGCAGGCCCGGCCTCCGTCCGAGGATGTCGAGGATTTGCTGCATGCTCCGTTCGGCCGTCTGGGCGAGGACGAGATGAACGTTCTGCGCCAGGAGGTGCGCCGCCTGTCCGCGGCGCTCAGGAGCCGGATTTCGCTGCGGCAGAAGCGGCAGAAGACCGGAACCCTGGACTTGAAGTCCACCATCCGCCGCAACCTGGGGCACGGGGGCGTGCCGTTCACCCTCAGCTACAAACGACGCCAAAAGAAGCCGCGGCTGGTGGTGGTCTGCGACGTTTCGACCTCGATGCGCTACTGCACCGAGCTCATGCTGGGCCTGATCCACGCCATGCAGGACCAAATCTCGCGTACCTATGCCTTCGCCTTCAACGACCATCTGGAATACATCACCCCCGATCTGGCCCACGGTTCGGCCCAGGAGGCGGTGGACCGCGTGCTGGTCCGCATGCCGCCCGGCCACTACAGTACGGACCTGGGCGGCAGCCTGGCCGAGTTCGACCGCGAGTGGCTTGATCTGGTCAACCACCGGACCACCCTCCTGATGGTCGGCGACGGACGCAACAACTTCAGGGATCCGGAGACGGGCATCTTTCAGGAGATGGCCCGGCGCTGCACCCGGACCATCTGGCTCAACCCGGAACCGCCCATGCTGTGGGGTACCGGGGACAGTGACATGAACGAGTACCTGCCCTTCTGCGACCACGTGCTGCAGGTGCAGACCATGGCGGAACTGACCGCGGCGGTCGACGAGCTGCTGACCCGCTGATCGGCCTTCGCCGCCCGCGGACCGAGTCCGTCCGCGGGTTGTATAATCCCGCTCCGGGCGCGCGGCGCCTGTGTTTTTTAGGCGGGCTTTCCGGCTGCCGACAAGCCGGATGCCACAGAGCATATACATACATATAGGAGTGCGGGTACAGGCCCATGACCATGCGTGCCGACTACATCTGGATGAACGGCGAAGTGATGCCGTGGGACCAGGCCACCGTCCATGTCTTTGCCCATGCCCTGCACTACGGCTCCAGCGCCTTCGAGGGTATCCGGGCCTATGAAATCAACGGAACCCCGCACCTGTTTCGGGCCCGGGAGCACTACGAACGGCTCCTGTTCAGTTGCAAGGTGGCCCGCATGGAGTCGCCGCTCGACGTGGACGGGTGGATCGACGTGACCAAGCAGGTCCTGCGGGCCAACAAGCTGGCCGGCGCCTACGTCCGGCCGCTGGTCTTCCGGGGCTACGATTCGCTGGGCGTGGACGGCCGGGGCTGCCCCATCGATGCCATCCTGGGTGCGGTGCCCTGGGGCAAGTACCTGGGCGAGGAGGCCATCGAACAGGGGGTGGACGTCCAGGTGTCCAGCTGGCGTCGCATGTCCTCCAACAGCTTCAGTCCCATGGCCAAGATTGGCGGTCAGTACGTCAACAGCCAGAACGTGGTGATGGAGGCCAAGGACAACGGCTTTGTCGAGGGCATCGTGCTGGACGCCAACGACAATGTGTCCGAAGGCAGCGGCGAGAACATTTTCCTGGTCATCGACGACCGGATCTATACGCCGCCGGTGGCCAGTTCGATCCTGCGGGGCATCACCCGCGACAGCGCAATGACCATTGCGCGCAGCAAGGGGTTCGAAGTACGGGAGGAGTTCATTTCGCGCGAAATGCTGTATCTCGCCGACGAGATTTTCTTTTCGGGCACGGCCGCCGAGATCACGCCGGTCCGGTCGGTGGACCGCATGCCGGTGGGCAGCGGACAGCGGGGTCCGGTCACCAAGGAGATTCAGGCGACATTCTTTGGCATCGTGGAGGACGGTACCCACGACGAATGGGGCTGGCTCGAGGCCGTTCCGCTCGATTGAACCGGGAGGTCACCGGCTCCGGGTTGGGAACCATTCCGTTTGGTAAGGGAGTTCCGGCACATCGGTGTTTCCTGTCGCAGGTTTGACCGGAACCGAGATTCGAAGCTGGACCTGTCCTTCCGGTCTGAAACAGAAACCGGCAACCGCGGTCCGCGGTTGCCGGCGCGGTATTAAGTCCATGACCGGACCCCTTCCCCCGGCCGTCTGTCCGGCGGTTGACGGGCCATAGTTGACAAATGCACATAGAGAGGGCAATACAGGTCCCATGACCATGCGTGCCGACTACATCTGGATGAACGGCGAAGTGATGCCGTGGGACCAGGCTACTGTTCATGTCTTTGCCCATGCCCTGCACTACGGCTCCAGCGCCTTCGAGGGCATCCGGGCCTATGAAATCAACGGAATCCCGCACCTGTTCCGGGCTCGGGAGCACTACGAACGGCTTCTGTTCAGCTGCAAGGTGGCCCGCATGGCATCGCCGCTCGACGTGGACGGATGGGTTGACGCGACCAAGCAGGTCCTGCGGGCCAACCGGCTGGCGGCCGCCTACATCCGGCCGCTGGTCTTCCGGGGCTACGATTCGCTGGGCGTGGACGGCCGCGGTTGTCCTGTGGACGCAATTTTGGGGGCCATCCCGTTGGGCCGGTACTTGGGCGAGGAGGCCATTGAACAGGGGGTGGACATCCAGGTATCCAGCTGGCGGCGTGTTGCATCCAACAGTTTCAGTCCCATGGCCAAGATTGGCGGCCAATATGTCAACAGTCAGAATCTGGTCATGGAAGCCAATGACAACGGGTTTGTCGAGGCCATTGCCCTGGATGCCAACGACCGTGTGTCGGAAGGCAGCGGCGAGAATATTTTCCTGGTCGTCGACGACCGGATCTATACGCCGCCGATGGCCGGCTCGATTTTGCATGGCATCACGCGCGCCAGTGCCATCACCATTGCGCAAAGCAAGGGGTTCGAAGTGCGGGAGGAGTTCATTTCGCGGGAGATGCTGTACCTCGCCGACGAGATTTTCTTCTCGGGCACGGCCGCCGAGATTACGCCGGTCCGGTCAGTGGACCGCATGACGGTGGGCAGTGGACGGCGGGGTCCTGTGACCAAGGAGATCCAGGCGACCTTCTTTGGCATCGTGGAGGACGGCGCGCACGACGAATGGGGCTGGCTTGAGGCCGTTCCGCTTGATTGATATATGGAGGCAACATGTCCGATAAGGAATTCAGGCACATAGGCCTTCCCTACCTCAGGTTCGATCAGGCCCGGGATCTGAGGCTGGACCTGTACCTGCCCCGGACCGATCATCCGGCGCCGCTGCTGGTCTGGATCCACGGCGGGGCCTGGATGCACGGGGACAAGTCGGATCCTCCCGTGCTGCCCATGGTCGACGAAGGCTGGGCCCTGGCCAGCATCCAGTACCACTTCAGCCAAGAGGCCCTGTTCCCGGCCCAGATTCACCAGTGCAAGGCGGCCATCCGCTGGCTGCGGGCCCAGGCGGCGCGTTTTGGCTTCAATGCCGAGCGGATCGGTGTCCTGGGAGCATCCGCCGGCGGACACCTGGCGGCCCTGCTGGGGACCTCCAACGGACAGGCGGCCTTGGAGGGCGATCTGGGCGAGCATCGGGACCAGTCCAGTTCGGTCCAGGCGGTGGTCGACTTGTTCGGTCCCACGGACTTCATGCGCCTGCCGGACCACCCCAGCGACCTCGACCATGCCGCGCCCGACTCGCCGGAGGGGTTGCTGCTCGGCGGCGCCGTGGCGGAGCATCCGGACCGCGTGGCCATGGCCAATCCCATCACCTGGATTTCGGACGACACGTGCCCGTTCCTCATCCTCCACGGCCAGGCGGACATGATCATCCCTTGGCAGCAGAGCCGGCTTCTGGCTGACGCCTTGGCGGACCACGGCTCCCATGTCGAGTTCAGGTTGCTCGGACAGGCAGGCCATGGTGGCCCCGAGTTCCATGGGGACGAACAGGGCGAGGCCATCCGGGCCTTCTGCCGACGGCATCTTCTGGCTTGACGATTTCTGAATGGGACGTCCGGTTTCCCCAGGACCTGGCGTAGCGGCCGGGTTGCTTCGGACAGGGACAGGTCGCAGTACACATCTGTCCCTGTTTCAATTTCATTGATTTTGGTCCGGGCCCGACATCGGTCTCCCCGGCGCGACAAAGTTTCGCGTGTTGGGGGCAGGCCATGGTGACCGCCACCAGTTGCTGGAAATGGCGCGTCCTGGGCTTGAACCGTCCGCACCAGTACCCGGCGGGTTGGTCCCGGTGGGGATGTTCCCATCTCCGTGCCGCGGACCAGGTCGTGCCAGCGGTGCATGCAAGTGTTTCACCAGTGCCTTCCTGTCCCTGAACCCGCGGATCATCATTGCGGACGAACCGGTTTCGGCCCTGGACGGACACATCCAGGCCCAGGTCCTGAACCTCCTCCAGGAACTCAAGGAACAGTTGGGCCTGACACTGCTGTTCATTGCGCACGACCTGAGTGTCGTCGAGCACATCTGCGACCGCATCGCGGTCATGTACCTGGGCCACATCATGGAGATCGACGACGCCGAGGATCTCCTGCGCAACCCGGCCCACCCCTATACCGAGGCCTTGGTGTCCGCCGTGCCGCCGGCCGATCCGGATGTGCGCATGGAGCGCATCATTCTGGAGGGCGATGTGCCCAGTCCTTCCACCCCCCCCGAGCGGCTGTGTCTTCCATCCCCGCTGCCGCTATGCGGAGGACATCTGCCGCACGGAGTTGCCCCCCATGGTCGATCTGGGCGGCGGCCACATGAGTCGCTGTCATTTCGCGGCCGACCTCGAACTCCAGGAAGTGGAATGAGGTGAACGGGGTGTCCGGAACCGTGCGGGGCTGGAGCGTCGCGGCCTGGCTGGTGCCTGTGGTCGGCCCCGTGCTGGCACTGCTCGCGGGCGGTCATGCCCTGTCCCGCCACCACGCCCTGCAGTCCCTGGTGGTCAGTGCCGCCGCCGTGGGTGTGTTCCTCGCCTGGGTCGCCGTCGCGTGGATGTTGACGTGGCTCCCAATCGTGGGTGCGACGTTGGGGGCCATGCTCTTTGCGGCGGTGCCCTTGGTTCTGGCCGCCACTCTGGTGGCCCATATTTCCGGGCCGGTGTATGCCTGGCAGGGCCGCTTCACGCTGGTTCCCCTGTACGGCGGCCTGCTGAGGGCCGTGCTGGGTTCCGCGGACTGACGGACGGGGGCCGGGCACCTGCGACCGGTACGCCGAAACTGGCGTACTGCACTACCTGCGCCAACGCGCAATCCCGGCGCGCCGGACCGTGCAGCACCGGCAGGGCTGGTGCCGCCGGTGATCTTCCTTCGCCCCCTGGCGGTCGTGTCGGGTTCGATCCGACAGCTGGGTTATGCGTTCCCGCGGCTATCCGGCTGGTCAGGGAACTGCAGCGAACGCCAGTCGGCTTTGCCCAACCACACCTCCATCACTTCCGCTGTGGTGCGCCCTTGTCCTGTCCGGCGCCAGTTGGCCTCGATTTGGGCAAGCAACGCGCCGGATAGTTTCGTTTTCAGCATTGAGTGCATGCTGGTGATGCGCTCATCCAGATGGGCCCCCCGGACCTTGCGCTCGGCTTCCCGGACTTTACGCTCGGCCTCCTGGACTTTGCGCTCGGCTTCCTGCATGCTGCGTTTGGCATCCACCTCGCGGTCGCGCCAGAGACCCTGGTTCGGATCCCACCACTGCAGCCGATGCAGATCTACCGATTCATCCGGTATGCCGACATCCTCGTCGCGGGCCGCAGCCGGCAGCATGCGGATGTCGGCCGCCAGCACTGCGCTGTGGTACACGGGCCATTCCCCCTTCCCCGACTGTCGCGGGATGGGAACATAGCCGCCCGTGTCGTCCAGCCGCCAGCCCCAGAACGCAACGCCGTCCGCGTACGTCGGTGGTGCATGGCCCTCCGGGTCGTACAGCCAGTACTCCGCGATGCCCATGGCGGCATAGGCGTCCAGCTTCGGCCCCAGGTCCGCCCGCCACGTGGATTCGGAGAGGACCTCCAGCACCAGCAGCGGGGGCGGGTCCACGCCCAATCTGTAGGCGCGGGGCAGCGGTTCGCCGGAGGGAAACACATCCGGCAGCACGGCCACGTCCGGAACGAGATGTCCCTTGTCCCTGTACTCGTGGTCCGGCCCCAGGGCCTGTCGGACCGCGTCCGACAGGTGCACCCTGAATTCGCGCGGCGCACACCGGCCCCGCCGGGCCCCCACGGTGTCTTGGAAGGATGCCAGGGCGTGTTTGTGCGGTTCGCTGGTCAAGTAGGTAACCCCATCCACGCCGTAGTCCGGATCCGTCGTGTAGTCGTCGTCGTACTCATAGATCGGGTTGTAGGCATAGGTCGGGTCGTAGTGGGTCAGGGCTCTGATTGCCGCCCACCAGGCCGGACTGCCGGGCATCGGCATGGCAGGCAGCGGTGGCAGTGCGACGGTCGCAGCCCCGTTGAAGGGCCGATCCGCCGTTCCGTTCACAGTGTTGCCGTTGGTTTCGATCCGTTCCTGTTCCTGTACCTTCGGCGTGGCCATGGCCGCGCTCCTGCTCACTCCAAGAGTTGGTCTGCCATTGTAGTACGCCCCGAATCAGCGGCCTGCCATGTCTCCCATCGTCTGTTGATATGGCCGCCAATAGCCACGGTGTTTCGAACCCGTTGCGGGTTCCGTTAAAATAGACTTGGCAGGTGCCGGTCGATTCCCCGTCGGCCGCCGCGCCAGGCCATCGTCCAACCTAGACAGGAGCAACCGTATGAGCAAGTCGTCAGCACGCCTGAACCGCAGGCAGTTCCTTACCCTGGCCGGTGTGGGAGCCATCGCCACGGGCTTGGCGGCCTGTGTGCCCGCTGCTCCCGGCGGCGATGCCGGGGACGGTGCCATGGAGGACATCCAGCTGCAGTTCGTGACCAACCACGGCGATGTCGAAATCCCGTTCTTCCAACAGGTGGTGGACAACTTCACCGAAGCCAATCCCCACGTTCAGATTGACCTGTTGAACGTCTCCACGGAGTACTACACCAAGATCAATACGCAGGGGGTCGGGGGCGACCTGCCGGACATCTTCTACACCCGGACGTTCGACGTGGTCCCCTACGCCTCCAAGGAGTGGACCGTCAACCTGCAGCCGCTGGTGGAGCGGGACAGTGTCGACACCGACGATTTCTGGGAAGCCGAAGTGGAACAGATTACGTACCAGGGCGATCTGTATGCCCTTCCCTATGACTTCTCAAACCTGGGCGTTGCCTACAACATCAACATCTTCAACGAGGCGGGCATAGAGGTTCCGGACGGCAGTTGGGACTGGGACGGCCTGCGCACCGTGGCCGAAGCGCTCACGATTCGGGAAGACGACCGCACCACCCGCTGGGGATGGGCCGCCCACCCTTGGCCCTGGGTCTGGGTTGGCATCATTGCGGCCAACGGCGGCGGCATCCTCAACGAGGATCAGACCGAGTGCATCATGGCCTCGCCCGAAAACATCGAGACCCTCACCTACTTCAAAGGCCTCTGGTCCAACGGCACCATCCCGGAGGCCGGTGCCATGCCGCAGGGGGTGGAGGGGTTCTCCGCCGGCATTCTGGCCATGACCACGATGGGTTCCTGGGCCACGCAGTGGCGCCGCGCGGCCATCGGCGACAATTTCGACTGGGATGTGGCCGCCTACCCGTTCGGTTCCGAGGGACGGCGGGCCGTGTCGGCCGCAGGCGGCGCCTGGGGCATTGCGACCAACTCCGACCATGTCGAGGAGACTTGGCAGTTCAATGTGCACCTGACCAGCACGGAGTCAACCAACATCCTGATCTCCGAACCGGTCCGCTCCATCCCGGGACGCAAGTCCTCGGTGCCGGCCTGGACAGCGGCGGCTGCCCGCGAGGATCTACCGCCGCGGAACGTCGAAGTCTTCGCCGAAATGATGGAGGATGCCTACTCGGCACCGTTCCCGACCTACTGGAAGGACCTGGAGACGATCTGGTTCAATCGGGTGGCACCGCTGATTTCGGGCGGCGACCCGACACTGGACGTGGCCGAGTCCCTGGGCAAGTTCCAGGACGAAGTCAACGAGATCATTGCCATCGGCTAGCGCGGTTGCCTGCAATTGCCAATGTTGTTGCGATGCGGTCCCGCCCGGAGCGGTCCCGCATCACCGGTTCCAACCATGCCTCCTGACCGTTGATCGCACTGCCCAAGACCCCCAGGGCCCGGCGCGAGGCGTTGGAAGGCTACATCTTCCTGTTGCCCTGGCTCCTGGGGTTCATCCTGTTCACGGCCGGCCCCCTGCTGGCCTCCTTCTATCTGGGGTTCACCACCTACCGGGGTGACCGGAGCTGGCCGGACTGGATCGGTTTCGCCAATTTCACGAAGCTGTTTGAGGACGAGCTCTTCTGGCAGTCCCTGAAGGTCACGGTCATCTATGCCGTGGGCTTCCTGCCCCCGGGCATGGCGCTCGGATTCGGGATTGCCCTGTTGATGAACCAGCGCGTCAAGGGCGTCAGCATTTTCCGGACCATCTACTACCTGCCCTCGGTCATCACGGGTGTGGCCGTGGCCGTCCTGTGGGGCTTCGTCTTCCACAAGGAGTTCGGCATCCTCAACACGGTCCTGGAGGTGTTCGGGGTCACGCCTATCTCGTGGCTCTTCGACTCGCGCTGGATCATGATTGCCTTCATCATCATGGGCCTGTGGGGGGTGGGCGACGGGATGATCATCTACCTCGCCGGCCTGCAGGGCATTCCGACGGAGCTGTACGAGGCGGCCTCCATCGACGGCGCCCGGCGCATGCGGCGGTTCTGGAACATCACGATTCCGATGATGTCCCCGACCCTGTTCTTCGTGCTGGTGACGGCGCTGATCAAGACGTTCCAGATCTTCACCACCGCGTACATCATGACGCGGGGCGGTCCCAACTACGCGACCTATTTCTTCAGCGTCAACATTTACAACACGACCTTCATGTCGCTGCGCTTCGGCTATGCCTCGGCCCTGGCCTGGCTGTTGTTCGTGTTGATCTTCCTGCTGACCCTTTTGCTGTTCCGGTCGGCGAAGTTCTGGGTTTTCTATGCGGGTGAAAAGGAGGAAACGGCGTGACGGCTGGCATGGAGCAGGCTGCCCGGGCTTCCGGCGATGACGACGGCCGCAAGCTGGGCGCGGCGGAGACGATCGTCACCTACCTCGTCATTCTGGTCGGGGCCGTAGGACTCATGTTTCCGTTTGCGTGGATGCTGTCGACCAGCCTCAAACCGCTGGACGAGGTGTACAGCTACCCCATCATCTGGATTCCATCCCAGATCGTCTTCGAGAACTACATTGATGTCTTCAAGAAGGTGCCTTTTGCCCGGTATCTCTGGAACTCCTTTGTGCTGTCGGTACTGGGGATTATCGGCAACATGGCCGGCAGTTCGCTGGCGGCTTTCAGCTTTGCCCGGCTGCGTTATCCGGGCCGCACCGTGTTCTTCATCATGATGCTGAGCACGATGATGGTACCCGTCTGGGTGACCATGGTGCCGACCTTCATCATGTTTTCCCGCCTCGGCTGGCTGGACACCTATCTGCCGATCCTGCTGCCGGCCTACTTCGCCGTTCCGTTCTTCACGTTCCTGATGCGGCAGTTCTTCCTCAGCGTGCCCGTGGAGATTGAGGACTCGGCCCGGATCGACGGCTGTTCCTCGTTCGGGGTGTTCTTCCGGATTCTGATGCCGTTATCCATTCCGGCCCTGGCCACGGTGGCCATCTTCTCGTTCTTCTTCTATTGGAACGACCTGCTGGGTCCGCTGATCTACCTGCGGTCGCAGCTGAAGTTCCCGGTGGCGATGGGCATCGCCTCGTTCCAGAGCGAGCAGTACGCGAACTTCGCCCTGATGATGGCGGCCGCCACGATGGCCCTGGCTCCGATGTTGGTGGTCTTTTTCTTCACCCAGCGCCTGTTCATCCAGGGCGTGGTCATCACCGGGGTCAAGGGCTGATCCCGTACCAATTGGAGGGGTATTCGCTCGGAGGGTTTGCGTTTCGACTTGGTTCAGTTGCAATCCAATGAGGTCCGGCCGACTCGGCCTGGAGGCCAAGCATGCAAAACATACTGACCGAACGAGAGGAAGTGGCTGATGGGATGCCCCGCGACGCGCGGGGGTTCTGGCAGCCCGAGGATGGGACGGCGGATCCCAATCCGTTCTTGACTTGGCCCCTGAAACCGAAGGAGGCCCTGACCTGGCTCAAGGACTACATCTACCCCTGGAACCTCATCTACGCGGCCCTCGCCACGCTAACCTGGTACTTCCTGACGCCGGACCTGACGCGCACGGCCGAGTTCCGCTGGGACTGGATCCTGCAGGTCTTTCTCCGCAACCAGGTGATGCTGATCGTCATCGTGAGTGCCTGGCATGTCTGGCTGTGGGTCAAGAAGTCGCAGGGGATGCAGTACAAGTACACCTCGGACTGGATGGGAGCCGGCAAGCGCCAGTTCCTGTGGAACAACCAGGTGCGGGACAACGTCTTCTGGAGCTGCATCAGTGGGGGCATTACGTGGACCGCCTACGAAGTCCTGATGCTCTGGGCCTACGGCAAAGGGATCATCCCCTACCTGGACCCCGCGGCCGGTCCCTTGCAGATCGTCTGGTTCGTCCTAATCCTGGCGGCCGTTCCGCTGTTTCGGCTGTTCCACTTCTACTGGGTGCATCGGCTCCTGCACTGGCCGCCCCTCTACAAGGCCGGCCACTACCTGCACCACAAGAACATCAACATTGGTCCGTGGTCCGGTCTGGCCATGCATCCGATCGAGCACATTCTGTACTACAGCTGCATCCTGATTCACTGGGTGGTGCCGTCCCATCCCATCCACATGATCCTGAACGCGCAGCACGCGTCCTTCACCCCGGCCCAGGGGCATGTTGGGTTCGAGCATGTGGTGGTCGGGGAGAAGGGGAAAATCCCGGCGGGTTCCTACTTCCACCAGTTGCATCACCGCTACTTCGAGTGTAACTATGGGGAACCGGACATTCCCTTCGACCACTGGTTTGGCACGAGCCATGACGGCTCCACTGAAGCGCATGCTCAGATGCGGGCGAAGAGGCGGGCCGTGCACAACGTGTGACCGCAGCCTGGTGCATGCCAGAGGCGGTCTTGGGTTCCGGTATTCGGCTCGCCCTCTGGTCTTGGCCGGTTGCCTGGCCCTCCATGCGGTTGCCAGCGAAACATCTTGGCCGGCTGGGCCGTCATGTTTGTTGAGTGAAGCCTGTCTCCGAGAAGTGCTTCTCGGAGACAGGCCAACTGCTTCAGTGGCTTTCGGCCTCTCCTACGTTGGAGAAGTTGGTGGTTGCGATCTCGCCCTCGGGGAACTTGGCCACAATCCTCAACTGTCCGCCTACCGCCTCGACGTAGGACCGGAGGCTCGATACGTACATGTCAACCTGCTGCTCCAGCTTGGATACGGCGGGCTGGTTCACTTTCAGCATCTTTGCCATGTCCCGTTGGGTCCAGGGTCCTTGCCCGGCGAAGTTCGTGCAATGGCATCTCGGCGAGCAGATCCCTCTTCATGTCATCAATGTGCCGTCGGCGCTCCGGCGGGAAGTCCTTGGTCAGTTCGTTGAACCGATGGTGTCCACTCATTCGTTCAGCCCCTTCTTTCGCAGTTCTGCCGCATGTGCATCGTAGAGGCCGGTGGCACTCCTCGCAGAACCGACCGTTGTCTGCCTTGTCGCCGCCAATGAGCAGGGTGGACTGCTGACCCGACGGCGGTCCGCTTGGCAAGACCAAGGGTACCTGACTGTCAACGGGACAACCGGAGTGTATCTGTTCAAGAGGCGCAACGGTGACCGGGCAAATCACCGGGCACGGTGATCCCGATGTGGCCAAAGTCTACCGGCTGGTCTCGAAGAGTGAGCGTTGCCAACTTGGACCTGCTCGTGAACTGGCGCTTGCCAGCATCCAGGATCATGCCGGGGGAGGGTTGGATGCGAGCGAGAAACCTCCAGGCCTGAACTTTCGAATGCAGTCCGGGAGGGTTCGTGGATCCGGACGCACCGACACCGTGACCGGATCCTGCGCCAACGCCCATGGCCATTGAGGCTTGACCTTCAAACCGGGTGCTGAACAGTTACACTTTCGAGTACCTAATCCGGCATGGAGGTCAACGCCATGACCACCGATCACGCAACGTTAGGCCACGTTTCCGACCTGGTACGTACGGAACTCACCGGATACCTTTCCGATGCTTTCGTCATCGCAGAGGTGACCTCGGAAATTATGCCGGGTCCCGACGGCGACGACTACATCAGAACCGTCGTAATCTTCGAAGACGACCATCCCGAACTTGACGCGCGCGCGCTGCTCAAGTTTTCCACCCACATTGATCCGCTGTGCAAGGCGAGAGGTTTCGACCGACCGACTATCGCCTACGCAAACAGAAGCGAGATCCCGGTATGACTACCGGCGTCGCCCAGCCACCCTTTCAACCTCCTACGCCCATCAGTTGGAGTGAACTCATTGCCGCTGGACGGGTAAACCTGGTTCCCCGGCCCCCCACTACTCAACCGGCCCCAGCGGCGATACGACGGGCCATCAGCACCGCATACTAACACTGCAACGAGAAGTCATGTGGTAGATTGCAGGGGTTGGATTCAGCCCACGGAGTTCCGCCATGGCCACCGTCCCGTGCCCGGCCCCGCAGTTGACCTGCGACGACCTGCTTCGGCTCAAGCCCTCCCTGCAGGCCTATCTGGCGCGCTTCCGGTCCCTGTTCCCGCGCCGCGACCAGGCGGTGTCCTTCGAGGCCTATGCCGAG
>MPMO01000023.1 GCA_002238555.1 Caldilineaceae bacterium bin34
AGAGGCGGGAGCCGATGGCGGGAGCCTGTTGCAGGAAGCTGCTCGGTCAGGACACCCCGGGGTTGTCAAGGTCCTGCTTGCGGCCGGTGTCGATGGCAGGCCCTTGTTGCACACGGCCGCGCGGGAAGGACAGGTCGGGGCTGTCAAGGTCCTGTTGGAGGCGGGAGCCGATGGCGGGAGTCTGTTGCAGGAAGCTGCTCGGTCAGGACACCCCGGGGTTGTCAAGGTCCTGCTTGCGGCCGGTGTCGATGGCAGGCCCTTGTTGCACACGGCCGCGCGGGAAGGACAGGTCGATATTGTCAAGGTTCTGCTTGCGGAGGGTGTCCCGGTTGATCTTCGGTCGGACGATGGTCAGACCCCGTTGCACGCGGCTGCTCGGACCGGACATGTTGGCGTGGCCAAGGCACTAGTGGCTGCCGGTGCACAACTCGACGCGACGACAAACAACGGCTGGACTTCATTACATTTGGCTGCTCGGGCCGGACATGCTGGCGTGGAAAAGGTGCTGGTTGCTGCCGGTGTACAGGTTGCCTCACAGACGGAAGATGTCCCACGTCAGCGCCGCCGTCGCCGCCGTCGCCGTCGGCCGCCTCTGGGGGCGCCCCACAAACGGACGATGTCTTCGCCCCAGCGTTCCGATGCCAGGAAAGTTTCGTGTGTCCGCTGCCGAAGCACTTTGCGCCAGTTTTGCCGTGGCTGCGAACGCAAGACCTTTTGCGTCAAGTGCGGTAGGTGTGGCGCAGATGATTGTGGTTACATACCAATGTGGGTTTGATGCTACAGTCGTACTTGGTGCAGATTGAAGTATTGTCGACGTTAGTGGCAACATCACCGTTACCAGTGGGTGACTGCGGTGCCAGTGTAACCAGGCCAGAACCTGTCTCACCGCGAAGGGTTTATGCAGGACCAAGCCGCCACAGGAAACATCGGATCTCCGGCAGGCTCAGCCCTTCGGCCAAGCAATGTGTGCGCTTGAAAAGATCGCTAGGCTGCTCGTGTCCGAACTTTTTTGAAGTTCGGGCAGTCTAGGTCGGCCACCTGCACCGCGGCCAGCAGGACCAGAGCCCACAGCGCGGAAATCTACGGGAAAAGCCCCACCGCATCTCCACCGGGTCAGGCAGATTGTTGACCTCCGCACACGCCTAGGGAAATTAAGTGTCGCCTTTAACCCCGCGAGTCGACAGGCCTGCCGGGCCTATGCCTCTGCGGCGCGGGCCACGGCTGCAGCCAGGGAGAGTCCATAGGGTGCGTGGCAGACCCCTTCCTCGGTCACGATGGCCGAAATATAGCGTGCCGGCGTGATGTCGAAGGCCGGGTTGTAGACCGGCACCGCTTCGGGGGCCACCACGGTCCCGCCCACGCGGGTCACCTCGGCTGCGTCCCGTTCCTCGATCGGAATGTCGTCGCCGGTTGGCGTGTCCAGGTCGACCGTACTGGTGGGCGCAACGCAGTACACGGGAATGCCGTGGGTGTGGGCCAGCAGGGCGATGTTGTAGGTGCCGATCTTGTTGGCCACATCGCCGTTGGCCGCCACGCGGTCCGCACCGAAAATGACTGCGTCGACCCGGCCCTGCCGCATCAGGGAGCCGGAGGCGTTGTCGGCGATGAGGTGCATCGGCACCTCGGCCCGCATGAGTTCCCAAGCGGTCAGCCGGGCTCCTTGCAGGCGCGGCCGGGTCTCGTCCACCCACACGTGGATGCCCTTGCCCTGTTCATGGCAGGCGTAGATGACCCCCAGCGCCGTGCCGTAGTCCACGGTGGCCAGGGACCCGGTGTTGCAATGGTGCAGCAGGTTGGCCCCGTCCGGAATCAAGGCTGCGCCGTTGGCCCCCATGCGCCGGTTGATCTCCACGTCGGCCTCCGCCAGAGCCTCTGCTTCGGCCAAGGCCAGGCGGCGAAGTGTCTTCGGATCCGCGGTGGGTGCTGCGCTCAGTGTAGCCAGGATGCGGGCGGTGGCCCACGCCAGGTTGACTGCGGTCGGCCGGGCGGCATCCAATGCCTGCTTGGCGGTCTCCAGATCGTCAAGCAGGGCCTCCCGGTCTGGAGCCGTGCTCAAACGGGCGGCTAGGGCCATGCCATAGGCCGCGGTGGCTCCGATGGCCGGCGCCCCGCGCACGTACATGTCGCGAATGCTGGTGGCCACATCGGCGACCGTGTGCAGCGTGGCGGTTTCCAGCCGGGTCGGCAACAGCCGCTGGTCAATGAGTTGTACGGCGTTGTCCTTCCACCAGACGCTTGGCATATCGAGATCCTTCGTTCACTCTCGGGACGGACTGGCCAAGGCGGGTTCCGCCAATTCCAGAATGGCATCCAATTCCTGGATGTCCTCCGGATCCAGGAGGGCACCGGGCATGCGGCTCAGGTTGGTGGCGAAGAGGCCGCGGCGTCGCATGACTTCCTTGTAGGCCGCCACGCCGTGGGTGCGCTCAAAGGCGATGAGGGGCAACAGCTGGTTCCAGGCGGTGCGGGCCGCCACCTGGTCGCCCTCCTCCAGCAGGTTCCAGATTCGTACATGGGCCGGGGAAAGCTGGGAGGCGGGCATGTTGCCGCAGCAGCCGCGTCGGTGCTCGTCCAGCAGGTGCACCCCGCCCTGGCCCCCAAACACCCCCTTGCAGGCATCGCCCGTGGCCCGCAGGGCTTCGGTCACGGAACGCGGTTCGGGCAGTGTCTCCGCCTTGATGTACTGCACCATCGGCAGCTCGCGGCAGAGTTGGCCCAACAGGGCGGAGGACATCGGCGTGCCGACCGGTCCAATGAAGTTCTGAATCACAATGGGCACGGAAGTCCGCTCCGCCATGGTCCGGTAGAAGTCGAAGCAGCCCTGCTCATTCGGATGCAGGACGTAGGGAGGCATGGCCATGATGCCGGCGGCTCCCTGTGCTTCGGTCCAGGCGGCAAGTTCGGCCGCCGGACGTGCGTGCAGGCCGTTGGCGGCTGCCACGAAGGGCACCCGGCCCGCGCAGGCGTCCGCGACGGTGCGGATCCAGTCCATGCGCTCGGCATCCGACAGGGTTGCGAACTCGCTGGCGTTGGCCGGTCCGACCACGCCGTGTACGCCGGCCTCCACACAGAAATCGATTTGCCGGCGCAGGCTTTCATGATCCACCGACAGGTCCTGCCGGAAGGGGGTGATCAGAATGACAAAGATGCCGCGCCAACTGTGGTCCGCCATGCGGGTCTCCTGTGGTTGTGCTGGTTCCGTTTGCGTCTGGTCCCGGGACATCGATCAGGCCTGGCCGTCCACGGAGTGATCCGACCAGATAAGCGTAACGGAGTCAATCAGGCCGGTCGCAGGCGAGGACCGGGACCGTTTGGCCGGCGCACTTCCGTCATTGCCGTCGTCTGTTGGTTCGGGCAGAGCCGCGCCGGTCGCTTGCGGCTTGAGGATCCGACGGCCCTTGGTCACGCGGCTGCTCAGCGGTATGTCGTCGGGATCAAGCGTGCGGACATTGCTGCCGGCCCCAACGGAAATGCGTGCGTCGGCCTGTCCGGCCGCAATTGCCAGGGCCCCGGCGATGGGCCCGGTCGTCTCGTCCAACTTGTGGGCGAGCAGGCCGGATCCGCCGCGCGCCTGAAGGTTGAACTCCTCCATATCCGTCCGCTTGGCCATTCCCTGTTCGGTCACGGTCAGGACGGTGCCGGTAGCTGGCGCCACCGCAGCCGCAGCCACGCTGTCGCCCTTGCCCAGCCGAATGCCGCGTACTCCTTGGGCAGGAAGGCGACTGGGTCGCACCTCGTCTCCGTCGAAGCGAATTGTCTTCCCCAGGCGCGTAAACAGCATGAGTTCCCGACTTGAGTCGACGGCCACCGCCGCGACCAGTGAGTCGCCCTTGGCCAACGGCATGACCGTTACCTCATCGCCCCAGGCCGCAGCCAGATGGTGTCCGCTGATTTTCTTGACATTGCCCCGCGCCGTTGCCAGCAGGATCCATACTTCCTGGTCGGGCGCGACTTCCCGGGGCAGGGCTATCCCGGCCACAATTCGGTCGCGGCGGGTGAACGCGGTCAGGTCCGCAACATGCCCGGCTCGTCCGGTCTGCGGCACCTTGTGGGCCTGGATGCGCTGGGCGCGGCCGGAGGCGCTGAACACATACAGGACGTCCCGTGTGTTGGCGGCCACAGTCGCGATGCCGCCGTTGCGCCCGATGTCCCTGAAGCTGCCGCTTTGCATGCCCTTGTAGGCGTAGCGGCGTACGGTGCCGCGCC
Organism: Caldilineaceae bacterium bin34; assembly: GCA_002238555.1. Classification (GTDB taxonomy): domain Bacteria; phylum Chloroflexota; class Anaerolineae; order Caldilineales; family Caldilineaceae; genus Bin34. The sequence goes on from MPMO01000023.1 coordinate 4,207, forward strand.
GGCCCACGCAGACCCAGACCGTTTGGTCCGGCTCCAGCTCCTCGGCGGTTGGTGTGCGCGCTTGGTCGTCCTTGACCTCGGTGCGGCGGGGATCGGCGAACTGCCGTTGGATTTCGTCCATCTCGCCGGCGATTGCGTCCCGGATCCGCTGGTCGGAAGCCAGCAGGGCTTGCAGGTCCCTGATGCGGGCCGCCAGGTCCTTGAATTCGCTTCGCAGGCGGCTCCGCTCCATCGCCACCAGTTGTCCCAGCGGCATGGCCAGCACGGCCCGGGCCTGTGCCTCGGTGAAACCAAACTCCCGGATCAGGTTGTTGCGTGCCGAGTTGGGGCTGCGGCTGCTGCGGATGGTGCGGATGACCTCGTCGATCTGATCGAGGGCCATCAACAGGCCTTCCACGATGTGTGCGCGCTGCTCGGCCCGGTCCAGGTCGAATTGGGAACGGCGACGCACAATGTCCATGCGGTGCTCGATGAAGTACTCAACGAGCGCCTTCAGGTTCAGGCGCACCGGGCGCCCGTTCACCAATGCCACCAGCGAAATGGAGAAGGTCTGCTCCATCGGGGTCAGGGAAAACAGATCGGCGATCACCTTGTCGGTGTTGGCCCCGCGCACCAGATCGACGCAGATGCGCATGCCGGCCCGGTCGCTCTCGTCGCGCAGGTCGGAGATGCCGGTGATCTGTCCGTTGCGGGCACAGTCCGCGATCCGCTCCAAGAGGGAGGTCTTGTTGGTCTGGTAGGGGATCTCGTACACCACGATGCGCTGCCGGCCCATGCGCGCATCCTCCACGTGCACCTTGGCGCGGACGGTCACCCGACCGCGGCCGCTTTCGTAGGCTTGGCGCAGGCGGTCCTCGGGGGCGCGGCCGGCCCGGGCCGGCCCGCGGGGGGACCGCGTGGCCCCCGGCGGGAGGCCGGGGCCCCGGGTGGGGTGGGCCGGGGCCGGCCCGCGGCGGAACAGCGTGCCGCCGGTCGGGAAGTCGGGACCCTGGATGTGCTGCATCAGGTCCGTGACCGTGACTTCCTCGCGTTCCTCCCACCGGTCCAGGAGGTGTTTCACAGCGGCACAAACCTCGCCCAGGTTGTGGGGCGGAACCTGGGTGGCCATGCCCACGGCAATGCCGTTGGAGCCGTTGACAAGCAGGTTGGGCAGGTTGGCCGTCAGGACCGTCGGCTCTTCCAGCGACTGGTCGAAGTTGGGGACCCAGTCGACGGTGTCCTTTTCGATGTCCGTCAGCATGAGGGCCGCGATGGCCGACAGGCGGGCCTCGGTGTACCGCATGGCGGCGGGATTGTCGCCGTCGATGCTGCCCAGATTGCCCTGTCCGTCCACCAGCGGATAGCGCAGGCTGAAGTCCTGGGCCAGCCGCATCATCGCGTCGTAGACCGACTGATCACTGTGGGGGTGGTACTTGCCCAGCACTTCGCCCACGATGCGGGCGCTCTTGCGGAAGGGGCCGTTGGATCGGAGGTTGAGGTCGTGGTGCATGGCGTGCAGGATGCGGCGCTGCACCGGCTTGAGCCCGTCGCGCACGTCCGGCAGGGCGCGGGCGACAATCACGCTCATGGCGTAGTCCAGATAGGACGTCTCCATCTCAGTCCGCAGACTCAGCTCGGACTGATTGGTCCGGGGATCGTTGCCGTTGGCCATGTCAGGGCAGATCCATCATGGGTTCCTGCCGTCGCAGCTCGACAATCTGGTCCCGAAGGTTGGCGGCCTTCTCGAACTCCAGCTGACGGGCCGCCTCCTTCATTTCCTTTTCCAACTCCTGGATCATCCTGGCCAGGGCGTCCGGCGAGAGGTCGACCGCGTCCGCGGGGTCCGGGGCGTCCTTGTCCGCCAGTTCCTTCGTCATGGCCTTGACCCGATCCGTCAGGTCCCGGACCTCCTTGACGATGGTGGTCGGTTCGATGCCGTGTTCCCGGTTGTGGGCTTCCTGCAAGGATCGGCGACGGTTGGTTTCGTCCAGGGCAATCTGCATGGCGGCCGTGGTCTTGTCCGCATAGAGGATGGCCTTGCCTTCCACATGGCGGGCCGCGCGGCCCACGGTCTGAATCAAGGCGCTGGCGCTGCGCAGGAACCCCTCCCGGTCCGCATCCAGCACTGCGACCAGGGTCACCTCGGGCAGGTCGAGGCCTTCCCGCAGCAGGTTGATGCCAACCACCGCGTCATACACCCCAAGGCGCAGATCGCGCAGGATGTCCACCCGCTCCAGGGTGTCGATTTCGCTGTGCAGGTAGTGGACCCGGAAGTCCAGTTCCGCCAGGTATTCGGTCAGGTCCTCCGCCATCCGCTTCGTGAGTGTGGTGATGATGGAGCGCTGCCCCTGATGCACGCGCCGACGCACTTCACCTATCAAATCCTCGATCTGGCCCTTGGTGGAGCGAACCTCCACGACCGGATCCAGGAGGCCGGTGGGCCGGATCAGCTGTTCCACGGTCTGGTTGGACACTTCCAGTTCCCAGGGTCCCGGGGTGGCGCTGACGAAGACCGCCTGGTGGACGCGCTCCCGGAATTCCTCGAACTTCAGGGGACGGTTGTCCTTGGCCGACGGGAGCCGGAACCCGAAGTTGACCAGGGTCTCCTTCCGGGCAAGATCTCCGCGGTACATGCCCCGCAGCTGGGGCACTGTCATGTGGCTTTCGTCCACAATCACGAGCCACTGGGCCGGGAAGTAGTCCATCAGGGTCCAGGGCGGCGAACCCTCCTCGCGCTGGTCGAGGTGGCGGCTGTAGTTCTCGATGCCGTTGCAGTAGCCCACCTCGCGCAGCATCTCCAGGTCGTAGTTGGTGCGCTGCCGCAGCCGTTGGGCCTCGATCAGCTTGTTCTCCGCGATGAACCTGGCCTCCTGCTCCAGAAGTTCCGCTTCGATGGTCTCCAGGGACGCCTGGAGCTTATCGTCCGAAGTCTGGAAGTGCTTGGCGGGGAAGAAATGGACCTCCTCCAAATCGGCCAGCACCTCGCCGGTCAGGAGATCGAAGCGGCAGATCCGTTCCACTTCGTCCCCGAAGAAGCTCACCCGGTAGCCGAAGTCCTCGTAGGCCGGGTGGACTTCCAGCACGTCCCCCCGCACCCGGAAGCGTCCCCGGTCAAGGTTGGTGTCGTTGCGTTCGTAGCTGATGCTGACCAGATGCCGCAGGACTGTCTGGCGCCGGGTCAGGTCGCCTGTCTTCAGGCTGCAGACGGCATAGCCGTAGTCCTCGGGGTTGCCCAGCCCGTAGATGCACGACACGGACGCCACGATGACCACGTCGGGCCGCGAGAAGAGGGAACTGGTGGCCGCCAGGCGCAGCCGCTCGATCTCGTCGTTGACCATCGCCTCCTTCTCGATGTAGACGTCCGAGCGGGGGATGTAGGCTTCCGGCTGGTAGTAGTCGTAGTAGCTGACAAAGTACTCGACGGCATTGCGCGGCAGGAACTCCTTCAGCTCGGAATAGAGCTGGGCCGCCAGGGTCTTGTTGTGGGCGATGACCAGCGTGGGCCGCTGTACGCGTTCGATGACATTGGCCATCGTGAACGTCTTGCCGGACCCGGTAACCCCCAGTAGGGTCTGGTGGGTCATGCCCTGCTCCAGGCCGGCCGTCAGGGCGTCGATAGCCTGGGGCTGATCGCCCGTGGGACGAAACTCGCTGATGACCTCGAAGGGCTGGCTCATGGCTGATGGCGACGCTGAATTTTCACAGGGCCATGGGGACCGGTATGCGCCTGTCTACGCTGCAAAAACCTGTATGTGCGAACCAGGAGCACTTCTCAAAGTACCCAGGAGAATCCTGCTCCGGGAATGGGCCGTCCGATCCGATGCATGCGGAACAGGCATGGTGCCTCATCCCCAACCAATTATTGCACTTTTTTACAGCTTGTCGCAACAGTTGCAGCTTGTGGCTTCGTGGTGGCAGTCCGTTGTCCGGCCGCCGCTCGGTTCCGGGTGGTGCCGGTGACAGGCTCCGGGCCCGACCGCGCCCGTGTCGGGCCGGCCGGTACGGGCCGGAACCCCACAATCGGACTATAATGCCCCTTCGTTTTGGCTCAACCCGAATCTAACACCACAACGTCGCAACTACCGCCGGGAGCTGCGGGTTCGGTGATGTTGTCGGCAACGGTGCCGGCGCGAGACGGTTGCGCACCCATGGGCCGGCTTCCGGTCTGCCGAGTTCAGCCACCATGCAAAATCCAACTCCTCGAACCGAGCCGCGGGAAGCGCCGGGCCGCCTGAACATTGTGCTCGCAGTGGCAGTGGGTCTTCTGTTGCTGATTGTCCTCGGCAGTGCCCTGCCCGAACTCCGCATGCAGCCCGGCACCGACAGCGGCTTGATGAGTCTCTTTACCGACACGTTTGCCCGCCCCGAGACAACTCCTTGGTCGCCCGAAGCCAAGGAGGGACCGTTTGGACTGACCCGGTTTTGGCTCCTGGCCATTTGGGGCTGCCTGACACTTTGCGTGGTGTACGCGATCATTTCCCCCACCTACCGCAAGGCGCTGGTGGGTGCAGTGGTCACCGCCTTGTTGCTCACCTTCGTATTGATGCGCGTGTTGGAGAACCAGGAACCCCGATCGGAGGAAAATCCGGGGATGGGCGCGCCGCCGCAGGAGGAACTGCAGTTTGCGCAAGCCGAACCCCCGGTGCCGCCGGACATGGAGGTGCGGGACTGGTTGGTATGGGTGGTGACCGGAACCGGCGGTCTCGCGATTGCGGGCCTGGGCCTGTTTCTGCTGAATCGGGCCAACTGGGGCCGCAGCGACGCGTCGGAGTCGATTCGCCGCGAGGCCGGGGAGGCAATCGAAGCCCTGGACTCGGGACACGACATCGGGGACACCATCGAACGCTGCTACCTGAACATGGTCCGAAGCCTGGAGGAAACCCGTCGGGTTCGACGCAGCCAATCGATGACGCCGCGCGAATTTGAACAACGGCTGTCGGAACTGGGCATGCATTCAAGGCCGGTGCGTCGGCTTTCGGCCCTGTTCGAGCGGGTTCGCTTCGGGGACCGGCCGGCCAGTGCCCGCGACCGGCAGGAGGCGTCCGATTGCCTGCAGCAAATCAGGGATTCCCGACCGCCGCAGGCCGGGACGTCCCTGACATCCGGATCCGGCCCGGCCACGGCCCTCGATGTCTGACATCCAAAAGCGCGGGCTGGTGATGGCGGCATGGTTGGCCGCCAGTTTCCTGTTCGCCGTCTTCTTCATCGAGGACTTCGTCCGCGACATCCTGATCCGCCCCATGATGTACACGGCCTGGGTGGCTGAACTGTTTGTGCGCAGCCTGCCCCAGTACCTGTTCTGGGGTCTGTTTGTGCTTGTGGCCGCGATCTGGGGTCTGCGCCTGATACGGTTCCGCGCGCCCCGGCGCCCCCGCATGCGCACGGTGGCGATTGGCCAGCAGGGTCCGGTGGCCCGGTGGCAGGGACAGTTGCGCCGGGCCCGGATGCTGGACTACGGGCGGTTCAATCTGAATCGTTCGCTTCGCAAGCTGGTTCTGGACCTGACGGTCACGGAGGCCGAGGTGGATCTGTCCGGCCCGGCGATGGGCGAGTCCCCGCGCGAGCCGGATGTTCCGGAAGAACTGCGGCCCCTCCTGATAGTGCGCGGGGACGAGGAATTCGGGCGGCGCAGTCTGGCAGACCGTCTGCTCGACCTGGTTCCGAAACCGCGCGCGGCACAGGCGGAATATCGACGTGCGCCGGAAGTGGTCGTACGGTACCTGGAGGATCGATTGGGCATGGCCGGGAGGAATCAAGGGAAAGGCTGATGGAACTCAACCAAGTGGCCCACAGGGCACGGGCCGTGACCGCGGAGGTCGCCCGCGCCATTGTGGGCAAGGACGAACTGCTGCGCCGCATCATGGTGGCGCTGCTGGCGGATGGCCACATCCTGTTGGAGGACTACCCGGGACTGGCCAAGACGCTGACGGCCCACAGTTTCGCCAACGTGCTCGGGTTGACCTTCCGGCGGATTCAGTTCACGCCGGACCTGCTGCCGGGCGATATTCTGGGCGGCTACATCTACAACCGGAACAGCGGCAGTTTTGAACTCCACCGGGGGCCCATCTTCAGCAACATCGTGCTCGCGGACGAAATCAACCGGGCCTCCCCCAAGACCCAGTCCGCCCTGCTTGAGGCCATGCAGGAGCGCCAGGTTTCGCTGGAGGGGGAGACGATGGCGCTGCCGGATCCCTTCATCGTGATTGCCACCCAGAACCCCATCGAGTACGAGGGAACCTTTCCGTTGCCGGAGGCGCAGCTGGATCGGTTCCTGGTTCGGCTCAGCGTTGGCTATCCCTCCCCCGAGGAGGAGGCCCAGATCCTGACCAATCGCCGCGACCGCAGACAGGACGACGTGGCCATGACTCCCCGGGTCGATGCCGAAACCCTGTTGGCGATGCGGACCGCGATTGAGGATGTCCACCTCCATGACGACCTGGCCGGCTATATCGTGAGGTTGATCACCGCCACCCGGCAGGACAACCGCGTGGCCGTCGGCGCCAGCCCCCGTGGTTCCCTGGCCCTGTTCCGTCTGGCACGGGCCAACGCCGCCATGGACGAACGGGACTTTGTGATTCCCGACGACGTCAAGGCCTATGTGCACCAGGCGCTGATCCACCGTCTGATCCTGTCGCCGGACCTGTGGCTCCGACAAGGCGCCGCCGCCCAAATCCTGGACGGCATCCTCGACTCCGTGCCTGTACCCCTCGTGTCCGGTGCCTGAAGACCAGGGCCTGCCCCGCCTCTTCGCCGTGGTCGTGGTGGCCACGGCAGCCCTGCTGGCCGGCTTGGCCACGGTTCAGGGGTTTGTGCTGGCCTTGGCCGTCCCGCCCCTGGTACTGGTGGGATGGGCCTTGTGGCAGGCTCCGCGCCGATTGGACCTCGACGTGCGTCGGCACCTGGATCAGGATCGGGTGGCCCAGGGCGAACACATCCGCACCGTGCTGACGGTGGAGGATCGGGAGGAGGCCCTGGAGCATGTCCTGGTGGAGCAGCCGTTTCCGGCCGGCTTGGGGAAGTACGATGGCGAACACGAGGGCTGGCTCAGGCTGGAACCCGGCCGGGCGAGCCGGCTCGAGCATCGCCTGGAGGGAGCCCGGGGCTATTACGTGCTGCCGCCGCTGCGGATTGCGGCCAGTGATCCCTTTGGTCTGTTCAACGTCACCGAAACGTATGATCCGATCAATCGGCTGTTTGTGCTGCCGCGCGCCATCAAGATTCCGACGATGGCCCTCCAGGCCCGGCGCACACGGGTGTATCCCGGCCTCATCCCGGCCCGCAAGGGCGGCCCCGGTGTTGAGTTCTTTGGCCTGCGGGAATATCAGGCAGGAGACAGCTGGCGGTGGCTGAACCATCGAGCCACGGCCCGATCGGACACTACCCTCTTTGTCAACGAGTTCCAGTTGGAACGGGCCATCGACATCGGGCTGATTCTCGACATCCGGGCGGTGACCAATGTCTTCACCGGCGACCGGAGTATTCTGGAGTTCAGCATCCAGGCTGCCGCGAGCCTGGCCGACACCCTGTTGGGCTACGGCAACCGCGTGGGCCTCTTCCTCTACGGCGGGTCCATCGACTGGACGTTCCCCGGCTCCGGCAAACAGCAGTACGAAAAGATTCTGCGCACGCTGGCCCGGGCCAAGGTGGAGACCAGCCAGATCTTCAATCGGCTTGACTATGTGCCGGCGCGCCTGTTCCCTCACCGGTCCCTGCTGTTGCTCATCAGCCCGCTGCACCCCGACGACCACGCGGAACTGCTGAAGTTGAGGGCGCGCGGCTATCAGGTGATTGTGGTGAGTCCGGACCCGATTGCCTTTGAGGAGGCGCTGTTGGAGGACGACGAGGAGCGGGAGTTGGCAGGTCGACTGGCCGCCCTGGAGCGAACCCATCTCACCAGTCGGCTGCTGCGCGGCGGCATTCGAGTCACCAAGTGGGACACGCGGCAGCCGTTCTCCGAGGCCGCGCGGGGCATCTTTGGCCATCCGCATCAAATCCAGGCCTTGAGAGTCTGACGAGAGTGCGGGGACCCGTATCGGCAACGCACTGCCGGCCGCCTGGAATTGCCGGCGCGGCAATCAAGGACATCCACGTAACAGACACACGAACACTCCGGGACGGTTCCGCACGATGGCAGTCCAGCAAGATCCCCACCTTTCCCCTCGCAGGATCCGAGTTCTGCGTGCGCAGAATCTCATGCGCATCGAGTGGCTGGACGATTCCGTCAGCGAGTTGTCGCTGACGTGGCTGCGCAGCAACTGCCCCTGTGCGTCCTGCCGGGCGGCGCGCGGCGAATCCGGTACGGAGGCCGATCCCTTGGCCCTGTCCACCGGCCCCATGCCAAGCGATCGGGTGGCGGCCGTCGAGCTGGTGGGCGGATACGCGGTGCGCATCACGTGGGACGACGGCCATGACACGGGGATCTACGCGTTCTCCTGGCTGTGGGAACATCGGACCCGGGAAGACGGGACGGATGCCAACTGAAATGCCCTGCCCGTTCCCGCATGCTGCGTGGGCAGGTTTACAACATTTTGCCCACCCGGAAGATTTCCGGTTTCACCAACCGCGATTGGCATACAGCGCCTCTGGGCGAGATCCCATTCCCAGCTGTCCGAACTTGGTAAAGCCGCTTTTGGATCAATTGGTGAATTTGTTGGGTGATTTGGTTTCCGGGTTGGTCCGGGCAGTTACGGGGTTCCGGCAGTGGCCGCCTCGAGAAACGGGATCGCCTTGGTTCGTTTTTTCGTCCGTGCCCGGTCCAGCGGAGTGAAGCCGGAGGCGTCCTTCTGGTCGAGCCGGGTTCCGAAGTCGAGCAGGAGCTGAAGCATCTTGTTGCTGGCGCCGTGGTGCACGGCTACGTGCAGGCAGTTTTCGTTGGCCTGGCTCTTGATGTGATTGGGATCCTGGCCCTGCTCCAGGAACCATCGAACACCCTGAAGGCTGCGGCACGATACGGCGCAACCCAGTGGGGTGTAGCCGCCGTGATGTTCCGTGCCGCGCGTTCCGTCGAGCCGTGTGCCGTGCTTCAGCAGCAGCTCCAGCATTTCGAACTGGCCGTCGCAGGCGGCGTGGTTGAGCGTGTCGTCGTCGGCCACGGATGCCCCGGCTTCAAGCAGCGTCTCCATGATCTCGAGGTTGCCGCTGTGGATGGCGTGCTCAATGCAGCCACTGGGGTCCGCCCCATGTGTCAGCAGGCATCGGGCCGTGGCGGCCAACTCCTTGGCTTTGGCCTTGTCGTTCCTGCCCAGACAGGATCGGGTGCAGTAGAGGAGGGCGGACCAACCGCGTCGGTCCGTCCAGATCCGGGTGTCCGGGTCGTACGACGCGGCCAGGGCGGGATTGTGCGAGAGCAGTTCCTGGACCCTTTGGGTGCGGCCCAGCAAGGCGGCATGGAAGATGTCGAGGGCAGCCGGGATCCGGTCCAGCAGGACAGGCAGGAATTCGGTCGAATCACCCGTTGCGCACAGGGCCACCGCGCTGATGAGCCAAGGGCTGCCCGGCAGCAGGGGATCGGCACCGGCGTCGAGCAGAATCTCCACCACCCGCATGTGGCCCTCGTGCTTGGGTATCGTCTTTTTGTGTTCCACGGTACGGTGCAGAGGCCGATAATGGTGCGAGGAGCGTGACTTCACGTTCGGATCCGCGCCATGCTGCAGCAGCAGTATCAAGGCTTCCGGCCGGCCCCTGAGACTGGCTTCCATCACGGGTTGCCAGGCGGTGGCCAGCGTGCTATCCGCAACAAGCATGGACCGCATGGCGTCGAGGTCGCCGTTGCCGGCAGCAGTTGCCAGTTCCTTGGCCGTGGTCATTTTGGTGTTTCCTTCTTGAGTGCAAACGTCCAGGCCCGCCAACGCGGGATGGTCATGGTACGCGGTTGATGGGCTGGCCCAACATTCAACAGCATGCCCTGTGGCGCGAACGGACCGCGGCCACCTGCAGACCGGGTTCGGTTGTCGGTTTTGCGGCGCGGTCTGCCACAATTTATATGAGACACTGTTCCATTCCGCAAGGCTGGTCGCACAAGCGATGGCTGCAATCCACCTGCTACCCTCCATCCTAACCGCCGACTTTGGTCGTCTTGCCGCATCGATTGCCGAGGCCGAGGCGGCCGGAGTGGACGGTTTTCACCTGGATGTCATGGATGGGATGTTTGTTCCCAACATCACGTTTGGGGTTTCGACCATTGAAGCCGTCCGGCAGGCCACCGCACTTCCCCTTGACGTGCACCTGATGGTGGAGGAACCCCTGCGCCTGTTGCCGGACTTTCTGTCCGCCGGGGTTGAAATGGTCACCGTCCATGTGGAGGCATGCCGCGATCCGTACCGGGCGGTGGACGACATTCGGCGCGCCGACTGTCTGGCCGGGATTGCCATGAACCCCGGAACTTCGCCGGAGGCCGTGCGGGAATTGCTGCCGTATGTGGACCGTGTCCTGGTTATGACCGTCCCACCCGGTTTTGGAGGCGCTCCGTTCATCGCCGGATCGCCGGCCAAAGTGCATCGGCTTGACTCGCTCATTGCTGCAACAGGACTCGAGTCGCCGCCGGCCATCCAGGTGGACGGCGGGGTGGATGCGTCCACGATCCGTGCCGTGGTTGATGCGGGTGCCCGTTACGTTGTGGCCGGTTCGAGCATCTACAACGCTCACAGGTCCGTGGCGGACAGCGTTGCCATCTTAAGGGAAGCACTTGCTTGAAGAAACTGCGACCAATTATCGCCATCCTTGTGCTCGCGGCCGTCGCCGTTGGAATTTTCTTCCTCGTGCGGCCAATGGGGGAACCCGTGCCCGAGCCCGTGCCCGAGGCGGTATCCACACCCACACCGACATCCACACAGAGGGCGGCCGATGGGTCCGCAGGATCGGAGTCGGCTTCAGCGAGTCCGGATCAGGCCGCCGGGCCGCCGCCGTTCGAGCAGTGCCTGGACGGAGTCTGCGAGTACCTTGCGGAACTGCCTGAATCAGGGGCCCTGGTGAGGATGCTGGACGAGAGCGACGACTTCAACTGGAGTGTACCGAGTGCCGCATGCCTGGCCGACCTCGATACGTTCCTCACGGACCAGGAACTTCTGGTTGATGCCTATGAGTTCAGGTTGCTCGACACACTCTCCGACCACCAAGGGCCCGTAAGTTACCAGTTGCCCACGACCGAGGATCCGGTCAACGATCCGGCCCCGAACGAAGGCAGTGCCCTCTGCACCTGGTCCGAGGAGGCCGATCGGGAGAACATCGCGTGTGACGTGGCGGTTACCCGCAGCGAGGAGGGGTTGACACCCGCAGTCAGGGCAGCCCTGTTGCTAGCGGCCATGGACGGAGTACGGCGCGCCTGGTATGAGGATCGGCAGTTGGATCTGCCGCCTTTCTACCATGAGGACGTCATGAAGCAGTTCGAGCCGGTGGTGTCCATGCCGGAACCGGATCAATACACCATGGCCTGCTGGGTTTTGTACGGTCGTCCGGGCTGAACTCGGCCCGTTGCACGGACGGGCACCGCGGTTCAAACGGCAAGTCGGCAGGTTGTGCGGCGGGCAGGTTCCCGGGAGGCGGGATGGCCACGACGCGCAAGGCGATTACCTGCGCCGGGGGCCTGCGTACGTGATGCGATGCGATCCAGATTATCCGATTGTGCTTCGGACCCTACGTCCTCCTTGCTCACTGCAGGCGTTGGTCCACGCACCGCCGGTCACATCAGGATCAGGATTAGGCTGTAGATCAAGGGCGAGGTAAAGAGCAGCGAGTCAATGCGGTCCAGCATGCCGCCGTGGCCGCGGAACAGGGTTCCCGAGTCCTTGGTGCCCACGTGGCGCTTCCACATGCTGATGGTCAGGTCCCCCAGCTGACCCAGGACCGCAATCAGGAATCCGACTCCCAATCCGGCCCACAGGTTGATGGGCAGGGGCTCGAAGTAGTGCGCTTCCAGCGAAGTCAGGTTGCGAAACCAGTCGGTGCGCGCGATCGGCCAGTCCGGCAGTGTTTGCGGTATGGACAGCCAACCCGGATGCTGGGACAGAAGCACGATGATCATCGCCATCAGGGGACCGGCCACCAGGGCTCCCGCCAGGCCTTCCCAGCTCTTGCGGGGCGAGATTGCCGGTGCCAGTTTGTGGCGGCCCCACAGCGATCCCGCGAAATAGGCGCCCGAATCGGCCATGTAGGTGGTCCACATGAGCAGCACCAGCCACCAGAAGCCGCTGTCGGCCTGGCGTATCGGCACCAGCAACGCCAGACAAGTGCCGATGTACATCGGACCGCTGGCCGTCGTCAGCCAGGTCAGGAAGGGGGTCCGCCGCGAAAACAGGGCCGAGGCCAGCAGCACGATCATGCCCCAGGTAATGACCAGGCTCAACGGCACGCCACTGAAGGCTCCGCTGAACCGAATGATTAGGACGGCGCACCACAGCATGCCGAACTTGTGGTTGGTGGGATAGCCGCCCTGCCGGCACAGGCCGAAGTATTCGTAGCAGGCCAGCATGGCCGACCACACCACGACCGCCACCCAGATCAGGTCCCCCATCCAGATCAGGGACATGTAGAGCGGCACCACCAGCGCCAGCGTAAGCAGACGCACCCCGAGTGCCGGGATTTGGATGCGCCTGCGCTTGCGTTCGGGCCGGGTCATCAGGTCGGGCAGACGCCGCCGAAGCGGCGCTCCCTCCGGGCATACTCGCCGAGGGCGGCTTTGAGTTGATCCGGGCCGAAGGCCGGCCAGAAGGTTTCGGTGCTGTAGTACTCGGCGTAGGTGGCCTGCCAAAGCATGAAGTTGCTGAGGCGAAACTCCCCGCCCGTGCGAATGATCAGGTCGAGGTCGGGCAGGTCCGGCTGGTCCAGGAAGCCTTGAAAACGTTCCTCGTCCAAATCCTCAGGTTGCACGCCGGCCTGGATGATGCGACGGACGGCCGCCAGGATTTCGGCCCGTCCACCGTAGTTGAACGCCACGTTGAGCGTGATGCGGTTGTTGCTGCGGGTCTCGTTTACGGCCCGTTGCATCTCCGCTTGGAGATGGGGGTTGACCCGGTCCAGGTTGCCGCTGTGGCGAATCTGGACGCCGTTGGCGTTCAATTCGTCCAGCTGCGTGCGGATGGCGCTGCCCAGGAGGTTCAGCAGCCCGGAGACTTCGTTGTCGGGCCGGCTCCAGTTTTCGGTGGAGAAGGCGAACAGCGACAGGTACGGGACCCCGATCTCCACGCAGGCTTCCAGAATGGGCCTGATGTTGTCGACGCCGGCCTTGTGGCCGGCCATGCGCGGTCGGCCGCGGGCCCGGGCCCACCGGCCGTTGCCGTCCATGATGATGCCGATGTGGGCGGGGAGCGGCGGTTCCTGTTGGCTCATGGTGCCGACGCGCGGTCTGAAGGGTCCGCTGCGCGGACTATAGGGTCATGATGTCGTCGACCTTGGCGGCCGCCAGGGTTTCGATCGCATCGATGAATTCCTCGGTGCCTTTCTGTACGTCGGCCCGCGAAGTGTGGAGATCGTCCTCCGTGATCATGCTCTCGCTTTCCATGTCGCGCAGGTCGGAAATCACGTCCCGCCGGATGTTGCGGATGGCAATCCGGCCCTGCTCGGCACGCGCGCCGACCTGTTTGGTCAGGTCCCGGCGCCGCTCCTCGGTCAGCGGCGGAATCAAGAGGCGGATCTGCTTGCCGTCGTTCTGTGGATTGATGCCCAGTTCGGATGTGGAGATGGCCCTTTCGATGGCGGTCAGGTCGTCGGGGTTGTAGGGTCGGATCAGGATGGCCTGGGCATCCGGCACACTGATGGAGGCAATCTGGACCAGGGGACTGAAGGCGCCGTAGCACTCGACCGGCATGCGCTCCACCAGGGCCGAGTTGGCCCGTCCGGTGCGGATGGTGTCGAAATCGTTCTGCAGGGCCTCGATGGATTGCTCCATGCGCTCCCGCATGTCGGACAGAAGTTCGTCGACCATGGGGGTTTCCTTTGGCGTTGGGGTGTGCGGCCAATTGGCTGGCCAGGTTCCGGGCCGCGGGGTTCGGATGGACCCGAATCCGCATTGTAACTGAATCTTGGACAATCGCGCCGGGTGATCAGGAGGCCTGGGCAATCGCGTTCCCATTGGGTGGTGCCCGCGGGCAGGATGGCCGTGCTTCCCGTCACGTCCAGGATCCCCTGTCATGGCTGCCCTCGCCGCCGCCCCCTTGGTGTTTCGCTCACCGAGGTGGAGATCCCCGTCGTTCCCGGGTCCGGCATCACTCGCAGTAGAGCATCCTCCCGATTGTCATCCTAGCCGTGATCTGCGGAGCCGACAGCTGGATTCAGGTTGGGTTGTTCGGCGAGATCAAACGGGCTTGGCTGGAACCTTTTGCCATGCGACATCCTCTGGTGCGACACCTTCGGACGCATCTTCACACGGCTGGACTCGGCGCAGTTGGAGCGGTGCTTTGCCGTTTGGGCCAGATTGCTGGCCGCCACACCAGTAGCGAATACAAGGATAGGGGGCACGCGCCCCTGTCATGTTGGACCGCAGACTTCGGCCCCGGCTCCGGTTCACCTACTGGTTGGGTTCGGTGTCGGGTCCCGAGTTCTCCCCCATTTCAGAAGTGGGAGGCATCTCCTGATTCTCGTTGGTCTGCCACGTCAGTTGCACGTAGTAGCTCACATAGCTCAGGTCGTCCACTTTCGCGTTGTCCACATAGCGAACCTCCCCGTTAGTGCCGATGGTCAGGTCGAAGATCGCCGGCTGTGCGTTCGGTACCGGTGTCCGATCCTCTTGGACCCGTGCGCCGGTCACGGTATGGGTCACTTGACTCGCGGGTCGCGAGTCCGTGGGTAGCACGAACTGTGGCTGCGGGTTCTGCCGTGCGTAGAACTGCACGGGCGAGCGCGGACTGCTGAAGACGGCCGTCACCGTCGTGTCTTTCTTCCACACCTCCCAATGTCCGTCCGGGTTAGTCTCCAGGTTGCGGAAGTTCCCCGAAGCCAAAGGCGAACTTATCCACGCGGCCACATCCCACAACAGAACGGTGCCGTCCCCGCTGCCACTGGCGAGGGTCTGGCCATCGGGACTGAATGCCAAGGCGCTAACCTTACCCGTATGGCCTTGCAGACTGTGCTGCAGGGCGCCCGTGGCCACGTCCCACAGGCGGATGGTGCTGCCCCAACTGCTGGAGCCCGTGGCCGTGTCCCACAGGTGGGTGGTGCCGCCCCAACTGCCAGTGGCGAGGATCTGGCCGTCGGGACTGAATGCCAAGGCGCCAACCCTATCCGTACGGCTCTGCAGGTTGTGCCGGCGGTGCCGGAGGCTGTGCCGGAAAGTGCCCGTGGTTACATCCCACAGACGAACGGTGGAGTTCCCACCACCACCACTGGCGAGGGTCCGGTTGTCGGGACTGAACGCCATGTGTTGGACCCAATCCGTATGGCCCTTCAGGCTGTGCCGGAGCGTGCCCGTGGCCGTGTCCCACAGGCGGACGGTGGAGTCCCAACCACCACTGGCGAGGGTCCGGCCATCAGGACTGAACACCATGCTTGGGATCCACCAATCGGGATGTTCCAAGGTGTGCCGAACGGTACCCGTGGCTACGTCCCACAGGCGGACGGTGGCATCCTGACCGACACTGGCCAAGGTGTGCCCGTTGGGACTGAACGCTACTTCGGCAATCCCATGCGTATGGCCCTTCAGGCTGTGCCGGAGCGTGCCCGTGGCCGTGTCCCACAGGCGGACGGTGGAGTCCCCACCGCCAGTGGCCAGGGATTGCCCGTCGGGACTGAACGCCACGCGATGGACCCCCTCCCCCCAATGGTCCTCTACGGTGTGCCGGAGGGTGCCCGCAGCCACATCCCACAGGCGGACGGTGGAGACACTGCTACTCGCGAGCGTTTGCCCGTCGGGACTGAACACTACTTCGGTAACCCCATGCGTATGGCCCTTCAGGCTGTGCCGGAGGGTGCCCGCAGCCACATCCCACAGGCGGACGGTGGAGTCCCAAGCACCAGTGGCCAGGGATTGCCCGTCGGGACTGAATGCCAAGGCGGAGATGGGCCCCGTATGGTCCTGCAGGTTGTGCCGCAGAGTGCCCGCGGCCACGTCCCACAGGCGGATGGCGGGGTCCCAAGCGGCACCGCTACTGGCCAGGGTTCGGCCGTCGGGACTGAACGCTACGCTGGTAACCCGATTCATATGGTCCTGCAGGGCGTGCCGCAGAGTGCCCGTGGCCACGTGCCACAGGCGGACGGTGGAGTCCCCACCGCCAGTGGCCAGGGATTGCCCGTCGGGACTGAACGCCAAGGCGGAGATGGAACCCGAATGGTCCTGCAGGGTGTGCCGCAGAGTGCCCGCGGCCACGTCCCACAGCCGGACGGTTGCGTCCTGACTACCAGTGGCGAGGGTCTGCCCGTCGGGACTGAATGCTACGATGGCTAATCCACCCGAATGGCCCTGCAGTCTGTGCCGAAGAGTGCCTGCGGCCACGTCCCACAGCCGGACGTTGTGGTCCCAACCGCTGCTGGCCAGGGTCTGTCCATCGGGACTGAACGCCACGCTATGGACCCCTTCTCCCCCATGGCCTTTCAGAGTGTGCCGAAGGGTACCCGTGGCCACGTCCCACAGCCGGACGATGGTGTCCTGACTGCCAGTGGCGAGGGTCTGCCCGTCAGGACTGAAAGCCAAGGTGGAGATGCGGCGATCCGTTTGACCCTGCAGGTTCTGCCGGAGGGTACCCGTGGCCACGTCCCATAGATGGACATCTGTATCGCTAGTGGCGAGGGTCTGCCCGTTGGGACTGAACGCCAAGGCGAAGATGCGGCGATCCGTATGCTGCAGGGTGTGCCGGAGGGTGCCCGCAGTCACATCCCACAGGCGGATGGCGGATTCCCAATCGCTACCAGTGGCCAGGATCTGGCCATCGGGACTGAACGCCAAACGGGTGGCTTCGCCCACATGGCCTGTGAGCAGAGACTCAACTTCGCGGGTTTCGGCATCATACAACCAGATGCCTGCACTACCCCTAACCGCCAAGCGAGTGCCATCCGGTGAATACTGCACATTGCGAACCGTGCCCCAACCCAGACGGGCTTGGGCCCCGACTGGCACGTCCTTCGACAGGGATTCCTGGGCCGCACCGGGCGATGGAAGGGCGAGGAGCAGGAATAGGCTTGTAGCCAGAACCCGGGGCAGAATCTTCACGGACAGCACGGACAGCCTCCTCAATGGCAAATCAGGCGGATTCCTTGTGTCAGTGCCAATCCAAAACAGGGAAGGGGGCCACTGGAGTGGAGCAATCGCATTGCCAATTGGATTGTGCCACCTGTGGGCAGGAGTGGCGTGCTGATAGGCTGGCATTTGTCATTGCAGCAGCAAAACATGCCCCTTGGGGCACCGCGGCCACGCTTGACAGGCCGGATGAAACCGAAGTTGTCTGCTCAAGGACCGGTTAAAACAGACTGTGATGGTCCTGTTCCGCCACGGTTGGCAGGCGCAGAGCCACGTTCGTTGCAGGCACGGCACGCGTAGTCACCGTCGCCTTTGGGGCCCGCCCCCCGGTTTCCCGCTGTTGGTTGACACCGACGACAGTTCGCCTGCCGCGGCATGGACCGCGACGGTGATGGCGGGTGATACGGTGCAGCAGGCGCCGGACTGTTGTTCTCGAGCAGGCCACGCGTGCCGACTCACGGCAGCATGAGGTAGCCGCCGGTGATGTCGGGTTCAGGAAATCAGGGTTCCCACTTCCTCGCCCCGGACCGCTCGCAGCAAGCTGTCGGCATGCCACAGGTTGACCACCGCGATCGGCAGGTTGCCGTCCCGGCACATGGTCAACGCCGTGCCGTCCATGACACCCACCTGACGGTTGATGGCATCGTTGAAGGACAGATGACGGAAGGCGCGGGCATTGCGATCCAGCTTGGGATCCTGATCGTAGACCCCGTCGACCTTTGTCGCCTTGATGATGAGCCGGGCCTGAATCTCGCTGCCCCGCAAGGCCGCGGTCGTATCGGTCGAGAAGAACGGGTTGCCGGTGCCGCCGGCCAGGATTACGAGGCGGCCCTTTTCCAGGTGGCGCACGGCCCGGCGCACAATGTAGGGCTCGGCCATCGTGCGCACCTCGAAGCCGGTCATCACCCGCACGGGCACATCCAGCCGCTCAAGGGCGTCCTGCAGGGCCAGGGCGTTGATGATGGTGGCCATCATGCCCATGTGGTGGGCCGGGACCTCGGACATGCCGGCATCGACGAGGGCCTGTCCGCGGAAGAGATTGCCACCCCCAATCACCAGCCCGATCTGGATGCCGAGGGCATGCACCGCGCGGAGCTTGAGCGCGATGGCGCGGGCTTCGTCCGGGTCGATTCCGATGTGGCCTTCGCCGCTGAGGGCCTCCCCGCCGATTTTGACGATGATCCGGTCGTCCATAATCCTGCTGCCGGTCCGATTCGGGCTGGCCGGGTGGTTCGGACGTCCCCGGGCTCAGTCGCCGACGGCAATGCGGCTGAAGCGGTTGACCCGGATGTTCTCCCCCAGTCGGGCGATGTTGTCCTTGAGCAGGTCCTCGATCGTCAGGTCGGAATCCTTGATGAAGGCCTGTTCCAAGAGGCAGATTTCGCCGTAGTACTTGTCCATGCGGCCGCTAACGATGCGGTCCACGATGTGCTCCGGCTTGCCTTCCTGCAGGGACTGCTCGCGGTAGATGGCGGCTTCGCGGTCGGAGACCTCCGCGGGCACCTCCTCCCTTGAGATGTACAGCGGATTCTCCGCCACCACCTGCATGGCCAGGTCGCGGGCCAGGGCCTTGAACTGATCCGTGTTGGCCACGAAGTCCGTTTCGCAGTTGACCTCGACGATGCCGGCCACCTTGGCGCCCGCGTGCACGTAGGAGCCGATCAGGCCTTCCGACGTGTCGCGTCCGGCCTTCTTGGCCGCGGACGCCAGTCCCTGTGTGCGCAGCAGGTCGGTGGCCTGCTCGGGATCGCCGTTGGTTTCGGTGAGCGCTTTCTTGCAGTCCAGGATTCCGGCGCCGGTGGCGTCGCGCAGCGTCTTGATCATCGCAGTAGTGATTTCGGCCATGGTTGATGCGTTGTCCCGCTTCAGATAATGGGCTCGGTTTCGGTGACTTCGGTGAATTGGCGGCACCTGCCGGCCGGGATGGTCAGGTTGGGTCCTCGGGGCTGGCCGCAGTCTGTGCCTCGGCCTCGGTTTCGTCGGCATCACCCATCTCGGCGATGAGCTTGAGCGCGCCGGGTCCGAGCAGTTCCTCTTCGTCCGCGGCTTCCACTTCCTCGGCGATGTCGTCGACATACTCCCGCGCGGCCTCCGCCTCGATCTCCGCGTCCGACGGACCCCTGGCCAGATCCTTCAGATGCCGCTCGCGTCCTTCATTGGCGGCACTGGCGACCAGGGTGGCGATGTAGCGGATGGGCCGGTGCGAATCGTCGTTGCAGGGAATGACCAGGTCGATGGGATCCGGGTCGCAGTTGGTATCGACCAGGGCGATCACGGGAATGCCGACGCGTGCGGCCTCCTTGATGGCCAGGCTCTCGCGCTGGGTGTCGACGACGAACAGCAGGTCCGGGAGCGACGTCAGTTCCTTGATGCCGCCCAGGCGCCGGTTCAGCTTGTCGATCTCCTTTTGGATGTCGAGCTGTTCCTTCTTGTTGAGGGCATTGAACTCCCCCGCCTCGAACTGGGCTTCCCGTTCGTTGAGGTACTTGATCCGTTCCGAAATGGTCTGCCAGTTGGTCAGGGTGCCGCCCAGCCAGCGGATGTTGATGTAGTGCTGGCCACAGGCCTTGGCCGCATCCTCGATCGACTTGACCGCCTGCCGCTTGGTCCCTACGAAGATGATTTTGCCGTCCTTGGCGATCAGGTCGCTGACCCGTTTCATCGTCACGAAGATGGCTTCGGCCGTGATCTCCAGATCGATGACGTGCTGGCCCTCCTTCTCCGTGAAGATGTAGGGGGTCATCTTGGGGTTCCAGCTGTGGGTGGCGTGCCCGAAGTGGGCGCCTGTTTTAAGCAGGTCCAACACCACCGGCTTGAGTTTGCTGCGGTCGATTCGCTTTCGCTCCGACATCCGGTTGCTCCTGTTTTCGGGTTGTGCGACCGGCACTTTCAACCCGGAACTACATCCCGCAGGACACCCTTGTTCCGGTCCGGCACCGTGATATTTGCCCGCGCCGCGGTGCGACGCCAAAGGCGAGTCGGCAGTCTAGCACAGGCGGTTGGGCGCGCCGGCATTGCTTGGCGCAGGACTCGTGGCACTGCCGGCGGCCGGGACTTGACGGTTGCCTCTCCCCGGCCTATCATTCGTACTCCATTCGGTCCAGTCGGTCATGAAACCGGCCAGACCCGTCGGGGCGTAGCGCAGCCCGGAAGCGCACTTCAATGGGGTTGAAGAGGTCGGAGGTTCAAATCCTCTCGCCCCGACTTCACGTCCGGCAGGTACCGGAGCCTGCCATCGACCTGAAGGTCCGGCGTCAAGCCGGGCCTTTGCGCGCCCGCTGGATCCGGCATGCCGAAACGCCTACGGAAGTCAAACATTCGCCGCGGGTCGGCCGGTGAGCCCTATGCTACGATCGCCGATGGCCCGAAGGGCATTCCCTGTCTCGCAACCACGTTCAAACCGCGAAATACCACCATGTCGGACACCGTAGCACCCGGACCCGAGAAGCTGCAGTACCAAACTGAAGTCAAGCAGCTGCTGGATATCCTGGCCCATTCCCTCTATACCGAAAAGGACATTTTCCTGCGGGAGTTGATATCGAACGCCTCGGACGCCCTGAACCGCATCCAGTTCGAGATGCTGACCAACCAGGATGTGACGGATGCGGACGCGGAACTGGCCATCTGGCTGGAGCCCGACCGGGAGGCGGGTTCCCTGCGCATTGCGGACAGCGGCATTGGCATGAATCGGGACGAACTGGTCACCAATCTTGGCACCATCGCCCATTCCGGCGCCAAGGCCTTCCTCAACGGCGTCGAACCCGGCGAAACCAGTGTGGAGGAGATCATCGGCCAGTTCGGGGTCGGGTTCTACTCGGTGTTCATGGTGGCCAAGGAGGTCAGGGTCACCAGCCGGTCCCATCGTCCGGAGGAGACGGCCTGGACCTGGATTTCGGATGGCGGCAGCGAATACGAGCTGGTCCCCGCCGACAAGGAGAACCGCGGCACGGAAATCGAGATTCGGCTCAAGGACGACTGCGACTTTGCGGACAGTTGGCGCCTGGAGGAAATCGTCAAGCGGCATTCGGACTTTGTGTCCTTCCCGATTTACCTGGTGGAGCCGGCCGCCGAAGAAGAAGACGACGAGGAGACCGCCGGGGACCAGGCGGAGGCCGCCGCCGACGCGGTGGAGACCGACAAGGTGGAGGCCGGCGTCTCGCAGACCAAAATCAACAGCCAGACTGCCATCTGGCGCCAATCGCCCAACTCGGTTGCGGAGGAGGACTACAACCAGTTCTTCCGCCAGTTGGCCTTGGGGGCGGACGATCCCCTGCTGCACATCCACTTGGTGACGGACTCGCCGGTCGACATCCGCACCGTGCTCTTCATTCCGTCCAAGCGGCCCGACGACATCTTCATGGCCCATCGGGAGGATGGCCTGCGCCTCTACTCCCGCAAGATTTTGATCCAGAAGCACAACCGGGATCTGCTGCCCGAGTACCTGCGCTTCGTGGAAGGGGTCGTCGATTCGGAGGATCTGCCCCTCAATGTCTCCCGCGAGACCATTCAGGACAATCCGGCCACGCGGCAAATCAGCCAAACCCTGGCCCGGCGCGTATTGCGGGAACTGGATCGGCTGGCCGGCCGCGATGCGGAGGCGTACGACCGGTTCTGGGACCAGTTCGGCATGTTCATCAAGGCCGGTCTGGCCACGGACTTCGAACGCCGCGACAGCCTGATCGGCCTGCTGCGCTTCAAGAGCACCAAGAGCGGCGACGACTGGATCACGCTCGAACAATACGCCGAGCGCATGCCGGCCAATCAGAAGTCCATCTACTACGTGGAGGCCCCGGACCTGGACGCGGCCCGGCGCAGTCCGCACCTGGACTACTACTCGGCCCACGATCTCGAGGTGCTCTACTTCAGTGATCCGGTGGCCGACGCCTACCTGTCCATGTCCCTGATGGACTTTCGGGAGATGAAACTGGTCAATGTGGACAGCGCCGACGTGGAGGTGCCGGATACGGCCGGTGACGAGGAGGCCCCCGCCGAGGCCGGCGAGGCGTTGCAGGGCCTGGTGGAGAGGTTCAAGGAAGTATTGGGCGAGCGGGTGGAGGATGTGCGCAGCTCCAGTCTGCTGGTGGAAAATCCCAGCCGGCTGGTCTACGCCGGCGAAAGCATGTCGCGCGCGTTTGAGCGCATGAGCAACCTGATGGGTCAGGAAGCCCCCCAGCAGAAACGCATCCTGGAGTTGAATCCGGATCACGAACTGGTCCGGAACCTGAAGGCCCGGCAGGAAGCCGATGCGGCGGATCCCCTGCTGACCGAGCTCATTGAACAGGTGTACGACAACGCCCTGCTGCTGGAGGACATGCATCCGGATCCGGCGGCCATGACCGAGCGCATCCTCGCAATCATGGTGGCGGCCTCGCGCGCCTGACGCCGGCGCGGGGCGACGGGAACCCACATTCTGTTCCCACTGCCACCTGCCAGCCCGGTCGAACCCGGATTCGAACGAGTCATGTCGCCCATGAAGATCCACGACCGGATCCTCGTGGGCGACGTTGTGCAGATGCGCAAGCCCCATGCGTGCGGCGGCGATGTCTGGACGGTCTACCGGGTCGGTGCGGACATCGGCATGGACTGCTGCACCTGTGGTCGCAGGATCATGCTGACCCGACGGCGTTTCACCCATCGCATGCGACGCATGCTGGAAAGGGGAGCTGAACCGCCGGCCGAAGGGCGGGAAACATGACTCCCCTCGAGATCCACGAGGGGCTGAGCCGGGCCTGCCTGATCCTCACGGCCGTCACGGGCCTTTGGGCGCTGTGGTCGGGTGTCCGCAACCAAGCCCTGTCCGGATCCTGGATGGGAACCGCGCTCGTGTGCGAACTCCTCCTGCTGGCTCAGGCGCTGGTTGGGGGTTGGCTTTGGTTCCTCACGGACTGGTACCTGCCGCGTTCGCATCTGCACGCGTTGTACGGCATCGTGGTGGTGATTTCGTTGCCGGCGGCCTGGGGTTGGCTGAGTCGCCAGCCGGAAGAACGTGCCCGGTCGTTGGGCATGGCCGGGGTTTGTGTTTTTATTGTTTTTGCGCTGTTGAGGGCTATACAGGTAGCATAGCCGCGTTGCGGGCCGGGCAATCTGGCCTCGGTCTGTCCGTGGGTTCTGGCCAATCCGCCAAAGGAAGGTCAAAAGCAGCGCCAAGATCATGCACCTCGACAGTTCCGTGCCGGGAACCGAGGCTCCCGTGACCCTGTCCCGGCGTGTGCTGGTTCTCAATGCCAGCTATGAGCCGCTGAGCCTGATCCCGGTGCGCCGGGCGATCGTGCTCCTGATGGAGCGCAAGGCGGAACTCATCGAGTCCGGCAAGCGGGTCATCAGGACAGTCAGTCGCCAGTTGCCCATTCCCCTGATCATCCGGCTCAGCCATTTCGTCCGCGTGCCGCGGCGGGAGTCGCCGCCCTCGCGCAACGCCGTGATGCTGCGCGATGCCCACACCTGTGGCTATTGCGGCCAGCAGAAGGCGCGCAACCAGTTGACCATCGACCATGTGGTGCCCCGGTGTCGGGGTGGCAGCCACACTTGGACCAACCTGGTGACGGCCTGCCAGCGCTGCAACCAGTTCAAGGGGCACCGGACCCTGGAAGAGGCCCGCATGAAACTGCTGTGGCAGCCATCCCAGCCCAGTCATGTGACGCTGGTGCTTCTGCGCAACCCGGTTGCCGCGGAGCGGTATCGCTTGCTGGTGGCTGGCGAAGCCGTGGCAGCCTGACCTGCGCCGTCGGCATAGCCACCGCGTCCAATCCTTTTTCGCAAACCCGGGGACGCGGCCGGGAATCTGAACACAATCTCCGGTTTCCGTGGCCTCCGCTCAGACGGACCATGCGGTTCTGTCCGACGTGCGGCCCCGGACTGCGGTGCTCAATCCATCGCGACATTGGCAGGTATCGTGACGCAACTCCAATCCGGATTCCCATTTGACCAGCCGGTTGTCTGGACGCCGACAACCGATCAGATCGAAGCCAGCAACCTGGTGGCGTTCCAGAACCGGATGGGCCTGCCGGATCTGGCGACCCTGGAACGCAAGGCCGCCGGCGATCCGGCCTGGTTCTGGAGCCGGGTGTTGGCGGATCTGGATATTCGCTTCGAGCAGCCCTGGACGCAGGTTTTGGACCTGTCGCAGGGAATACCCCATGCGCGCTGGTGCGTGGACGGTCGTCTGAACATCACCGTTTCCTGCCTCGACAAGTGGCAGCAGGGGACCGATGTGGATCCCGAAGCCGACCTTGCCTTGATTTGGGTGGGGGAAGACGGTCGGGAGCGCTCGCTGTCCTACGGAGGGCTGTTCCGGAAGGTTGAAGCATGTGCCGCCGGCCTGAGGTCCCTGGGACTTGGGACCGGGGACTCGGTCGGCATCTGGATGCCGATGGTGCCGGAAACCGTCATCGCCTTCCTCGCCATCATCCGCATCGGCGCCATTGCCCTGCCCCTGTTCAGTGGGTTTGGCCCGTCTGCGGTCGCGGACCGACTGCGGGCGGGCCGGGCGCGCGCGGTGGTGACGGTGGACGGGTATCGACGCCGTCGGCGTTGGGTGGATGCCTTCCCGATCCTGCAGTCGGTGAGATCCGAACTGCCGAACCTGGAGCATGTGGTACTGGTACGGACCGATGATCCCGACGTTGAACCGGCGGACGTGTCCGCGGATCCGGCGGTGCACCTGTGGTCGGACCTGTGCGAGCAGACTCCGGTCGGTCGGGCGGGAGCGGCCGCGATCATGGACAGCGAGGATCCCTGTCTCGTCCTCTTCACCAGTGGCACGACGGGTGCGCCCAAGGGGATGGTCCACACCCACTGCGGGTTTCCCGTCAAGGCCGCCCAGGACATGTGCCACGGCATGGATGTTCGGTTGTCGGACACTGTCTTCTGGCATACGGATATCGGCTGGATGATGGGGCCGTGGCTGATCTTCGGGTCACTGCTCCTGGGCGGAACCATGGTCATTTACGATGGTGCCCCGGACTGGCCCGGCGCCGATCGGATCTGGGAAATCTGTGCCCGGCACGGAGTTACGCTGTTGGGAATAACACCGATACTGGCCCGGTACATGCAGGGCCAGGGCGGAGGGATGGTGAAGCGGCACGACCTGTCCGCCCTGAGGGCCGTCGCCTCGTCCGGCAGTCCGTGGGATCCCGCGTCGTGGTTGTGGGTGTTCGAGCAGGTCCTGGACGGCACCCGGCCCATCCTGAACTATTCCGGCGGCACCGAGATCAGCGGCGGCATCGTTGGCTGTTCGGTGGTGAAGCCGCTCAAGCCGTGCAGTTTCAATGCCCCGCTGCTGGGCATGGCGGTCGATGTGGTCGACGAACGCGGCGAGCCCGTGCGCGACCGGATCGGCGAACTGGTGGTGCGCAACCCCTGGATTGGCATGACCCGGGGCTTCTGGCAGGACGGGGAAGGCCGCTATCTGGACACCTACTGGGCCGAGTGGCCCGACCTTTGGCGCCAAGGCGACCTGGCCGTCCTGGACAGCGACGGGTTCTGGTTCCTGTTGGGGCGCAGCGACGATACGATGAACATTTCCGGCAAGCGGCTGGGGCCCGCCGAGTACGAACAGGTGCTGGTCAGACAACCGGACGTGGCGGAAGCGGCGGCGGTGGGAGTGTCGGACCCACTCAAGGGACAAAAGGCTGTCTGCTTCTGTGTACCGTCTCCCGATTCCAACCCGGATCCGGAACTTGGGGAACGGCTCCGCACAGTTGTGGCCAGAGACATGGGGAGGGCCCTGCGGCCGGATGCGGTCTGCATCGTGCCGGCCCTGCCCAAGACCCGGAATGCCAAGGTCATGCGCAGGTTGTTGCGCGACATGTGGCGGGGAGATCCGCTGGGCGACACCACAAACCTTGAGGATCGATCCATCCTGGCCGGGGTGGAGGCGGCCATACGCGCCTGCCAGGCCGCGATGGCCCCGCACGATCCCTGAAGGCGGGCGGAGGCCGGATAAGGGTGCTGTGCTAGAATCCGGAACCAGATGTGGGACTTGGCCTCCCCTTCGCAGCTCTCCTTGGATCCCACAAAATGCAGGTCACATGCCTCTACTGCGGCACCGAAGCCGTAGTGACTCCCGAGTATCCCGAGTGCCGGCAGTGCACCGGGGACCTGTCCTCCCTCATCACCTCCGACCTGAAGGCCGCCTACTACTACGACAAGGCCCGCGATGCCGCCGAACAGGGCGCACATTTCATAGCCCTGCAACTGATCCAGCGCGGGTTGCAGGCCCAGGACACCTCGGAACTGCACCTGCTGGCTGCCATTTTGTACGCGGACCTGGACCGGGAGGAGCAATTGCGCGCCCACATCGGCGCGATTCCGGTCAACGATGTGCTGCGGCCCGAGGCGGAAGCCCTGCTCAAGCGGCTGGTTCAGCGGCGAACCGGGTCCTTGGCCCAGGAACTCGACGGCCACTCCGACTCCCCGGAGGCCGCGTCCGCAGACGAATCGTTCTGGGGCGCGGGCCTGCGCAATGCGACCGTCGGGGCGATTGTGGTCTCGGTGGCCGCCATCGCGATCCTGTTCGTGCTGCAGAATCCGGTCGGAAACCTGCAGGCATTTGTCCCCGACTGGTTGACGCAGCGAGCCGGTCCCGCGCCCCTGGTCCAGACCGAAGTTCCGGCAGGCGAGGCGGAACCGCTCCTGGCAGCCGCCGGCGAGGCTGCACAGCCCGACCCGTCGGCGGAAGCGGCCGCTTCCGAGGAGGTCGTTCAGGCACCGGAGCCGGCAACGCAACCGGCGGTTGCGAGCGCCGGGGCGGACGGTTCCGAATCAGGCGACGCATGGTCGCAGCAGGTTGCGCTCAACGTCCTGGAGCGCATCGCGCTGAAGCGCATCGATTTCGGACCGGTCCTGGGCCAGCTTGGCTATCCGGAACTGGAGGAGCGGGAGATTGTGGCCGTGGTCCAGGGCGATCAGCTGGTGCTGATGGGCACGGTGGAATCCCTGGCTGAACGGACCACGCTCCTGGATGCCGTCAGCGGCATTCCCGGCTTGGGCGAGGTGGACGCCGAAGCGCTGAACGTGGTGGTTCCGCCGCAGACCCATATCGTGGTCAGTGGGGATTCGCTCTGGAACCTCGCCTCCCGCTATCTCGGGGACGGCAATCTCTGGCCCCAAATCGTGGCTGCCAATCCCAATTCGGAGGATGGCCTGCTGGTCATCGGCCAGGAAATCCAAATACCGGAACGGCAGATTCCCGTCGGTTCCTAGCGGCAAGCCGACAGCGTTCAGGCCGGCCCTTTTCGGAAGCGCGGCCTACCTTTTTTGGGGCCCTGTCGGTGGTGGCCGTCCGGCCGTCAGCGCGCCGAGGTCATCGGCATGATGACCTGGAGGAAGTCCCGGCCCTTGGAGTCTTCGGAGGCGGAAGGGCAAAGCTTGGCCGGCCGGTTGTTCTGGGTCATGTCCATGACCACGAATTCAGTCTGGATGTGGGTCAGGGCATCGATTAGATATTGGCCGTTGAAGGAAATGTCCAGGGTCTCTCCGGAAATTCTGGCCGCGAGCTTGTTCCGGCTGTCGCCGCGGTCGTTGCTTTCCGAACTGATTTCGATGCAGTCTTCCTCGGTGTTGAACTTGGCCGTGACAATGTTGTTGTTCTCGCGGGTCAGCAGGAAGGAAGCCCGGGTGGCCTGCAGCAGGTTGTTGCGGTCCACGATCACCGAGGTGGCGCCTTCCTGCGGGATGATGCGGTTGTAGTCGGGGAAGTGGGCGTCAACCAGCTGGCAGATGAGCAGGACCTCAACGAACGAGCCGCGCTCGTGGCTGAGGCCGTGCAGGTTGGCCAAAATCTGGCTGTGGTTGTTGGTGACGGCCACATCCACCGGCTTGGACGAGTCGGCGTCCGCCAGGATGCGCGATAGTTCGGACAGGGCACGGGCGGGAACCAGGATCTTCTGGTCCCGTTCCGCCTGTTCGAGGGCCGTGTGCCGCACGGCCAGGCGGAAGCCGTCCGTGGCGGCCAGGGTCAGACCGGCATCGGCCAGTTCCACTTGCACGCAAGCCAGGTTGGGACGATCCTCTCCGGTGGCGGCGGCGAAGGCCGTTTCCTCGATCATCGTGCGCAGTTCGTGGGTATCCAGATTCAGGGTCGCCTCCATCTCTTGGATGGAATCCTGGACATCGGGGAACTGGTTGGCCTCGATGGTGTTGAAGGCGGTGCGGAACTGGCCGCAGGAAACCTCCAGTTGCCGGGACTGGGCCAGGTAGGTCAATTGCACCGGCTTGCCGGAGGGCAGCAGGTTGACGAATTCCGTCAACAGACGCACAGGGACGGTCAGGGCCCCTTCTTCCTCCACTGTGCCGTTGATCCAGACGTTGATGGATACGTCCAGATTGGTGCAAACCAAGCGGATGCGGCCGTTTTCAACGGCAATCAGGATGTTTTCCAGAACCGGCATGGTGACGCGCGAAGACGTCACGCGGCCGGCGATCGACAGGCCCTTGGCCAGGTTCTCCTGCAAACAACTGATGCGCATGGGGTTTTAAGGCATTGGTGCGATTGGCCGGGCGGAAAGCGGCCCGTGATCATTCGCAACGAGAGTAAAGGGGAACAAAGTATAACAATAGATGGGCGGCAATGGTCCTTCCGGACCATGGGCGGCACTATTACGGTTTCTTAATTTTGGCCTGAGAACGCAACAAACAAACCCTCTTCACCATGGATGCCCACCTGTGGTCAGGTGGAAGCCCAGGTCGCGTGTACGGGTTGTCCGTATGGCAGGCTTTGGTGCGGGAACAGGACCTTGGCGGGACAATGGGGTCCGGGCCAACCGGATAATGGTCCCCAAACACGTCAACTCAAGTGTGCCTTCATCCGGCTTCACCGTCGGCGGAGGCGGCGGCCTGGCCCCGAGACTGAACCGGGACCACGGTGGGAAGGGCTCCACCCGGACTCGAGTTGCAGGGGGTGCCGCACAGCCCCTATCAACCGAGGGCGAATGACCAGGGCCGATACCGAAGTGTGCCGGTTAAAGGAGCAGGACCTCATCCGGTGTAACGGGAGTCCAGATCATCGATCAACCGCCGGTCCGGCCGATTTGGTGCGGATGCGGCTGGCGCGTCCTGTTGGGTGGTGCGCCGGGTGGGCTGATGGGCCGCCATGGAGCGCGTTCCATGCAGTTCGGCTTCGCGCATGCGGTAGTTGGCATCCGCCGCGAATAGTCCGGCCCGTTCCCGTTGCTTCAGGCCCAGGTTGCCGACCAGCATCTTCACGCGCGTGAGTGTGCCCACCAGATCATGTACGGGCTTGGTGCCCGTACCCAAAAGGATGCCGGACAACAGGACATCCCAGGCAACCGGAACCTGATCCAGAATACCGTTCGCCTGCGGTTGCAGGTAGCTGAGCAATCGGATGTCCGTGTATCCGGTAATGGCGACTCCCAGGACACCGGCCATGATGAGGCTGAGGCCGCTCTTGAGTTGCGTGTAGTCGGGGCGTTTCAGGTCCGCAGCCTGCCATCCGCCGACGCGCAGCAGGAACCACTCGACCAGGTTCCAGAACACCTCGATCGCCCTTTCCAGACTGGCGGAGGCCGCCAGCATGGGCACGAGTACGGGCCAGGCTTCGACCGCGTTGGAACCGGGAAACGTTTGGGCCGCCGATGCGGCCGATGCGGTCCGGACCGATACGAAGGCAAGCAACGCACCCAGTCCGGCGGCCCAGACTAGGGTGGACCGCCAGCGCGCTGGCGGCACGGTTGGGCGGTGCGGACGCGATGTGAGGGACATGAAAGGCCCCGCGGTGTCGATGGCTGTGGCGGGGGGCGGGAGAGGGCCCTAATTCTTAATGATAGCGATTGCGGCCGGCATTGTTTTGAATGCGATCGAATTGGTTGCCGTTCAGATGGCGGCGGCCAGGGACGCCAGCAGTTGGACGCCGTACCCGGAAGCCCCCTTTGGCTGACCCGGCTTGCCCTTGCCCTGCAATGCCATGTAGGCGATGTCCAGGTGGGCCCACGGATAGTCCTCCGTGAAGTGTTCCAGGAACTTGGCCGACGAGGACACGCCCCCCATGCGGCTGCCCGCATTCTTGACCTCGGCCATGTCGCTCTTGATGTCTTCCTTGTACTCGTCGTACATCGGCATCGGCCAGACCCGGTCGCCCGTGGCGGCGGCCGCCGCCACGATGGCTGCCTGCAAGGCATCGTCGTTCGCGAACAGGCCGGCGGCCTGGGAACCGAGCGCAATGCCGATGGCTCCGGTCAACGTCGCCAGGTCGACCACGGCGGACGGCGAAAAACGCTTGACATAACCCAGGCAGTCCGCCAATACCAGACGGCCTTCGGCATCCGTGTTGATGATTTCCGCGGTCTTGCCGCTGATGCCGGTGAGAATGTCGCCGGGACGGTAGGCATCGCCGTCGGGCATGTTCTCCACACAGATGGCCAGGCCGAAGACCCGGCGGGGGATGTTCAAGGCGGAAATGGCCAGCATGGCGCCGCAGACGGCTCCGGCGCCGCCCATGTCGGTTTTCATCTCCTCCATGCCGGAGGATGGCTTCAGCGAGATGCCGCCCGTGTCGAAGGTGATGCCTTTGCCGAGGAAGATCAGGGGCTGCTGTGCCTCGAGCCCCTCCGGTTCATGGCGCAGGATGATGAGTTGTGCTTCGCGGCGGCTGCCGCGGGAGACCCCCAGGATCATGCCCATGCCCAGTTCGCGCATCGTCTCCTCGCCGAGCACCTCGCACTTGAGGGCGGTATCCGCCGCCGCGGCCCTTACGCGATCCGCCATCTCCGCGGGGTAGAGCAGGTTGGGAGGTTCGTTGACCAAATCGCGTGTGAAGCAGACCCCGTCGGCCAAGGCCCGGCCGGCATCCAAGCCGGCCTGCATGGCGGGAATCTGCTCGGCGTGGTACTCCACCAGCGTACAGGTGGACACGCCCTGCTCCCGGTCGTCGGCCGGGTACTTGCGCACCTTGTAGGCGGCCAGCAGGGACCCCAGGGCCAGAGCCTTCGCCATCTCCTCCGTGTCCCGGCCGCCAATCCCGGTTCCGTGGCAAATGGTGGCCACGGCCCGCACGCCCTTGAGGCCGGCGGCCTTGGCCAAGCCCGCGGCTGCGGCCTTGCGCGCAGCCAGGAAGTCGAAGTCCTCGGCCTTGCCCAGGCCCGTCACGATGACCCTGGGCGCCGCGATGGCCCCGTTGGTGTACAGCAGCAGCGTGGTGTCCGCCTCACCCTTGAAGTCTCCCGCCGCGATGGCGCTGGTAATCGCCCCGTTCAGGGCCCGGTCGACGAAACCCGTGGCGCCGCCTGGATGGTTGACGTCCTCGAAGAGGTTGACGATGACGCAGTCCGCCTCGGTGGCGGCGATGTCGCCTTGCTGTATCAGGAGCTCCATGGAAGTTCTGTCCTTTGATCGGGCTGTGATTGGGGTGGGAAAGCGCCGGTGTTCATGCCTTCCGGGTCAGGGCCTGGAAACGCTCTCCGGCCTGATCCAGCGTCTCGTCGGTCTTGCAGAACGTGAACCGCGCCAGGTCCGCGACCAAGTGCCGGTTGTCGTCGCTGTAGAAGGCGCTGGGGGGAATGGCCACAACGCCGATTTCGCCGGTCAGCCAGCGGCAGACGGTCACGTCGCGGGGTTCGGACGGGTTCTGCGGCACATCCAGGTGGCTGGTGTCCGAGAGGATGAAGTAGGAACCGTGGGGAACGCAGGAGGACAGTCCGGCGGCCTCCAGGTAGCCCAGCAGCCGGTCCCGCTTGGCCTGGTACATTTCCCCCAGCCACTCGAAGTAGCCCTGTGCCGCGGCGGTGCGGAAGCCGGTGGCCACGGCCTCCTGGAACGGGGTGGAAATCGTGAACGGGATCCACTGATGGGCCATCAGGATGGCGTGGACTATTTCGGGCGGCGCGATGGCCCAGCCGATCTTCCAGCCGGTGACGGAGAAGGTCTTGCCGGAACTGCCCAGGGTGATGGTGTGTTCCCACATGCCCGGCAGGGTCGCCATGCGCACATGTTCCACGCCGTCGTAGGTAATCCACTCGTAGGCTTCGTCGCACAGCACATAGACGGGTTGGTGGCTTTGGCTGTGCCGCTGCACGATGTCCGCAATCTGCTCCAGTTCCTCCCGGCTGAACATCTTGCCGACCGGGTTGTGCGGGGTGTTGATGATCAGCATGCGGGTGCGTTCGGAGAACGCATCCTCGAGGCGGTTCATGTCCAGCTTCCAATCGGCCGCCGTCAGCGTCTGCCCCGGCGTCCGCTCGGGGATTTCCAGCGGCACGTAGACCGGCGTACCGCCGGCCATGACGGCACAGGCCGGGTAGCTGTCGTAGAACGGCTCCATCATGATCACTTCGTCGCCCGGATTGACGACGGCCTGCACCGACGCGAAGATGCCTTCCGTGGCCCCCACCGTGGTGACCACCTCGGTCATCGGGTTCAGGGTACGGCCGAACAGCGGACCGTAGAACTTCGCCAGGGCCTCGACCAGTTCCTGATGGCCGCCGCTGCGCGTGTACTGGTTGAGATCCTGGGCGATGGCGTCCTGGCCGGCCTGCTTGATGAAGTCCGGCGCCGCGAAATTGGGGAAGCCCTGTCCCAGGTTGATGGCGCCCCGCTCGTTGGCCAAGGCGGTGAATTCGGCAAAGACAGTGGCGCCGAAGCCGGTGACCCGGTGGGCCGGTTCGAACGGAGGAGCCTTGTACGGAGCGGTTGCGACAGGCATGGACGGATCGCCGGGTGGATTCGAATGGGAAACGGGGAGGACCGGGCGCGGGAGACGCACCGGATTGGGAGATTATATCCGCCGGTTCGGGTTCCGGCCTTGCGCCGCGGCGGCGATCCGGTGTCTGATAGGCTGGGATTGGGTCTGTTCAGAAGTGCCGCCAAGGAGTTCCGGTGCCATGCTTTGGGACTTATATGCCTGACTACGCAGTCGGCATACCTGGTTCACGGATCATAGGGGTCCCCTACGGGATCGCCCCTCCCCGTGCAGCAGCCCCTGTCCCACGGGCCGGAACGGGCACGGACGGAAGCCCCGCCCGCACCAAGATGTTGATCGCCGCATTGTGATCGGCGTTCAGGGCCCAGCCGCAGGCCTGACAGGCAAACACCGCCTGCGACGGCCGGTTGGCCTGGCCGACATGTCCACACCGGCTGCAGGTCTGCGATGTGTACGCCGGATCGACCTTGACCACCTGCCCCGCCTTGTACGCGAGCTTGCGCTCCAGCTGCCCCCAGCCGGAGGCCAGGATGGCTCGGTTGAGCCCCGCCTTGGCCTTGACGTGGGTGCCTGGCTCTTCCCGGGTACCCTTGGCACTGGCCGTCATGCCCTTGGTGTTCAGGTCCTCCACGACCACGGTATGGGCCGTCTCCGCCAGCGTGCGGCTGGCCCGGTGGGTCGCGTCGTCCCGCTTGCGCTTGCGCGTGCGATGCAGCTTCTGCAATTGCCCGTTCACGCGCCGCCCGCGGTTCGACTGGGGCCGCTTGTCCTTGGGTCCCCAGCCCTGCTTGCGGCTCAGCTCCCGCTGCTTGCGCTTGATGTTGGCATCCAACTGGTCCGTGTCGGGCAGCGCGTACACGGTGCCCTCGCTGTCGGTGGCCTGCCCCACGTTGCGGTCCAGGCCGAGGGCGCCGTCTGTGGCACCCTGTCGCACCTGCTCCACAGGCACGGCGTAGCAAACATAGGCGTACCACTTGGGGTGCGGTTCCGTACCTTCCATGCGCACACGCACGGTCAGCGGCTGGCAGCCCGCGTACGGGTTCGATCCCGCCAGCCGCAGCCAGCCCACCTTGGGCACGCGCAGCCGGTCCCCGTCCATCCTGACGGCCTCGGGCATGGTGAAGGCCGGCACGGTGAAGTGCTTGGCCTTGAAGCGGGGCTTGCCCTCGGTTTGGGGATCCTTGAAGTATCGCTGGTAGGCGTCGGCCAGGTACTTCAGGCTGTAGCGCACGCAGGCAAACGGGTAGTCCTTCAGCCACGCGTGGTCCGGGTCGTTGCGCAGTTGGGTGAACCGCCGGCCCAAGGTGAAGAAGGTCGGAACGGGCTTGGGGCCAATCCTGTAGGCCTGCCACAGGCGAAAACGCCGCTCCTGGTCGGCCAGCATGTGGTTCCAGACATGGCGGCAGGCCCCGGCGATGGCCGTCAGCAGGATGCCGGTGGCGGCATCGCCCGGATACAGGCGCAGGCGCACCGTGCGGTGCACGGTCTCCGGAGCCTCTATTGTAGGATGGTGGGTGTCGGGCACGAGAGATGCAATCTCTGTCCGGTGGAGAGTCCGGATGTCTGCCGGGCTCTCTTGTTTGCAGGATACCATTATGGCACAGATGTACATGGTTGTGCCTGTCGCACCGACTGCGTAGCCAGGTATATAAGCCCCCATGCTTTCGGATTTGCGCATCACTGCCATTGAACCGCTGCAGGCCGACGCGGCCTGGGCCGCCTATACGTTCGTCAAGGTGGAGACGGACGACGGAATCACCGGTTACGCGGAGGTGACCGACTGGCGCATGCCGGCCGCCGTGGCTGGTGGCGTGCGGGACTTGTCCGCGGCCCTGATTGGTCGGAGCGCCTTGGCCATCGAGCAGCGTCTGCAGGATATGCACCGGCAGTCCTGTCAGGGTCCGGGCGGCGTTATCCAACGGTCGATTGCGGGGATTGAGTGCGCCCTGCTGGACATCAAGGGCAAGGCCCTGGGCGTGCCGGTTTACGAACTGCTGGGCGGCAAGGTGCGGGATCGGATTCGGCTCTACTGGTCCCACTGCGGCACCTACCGGGCCCGGTATCCGGAACTGTACGGCAAGCCCCTGAAGACCTACGCCGATGTGGAGGCCCTGGGCCGGGAGGTGGTGGATCGCGGCTACACGGCCCTCAAGACCAACGTGGTCGTGCCCGGTGATCCGGCCCGGACCCTCAATACCTTTGATGCCAAGGACATGGACTTCGTGGTGTCCTCGGTCGTGAAGCTGATCGAGGCCTTCAAGTGCGGTGCCAGCGAACGGTTCGACACGGCCCTGGACCTGAACTTCCATTTCGACACCCTGGATGTCATTCGCATCGCCAAGGCCCTGGAGCCATACAAAATGCTGTGGCTTGAGGTGGACTCCTGGGAACCAAAAGTAATCCGGCAAATCACCGAATCAACATCCCTGCCGGTCTGTTCCGCCGAGAGCGTCAACACGGTGCGGGAGTACCAGCGGTTCCTGGACATCCGGGCGATGGACGTGGCGATGTTCGATCTCCCCTGGGCCGGCATGAGCGCCTGCCTGCAGATTGCGCGGGAGGCGGCCGTGAAAGAGATGCCGGTGGCTCCGCACAACTACTACAGCCACCTGTCCACCTTTCAGAACGCACACATGTGTGCAGTGCTGCCCAACCTGAAGATCATGGAAACCGATGTCGACTCCTGCCCCTGGCGGGACGAGTACGTGACCGTGTTGCCGGACATTCGGGATGGCCACTTGACGGTGCCCGACACCCCGGGGTGGGGCACGGAGCTCAACGAGGCGGCGGTGGCCGCCCGTCCTTGGAAGGGCAACATTCCCTTCTGACCAGCGGTGGCCGCCGAATGACTGTGCCGGCGGGACAAACCCAGAAAAGTGGCGCTCGTCGCGGCCATGCGCAAGTTGCTCCTCATCCTGAACGCAGTGATCCGGGCCCCCTTAACCGAACCGCATGCTCCAGGCTGGCGAGGCTTGCCATTCAACACAGTTGCGCAACAGTTCATCCAAAATCTACCGGCCCATGATCGGCAGCGGCTTGACATGTTCTTGTAGCCACATGCGAAGCTCCTCAAAGCGGAACGTGTTGGTCTCGAAGCGCTTCATGAAGAATCGGTGGGCTTCATTGTTGTCGCAATCGATGAAACTGCCGTTCTTGCGGAGGAAGACATCAGTGGCGTAGAAGGCGGTCCGCTTGTTTCCGTCCAGAAATGGGTGGTTCATCGCGAGGCTTTCCATGAGGGCTGCTGCCTCCTCGATGAGCGTATCGTAGTAGCCGATCTGCGGGCGCATGACGGCGGCGGCCAACGCGCCCGTATCGCGGATACCCGGCATGCCGCCGAACTCGTGGACCGCGGCATCGTGCATGACAACGACTTCCTCCAGCGTCAAGTAATCCCAGCTCACGAGTCGGCGAGGAGTTTACCGAGGCGACGGTTACGCTCGAGACTTGCCCTGAAATGGGCTATCACCTCGGGACGCACTCTCCCCTGCGCCCTGGATTCCATGTAGCTGCTCATGGCGTCTTCCAGCACGGACTGAAAGTGGCGTCCTTCATGCTTGGCAATCGCCCTCATCCCAGCCAGCAGATCCGGTGACGCTTGACTGGAGAACTTGATTCGCTTGGCGGCCATGCGTTCCCTCCTCATTTATGTTGGTGCTATTTTCCGGCCGGGTAGGCAGAAACGTCAAGATATATCTTGACGCACGTGGGTTACGAGTGCTCGGTCACGCCGCCAAGTTGAACAGTTGGAAGGGTTTGTACGGCAGGGAGCCGGTTGTTTGGCTTCGCTCCCCAAACCCATGTCCGTATGAACACGTCAACCAAGCCGCGATGTACGGTTCGTGTGGGCGATACATCCCGAAGCGTGCACAGCATGAGAGGGTGGATCAGGGCTACACGGTCCTCAAGACCATATGGTTGTGCCGGGCGAGTCGGCTCGGACACCCTCGATACGATGCACTTGGCGATGTTCGATTTGTCCTGGGCCGGCTGCGTGCCTGCCTGCAGATTGTGCAGGTGGTGGCCGTGAAGGAGATGCCGGTGTTCGCACCCCCCTACTACAGCTGTTCATCCACCTTCCCAAATGCCCACATGTGTGCGGTGCTGACCAACTTGAAGATCATGGAGACCGATGTTGATCCTGTTCCCGGTGGGACGAGTACGTGACCGTGCTGTCCGATACCGGGCTGGGGCCCGGAGCTCAACGAGGCGGCACTGGCCGCCCGTCCCTGGCAGGGCAACATCCCGTTCTTGGCCAGTGGCGGCCGGGAGAACGGACAGGGGCATGCTTTGACTCCGGGTACTGCCCTCTGTAAAATCGCCTTCCCAAATCGAGGGGCTTTAGCTCAGTTGGGAGAGCGCCACAATGGCATTGTGGAGGTCATGGGTTCAAGTCCCATAAGCTCCATTCGGATACGCCGACGCATCGGCACGGGGCTGTAGCTCAGTTGGGAGAGCGCCACAATCGCACTGTGGAGGCCGGGGGTTCGAGTCCCCCCAGCTCCACCTTGGTTGAGTTCCCACAGCAGACCAAACAGGGCCAAATGGCCCGCGCCGCCGACCGGAATCTCCTCCGGTCGGTTTCGCGTGGTGCCGCTGAGTACCCAATAATCCCGTTTGTCGCGTGGTACAAACCGGGGGTACAACACAGGTGGGCAAGCTGACGGTGGCCCGTATCAAGGGGTTGACCGAGCCGGACCGATACGCTGACGGCAACACATTAGTATCTGCGGATCGCATCCGGTGGCAGCAAGCAATGGGTGCAAAGGCTTGCCGTGAACGGCAAGCGCCGGGACTTGGGGGTGGGGGCATGGCCCGTCGTTTCGTTGGCCCAGGCACGGCAGAAGGCCAACCTGAGCTACTGGATCTACTGCCACAACCTTGACCGTCCCTCTACGGACACACGTACGGGCCACCCACGAGCCTGTGTACATTGCTGTACATTGCCAACGGTTGACAACTGCGACAGGGCATCGAGACTAGCGTTGATTTCGGCCAGTTCCGGCCAAAACGGGCGTTCCGGTGCGGTTCAGGACCTCGGCCAACTGGCGGAACGTGGCCGGCTTGAGATGCGCAACATGCGATTGGTACGCTTAACCCGCGGTTGGGAGCCTGTTTTTCCATCCTATGGTTTGGACACATTGTGAGGCCTGAGCCGGTGTGCCGTGCCGGTGCGGGGGCCGTGTTCAGGGTCCGGCCAGCCCCGATTCGAGAGGGGGTGCGCGCAGCCACAGGCATTGGCGCGCGGACGGCCTGTTTGGCCAACCTGAGTACCAGGGGTGCCGACTTCGCCTGTGCCCCCACTGAATCATGCTGTGTCCGCGGCGAGTCCAATTGGATTCGCCTCAATTGGACTGATAGCATCTTTAATGCCAAAAGCACTCACAATGCCCGTGTTCTCTATGGAGTGAAGCCTGTATCCTTGTTCTTTTGATCAAACACGGTGGTACCTATTGCCCGGTAACTGCACTTATCACGCACGGTGAGAGTGTGCGGACCGTTGACATATATCGTGTATCAATAGGGCTGCATTGTCCGACAACAGGGAGCAAACCATGACCGCCTGCACCTTCAGCTATTGGTGGCAAAACCTCAAGACCGGCGAATCCCGCCTGTACACCTGCGGCTGCCCCACCCTGCCCTGCCTGAAGCCGCGCCGCCGCGGACCGGACGGATTGCGCGGCTTGCTGGGACTGCCTCGGGCCGACGGCTGGCCGGCCAACCCGCGGGGGTATGCCCACGGTGTTACCACCGACAAACCGATCTGTTGGGATTGCACCGAGCCGGTTGCCTACGTCAGGCTGGTCGGCCCGGATTGGGACCTGGCCCAAGTCTGCGAAGACTGCTTCGCGGACAGGCTGGCCGCGGCCGATGCCGAACGGGAAACCGAAATCCGGGATGCTGTCGCCAGCGGCCATGTCCGGGACACGACGGCCCGCAAGGCCTGGACCTGCGAGCTGTGCGGGGAGCAGATACCGCCCGGCAGCCGCTACCGGCGAGTGACGGTGAAGACCTGGGATGACCGGTTTCACCGCTACCCGACCTGCAACTCGTGCGGGACGGCCAGGACGCCCTGACTGACCCCAACTATCAGACCAAACAAGAAGTACCACCATGACTGTTTTCGGGCCATTCCCCGGAGTGCCATGGGGCGCAGGCCCCTTGAATCCGTCCGTGTGGCCAATCCTAGGAGTACTGTTTCGGGCTTGCCGGCCCAGATTCGGCGCTCGTCGGCTTTGCGCGACCTGGGCAATGAGATTGCACGCGCAGAGGTTGCCTCTTCAGCAGTTCGAGGACCACTTGCCACGGTGTTGCACGCAGTGGTGACAGCGGATGTCATACCTCACCCAACCTCCAGGTGAAGCCTCACGATGAGGATGTATTTGGCATAGGCCCATGCCTATGCCAAATGATGTCCGACTGCCTCCCTCCTCATCTCAAGTTGTCCCAACGGAAAGTTGGCTGCACGGGGCACACTCGCCTACCCGGACAGCCCCAATCCTGGGCGCGGTCACCGCCCAGGCGTTGAATCAGGCGCTGCCCTCGACCTGGACCGTGACGATATCCACACCGTGGAACTTCTGGTGGCGCACAGCCGCGGCATGGTGCCTCAACAGCCGGAGCGAAAGCTGATCGAATGTTGGTATGGAGGCCTCGTCGGCCAGATACGCCAGTTGGTCCTCGACGTTCTCCTGTCGCGTCGTGGCGACAAACTCCAGTTCCACCATCGTCCCCTGCGGCCGTGCGTCAATGATCAGGCGCGGAGGCTCCGCTTCCTCGGCATAGTCCTCCTGCATCTGCAGGCTGGCAAGCGCTTCTTCACCAGCGGCGCGCAGCCTCAGCGTGGAGGTCTCGTTCCATCCGAGCCTGGTGGCCACCCGGGTAAGGAACGCATCGATCGCGGGGAGCGAGGCTATGTCCAGCGTGGCCTCGAGGCGCGAGCGGTGCCGGTTAACCGCTTCGAGCAGGAGTGTCATTCCGATCGCAACCACAGCCCCGATCGTGACCCCATAATCGAGCAGTCCGCCCATCTCGTCGCCGAAGAGGTCCTGCATGATGGAGTGATTGTGAAGTCCCAAGCCCAAGGCGCTGGTGAGTGCGACCACCAGCACGCGCTTGGGGTCGAGGCCGTCGCGCAGGATCGTCTGCCAGCCGCTGACGAAGAGCATCCCCATGGCGAGCATCAGGTAGGCGCCCAACACGGGCCCGGGGATCGTCAGCAGGACGGCGGCGAGTTTCGAGAAGAGGGCCAGCACTACCATGACGAGCGCCACGCCGAACCCGACTCGGCGTGCAGCGATTCCGGTGAGGTTGATCAGCGAGAGGCTGAATGAGGAATAGGCCATTGGGGGCAGCGTCCCCGCGAGGCCGGCGAACAGCGTGCCAATGCCGTTGACGCTAACCATGCCCTGTATCTGGCGGAAATCGACCGCTCGCGGCCGTCGCCTGGATCCCTGCTGGATCGCAACGCCGTCGCTGATGGTCTTGATCCCGATCACAAGCGTGAGAATCGCGAACGAAGGCAGGTACGCCCAGAACTCCTTGCCGAACGTGAGATCGAGGCTCAAAGCCGGTGCCTCGGGGATGCCAAACCAACGGGCGCTGGCGATTTGGTCCCCGGTGATCAGACCGAAGGCCGCGGCCACAGCGCATCCGGCCAGGATGCCGATGAACGGCCCGGCCAGACGCCAGGGTCCGTTGGCCCGCAGGGTCACGATCACCAGGACCAGGAGCGTCATG
This sequence comes from Caldilineaceae bacterium bin34, assembly GCA_002238555.1. GTDB lineage: Bacteria > Chloroflexota > Anaerolineae > Caldilineales > Caldilineaceae > Bin34. Next base: position 44,739 of record MPMO01000023.1, read on the forward strand.
CCCGCAATCGCCGGCCCGGCGACAGGGGGCGCCCCCGCCGGCAGGTCCTGAACGCTGTCGAATGCGATGGGCAGCACGCTGACGGCAATCAGCATGGTCACCGTCCCCGTGACGACCGGCGTAAAGATTCGGCGCAGCGTTGGCAACCACCGGGCGAGCGCAACCTGGATCGCGCAGCAGACGACCACCAGGCTCGCGAACGTCGCTGGTCCGGCCGAGGTAACGGTCGCCACCATGATCCCGATGAAGAGCGCCGCGGGGCAGGTGAGCACAATATGGCCTGCGCCGAACCGCCAGAACTGGAACGCTTGCAACGCTGTGATTGCCGCGCTGATCAGCAGGGCGGCGAAGACGCTCCAGGTCAGGTAGATGTCGTCGAGCCCGGCGGAACGGACCGCGATGGCCACGTTCAGCACCGTCGGCGCAAGCACGAGCGCGGCACCCTGGAATCCGACAACCAACGCGGTCGCCGGCGGACAGGCCTCCTCGGGTTCAAGTCGGATGGGCTGGTCGTTGTTTCCGGCAGTCAATCTCCTGCCTCCTTGCCGTACAAGGCCCGGTGGGGCCGGCTGGCGCGTTCTCGTCCTACCGTCGAAGAACGTGCCGGATGGGTCTGGAGACGCGCGTGTTGCCCTCGGGGCTCGCGAGCTGTCGCTCCCAGCGCGGTGAAGGCCTCAATCAACTCGGGGGCTTCAAATATGCGATTGCGTCTGCCGACCGTGACTTGTGCCAACACCCCCGCCTCCTTGAGCCGATTTATCGCTTGGCTTGCTGCCTGGAACGACCGTCCAATTGACTCCGCAGCGGTAGAGGTTGTGAGCACCGGCACCGCCGGGAGTGCTCCGATGAGCAGGTGAGCCGCGGAGTCGCGACGGACATGTCCTGCCCGTTTCTGCCAGGACTTCTGCAATGTGCGTACCTGCTCCTCAAAGCGGCTGGCATCATCAACCGCCCGGTGGCACGCCGACGCGCAGAGCGCGATCCACCGGTTGACTTCAGCGTGGGCCTCGTTGGAGTCCGAGGGGCCGACATAGCGGGTCGCAGTCAGCCCGGCAACATAGTCCCGCGTCCACGTAGCAAGGATAAGGGAGATCGGGGGCAGAATGCGCAGTCCGAGCCCCCGACGGCGCATGATCATGTGAAACAGCACCCGTCCGGTACGCCCGTTGCCGTCCACGAACGGATGGATGGTCTCGAATTGCGCATGGGCGATGGCCGCCTGCACCAACGCCGGAAGCGAGTCATCGTTGCAGAAGGTGAACAGATCGTCCAGAAGGCTGGCCACCATCTCTGGCGGCGGCGGCACGAACTCTGCGGAGCAAGGATTGTAGTCACTGCCGCCAATCCAGTTCTGCATGTCGCGAATGCGGCCTCCATGTTCCTCAAGCCGGGTACCGGCCAGCAGACGGCGATGCACCTCCAGCAGATTCTCCACCGTCATCATGTCACCGGGCTCCACGCTGCTTACTCCCCAGACCATCGCGTTGATGTTGCCGAGCACTTCCGTGACCGTAACATCCCCAGGGTCTTCACCCAGCTGCCGTGCTGCATCGGCGCGGAGCAATCGCCGTCCTCCCACCTCCAAGCCTTCGATGCGGGACGAGGCGACACACTCCGCGCGGAGTAGGAGCCGGGCCAGCGCCTCGGTGTTGGCCAGCGCCGAGGCAGCGGTGTCAAGCCGCACGAGGGCAGCCTCAGCAACGGCCACGTCGGCGGCCACGTCGCCGTCAAGGACGAACCGACGTTCGGCCAATTTATCAGGCAAGTAGACCGCGTAGTTGCAGGGACGGCGGTCATGCCGAGTTAGCCCAGTGGCCTGGCCCTCCCAGTACCGCGCTTCCAGATGCGCCATATGCGCCCTCCTTTATTCAAGAATATCACGCATCCTTGAATAAAGGAGGGGCCTGTTCAAGGTTTCGGCAAACGGCATCGGCGCACACGACTGCTCAGTGGCCAAGGCCTCACGCGGTGATCCCGGCCGCGAGGCTTGAAGTCGTCGATATGCAGGTCAGTGGTTTCCACCAAGTGGTGGAAGAGTTCCAGCCACCGATGCACCTCGGATCCGTTCCACATTGATGGTGATCCACCCTTTGCCTTTGTTCCCGGGCGATGCTGTTCATCTTCACCACCAGTTGCGCCCGGTCGCGGACATCGGCCTTAGCCAGGCCGTGCTTCCTACGGTTGTCGATAGCGAGTTGCCCGAATGTCGCCTATCCGCCTGGAGATGGGCCTCTTGTCCTCTTTGCCTTGGCTCTTGTCCGAGGCGCGGGCGCAGGCAGCCGGATGTGTCGCCTCTTTCCCATCATCGGCGGGTTCCGCCATGGCTCCTCCCTTCTGTACGGCCTCGCTTCCCACATGCGCGGCGATGCCGTCGGTTGGATGGATCGAGGCCAACAGCATGCAACTTCAACATCGGTAAGCGCGAAGTCCCGGCCCTTGAACAGAAGGGCTTCCCGTGTGGCTTGGGCCAGCGCGTAGGCGAAGCAGTCGCCGAAGTTCAGTCCGGCCGGGTGGCTGCCCTTGCCAAATCGCCGCCACGCCCTGCGAGCGGCCTGCGCCTGCTCGGGAGTGACCGCCTCCAACTCGATCTCCGCCTCTTCCAGGAATGCATCCAGCTCGTACCCGGCTGCGGAACCACCGCGACTCTCGAGCACAATGGTCGCTTCCACAAGCGTAGCGGCCGACATGCGGCGAGACGACGCCATCGTGATGGCCTTGGCGTAGTGTTCCGCGCCCGGCTCGCGGAATAGGATTGCCAGGATCGCCGACGTGTCGACGATCATTGGGGCAGCCCGCGCTCGTCATACAGGAAATCGCCGTGCTCGACGGCGGAGGGGCCGTCGCCAAGCATGCTTGCGCATCGCCCTCCGATGGCGAGAAGTCTCTGTACGCGGGCCTCGGTGCTGCGTTCCCGCCGCTTGCGCGCCAGACGCTCCTGGAAGGCCACCGTGATGGCTCCGGTCATGGTCTCACCGGTAAGCTGCGCCAACTCACTGGCCAGCCGACATGTCTCCTTGTTCTTGATGCTGAAACCCATCGAATTTATACCAATCCAGTATGTCTGAGACACTATTGGTTGATCATCGGGCCGTTGTCCCGGAGGCAGCTGGATCCAGTGTCGTTCGCCAAGACAACTGCTGTCCTGCAGGTTGCAGGAGACTCTCCTCGGGCAGACGACAGTGTGATGTGTCGATATCACACTGGATTGGTATTAGTCCATACAGGTAGATTTATGGTCTATAGATCCACCAGATCCACCATATGCTGTATCGCCCCCTTTGTACAAGGTACTATTGCAATCTCGTTGATGTTGGCCCGAGGCCACAGACGCGACGGGCATGCTGTGCCGAGTGTCGCATAAACCCGTCGGTGCCGGACACGGTGGGGTACCGGGTGCTGAGCCGCCTACAGCGGGTGAATGTCCGTATCAACGAGAATGAAACAGTCCCCAAGCCCCCTGCATGGGGCAGCTTGGAGAACAAGCCCACGGGCAGGCGGCAGAGCTCATGTGCAATCCTTTCCCGGCAGTTAACGAAGAGGCCATGTCGGCCTGGGTCGGCCTACGGAATTTCCAACTCGGACGCAGTTGCTTTGAGGATGGGGCCATCCTCGAACCGCGGCTTCAAGGCAACACCCTCAAAGCCTGGTGTCAAGGCTCCATGTACCAACCCTACAGGGTGTGGGTTGCCTACAGTGCCAAAGGGATCGAGGAGGCCCATTGTTCCTGTCCGGTGGGTGGCGGTGGACGTTGCAAGCACGTCGGGGCGCTTCTGGCGGCCTGGTTGGACCAACCCGATGCCTTCCGCGCGGTGGAAGACCTGGACGCGAGCCTGGGGCAACTTGGCAAGCCGGAACTGATTGCCCTCATCCAGCAAATGCTGCAGGTTCAGCCCAACTTGGAGACCCTGGTGGAGGCGGCTCTGCCCGGGGGCGGCCGGGGCCGCACGACCATCGATCCGGACCGTTACCGTCGGCAGATAGCGTCCGCCTTCCGACGCGTTGGCGACAATCGGAATGCAGCCCGGTTGGTAACCGCGGACATTGACACGGTCATGGACACCGGCGACGAATTCCTGGACATGTCCGACTGTGCCAATGCCGGCATCGTGTACCAGGCGGTACTCGAAGGGCTGATGGAACATTACGACATGATGCTCGACAACGAAGATTACCTGTGGAATACGATGAATCAGTGCGTGGATGGGCTGGGAGACTGTCTGGCTGCTGCGGACGGCGACGTTGCGGTCAGGGAGCGCTCCCTGCAAGCTCTCTTTGGCATGTTCCGTTTCAACCTGGACATTGGCGGGTACGGTTTGGGGGAAGCCGCGGAAGACTTCATGCTGGAACTTGCCACCGACGAAGAGAAGCACACCATTGTCGGTTGGGTGCGGTCCGCCATGCTGGCAGCCACAGGCAAGTACGACGACCATGCACGCCGAGAGTTTGGCCGTTTCCTGCTGGAATTGACGACGGAGACGGACTCCTTGGCTGACGACGCCTTCCTGGAGATCTGCCGTGAGAGCGGCCGCGTGGACGATTTGGTGGATCGCCTGCTGACGCTGGAGCGGTTGGCCGAGGCGTTGGCGGAAGCCGATCGGGCCGGGGATTCGGATTTGCCGGCCCTGGCGGAGATATTCCGCACCCATGGCTACGACCGCAGGTTCGAACTGTTGGTGGTCAAGCGGATCGAAACGACCCGCGTCGATGGTTTGGTGGAGTGGCTCCAGGCACGATACGAAGAACGCGGGGAACTGGCCGAGGCTCTGGTTCTGGCCCAACGGCTGCTCGACCAACGCCCCGATCTTGACAGGTACCGGCGTGTACGGGAGCTTTCCCGGTGCCTGGGCGGCTGGCATGCATCACGCTCGGAGTTGCTGGCCCAGTGGGCCGCTGCCCGGCAATACGGCCTGTTGGCCGACATCTTCCTGGAAGAAGGCGAAATCGACCGGGCGTTGAAATTGGTGCGACAGCAAAGGCAGGTTTTTGCCCATGGTGGCGACCGGTTGATGCGAGTGGCCCAAGCCGCGGCGGAGAAACGTCCCCAGGCCGCCATTGAAATCTACCGGGATCAAGCGGAGAGGTTGGTGGAGGCGCGCGGCCGGGACAACTACCAACAGGCGTGTGCCTGCCTGACCAAGGTGCATGACCTTTACCGACAGATGTCACAGGAACCGGCGTGGACCGATTTCATGGCCGGGTTCCGGGAACGCCATCTTCGCTTGCCCGCGCTGCAGGATGAGTTGGACAACGCTGGTTTGTAGTCCTGCGCCGACGTCATCCGGTGTCCATCACGGCGTCTACGCTCCTCCGGGAATGGTGTGAGAGTGGCACGACGACTTCGTGAACACCCGGCACGAAGTCGTCCCTCATCCGGGCCTCAGCGGCGAACTGCCCCCAAAATGCGCAAGGTTGGACGCGATCGGACCCACCCCGGGCACGCTGCGCAGCAGCTCGGCCTGGGATTGCCCGGTCGCGTGATCCTGCTGTCACCTACACTGTCCCCATGCCCGGCGGCAAACCGCAACGAACGTTGCTGCACTTACGGCGGACCGGCAGGTCCGCCCCATGTCCAGCAGCCCGGTCAGCTCGGAGTGCGCCCGTCGGGCCCGCGTTCCAAGGGTTGATGAACGGTGAGCGGAGTTTCCGTTAGGGACCTCACAAACCTGTGATCAAGTGCCCTTCGGGACCGCCGGTGCGGAACTGCAAGGAAAAAGGAACCGGAAGTCATGAGCAATCCCTTCCCCACCATGAGCGAAGGGGCCATATCCAATTGGGTAGGCTCCCGGAGTTTCCAACGCGGTCGCAGTTACTTCAAGCATGGGGCCATCCTCGAGCCGCGCCTTCAAGGCGACACTCTCAAGGCCTGGTGTGAAGGCTCCAGACCCCAACCCTACCACTTGTGGGTTGTCTGCGACGCCGAAGGGATCAAGGCGGCCAATTGTTCCTGCCCGGTGGGGGGCGGCGGACGTTGCAAGCACGTCGCGGCACTGCTGCTTACCTGGTCGGACCAACCCGATTCCTTCCGTGCGGTGGAAGAACTGGATCCGAATCTGGAGCGACGCAGCAAGTCGGAACTGATTGCCCTCATCAAGCAAATGCTGCAGGTTCAACCCAACTTGGAGACCCTGCTGGAGACGGCTCCGCCCGAAGACGGCGGGAGCAGCCCTTTGGTCGACCCGGAAAGTTACCGTCGGCAGGTAGCGCTCGCCATCCGAGCCAGTTTTGACGATTGGGGTTGGGGTGGCACCGGGGACATTGACACTGTATTGGGCTCCGGCGACAACTTTCTGGCCAAGTCCGATTACGCCAACGCCGGCATCGTGTACCAGGCGGTGGCTCAGGAGGTGTTTGAGCATTTTGAGATGGTGTACGACGAATACGCCGGCGAGTACTTGTCCGAAGTAGTGAACCGATGTGTCCAAGGGCTTGGGAACTGCCTGGCCGCCGGGGATGGCGATGCTGCAGCCAGAGAGAAAGCCCTGCAAGTTCTCTTGGAAATATTCCGTTTGGATTTCGACTATGGAGGGTCTGCGGGGGAAGCCGCGGAGGAACTCATACTGAAACATGCCACCGCCGACGAGAAGAGGGTTGTGGCCGGTTGGGCGCGGACCTCCATGCTGGCAGCCACGGGCCCGTACGACGACTATCAACGCCGAGCGTACGGTGGTCTCCTGCTGGACTTGGAGGAGGACCACCTGGATGACGATGCCTTCCTGGAGATCTGCCGTGAGAGCGGCCTCTTGGACGCTTTGGTGGACCGACTGCTGACGATGGGTCAGTTGGACGAGGCGTTGGCCGAAGCCGGTCGTGCCGGGGACTCGGACTTGCTGACCCTGGCGGAGGTATTCAGTGCACATGGCCACGGCCGCAGGTTGGAACCGTTGGTGGCCAAGAGAATCGAAACGACTTCCATTGATGGTTTGGTGATGTGGCTCAAGGATCAGCACGAAGAACGCGGGGAACTGGCCGAGGCTCTGGTCCTGGCCAAACAGTTGCTTGAGCAACACCCCGGCCTTGCCAGGTATCAGGGTGTACGGAAGTTGTCCCAGCGCCTTGGCATCTGGCAGGCATCGCGCTCGGAGTTGCTGGCCGAGTGGGCCGCCGCCCGGCAATACGGCCTGTTGACCGACATCTACCTGGACGAAGGCGAAATAGATCTGGCGTTGAAATCGGTGCGGCAACCTGATCAGGGTTTTGGCTATGCCGGAGACCGGTTGATGCGAGTGGCCCAAGCCGCTGCGGAGACACGCCCCCAGGCCGCCGTTGAAATCTACCAGGCACAAGCGGAGAAGTGGATAGAGGCTCGCGGTCGGGAACGATACCAACAGGCGTGCACCTACCTGACCATGGCGCGGGACCTGTATCGAAAGATGGCACAGGAACCTGCATGGACCGACTTCATGGCCGAGTTGCGGGAACGCCACAATCGATTGCCCGCGCTGCAGGATGAGTTGAACAAGGCCGACCTATAGCCCGATTGGCTGTATGACTACGCGCCCGCCATTGGTGATTTCCATGTACAGGCTGTGGGTGTCGAGCAACGCCATGCCCACGAGTGGTGTGCTTCCTACAGCATCGGCTTCCGTATGCAGCGATTTACTGTCCCAGAGTACCGTAACTCGGTGTACTCGGAAGCCAACTTCTGTATCGTCAGCCAAGGTCGCGCGGCTGCTGAACGCGTAGGGCAACCCCAACTCCGCGACCAGTGCAGGCGGCAGGGTCAGAGAACCGCTGTAGCCGGTGTCGATTACAGCATTCACTTTCCGTGTCTGCCCCTCCGGGCCACGGAGTGAGAGGGGCAGGACAGCTTCGTGATTGGCGTTCACGAAGCCATCTATCATTCCTTCCTCCGCGGAGAATTGCCCCCGAAGGTGCGTAGTGTCCGATATCCCACCCTCACAACCCAAACATCAAGGGCGGGATGCCGTTTTCGCAGGGCATCCGCTGCAGCGAGACCTGTGTCGGCGATGGCGTAGTCGCCGCTGTCCACATCGATGGCAACTATCTTCCCGTGATGGGTCGCTTCAACCTTTGGCCGGATATTCCTCTCATAGACCTCTTCGCCGAGGCGTTCCGTCTCCTCGACGGTCCGATGGGTTGGCATAATCACCTCTGTTTCACCTCCTTTCAGAGGTGTTCCTCCAGATCCGGTATTCTACGTCGCTGGGCGACTGCAAGGACTGTTCCATAGTGCACTCACCCGTATGGTCTGCGGATGTGTGCGAGCCGGGCCGAAATGGCCATCCACGGTCGCCTACCAGTGGTCCGTCACGTGGTGGCTACCTTCACGCACGACCATCGGGCCAGGTCCGGTGGTGGGTGCCCCTGGTGGGTGCCTTTCTGGTGTGGAAGGGGTGACCCCAACCGGGAACAAGCGGAGAAGTTGATAAAGGCTCGCGGTCGGAACAACTACTAACAGGCGTGTATCTACCTGACCAAGGTGCGGGACCTTTACCGACAGATGTCGCAGGAACCGGCGTGGACCGACTTCATGGCCGAGTTGCGGGAACGCCACCGTCGATTGCGCGCGTTGCAGGATGAGTTGAACAAAGCCGGTCTGTAGCCCTGCGCCGGTACCGGAAATATGGACGGTGGGAGATTCGTGTTGGGTGTGGGATCACGCCGAGTTTGCCCTGTCCGGATGCCCGTGGCCGGCCCCTGAACCACGGACCGGCGGAGACCGGTCCTGCCACCGACCACAGCCCCCAAATACTCCGAAGCACAGTCGGATCGGAACACGCCCTTAATTCATTCAGGCAATACCCTGGACAAGGGCATTATCCCCAGGGTACCGACCGGCCACGCCTTCGTATCCTCCTGTACAAATGCCTCTGTCAAAGGGGACGGGTCAGGCTTTGCCTGCTCCGGGTAGAATGGGTTGCAAACGGAGAGTCAACGGGAGGATGGGCATGGCTGTGGTTGGAGTTCAGGGTCGGTCGCCGGTACCGGCCACAGCCCCGGATGAACTGCCGGAGGGCACGATACCAGGCACGTGGGGTTGGGGGTCTCCCCCCAGGCGCGGCGATGTCGACGCGGCTACCGCACGCACGGTTCGGGAACGGCGCATAGAGGCCCGTTTGGACCATCCGGCGTTGTGGCGTGCCGGGCTTGCGCGTCTGTCCCATTACATCCCGGACTACGAATACGATGTGGCTCACGAATATGAGCGCGACTGGACGACCGATCCGGACTATGGAGCCGAAGACGTCAAACGGCTTGACTATGACGAGGATGGTTTCGTGAGTCCCAATGCCACCCGCCACGGATCACTCATTTCCCTCATAGTCCAGGCACTCTGCGATGCGCTGGGCAACCGCGTGACCAACGAGCCGGAACTGCACTTCCACCAGCGGATCGGGGAAATGCTGGGCCTGCTGACCGGTGAGGGGAAAGGCAAAAAGCAGGTGGTACCGGATTTGGTGGTGCTGCCGCCGGAACTTGCATGGCCCGCTGATCTGGAAAGGGGCAAACAGGGACGTGTCCTGCATCTTGAACGGGGAGATCCGGTACCGGATCTGGTGGCCGAGGTCTTGTCGCCGACCTCGGAGAAGCGGGACTTTGAAGACAAGATGGCGTTGTACGCTGCCCTCGGGATTGCAGAGTATCTGGTCGTTGAATCCGGAGAACCGCCGGACCCTTTTCAGGGCGATCCCGAAATTCCCCCGGCCATCTGGCTGTACCGTCTGGAGTCAAGCGAGGTCTATCGTCTCGTTGCAGACTCGTCGGAGTCCTTCCGCATTTGTGGAACGCTCGTTCGTCTGCTGCAACCGGAAGCAGGGAAGATGCCGGTCTTTCAATGGTGGGATGAAAACCAGGAACGCTGGCGGGATCCCGCCAGCGACCGCGAACGCCTGGGAGCACTTAGGAATTCTCTCATGTTCCTGGATGCAGTACTCCCCGACCTGTCTGGGGAGGCCCGCAACCTGATTGAGGCGCACTGGTTGGCAGAGGGACTGCCTGAAGACATCGCCAATCGCATTCTGACCGCGGGGCAACGTCCCGACGAATGGCGCGCTCTGCTGGGGATTCCGCGTTGAGGCCACGGAACATCGAACTTCCCGCCAGCGAACCGAGGAGCAATCGCGGAGCTTGGTAGCGCGGCCCGTTGTGCCGCCCGCCCTTGATCCGTCGCCGAGCAGAATGTACCGCGATTCCAAGCGGTGGCCGTTGGCAGACCGCTGCTTCAGCCACTCTTTCAGGACTGACGGGTGGGGAACGCCAATCACGAAGTCCTCAATCGTCCGTTTCTCGATGGAGAATTGCCGCCGGTCTCCGATCTTCTCTTGAACGCCCGTGTTCATCCTTCGTGAAGGTGGGGCCGGCAACCGCAGACCGCTTTCCAGAATAGCCGCGGCGTTGCAAGTGAAGGGCCGTCCCATTCCCACCAACGATGTTCTGGATAACCGTCCACGCGATGGCGATCGGGGCCCACCTCGTTGCTGCCGACAGTCACTTTGAGCACGTTGACGGGATCGTGTGGGTCCAAGTGTCAGCAGGTTGAAATCTGGAACACTGACAACAAGTTCCTCACTCCGGCCAGGAGGATCGGGAAGCGCGCGAAGCTTCTCAAGCAGATCAAGGGGCTGGCAGAGTCCTTCGCCGAACTCATGGGATCGTTGGCAGGGAGGCGGAATTTGGTGAGCGTGTCCGGGCAACGTGCAACCGGTACATGCACCATCAAGATCGCTGGAAGGAGCAGGCTTGCGAAGAGAGTGACCTGGTCTGGCTGCGGTGGCGATGCAAGGCACCGCTGAGTTGCCACTCGACTGCGTTCAAAGTTGGTGACAAGGCAGTGGTGATCCCGGTTCTTCAGGATGCCGAGCCAATCAAGAGGAGTCAGGGACAGAGGTGCTTGGGTACACTCCGCGAGCGCGAAGCCATGCAACTCAATGATGTGGGATGGGGTAGCCAACCAACTACAGTCGGCGGTATGGCTCCGACGCGATAACTTCATTTGGCGTGGTCTGGCTGCCGGGCGACGGCCGTGTCACCGAGTCCTGCGTGGGATACACGACGGACTCGGAATCTTGGTGTGGCTGGGCTACGATCCAGACAGCAAGACTCCCAAACGCGTGATGGGGCAGTCGTGCACAGGGGGAGAAACCGTGGGTGAGAATCGATGACGACAGCCGGAGCGACCAAATCCTCACCCTCTGGTGTCGCTACCGACTACCGGTCCGAACTCTGGGGTACCGCCAACGCGCTCCGCGGCAGTATGGATGCCGCCGAGTACAAACACGTCGTCCTCGGCCTTATCTTCCTCAAGTACGTGTCCGACGCTTTCGAGGAGGCGCATGCCAGGATCGAAGCCCTTCGCGAGAAGGGTGCCGATCCGGAGGATCCGGACGAGTACCGAGGCGACAACATCTTCTGGGTACCACAGAAGGCGCGTTGGTTGTACCTGCAAAACCAAGCCCATCAGCCTTTTATCGGCCGGCTGGTTGATGATGCCATGACTGCCATCGAACACGACAACCCGGTACTCGATGACGTGTTGCCCAAGGACTACGCACGTCCGTCTCTCGATCAGACTCGCCTTGGGCAGGTTGTTGACCTCGTGAGCAACATCAAGGTAGGGGGTGCCGAGGCAGAGGCCACCGACGTGCTAGGCGAAGTCTACGAGTACTTCCTCGAGCAGTTCGCATTGGCCGAGGGACGCAAGGGCGGCGAGTTCTACACGCCGCGCTCCGTGGTGCGGCTCCTGGTGGAGATGCTCGAACCGTACCGAGGCCGTGTCTATGACCCGTGCTGCGGCTCCTCTGGCATGTTCGTCCAGTCAATCGAGTTCATTCGTGCGCATGCCACCGGCACCGGCAACGACGGCAGAGTTGGCGGGGACATCTCCATCTATGGACAGGAGTCGAACTACACCACCTGGCGGATAGCCCGTATGAACCTCGCAATCCGCGGCATCGAGGGCCAGATAGAGCACGGGGATAGTTTCCACAACGACCGCCATCCGGATCTGCGAGCCGACTACATCCTTGCCAACCCGTCCTTCAACGTCTCCGATTGGGGCGGGGAACGGCTGCGCGACGATCAACGCTGGGTCTACGGTATCCCTCCGGTGGGCAATGCCAACTTCGCCTGGGTGCAGCACTTCCTGCACCATCTTGCTCCGCGCGGCACCGCGGGCTTCGTGCTCGCCAACGGTTCCATGTCATCGAACCAGTCGGGCGAGGGCACGATACGGAAGAACATTGTTGAGGCGAACCTCGTGGACTGCATCGTTGCGCTCCCCGGCCAACTCTTCCGCTCGACTCAGATACCTGCCTGCCTGTGGTTTTTGTCGAAGGGCCGAAGCACGGGGGAGTATCGGGACCGCGAGGACGAGGTGCTGTTCATCGATGCCCGCGTGATGGGCCGCATGCTCGACCGCACACACCGCGAGCTGACTGCAGAGGAGATCGCGCGCATCGCAGAGACCTACCACGCTTGGCGTGGCGGGAAGGACGCGGGAGAGTACGCCGACGAACCCGGCTATTGCAAGTCGGTGGACCTTGAGGAAGTGCGGCGGCACGGGCACGTGCTCACGCCCGGCCGTTACGTAGGTGCCGCCCCGCGCGAGGACGATGGCGAGCCGTTCGAGGAGAAAATGGCGCGTCTTGCTGCACAATGGCGCAAACAACGCGCCGAGGCGGAACGTCTGGATACGGAGATCGAGGTGAACCTCAAGGCTCTGGGATTCTAGAGTCTTCGCCGAATTCTCACCAGAACCGGGGGTGAATCACAACGTGGCGGTGGACTACGGCAATTTCCAACGATCCCTGAAGAACCTGGAGGTTCAGCACGGTCACCTACTGAACCTGTCGCTGGAGTATCCGCCGTTTGTGCACGAGGGCATGGCCGAGTCGGTGATCCAGCGTTTCGAGACCTGCTATGACATGCTGTGGAAAACGCTTCGCCGCTATCTCATCGACTCGCTGGGGCTTCCTGACGTTCCCAACAGCCCGCGGCCCATTATCCGGATTGCCGACCAGAACAACCTTCTGGCGGCTGGTGGCGAGCAGTGGGACCGCTACATCCAGACTCGTATCGACACGACACACGACTATGATCAGGCGAAGGCCGAGAACGCAATTGAGATCATGCCTGAGTTCATCGCGGATGCCGTTGGTCTGTACACCAAGCTGACCGGAGAAGTCTGGAAATGACTGGTCTGGTTGACCTGAACCCTGCACACCTCACTATCGTGGAGCACATCCTGGCTGAGCATGTGCCGGAGTGCGAGGTGCGGGCGTTCGGATCGCGCGCAGTATGGAATGCCCGCGACACCTCCGATCTCGACTTGGCCATTGTTGGCGAAGGACCACTGCCGGGTCGAACTCTCACCATGCTGAAGGAAGCCTTCGAGGAGTCCCGACTACCGATTCGTGTCGATGTCATCGACTGGAACGCCATTACCGACGGCTTTCGCGAGTCGATCGAACCGGACTGCATGGTAGTGCAGAAAGCTCCAGAACGTGCCGACTGGCCAACCGTTGCACTCGGCGAAGTTGTGGAGCTAACGCTCAGCAGTGTCGACAAGAAGTCGAAGGCCGATGAGTATCCGGTCCTGCTGTGCAACTACACCGATGTGTACAAGAATGACTTCATCCGAGCGGATATGGACTTCATGCCCGCGACCGCTAAGGAGCGTGAAATCGGTAGATGCTCTCTCGTCAAGGGGGATGTGATCATCACGAAAGACTCGGAGGCGTACGACGACATAGGGGTGCCAGCGCTGGTACGGGATAGCATCCCGAATCTCCTGTGTGGCTACCATCTTGCGATCCTCCGCGCCAAGCCGGAGATCGACGATACATATCTCTTCTACGTGCTCAAGACGCGAGAAGTACAGCAGCAGTTTCACGCGTACGCGAACGGTGTGACGCGGTTTGGGTTGAGGAAGGCGGACATCGGCCTCGTCGAACTTCCCCTTCCACCTCTTGAAGAGCAGCGCGCAATTGCGCGCGTGCTCGGCACGCTTGACGACAAGATCGAGCTGAACCGACGCATGAGCGAGACGCTGGAGGAGATGGCGCGGGCACTGTTCAAGTCGTGGTTCGTGGACTTTGATCCGGTGCGCGCGAAGGTCGAGGGGCAACTCTCGGGCCTTCCGCCCGACCTCGATGCGCTGTTCCCTGAGTCGTTTGAGGCGTCCGAGTTGGGGGAGAAACCGGCAGGGTGGGAGGTGCAAAGGCTGGGGGAGCTCTGTCACAAGCCGCAGTACGGCTACACGCAGTCAGCGCAGGATGACCCGGTGGGACCGAAATTTCTGAGAATCACGGACATTAACAAGGGAGCCTGGATCGTTTGGGACTCGGTGCCGTACTGCGAGATCACACCTGAGGACTATGAGAAGTACCGGCTCCGTGAAGGTGATGTTCTGATCGCACGGATGGCCGACCCTGGCCATGGGTGTGTGGTTGAGGTGGAGCGGGATGCCGTGTTCGCCTCGTACCTAATCCGCTTCCGGCCACTCGATGGTCGCTTTGGGCGGTTCCTCCAGTACTGGATGCGATCGGACGGGTACTGGCAACTCGTGCGAGAACGAGGAGTAGGTACCACCCGCCTCAGCCTCAACGCCAAGATCCTAAGCAGCTTTCCAATAGTCGTCCCATCACGTGCCCTACTGGATGCCTTCGGAGACTGCGTGGAAGACCTTCGCTCTCGCGTCGTGACGAACACTGCGGAGTCAAGCACGCTCGCCGCGCTGCGCGACGCACTGCTGCCACGGCTGGTGTCGGGTGAATTGCGCGTGGCCGATTTGGGTGCGATCGGCACGTGATCACCCAGCAGGAATTCCAGACGATCCTCGCTGATGAAACGAAGGGGATACAGGGAGTTCTCAATTGCGGTGATAACAAAATTCACTTCTCCGTCCGGGAATTCCGTGCTAGTATGCTATCGGACCCCAGATGGCCGATCATTACCGTCGGCTAGTGGAATCCGCGATCACATATGCTCCTCCGTGCCGCGGCACGGAGGAGCATATAGTTACAGGGCATTTAGGGTTCTTCGACCTTTGCTGTTGGCGGGACTTTGTACAACTTGAGGTCGGTGTCCAGCAGGCAAAACAGGCTGCCATTGTACTCCTGCTTTCCCTCTTCGATTCGCTCGGTGCTGTCCCCGGCCCAGGCCAGCTCGTGGGCATGGGGCACCACCGCGCACAGCCCGGCCAAGTTGAGCGCCGCAAAGTCGCAGGCGCGGGCCGCCTGGCGCCCGTGCGTGTGGGGGCAACGGTCGCCGAAGCGGGTCAGGCTGCGGTGCGTGGGCCGAACCGGCAGGCCGGTCAGCAATGGCAGCAGGGCGTTGTAGTCCCTTTGCGGTTTGCCGAAGGGCAGGTCGGCCAGTATAGTGGGCAGCAGGGGCACGGAACACCTCCCGGGATGGCGTGGCGTAGATACCAACACCATAACAGGAGCCGTGTCCCCTTCAGCGGCCGGCGGCCGCCGCCCCAGGCATCCGCGCAAGCAAAAATGTGGTGATTAATCCCTGTCCGAGCCGAGGGATTCCTTATCTCGAAAACTGTTCATACCATTGTCTCTGAAACAGTCTACACCATTGGATCACTACACAGCTTCCTTTTTTGAATTGGTCTCATAAAGTGTATTGGTGATTGGTCCCCGGTACAGTTCTTCACAGAGGAATTGTAGAAGGCGCTTTGCTTCAACCTTTTCAACAGGAAAAAGGATCTTGTCATCCGTGACACAAATTTCCACACCATGATTACAGGCTTGTAACTGGATTTGGTTGGCGGTATATTCTTCCAGGATACCTGACTCCCTAAGTATTGCAAATCGTTTACGGAACCATTGACTAGCATTGGCAGCTGTTGCATCAGAATTTTCGGCATTGAACAAGCGATGATCCAAAATCTCTACAATCTCTTGCTCTGAAGCTTCCTTATAGAAGTCGGCCAATGGCAAGAACGTATTGACAGTGTAAAAACTATTGAACAGCAATATACGCTCTGCTGGCTGATACACAGCGCTCAACACTTCGTCAAGTGTCAACCCTGGATGCTCGGCGCTTTTGTAAGTCTTTCCTTTAAGTAACACCGTACGCTTGGGTCTTATCACTTTTGAAGGTTTGAAATTCTGAAATAACATCACATCATTGTTGTAAGCGTTTCTCGCTATGGCAATGATGCCCGCGATTGAGTCAAGGAACTCCTCGTCATGATTGATAGTACCAAGGCGTTCGATAGTTTGGCTACTCTGGTGCGCCAGCCACTCAGGTGGCTCAAAGTTGTTCAAGCGGAATCTCTCATGGCCTTCCAGGTTGTAGCCAGCATTGAAGTCAACCACCTCAACGCTGTCAACGAAATTGCCGTACTGTGCTTCCCAACTATTGGCGAGGCTGTGCTGCAAGTTCTGGTGAAGAGGAACTTGATACAGACGAGTGTTTGCACGTTTTTTGACAATCACGGCAAGATGAAAATTCTCAAGCATTCGGTTCTCCTATATGTAGGTACACATTCCAAGACAATCGTACCGTCTTGACTTCATTTCCTTCTTTACAGATGTTGCTCTTACTGATCAATAGAATGGGTACTCCGTCGTCATTCCTTATAGAGAAGAAGTGATACCCAAATAGCAACCCCATCACAGGATTGAAGTGAAAGGACTCAGCATGTGCAAAGGCAACAACAATTATGATAAGAACATAGGCACTTGTAAGGGGTTCGCAAGTAAGAGGGATATGTTGCGATCGAATGAAGGGTAGTAGAAACACAAACAGGAAAGTTAGCGTCTCATGATCTCTACGGTCAACGGAGCGGATTGAAACGAGACTTTCTTGTGCCACTTTAGATCCGAACCGCAACAGTATCCAGCAAAAAAATATTAAAATGCTTGCAGAGAGTAACCACCATATCCATTCTTCCAGAGGTTCGCCGCGTTCAAAATTCCTCACTGCAACGGTGCCCAGCACGGGTGACAGTGATGTTGCAACCAAAAGGTACTTTGCGAAGGTGTTTAGCATGTAGGAAAGTCCATTGTGGTATTTGGCTTGAATGTTACTAACCAGTTTGTGTTCAAGGTGGTAGGGATAATGCAACGCAAAAAAATCGATTGATGAAGGGGAATTCAAATATCATGCCATAGAAGTGTGTGAGTAGCCAAACTGGAACCGTTGCAATGAACGTGGGAGTGGGTGCTGTAACACGAAGGGGGCTCGGGCAGAGTTCCGGACATAGCCAGGATGTTCACGTGTTGGCTGTGGGAGTTATGGTTGGGGAACTCAGAGTGCGATCTATGGTTTGGACAGTTTTGAGCCGGTTTCACGCTCCCATTTCGGGCTATACGGGACTATCGGCCTGACCGGCGGATAAATCGGGGGGGGCTTCCGGTCCCCAAAAGGAACCGCACGGAGCCTGCTATCGTTGATGTAGTTCTACACACGTCATCGAAAGAGGTGTTCCGTGCGATGGTTGCGTACTATACTCGCCCTGATGCCCTGCGGCAAACCGCAGGCGGCCCATTTCGCCCATGTGGTGGAGCTGCTGCAGTGGCTGCCGGGGCGCGTCCATTTCACCGACCTCGCACGCTACGGCGGCCGGTCGGCGCGCGCCCATGCACGCTGGTTCGGACGGCCCTTCCCCTTCGCCCGCCTGGCCGTGGCCGCGCTGGGGGCGCTGCATCCGCGGGTGCCGAAGGGGCTGGGGTCAGCCCTGGCCGTGGACGCCAGCTTCGTGTCCAAGAGCGGGCACGAGACCTGGGGCACGGGCTGGTTTTGGAGCGGCATGGCCCGCGCCGTCCGCTGGGGGCTGGAGGTCACGCTGCTGGCCGCGGTGGACATCGAGGAGGGCGGCGCCTATCCCCTCTGTGCCCGGCAGTCCCCGGGCGCCGTCCGGTCGCGCCGGCAGACCCGCGGGGCGGACACGGGTCGGGAGACAACCGTCGACACGGCCCTGGCCCTGCTGCGGGAGGCAGTCGCGGCCGGGGCCAGGGAGAACCTCGGCACCCGCTGGGTGGTGGCCGACGGCGGCTACAGCAGCCGGACCTTCGTGGAGGGGATGCGGGCCCTGGACCTGCACGCGGTGGGTCGGCTGCGCAAGGACTCGGTCCTGCGCTTCCCCTATACCGGTCCCCACGAACGGCGACCGGGCCGCCGTCGGCAGTTCGACGGTTGTTTCGACCGCCGCGACCTGGCGCGCATGACCCGCACGACCCTGGACGACGAGGCGGTTGACCTGTACCACGCGGTCCTGCACGGCAAGACCTGGCAGTGCTGGCTGCAGGGGGTGTACGCCCGGCCCCGCGGGGCCGACCCGCAGACGCAGGAGGGGGTGCTGCTGTACAGCACCGACCGGGACCTGTCGCCGGAACGCCTCTTCCGGCTCTACGGTGCCCGCTTCCAGATTGAGTTTGCCTTCCGCGACGCCAAGCAGCACCTGGGCCTCAACCATTGCCAGGCCCGTTCGCAGGCCCGGCTGCATTTCCATTTCAACATCGTCTTCGCCGCGCTCTTCTGGGCCCGCCTGCAGGCCCGGCTGCGGGCGCAGCAGCCCCTCGGCCCCTTTTCCCTGCGCGATATCAAGCGGCACAATTTCGCGGCGGAAATCCATAAATGGTTTGCCGCCCGCTCGGCCGCGGGCCGAAACGCCGCCAATTCCGCGGCTGTTGGCAGCCCCATCGCGCCGGCACGCCCGTGGCTACGCGCACCCCCTCTCGAAACGGGGCTGTCCGGCCCCTGAACACCATTCCCCAACCGGCCCGACAATACGATTCAGGCCTCAAAATGTGTCCAAACCATAGTGCGATCGTAACTGTTCAGGTACTCCAGCCTGGGGCTGTTAGACAGCCTGACGCGGGCCGCTCGGGATTGGCCCGCCGGCCGGGTTGTGCGACACTGGGGCCATGTCCGCGCCGTCCCTCTCCGAGCAGCTGGC
>MPMO01000024.1 GCA_002238555.1 Caldilineaceae bacterium bin34
GAGGGGTGCGCAGCCGTGCGGGGGACCGGCCCAGGGCGGCGGCTTCCTCCCGGCGCGTGCCGTAGGCGACCGCCAGCAGGCTGGCCACGGCCAGCACCAGCCAGTGCCGCCCCGCGCGCACCGGGTCGGTGCGACGCGTGCGTTGCCACTGCCAGCCGGCGCGCTTGAGCCCCCGGAAGCCCTGCTCAATCCAGTCCCGGCAGGCATAGAGGGTCGCGTCCGTGCGCTTGGGCGGCGTGTCCGTCAACAAGACCCAGGGCTGTTCATGCCCCGCCCCGTGGAGCACCACCAGCGTGCCTTGCAGGGGGCTGTGGCGGGGTGAGGCCACCCCGCGGCCCACCCACAGCGTGCCCTCGCCCGCACCCCAGGCCGCGGCCGGACGGGCCTCGAGCCGCCCGTCCGGCTGAAAGGTCAGGTCGGGGTCGCAGCGCAGGCAGGGATGCCAGCCCAACGCCCGGATGTGGCGCCGGAGCCGGGGGCTGTACAACCCCCGGTCGCACAGCACAGGGACTGCCATCCCCGTCGGCACCGCCGGGGCCAGGAGCCCCGGCAGACGGCACAGGCTGGCCATCCAGGAGCGCGACGCCTGCGCAGGCACCAGACGCCAGGCCACCGGCAGGGCCGTCCGGTTGAGGACCACGCTGACCGTCAGGGCCACCAGTCGGTCCGCCTGGTGGGTGGGGTCCACGGCCAGCACCAGGGGCGGCGGCGCTTCCTGTCCCGGCGGCACCCGCCAGGACAGGACCCAGGCCAGCAGTGGGGCAAAGCAGGTCTCCACGTCCAGTTCCTGGGCCGCGCCCCAGGCCTCCTGCCGCTCCGCGTCGTCCTTCCGCGCGTCGCACAGCCGGCGGCGCAGCGTGTGGACGTTGCCCCCGCGGGCCGCCCGCGCGGCCGCCACCCGGTCCAGGCAGCCGTTCCCGGCCAGCAGCGTGCCCTGCAGCCACAGGGCCAGGCTGTCCGCCAGCGGTCCCGGCGGCAGCGGCAAATGGGTGTGCAGCCACGGATGGATCCTGTACCATGACCGGCACCGACGCATGACAGTCCTCGCAGGTGGGGTGGTTGGGTAACATCGCCACTCTACCCGAGGACGACCATGCGTCGGACTTCCGGCCATGGCCGCACAAAGTGCCCCGGCACGGCAGGACCGCAACGTCACATATACCTGTCAAGGGCGGTGGGTGGAGGCGGGCACGGCGGGATCCCGCTGGCTGCGCACCAGGTCGTTCCAGCCTTCCACGAGGTGCCACAGCAGAGCCTGCACCTCCGGCTGCAGGCGCACGCGGCCCTGCCTCACCGCGGCCCAGAGGTTCAGCAGGACCGGCCCCGCCTCCGGCGGCCGTTCCCGTGTCAGCCGCTGCAGGATCGGCAGCCGCACCCGGTCCCGGTGGGCCGGACCGTCGTCGTCGGATGCGGCGGATGTGCCGTCCCACGGTGCGCTGCCTGTGCACGGCGCACGGTTGCCGGTCCAGGCCGGAGGCCCGCAGGGCCGGGCCGTACGCCGGGGCGTCGTCGGTCGTCACGCCCCGCACACCCCGTTCCGCCAGGACCGTGAACCCGTCATTCCAGTCGCAGCCGGGACCGCTCAGGCGCAGGTCCAGCCGTGCCCCCTGCGGGTCGGGTTCCCGACCGGGGGCCACGGCCTGCACGTCCCGCCACAGGGTGGCGGCGCCCACCCCGCAACCCAACAGGGCCAGGATGCGGGCGAGGCCCCGGAAACGGACGCTGTGCACGTACAGATCGGCCACCAGCTCACGGCAGGTCTGCGGGCGCTGGCGGGAGGTCACGCCGGGGGGCAGGGGCGAGGCACGGCCGAGGCAGGCCTGGCACTGCCAGCGCTGGACGTCCAGGGCGCCCAGCACGACCAGGTGACGGGATAGGTGCCGTTGCGGCGCCCGTGCCTGGCGCCGCAATGGGGGCAGGGGCCCGGAGCCTCGGGCAACGCCCGTTGGCGTTCGGGGTCGGCGGGCATTAGGATGAAGTCCACGGCGAGGGGTCCTGTTGGTTTGGGTTGGACAAAACCAAGTGTAGGGGCCCCTCGTCCCTTGCCGAACCCGCCACCAATATCAACGAGATTGAAACAGTACCCTGCCGCGAGGGTCTGGCCGGATCCAATGCAACAAAGATTATAAATAGCGCCTTGGGTTACAAATCGAAAACCGCTTGGGATCGGGTACAATCAGCTTGGCTTTGCAAGGGATACTTCCCGGTCCGCCTTGGGTGGATGCACCGTGTCTGCTGTGCCATGGGGAGGTGCTTGGCATTGCGGCAACAGTACCCTTGGCACTGGATTGGCACTATCACGGACACCCAACCCAACCCCCGCACCGGCGATGCCGCATGGAGGGAACGGGCCTGTGCGAACGGAGGTTGAGAGTTGACCCCCAGCAACGAGGCGTACGATGGCACGGAGGCCCAGCAGGACCTGGATGCCCTGCTCAACACTGTCCCTGTGGGGGTGGTGGTCTTCGACGTGGCTACGGGGAGCCCCCGGTACTTCAACCGGGAGATGCTCCGCATCGCCAATAGCTTGGCCGATTCGGACCAGTCGCCGGAGTCCGTGCTGGAGGTGTTGACCTTCCGTCGGTCGGACGGGCGGGAGACGTCGCTGTCGGAGTTTCCCTTGGCCCAGGCCCTGGCCGCGGGCGAGACGGTGCGGGCCGAGGAGATCGTCCTGCGGGTGCCTGACGGGCGCCGGATTACGACCCTGGTCAATGCTACCCCCGTTTCGGCGGCAGAGGGCGGCGTGGCGACCATGGTGGTGACAATGCAGGATATGACACCCTTGGAGGACCTGGCCCGGCAACGGGCCGAGTTCGTAGCCTTGGTGGGTCGGGAGTTGCGCGCACCGGTGACATCGATCAAGGGGGCCGCCGCCGCGGCGCTGCGGGCCGATGACATGCGGGATCCGGGCGAGACGACCCAGTTGTTCCACATCATCGACAACCAGGCCGATCGCATGCTGGATCTGATCAGCGACCTGACCGATGCGGCCCGCTTGGACGCCGGCGTCCTGTTGGTGTCCCCCGAACCTTCGGATGTGGGCATACTGGTGGAACAAGCCCGTGCCGCCTTTCTCAGCACTGGGGGCCGTAACCACGTCCGTCTCGACCTGCCCCCGGATCTGCCGCGGGTGATGGCGGACTCGCGGCGCATCGTGCAGGTGCTGGGCAATCTCATGTCCAATGCGGAACGACGTTCCCCAGAGTCCGCCGCTATACGGGTGGGCGCCGCGGCAGAGGGTCTTGAAGTGGCCATCTCCGTCACCGCCGCGGGCGTGGAAGTGCCCCCTGAACATCTGCGGCACCTGTTCCGGAAGTTCGGCGACCCGAAGGACGGCGGCCGGTTGGGGCGGGGCACCGGGTTGGACCTGGCCATTTGCCGGGGTGTGGTGGAGTCCCACGGGGGCCGCATCCGGGTCGATAGCGGCCCCAATCAGGGCATCCGGTTCACCTTTACCCTACCGGTGGAAGTGGCGGTCCATTCCCCGGTGCCCAGCCGGCGGCCGCGCGTGCTGGTGGTGGATGCCAACCCGGCGCACCTGCACCAGGTCCGCCGCGACCTCACCGACACGGGTTATGCGGTGACCGCGGTCGGCGAGCCGGAGCAGGCCCTGCTCCTGTTGGCGGAACAGCGACCCCAACTGGTGCTGATGAGCCTGGCGCTGCCCGGCATCGATGCCGGTACGTTTGTGCAGACCCTCCTGGGGGTGGCAGACGTGCCGGTTCTCTGTCTATCCGACGCAGGGCGCGACCAGGACATTGCGCGGGCCTTCGAGATGGGAGCCGACGACTACCTGGTTCGGCCCTACTCACCCTCGGAATTGGCAGCCCGGATGCGGGCTGCCTTGGTCCGACGAGCCGCGGTCCGACCGAACGAGCCGTCGGAACCCTACATCAGGGGGGCACTGACCATTGACTTCGCCCGGCGGCTGGTCACGATGGATGGCCAGCCGCTGCCGCTGACCGCTACCGAATACGGCCTGCTGGCTGAACTGGCCACCCACGCCGGCTCCGCACTTACCTACGAACATCTGTTGCAGCGGGTGTGGGGCTGGAACAACCCGGGCAACCCCTACGTGGTCCGCACCCACCTGATGCGGCTGCGGCGCAAGCTGGGAGAGGACGGACACAACCCCGCCTACATCCTCGCCGTGCCCCGCGTGGGGTACCGCATGGTTCTTCCCGGACAGGGGTAGGCCCCAATCCGCATTTTGGGTTGGGGCAGTGGGTGGAGCCACCCGCTGCAACTCCCAGGGCGGAGCCGATCACGGGAGGGGCTGCATCCCCAGACCCGCGTACGCTCTGGCCGTTGGTCAGTGCAAAGGCGCCCTGCACCCCGTCCCGAAAGCCCTCCTCGAACTGGGCTGCAACCAGCCGGGCAAAGTCCCGCTCCAGCGTGTCGTGCGAGGGGATTCCATGGGGCCGTCCGGGAAGGTGTGCAGCCAGGCCTCGTCGAGTTGGCCCAAGATGACTATGGCCACGCAACGGTCGGCACCGCAGAGGACCCCGGCACGAACAACCCCAGGATGTCCGTCAGGTTGTACCGTTTGGTCCAGTCGAACCGTGGCTCCCCGGGGGGCCACGGGCCTCGACCAGGGACGAGTACATCCGGCCGTCTATGAGGGGGACGCCGCGGGCTGGATTCGGAACTTGCCATTGTAGGCGTGGGCCAACCCTTATGGTCAGCCCACCCAAATTAGATGCAATCGACTTGCAGAACGGCAACGATGCCCTCCCGGTCGCGGCCGTGCGGCACGAGATCGACTACTGTGACGATGTTGGTCCCTAGGGGCTGGTGGCGGACAATGGCGCTGTTGCCAACGACCATCATGACGACCTCTCCGGCGCTCCGCACCGCGGGCCTCAGGCCGCCGGTCGGGACGTCAGCCCAGGAAACCCGTAGCTCATTCTTCAGGCCGCGCGCGGCCGTCAGTCCCCGGGACCGCTTCAGGCGCCGGAGCAGACGCCGTGGTCCGGGCGTGCGGCCGGTCGTCCCCTGCGGGAACCCCCAGAGCCGGCGCGTGAACGTCCTGGCCGCACCTGGGGCCCACACGCACGTGCCCTCCGGCCAGGTCGCGTTCATCCCGCGCGGATATTCCTTTCTGTTATCGTTAAAACGAGGTAGCGGAGCCCCGTCGTCCGTTCGGGGCTCGGACCAGAATCAACCAAACTGAATCGGTGCCTTGGTCCGTGTGACCTGTCCGGTACGGCGGGACTATATAATTGATGTGCCTCTGGCGCACTCGGATTCAAGATGCCGTAATCCCACACTAGTGTTTGGCGTCGGCGATCCGGCTGCGACCCCTGAAGCACACGCGGACAAACGGAAAAGCATTCGATGAACCACCGCGACCGACGCCTGCCGGCCACCGCCCTCCGTGGGGTCCTTGCCTGGCTGCTGGCCGTGGTATTGCTGCCGGTTGGGGCCGCGCCATTGTTGGCCCAAGATGAAGCACCGTCCGGCATTCCGTCCGAAAACGCTCCGATTTCAATTTCCGTCGCGCCGAACGACGGCGCGCGCATAACGGTTGGCACCATCAATGCGCCTGGCGACAGCGGCGTGTTCACCAGCCAGGACGGCGGCGTCACTTGGGTGCAGGCCCGCGGTATTCCGTCCGGCCTGAGTTTCGCCGCGGTGGAGCACGATGCCGTCAATCCCACGATCATTTACGTGGGCGATGCAGTGCAGGGTCTCCTGTTCAGAAGCCAGGATGGAGGAACCAGCTTTGCCGAGCTGACCGGTTTTCAGGACTGGCTGAGCGTTGGCAGTGGAGTAGGGGTCCTGTATTCGCAGGAGGCCAACGGCTTCGCGGTTCTTCACGCAGGCACTCGCTCCGACGGTGTTCTCACGAGCTATGACAACGGCGAATCCTGGATCATCAATGCCATTGGCCTGCCGCTGGAACCTGCCGGCGCCCAAACGGCGCGCCGGGTGCGGGCCATCAGGGCGTTCGGGGACGATCTCTACGTCGGGACCCACGACGGGGTCTATCGCCAGCGCGCCGGCAGCGACGCGTGGGAGCGAGCTCCCTTCTTCGAACCCGGCGAGGTTATTCGAACCCTGGCGGTCTACAGGGATCGGTTGTATGCCGGCCTGGTCGGGGCTGGCATGTTCCGCACCGCGGACGGCGATGCCTGGGAACGGGTTCCGGATTTTCCGGACATCGCGACCGTCTTTGGCCTGACCGCTTCCGATCAGTTGATGACCGCCGCCACCGGAGTCGGCATATGGACCGGCAACGGCGACCAGTGGCTCAAGTCGCAGGTGAACGGGGGCAACTGGTCCGAGCAGACCTGGTCCATGGATGCGGGCCCGAACGGCCAGAATGTCTACATCGTCACGGACACCGACTGGGTTGTCCGTTCGGTTGATCTGGGTTTTTCCTTCGAAACCTGGGGTTCGTACACGGAGCTGGCACCCCAGCCGCTGTTGCCCGTCTCCCTGCCTGTCGCGGTTCCCGTTGAAGCCGATGCTGCTCCCGTCCAGGAGGCGACGGAGACTTCGGCCCAGGAGTCCGATCAGGCACCCGCCGAGGCCGAAGCGCCCGAAGCCGAAGCTCCGGCACCGGTGGCGGAATCCGAAACACCGGCTGAACCAACCCCTGTTCCCGATGAAGCCGAACCCGCCGTACCGCAACCCACACCGCAGCCCGTGGTGCCATCCGGGTTCCAGCCCACGTTCCTTTCGGGATTGGATTTGCCGGACGTGGAGCTGCCTTTCCTCGGGCCTGTCTCACTCTTGGTGTTTGCCGCGGCGGTGATCCTGGTGCTCCTCATCATTGTGGGCATCGTGTCCGTGTTCCGCTCCCCCGAGGACGACGGCGAGTAGCTACGTTGATTGATGCCGCCCGGGACTGCAACCTGGACTGACCTGCAGCGGTTCCTGCAGGTTCGCGACAATCTACAGCTTGCCACCGCACCTCCGGCCGACGCGCGCCCCCTCGGACCTGTTCGCTGGGACAGCCGGGAAGTGGATGCAGGTGATGTCTTCATTGCCAAGGCGGGTTTGGAGGCGGATGGCCACCTGTACGTTCCCGATGCGATTGCCGCCGGCGCCGAGCTGGTCCTGGGCACGGAGCCTCAAGCCGTGGTTGAAGCCCGGTGTGCCGGAAGCGGCCTGGTACTGCCGGCCTACCTTCGCGTGAAGGACAGCGAACGCGCGTTTGCCCAGGCTTCCGCTCTCTGGTTTGGATTCCCGGCCCGTCGGTTGACAACCGTGGGAATCACGGGGACCGATGGCAAGACAACGACGGTGGGTCTGTTGACCAGCATTCTGGAAGCCGCGTATCGGAGTAGCGGCGCGGATGGTGGTTTCCAGGCCGGTGCCGTGTCCACTCTGGGTTTTGTGGAAGGGGGGCGGGTGGCCGATTCCGGTCTCCACGTTACGACCCCGGATGCCTGGAACGTACAGGCCGCACTGGATCGTATGAGCGGCCACGGTTGCCGAATCGCCATACTCGAATGCACCAGCCACGGCCTGGCACAGCACAGGACGGACGAAATCGACCTGAACCTGGCCGGTTTCACCAACATTACCCATGAGCATCTTGACTACCACGGTACCTTTGAGGCCTACGTGGGAGCCAAGTGTTCAATATTGGACTTGCTGACAGACCGACCCGACCAGACGGCTGCCGTGATATTCAATGCCGACGATCCCGTTAGCCGCCAGGCTGTTCCGGACAAGCTGTACGCCATCGGCCGCGATGGCTCCGATGCGGACACCTACAGCCAACGCAACGGAACCCATGCCACGTGGATGGGCCTGGAGTCCGAAGTTCGTCCCGGCGGGATGTTCGTCCGGGCCCGCGGGCCCGGGAACTGGACCGGTGCCCTGCAGGCCGCGCTCGTCGGGGAGTTCAATATCTCCAACATGCTGTTGGCCACCGCCCTGGGACATCGCCTGGGGTGTCCCATGAGCGCGATCGAGAAAGGGATTGGCGGGTACCCGGGGACACCGGGCCGCATGGAACCCGTGGATGTCGGCCAGGAATTCCGGGCCTTTGTCGATTTCGCCCACACGCCCGGCAGCATGGAAGCCGCCCTGTCCTCCCTGCGCAAAATCCTTACTGCCGAGGCCCGAGGAGGCCGGTTGATTGCTGCCTTTGGCTGCGCGGGCCTGCGGGACCGGCGCAAGCGCGGCCTGATGGGGGCGGCCGCCGGCCGGTGGGCCGACCATGTGGTGATCACTGCCGAGGATCCGCGTACGGAGGATCTCCGGTCCATCTGTAGCGAGATCGAGCAGGGGGTGGCATCGGTGGCCCGGCCCGTGGCCTGGGACGTGGTGTTGGACCGGGCGGAGGCACTCGAGCACGCGGTGGCGCTGGCCCGGCCCCAGGACATTGTGGTGGCGTGCGGCAAGGGGCATGAACAGAGCATGTGCTTTGAAACCACGGAGTATCCCTGGAGTGACCGTCTGGCCCTCAGACTGGCGCTGAAACGGTTGTTGGGTATCGCGGTGGATCCCCGCGCTTCGATCTATCGTTTGCCAACCGGGAAGGGAACGGAAGCGGCTTCCACTTGATGTTCGTGAGCCATGTTTTGCAGGCGTGTGGAAGGTGCGTCCGCAGGCCTGCGGACCGGCCGGATCGGATCGGGCGGTACCCGTTTGCTGTGCTACAATCCGCGTATTGCGCGTGAGGGCAACAGGCGTTGATTCCAGGCGGAAAACAACCCGTTTTTGATTTGGATTCCGAGTACTGCGCCCCTCTTGACGCCCACCGGTTTGGCGCTTGAATGCAACTGCGCTTGGGGAGACGACTTCTGATGCGAAATCGAAAAGGCCTGCGCGTCCGGGTTCTGCTGTTGACAAGTGTGCTCGCGCTTGTGCTGGGAGCCTGCGGGGGGGCCAGTACCGGCTCCACGTGGTTCAACCTCCCGTCCGTCACCGTCAATGTCCGCGAGGACGGGTCCCTCAGGGTCATGGGGATTCCCGTGGGCACGACGGCGAGCACGGGCTTGTCCGCCGTGGTCGATCCCCTGCAGGCGTCAGGGGTCGACACCCTCGAGGTACGCGTCGGCTACAACGGCATTCACATTTACCTGGACGGCCAGGATCTGCCCTACATAGCCTGGGACGAGGACTCGGCGGCGGTGCTCGCCACCATCATCGAGGCACAGTCCCCGGGCATTGGCGCGGAGCAGTTGCTGGACTGGGCCCGGAGAGTGGGGATCGGCGTCCGCATCCGGATGTCGGACACCCGCACCCCGCGTTGGCGCGGCGAGACCAGCTACGACCCGATGGAAGCGCCGGCCGAGCTTGTCGGCCCCATGGATCTGTCGGGACTGGCCTTCGATGGCAACGGCGTGCTCACGGTGGAAGGCGTGGATCTTGGACTGGGCGCCCTGATCCCGGCACACATCGGCGGTATCCTGAGCGATCTCGGAGCCGAGACGATTTCGCTGAACTTCACGCCCAACACCCTCGATTTGGCCCTGAATGGTCAGGACCTGCCGTCCCTGGCCTACGACAGCGACAGCCTGGCGGCCGGACTGGAACTCGCCTCGGCGCTGCTGGCGAACGATCCGGCGACACTGGGCCTGGTCGAGACTTTTCTGCCCAAGCTCCCGGCGCTGGCCATCAGCGGGACTATTTCCTTTACCGGCCAGGCGGCCGGCAGCCTGGTCCTGCCTGAGCGCATCGTGGTGCCGGTGAACGCCGACGGAACGTTGGGCGACGTCATGGGACTTCCGCTTGGCGGGATCCTGACCGATCCGGTCCTGCCGACCGACATCATTGGCAAGCTGACCGGTGCCGGGATCACGAGGTTGGATGTCAGCCTGAGCGGCCTCAACGTGGCGGCCGCGGTGGACGGCTCGCCCATTCCCGAGATTGCACTCCATGATGGCGCCAAGCCCCTGCTGGCCTCGTTGGTTCCCCTTCCCGACGGCACCCTGGAATTGGTTGAGACGTTGACCGGCGCCCAACCGCTGAACTTGGTTCTCAGCCTGCCCGGCGATGCTTCCGATGCCTCCGTGTCCATGCTGGGTGCCGTGTCCCTGGAGGCACCTTCGACGGCTGCGGGTCCGCTGGTATTGCCGATTACCATCACCGGCAACGCCATTACCGGCATCGGCGGTCCCGATCCGGCGGCGCTCGGACTTGGCGATGTTGCCTTGCCGGACGGCGTTCTGGACATGCTGAGCGACCTGGGCATTACCTCGTTGACGATTGTCAACTCACCCAACAGTCTCGTAATCGAGACCAACGGTTCCGAAGCCGTGGGCCTGGCCTATGATGCGGCGACCATGACCACGCTGGTCGGCCTCCTGCCGGCGCTGGTGGACATCGATGCCGAAACACTGAACATGGCGGGATCCCTCGTCGGCGCCCTGCCCGGGCTTGACCTTACGTTGACCCTTTCCCTCAGCGGCCCTGCCCCGGGCAGCCTGACCTTGCCTGACCAGTTGGTGGTCACGGTCAACCCGGACGGAACCTTGGGCACCGCACTGGGTTTGCCGGTGGGTTCCATCCTGTCCGAGCCGCTGTTGCCGGCGGCATTGATCGGCCAGTTGGCCGAGGCCGGCATCAACAGACTTGATCTTCGGTTGAGCGGCATGTCGGTTCAGGCCGCGGTGAACGGCGCGCTGGCGCCGGCAATCACCATCCATCCCGGCGGCGCGGCCCTGTTGCCGCTGCCCGAAGGCATTCTGGATACGATCCAGGCCTTGACCGCGACGCAGCCATTGCACGCGGTGTTGAGTCTGCCCGGCGACATGTCCGGCGACATGGCGGATCCCTTTGCCAATATGTCCCTGGCGATTCCCGACCTGGCGCCCGGCATGACGGCCACCGTACGATTGCCGCTGACCATTACCGGCAACACCATCACGGACATCGGCGGACCTGATCCGGCGGCGCTGGGACTGGGCGATGTCACCATCCCGGACGATGTCCTGAGCCTGCTGCACGACAACGGCGTTACGTTGGTCAGGGTGGTCAACTCACCGAACAGCCTCGTCATCGAGACGAACGGTGAAGCGGCCCTTGAACTGGCCTATGACGGTCCCTCTTTGCTGACGCTGCTGGAATTGGTGCCGGCGCTGACCGGTGCCGACCTCATTTCCAACGACGGTCTGATGACCCTTCTGGAGGGACCGATCATGGATCAGATTGTGGCGGCGGATGCACAGATCGAGGTGAACCTGGAGTAGCTGCCCATGGCCGGCGCCGGACCGGCCCAACAGAAGAAATTCCGCAGCCGGAAGCACATGCTTCCGGCTGTTGCGTTGACAGGGAATGCAAGCGTGGAAGCCCAGCTTTATCCTCCCAAGCCGGTTGTCGCCGCATGGCCCTCCGTCCACTGACGGGGGTGGTTTTTGTTTGAGGAAAAGGCTGGCGTCTATCGACACCTGAACCACGTGCCGGGGATCTCGTTGTGCCGGACCGCCCCGGATGGGCTCCCGCAGGGCCTGATGAGGCCAAGTACAATCCGGACGGCTTGAAGAACCGGGAACTGGACTTCACGGAGTTCCCCATCCACTCATCGACCATGGCGCTGCCCTTTCTGCACCCGGATCAATCGGAGTTCATCCCGATCAGGCGAGGCCGCGGCCTGTACGTCGACAAGACCGGTCACCTGCGCAAGCTGTTGACACCGGCCGACGGCCATGGCTCCCGGTTGCAGTCGAAGTACGCCTTCCTTGCCAGACCCCGCCGTTTCGGCAAGACGTTGCTGGTCTCTACCTTGGAGGCCTTCTTCCAGGGCGACCTGCCGAGGTCGGGAAGTTCCGACAAGGCTTCCTTTGATCCCAATGCCGGGGAACGGGCCGAACTGTTCAGGGATACCGCCGTCGAGGACCTCGTTCGCCAAACCCGGGTGCATCCGGTGGTTCGGCTCAACCTGGCCATGGCGACCTCGGACACTCCTGAACGGCTGCACACAAGGCTTCTGGCGCATCTGGAGAGTGTGTATACCGACTGGCACGGCCGTGGTGTGGCAACCGGCATTGAACCTCAAACCGTTGGAGGTTTCGTTCAGTTTCCACCGCCGCCCACGGGTTCCGCATCGGTTCCCGCCGCTGTCCGCTTGGAACGCTTGCTGCATGTACTCGAACGGCAATTCAAGGCCAAGCCCGTCGTCCTGATCGACGAGTACGATGCACCGCTCACCCACCTGCTGGGCCGGGATATGGATCCGGAGCCGTTCATCGCGGTCCTGCGCGAGTTCTTCGGCCTGCTCAAGCACCTTGAGAACCATCTTCACTTCGTGTTCATTACGGGCATCAGCCGCTTTGCCCACGTGAACCTGTTCTCCGCCTTGAACAACCTCAAGGACATCTCGTGGGATCCCGGTTACTCGGATCTGTGCGGGTTTACCGAAGCGGATCTGCAAGGTTCCCTGCGGCCCTACCTGCAGACCGGGGCCGGGAACCTGGGCAAGTCTCTCGATCAGGTGGTGCGGGAACTGCGGGATCACTACAACGGGTACTGCTTTGGCGTTCCGGGACTGGATGAAAACGTCTACAACCCGTATTCGCTCCTGAACTGCCTGGACGACATGCAGGGCGCGGCCGCTTCCCGGTGGAAGCTGTTTGGGTGGCCCAACTACTGGTCCGAGTCCGGGACGCCCCGGTTCCTGGTGCGGATGGCCAGGAACGGGGACCTCGCCCTGTCCCGGGAACCGCCGCCAATCCATCAGCTGATGCGGACCACCTACGACCTGAACAACATCGACTACGGCAGCCTGATGCTGCAAACCGGATACTTCACGCTGCGGCTGGACCAGGGGCGGCAACTACGATACGACTACCCCAACAACGAGATCCGGCTGACCTTTGCTTCCAGTCTGCTGGAGGATTTCGGTCGGTACGCCACCATGGATGAGTTGACGGGCCTGCACCGGGCCTTGGCGACCGAGGACTATGCGGACTTCCGCAGGCGGCTGCACGCGTTCATGGCCGGGATGCCGGGCGAGAAGATCGCGAATGAAACCGATTGCCACCTGATTCTGCACGCCCTGTGCCAACTGATGCGGGTTGAGTTCCAGTCGGAGGTGCACCAGCTGGGCGGCCGGTCGGACCTGGAAGTACTCTTCTCCGGGCATGTCTGCGTGTTCGAGTTCAAGTACAACTCGTCGCCGCAAGCCGCCCTGGACCAGATTGAGGCGCGCGACTACGGCCGGCGGTACTTTGCCTCCGGGCGGCGCGTGGTGGCCGTCGGCCTGAACTTCGTTGCCGGCAGTCCGGCGGAGCCGCCCCGCATCGAATACCAGGCACGCGTTCGAGGCTTGTCCGACCCCGGCCCCGCCTGATCGGTTCCGCTCCGTTTCCAAAGCAGCCCCGCCAGGGCCAGGTTCATGGCGGCCACGTCCGGCAGCATCCAGAAAGTGTCCACCAGCGAGTGGGCGAGGCCGGCTGCCAATGCCGCGGCCAAACCTGCACCAATGCGGCCTCGGGTACCGCGGTGGCGATGCCGCAGGCCGGTCCACAGGAGCGGCAGCAGAAGCAGGGCGGGCAGCAAGCCCCAGCTGCCCCAGCGCAGGAGCGACTCCAGCAGCCCGTTGTGCGGATGGCGCAGGTCGGGTGAAATCCCGGGATGGAAAGGTGCCCGGTCCATGTGCATTGCGAAGCGGTCCGGACCGGGTCCCAGAGAACTTGATGCAGGGATCAGTGACGCACCGTACTGCCAGATGGCAACCCGGGCCTGAATTGGTTCGGCATCCGTCATGCGGTCCCACAGGGGCCCGAAGTTTGTGCCCCAGCCGAAGAACAGGAGGCCGACAGCCAGTGCACTCGCTGCCACCAGCGTGGTTTTTGATTGGCCATTGGGTGGCGAATCTGCATTGAGGCCTGGAGCTTGCCGGCGGCGGTGCCCGAAAAGCGTCCACAACAGTCCCGCGGGAAGGCCAAGCAACAGGGCGCCCCGGCTGATGGTTGCGAACAGGGCCGCTGCATGCAGGGCCACAACCGCTGCCGACACTGCCCTGACGGGGTTGGCCTTTGCCAACCCGTACAACGCCGCGGCCACCCACAGGCCCCGTCCCGCAATCATGGCGGCGTGGTTGGGGGAGAACGTCAGACCGGACAGGCGCACCGCGCCCGTTGTTTGGTGCACTTCGATCAACCATTCGCCCAGGCCCTGCACGGAGAACAGGCATGTTCCGACGACCAGCGCCACGGTTCCGCCCTGCCACGCTCGTTGTCCCCGGGCCTGTTGCAGCGTTGCCGCGAGCACGCCCAATGGCAGCCAGTCGAGCAGCAGGGCCGCCTGCGCCCCGGAAGTGTCGGGCGAATGGACCAGTCCGTAGACTGCCAGTCCGGACCAAACCGCGGCAAACCAGTGGGCCGCCGATGCCGTTCGCCAACCCGCCAACCGCCAAGGCTTGGCCTTGGCCATCTCCGCCAGTGTTCGGGGAATCAGGCCCAACAGCAGGAGGTGGGCAGGACCTAGGGAAATCAAGGATGTTCCAAGCAGGGAGCCCGAGTCGGCGTGGACCTGTTGGAACGGCAGGGTAGCCAACATCAGCCACCAGTTGTGCACGGGCCACACGAAGGCCAGCGCGCAAAGCAGGGCCAGTCCACAGCTTGTCCACAACCAGTTTCGGGAGGCCATCGCAAGGATCAGGACCGTTGTCAACATCGCCAGCACCGCCACGTCCCGGGTGCGGTGAGTCCCGGAATCCGGCCGGCCGGCCAGGAGCGCGTGCACCGATTTCGTGGCAGGGCCAAGGCCGCGTACGGCCAGGGTCGCTGCCATCAGCCAGATCAACCCCAACAGCGGCGTGGTTCGCTGCGGAGGCAGGGCGGTCTCCCTGAAGCCGATTCCGAACCGGTCAAACAGGCAGTGCCGGGGCGCGGAGTCGGCCGCGGCCGACCCCAATCGGTAGCCGTACAGTTCACCGGTTCCCGGCACTGCGGGACTGGGCCGGACGATCGTCAGTGACATCGCCGGACGCCGGCTCGCGTCGGGTGACGAGACTGCTGCGGACAGCAACACAACCAGTTCGGATTCGGCATCGGCGAACCGCACGGCCGCGGGAGCCAGTTGCAATCCTCCAATCGCTTCGATGCCTCTTGATTGCCTGAATCTCCGGATCCAGTCCGACCGGTCGAATACGGCCGCGGAGGATGGCGGTCGCAGGGGCGCGGACAAAAGGCACAGATCGTTCCTTTCGGAGTGCATGGCTGCGGCTGCGGTGCCGACCATCTGGCCGTACCGCACCGGATGCACCGGGAACGGAAAGCCGTCCCGTGCACCGTTGGCGATGGAGCCAATCTGAAAGTGGGTGGCAGTCGGTCCGAGTTCGCGCACCGCCTCCCTCGCGAACTGCGCATATGCGTCCGGCCAGGTGGAGGGAAGACCGGGATCGTCCCTGCCCCAATGGGCGGCCGGATCCGGTTCCTCCGCCAGTTCAGGCGGCACGCCGTCGAGGATCAGCACCGGCAACGCCCCTGCGTCCCGCACCCGGTTCAGGCGGATGCGCACCTCCTGCCAGCCTGCCCTGGGTTCCATTGTGGATTGCCAGCGCGCCGGCACAAACACGACTGCCGGGTCTGTCTCCGGGCTTTCCCGGTGGGTTGCTGGACACGGTTCTGTCTCCGCAATGGTTCCTTCGCCACTGCAATCAAGGTAGACCAAGGGGGATTCGGTGGTCAGGACAGGTGTATCCTGAACCGGCCTGTCCACCAACAGGGGGCGCAGGCTCACCGCCCACACGTCCGGTACAATCGCTAGCAGTAGCCACAGCGGCAGTGACCGGAACAGCATCCCCGCGACGCATCTGGCTGGGAGGTGCGTCCGTGGACGAGTTATCGGTGCCACCACCGCTCCCTGAGATTTCCACGTCCGTCTCGGAGTTCCATGTCGGATTTTCGTCAGCGCATCAGCCTGGTTGGCTGGGTCATGGCGCTTTTGATGACCTTGACCCTGGTATGGCGGCTGCCCGACATCACCTGGACCTCGCCCCAGATTTTCGGGCGCGACTTTGCCGTAACCGCGACGCCCAACGTCATCGAGGGTCTGTTGGCGCTGCTGGTGTCCTTTGCCGTCACCGACAGCATCATCCAGGTTCACCCTCGCCTGCAGGCACTTTCAGCCATCCACCGGCTGCAGCTGTTCTGGCCCGTCTACAGCCTGCCGGCCGCGGAAGCCCTGGTGGTTGTCGTGGCCCAGCCGGTATCGGACGTGCCGGCCCTGTCGGCGTTGGTCCTGGTCGCGGCCATTGGCGCCTATATGCTGACCCAGTTTCTGTTGTACGAGTCCCTCGATCTGTCCACCCCCCACATTGGGCAGTTTGTGTTTGTTCTGCATGGACTAGCCTACGTAACCGGTCTGCTGTTGTTCTTGCTGGTCTACCAAACCAAGGGCAGCCACCTGGTGGCCGTTCCGTTTATCGGAGCCACGGCGGTACTCCTTGCCATGGAACTGTTGCGGCGGGAGGATGTCACCAACCTTGTGCTGCTGCGATCCACGGGCATTGTCGGATTGGCCATGGCGGCCGCGGCTCTGATGGTGACCATCACCAATCTTTCCAATCTAACGCAGGGCATCCTGCTGCTGTGGATGTTCTTCCTCATGATCAGCAACTTCCAGGATGGACTGCCGAAGTCCCTGCGCAGCCGGCGCCTGTTGGAGTACCTCTGTTTCTCGCTCCTGGTTCTGGTGCTGGCGGTCCTGATCGAAAACGGCAGCCTCCGACTGACCCTCGCCTGACTTTCAAGGCAGGTTCTGCACGCCGTGGCGTCGGGCCAGGATGTGCGCCGTCTCCTTGATTTCCCTCTGGCGCCGCTCCTCGGACCATCCCAGAATGGGCGCGGCCATACGGGCGACGGCCTCCAACAGTTCCGGTGTTGCCTCGCCCAGCATGGCCATCAGCGTGCGCCGCTGCACGATGTCCCCCAGACAGGCCACCATCTCGGTGCGGCAGATGTGGGCGACTTCCCCGGCCAGGTACCTGGATCCCGGCAGCCGTTCGTCCATGCCCGGGCGACTGCAGGCCTTGGCAACGGCAACCGCCGTGGCGCCGTACCTGCCGTACAGGGCCTCCGCGTCCGTCAGAGTCAGCCGGCCGGCCAAGGTCGTGTTCCGGATGGCCCGTTCCCTGTCCGCCTTCGTGCTGGGCAGGTCTCCGCCTCCTCCAATGGGCATGTCCCCGGTCGCGGAGGTACGCTGCCGGCCCAGTTCTCCGAGTACGCGGTCGGTGGCCTGTTCGGCGAAGGCTCGGAAGGTTGTCCACTTGCCTCCCACCAGCGAGAGAACCGGGGGTGTCGGCCCCGCTCCCCGACTCAGGTGCAGACTGTGGTCCCTGCTGATTTGCCCGGCTTCCCCTTCACCCCTGCCCAGAGGCCGCACTCCGCAGTAGCGGTATACGACGTGCTGTGCATCCGCCTGGATGCCGGGAAACACCTGTGGCACCAGTCCCAGCAGATAGGCCTCCTCCTCCCGGGTGCATTGGTCGGCGTCCGGATCGTCGGTGCGGATGTCCGTGGTGCCCAGCAGCACCCGGTCGTGGAAGGGACAGATCAGCACAATCCTGCCGTCGGCCGCCTCGAAGAAGATCATGTGTCCCCCGAGTGCGGCGAACAGGTTCGGATGGTCCAGTACCAGATGGGAACCCTTGGTACCGCCTATCAGGCGGGAGGCCTGGCCCAGGTTGCTGTTCACCCGGTCGATCCAAGGGCCTGCCGCATTGACCACGATGCGCGGTTCCACCACGAGTTCACGCCCGGTGGCTTCGTCCCTGAGTTCCACTTGCGCATCCGACATGCCGGTGACGGACACATGGTTGAGGGCCAGGCACTGCCGGGCCCTTTGCATGCCCTCCGCCACCAGTTCCCAGATTAGCCGTTCCGGATGCAGGATGAGGGCATCGTGGTACAAGGCACAGGCCTTCAGGTCCGTGGTCAGGTGTGGCAGCAGACGGCCCACATCGGTCCGGTTCAACACCTTGTGCCCGGGCAGGTTGTTGGCGACGGCGTTGGAGAACAGACTGTAGAAGGCCAGCCCGGTGCGAACCACCCAGGCTCCCCGGGGACTGGCCCGGTCCCGCAGCCGCAGGAACCGCAGGGGGGCGTTCAGCAGCCCCGAGCCGCGCGTTCGCAGTGGCATGGCCGTGGGGAGCGGCTTGACCAGGTGTCCGGCGTTGGACAGCAGTCGGTTGCGTTCCTGTACGGCCTCGCGCACCAGGCGGAATTCGCCGTATTCGAGGTAGCGGATTCCACCGTGCGCCAGGTGGGAGGACGCCGCGCTCGTGCCGGAACCGAAGTCTCCCTTGTCCACCAGCAGGACCGCCAGGCCCTGGGCCGCCAGGTCCCTGAATACGCCGGCCCCGTTGACTCCGGCTCCGATCACCAGGACATCGAAACGCGTCCGGGTGGCGAGCTTGCCCAGGACGGTGTCCCTGTTCATTTCCGGGGGATCCCGCGACCATCGGGACCGGTGGCGCCGATGTGGCTGACGGGGACGAGCCAACCCCGAAGGGACAGCCCGTCGGCACAGGCCGGGATCAGCCGTCCATGATGTGAAGCGCCAACTGCGAGTTGGACTTCACGTACTTCACATCCGAAGACACGGCCTGCTTCAGATCTCCGGCGGCGTCTTGGGCGTGCCGGGCCATCTTGCAGAGAGCCAGGGACGAATTCTGCGCCACGCGCGGCGCGGCATCGGACAGGTGCCGCCCAAGCACCGCGGCGCTGGTTCCGTCGTCGTCGAGGATGCCCAGGGAAAATGCCGCGTTGCGGCGCACCCACTCCGAGTCGTCCTCCATGGCATCGATGAGCGCCGGGATGGCTCCCCTGGCCGGAACGCCGATGTCGCCGAGTCGGTCGGCGGCGCTGGCCCGGAGCCACCAGTGTTCGCTGCCCAGGCTTGCCTGAAGGCGCTCCACGGACAAACCGTTGGCTGCCGTCAGGCCGTGGGTGCTGAGGAGTTCGCTTGGATTGCGGTAGCGGCCCGTGACATTGCTCTCGAGCTTGTTCACCGATTCGTCGGTCCAGTAGTCGAAGAGACGCTCGCAGCCGTCCTCGCCCGCGGCACCCAGCCGGTAGGCGGCGTTCATGGCCCGGTGTTCGTCCGGATGGTCGAGTTCCGCCCCCAGTGCGTCCAGATCGGCCCCGTTGGCGCCGACACCACCGTCGGCCCGGCCCAGGTGCCAGTTCCAGATGGATTGCCAGATTGGATTGGCATTGTGGTTGTAAACATGCTGCGGACCCATCCACATGTCCGAATCGCTGTACCAGCTCGGCGCGACCGGCTCGGACGACCGGCAGAACAGGAACTTGTTCATGTACCGGTTGCGGTCGGTGTTGTTGGACAGGCCCCGGTGCCAGACGTCGTAGTGGACGAAGACGATGTCGCCCGCCTTGGCGACCAGCGGGATCTCGTCGTGCTTGCGGGCGGCGTCGGGGGTGATGAAGTACTGGGTTCCCGGCCGCACGCCGGTCGGACCGATGGTCATCGGCGTGTCCTGCGGGTAATAGAAGGCCATGGCCCATCGGACCCGGTGATGCCGGACGAAATGGTCGGACGGAATGCTGTCCTTGTGATCATGCTGGGCCTGGCGGCGGGGGGGCGTCAGGTGGCAGTGGCGGTGCGGGTACATGAAGTAGTCCTCGCCCAGGACGCTGGTCAGGGTGCCGACGACCAGTGGATGATCGAACACCTCCTTGAGCATGGGCACCGCGTCGTAGACGTCGTCGCCCGGGTTGCCCTGCGCCGCAAACACCTTTTCGGTCTCCGCATAGCAGGCCTCGTGAAATCCCGGGTCCATGGGCAGCGAAAACTTCAGGTATCCGTTCACGATGAACGCCCGCATCTGGGCGTCATCCAGCAAATAGTCCTCAACGGTAGTCATGGGGTAGGAGTCCCTGTCCGCTTGGTTGGAATATGGGTTTGGTCGGCCATTGTATAACGCCGAATGACCCCGTGGGCTGTCGTCGTTTCCGTCCACGCGGTGCCCGCGAGCTCCCGTGGCGGCACATCCTGCACTGCCAGTGCTGGACCGGACCTCTTCCAGGATGACCAGGGTGTGGATGTAGATGCCCTTTCATGCTTTCCAGGTTCGGAGACCATCAAACTGAAACAGTGACCGGTTCCGCTCGTACTGGACCCTGGGCTTCGCGTTCTACGGCGGCGCGCAGTGGAATGATGTCGAGCGGGTCGTGCTCCACTTGGCGATTCCCCTGTGCAACTGGGCCAGGAACTTGCGCCGCGTCGGGCCGTCCAGCGCCGCTGTGGCATTGGACTGGATGACGCGAAGGAAGGCGGAGAACTGGGCTCGGACCTCGTAGTCGGTGCTGTCGTAGCCCTGAAGGTCTCAGAGGATCCATCCGGTGTCGTAGCTGGACCACTGCTCGCTTACAGCGTCGATCGCAAGCCGCGCCCGTCGGAGGCATGCAGATGAGGTACGCCCCCTTTTTGCCGGTGTCCGTGATCATGAGCGGGTCACATCGGCAAATGGATTGATGACTTGCAGGCCGTCGTAATCCTGCTCAGCACTTAGGTCTTCCGAGTACACGGCATCGCATCCAAGAGTGCGCGCCGCCGCGAGAATCGCACCGTCCCAGTACGACAAACCAAACCGTTGGCTGATTGCTGCGGCAGTATGGAACACTTCAAGTGTCACGTCCTGCACAGGGAATCTGCTAATAGACTCTATGAACCGCAGTGCCTGATCATGGGTGATTGCTTCGGGACGATTGAGACGCGTTGCCTGATAATAGAACTCCTGCAAGACCTGCACGGAGAACGCCAGGTCGTCAGAATCCAATAAATGCTGTGCGGTACGCTGTTTGTCGACTTCGTCAGGAGCTGGAGTAGCAGCGTAAATCAATATATTCGTGTCGACGAAATGCACAAGGCTTACCCGGGCTTGTGAACTTCGCGCTCGACAGCAACTGCCGTCTTGGCCTCCGCCCGGGCCCTGGCGCGGTCGTACAACTGTTCGCGGGGCAGGTTGTCGGCCGCCCTGAACCCGCTTCGTGTCACGCGGATGTCCTCAATCACTTCGCCCATGAGCTGCCGACGGCGCTCAAACTCATTCTTGTGGGCTTGTT
Organism: Caldilineaceae bacterium bin34; assembly: GCA_002238555.1. Lineage (GTDB taxonomy): Bacteria > Chloroflexota > Anaerolineae > Caldilineales > Caldilineaceae > Bin34. The sequence goes on from MPMO01000024.1 coordinate 20,994, forward strand.
CCATGGCCATGGGGTCCTTGGCTTGATCAACGGCGAGCGTTCTCAGGTAGTTGCGTACCAGCGCCGATACAGACGTGTCCAGCTCCGCTGCCCGCATGCGGGCCAGGCGATGGGTTTCCTCGTCAACGGATACGGTTATGTTCCTCATGTCCACAGCCTCACAGTTACGGGGATTCACACTATAAGGAATTGTTCAGTGTGTTGCAACGAAGAGATGCCAATGTCGTCTGTAACATCCGTGTGCGGCGGTGCGGAAGCTCCAGCACCAACTCTCCGACACGCAGGAAGTGATGCTGTTTGGCAGTCGGGTCTGGGGTAACCGGTATGGTCCAGCCTTGATCTGGCAGTCGTCGGTGGTGGTTCGGACAATGGGGATCAATACGCTCTGCGCCGGCAGGTCAGGAGGATTGTCGGGGACCTTTACAACCGCAGGCGGTGTTTGTGTGCGGGGCCTACGGATTCCAGGCGAATACGGACCACAATGCGGCGATCAACATTCTGGCGCGGGCGGGCCTTCCACCCCGTGCCCGTTCGGCCTGCGGGACAGGGGCTTCTGCACGGCGAGGGGCGTCCCCGGCAGGCACCCCAACGACCCACCGGATGCGCGACGGGACAAGCGTCCGCTTGTCCCGTCATGTATGAGTCCCGGTTGGCCGGCCTCCCTACTCCGGAAGCTGTTCACTCTCTGCTCAAGTTGCTCATGATCTCGCCGAAGGACAGCCGGATCGGTAGCCGCTGCGCCTGCCGCGATACCGACCGCGGGCCTGTTGTCAACATGCACGGCGTGTCAGCCTCTTCTTCCGAGTCTCCGGGTCAGGCACATCCGCGGTTTCATCCGTCCGAACCAGCTCTCCCGAGCGAAGGCAGGCTCCGTTGGTCACACATTCAGGCGGTCGGCGATGAAGATTGTCGCCACCATCGACCGTTTGCGGCGTTCGATCAGGATCCGGGTCGCGTTTGCCAGGACGAAGGAGGATAGCGGCCTGCGGGTCGAGCGCGAGGTCGGCAATTGTCGGCTGTACATCCCGCCAGGGAATGACGGTCCCCATCCTGCCGATCAGGACCCGGAGTGCCGCCGCCCGGTCCGGACTCGGTGAGTTGCCCATCAACTTTCCTTGAACTCAACGTCCATGAGCCGGTGATACTTTTCGGTTTCCAGCTCACCGCGGGCATGGCTGATACGCAACAGCCGGCGCAGCGTGGACCAGATGGATTCCGCCGTCGTCATTTTCATGACCGATGGCAGGCGGAACCTGATACCGGCCATGTTGTCAGTCGTCAGGTTGTGAATGACAAGCTGGCGATAGTGATCGGCCCCCAGCGTGCGGGCCAGGGCGTTCAGCTTGTACTTGACCCTCGACCTCGGCCCCTGCTCGGCAATCAGAATGTCGCCGGGATGGGAACCGTCCGCAATCGGATCCTTGGTCACAAGCCGATGATCCAAAATGGTCAGTTTCGATGTTGGGCGAGCCATGAGCGCCTCCCGCTCTCTGTGTGGTACATGATTTTTCATTGTACCATGCGGTGCATTGTGGTAGGATCGGAACCGGAAGCCGATCTTCCGTGTCCGTGTTTGGGGCGATGGGGTTTGATCATCTTGTCGCCCTGAACAGTCAATGGTGCGGGGAGCGGTCCCCACGGACACAGAACAAGCCGGACCGGGATTGGAATGACATCCACGCCCAGGGAACTATTTGGTTTTTGGTGATACGCAACCAAGCATGGGTCTCCTTTGTCCATTCCGGGTACGGACATCATCAACGAAACCCAAACCCAAATCGTACAGAGATGCTTTGAATGCGGTTTCCGTCCTGCTGTTGCGGTACCATATCGGCGTTCCCTCGCGGACATTCGAAGAATGGCGGCCGCAGGCCGTCTGGTTTGGACCGTTTTCGGTCTTGGGTGCGCGCCCTGGCCGGAGACGGAGAGTCACCCACAACCAAGGAGTTTGCTCATGACCCGAACGCGTATGATTCTACTCGGGCTGCTGGCGACCATGCTGGTCTTGGCTGCCTGTGGCAGTCCCGCTGTCGAGGAAGAAGCTGCCGCGGAGCCGGCCCCGGCCGAAGCCGCGGACATGGCCGAAACCGAGGAAGAGATGATGGACGGCCCGATGGCTCTCGACCAGGAGCCCTGGGTCGACTACCAGTTCAGCACCCCGGCCGAGTACGCGGCCGAGACCGGCAACACACTGCCGGGATTGCAGGAATCGCCCCTGCTGGCGGCCCGCGTCGCATCCGGTGATCTGCCGGAGCTGGCGGACCGCATACCGGCCAATCCGTTCGTTATTCGGCCGCCCCGCTACATCGGCACCTACGGCGGCGAACTCAGGCTGGTGGGCTTCCCCGAAGCCGGTTCCTACTTCACCGGCTTCACCGAAAGCATGCAGGCCAACCTGTTCACCGGCGATCCCAAAGCGGGACCTGATCCGAACAAGTACCATCCCAACATCATCGAGGGCTACGCCGTCGACGATGACGGCTCCGGAGTCACCATGAACCTGCGCCAGGGCATGAAGTGGTCCGACGGCGATCCCATCGACGCCGACGACTGGGTCTTCTGGTTCGACACCATCCTGCAGGACGAGCGCCTGTTCTTCGGTAGCGCCAACAACTACCAGAACCAGGATGGCGAGTGGATGTCCATCGAAAAGATCGACGACTACACGATCAGGTACGACTTCAACGGCACCTTTGACAAGGTCGTGGTGGCCTGGTCCACGTCGCGCCCGGTGGCACCGGTCCACTACCTGGGACAGTTCCATCCGGACTACGACGAGAACGCGGACGCCAATGCCCAGGAACTCGGCTTCGACGACTGGGTGGGCGGCTTCACGGACAAGAACATGCGCAAGAACTACTCTGCGCGTCCCGAACGGCCCCAGCTCAACCCCTTCATCCTCAAGGATGTCGAGGCCACTTTCGTGACCTGGGAGCGCAACCCCTACTACTGGCGCGTCGACACGGCCGGCAACCAGCTGCCCTACATCGACAACATTCTTGTGAATGTGGTCCAGCAGGGCGGCGATCCGGAAGTGCTGAAGCTCAAGTTCATGTCGCAGGAGTTCGACTACGGCCCGTCGCAGATCCAGATTACCGATCTGCCGGTCCTGCGCAACAACGAGGAGAGCGGCAACTACCGCGTCATCATCACCGACAACCTCAGCACCTCCAGCGCCCTGGGCGTGGCCTTCAACTACTCCACGCAGGATGAGTTCAAGAGCATGCTCTTCAACGATGTCCGCTTCCGCCAGGCACATTCCTTGGCGGTTGACCGCGAGGACCTGACCGAGACCATCTTCCTGGGTACCACCAGGCCCTTCACGGCCCCGGTTTCCGAGATTTGGACCGGCTACGAGGACTGGATGGGCACCTACTTCGCGGAACACGATGTGGAGCGGGCCAACGCCCTGCTCGACGAGATGGGCCTGGAATGGGACGCCAACGGCGAGTGGCGGCTCGATCCCAACGGGGACCCCATCACGATTCTGGGCGAGTACGCCACGGAGTGGCTGGGTTACCACGACGAGATGATGGAACTGCTGGTCGACGACTTCAAGCAGATCGGCATCCGCTGGCAGCCCAAGTTTGTGCCCGAGGACACGCTCATGTCGCGCTACGTCGCCAATGAGCACGACGTCGGCATCTGGAACACGGACGGCGGCTCCGAGCTGATCGCCTACCGCAACTACCCGATGCGCCTGATTCCGCCGTGGCACTGGCAGTCCTGCTGCGCCATGTCGTCCTACGTCTGGCGCCAGTGGCTTGACACCGAAGGCGCCGAGGGCATCGAACCCCCGGAACAGATCAAGTACATGTACGACCTGGCCTTCGAGTGGCTCGCCACCAACCCGGGCACGGAGGAGTACGAGTCCAAGATCCACGAACTGATCAAGATCAACGTGGACAACCTCTACCTCTGGGGTACTGTCAGCTCACCGCCCTCGGTTTCGGCCGTGAGCAACCGTGTGCAGAACATTGCCGAGGACGAGGCCTTTGGCGGGGCCGCACCCGGCGCGTATCCGAACGACGTGGCCTTCATCCACGAATAGGCCCTATCGAATTGTGTCGGACGACAGGGTCGTCGGCTCCCATGTGAAGCCGGCGGCCCTGTCCCTTTCCTGAACGGGTGTCGGCATGTGGGCGTTCCTGACCCGCCGGTTCCTCTACATGGTCCTGCTTATCCTCGTGACGAGCATGGTCTCCTTTGTCATCATCCAGTTGCCGGCCGGCGACTACATCACGACGCTGGCGGTGCGGTACGCCGCCACGGGCCAGGTCGTGGAGCAGGAGGTCCTGGATGCCCTGCGCATCCAGTTCGGCCTGGACCAGCCGGTCTATATCCAGTACTTCAAGTGGTTCACCAACGTCCTGCAGGGCGACTTGGGCTGGTCCTTCCAGCAGGTGCGGCCGGTCTCCGAGCTGGTGGCCGAGCGCATCGGAGTCACTGCCCTAATTTCGATCTGCTCGCTCACCTTCGCCTATGTGGTCGGGATTCTGATCGGCGTCGTGTCGGCCGTCTTCCAGTATTCCGTCCTCGACTACTTCTTCACCATTGTCGGTTTCCTGGGACTGGCGTCCCCCAACTTTCTGCTGGCCCTGATCCTGATGGTGATCATCTTCAACGCCGGCGGCGCGGTCGGCGGCCTCTACTCGACCGAGTACCTGAACGCGCCTTGGAGCTGGGCCAAGTTCCTGGACCTGCTCAAGCACATCCCACTGCCCATGATCATTGTGGGCACCGCCGGCACGGCCGGCGTGGCCCGGGTCATGCGGGCCACGCTGCTGGACGAACTGCAGAAGCAGTATGTGGTCACGGCCCGTTCCAAGGGTGTGGCTGAAATCCGGCTGCTGTTCAAGTACCCGATCCGGGTGGCCCTCAACCCCATCACCAGCACCATCGGCTGGGAACTGCCGGCCATCGTGTCCGGCACGGTCATCACCGACATGGTCCTGCAGCTGCCCACGGTCGGCCCCATGCTGTTCAGTGCCCTGGTGGCGGAGGACATGTTCATCGCCAGCAGCCTGTTGCTGTTCCTGACCTCGCTGACCGTGATTGGAACGTTCGTCTCCGACATCCTGCTCTACTCCCTGGACCCGCGCATCCGCGTCAACTAGCCGGTGCCGCGCCGGCCGTGTCCGACTGACCCATCCGATGTCCGCCTTCGAACCGACCGTCATCGACACGGTCAATGCCGCCAGCCGCGAGCAGGAAAGCTACTACCTGGCCTCGCAGTGGCAGCTGATTCGGCAGCGGTTCCGCCGTCATCGCCTGGCCTTGGTCGGCATGGTGCTCCTGGCCATCCTGTACACCTTCGCCATCCTGGCGGAGTTCATCGCCCCCTACAACTTGGGCACGCGCTTCCCGGAGGCCGTCTACCATCCCCCGACGCGCATTCAGTTTGCGCACGAGGGACAGTTGCAACGGCCGTTTGTGTACGGCACGACCAAGGAGCGGGACAGCTATACCCTGGAGCTGAAGTTCACCGTCGATCCGGAAGCCCGGTATCCCATTCACCTGCTCGGCAAGGGGGAGCCGTATCGGCTCTGGAACCTAATCCCCCTGGAACGGCACCTGCTCGCCGTGGAGGAGCCCGGTCGCCTGTTCCTGATTGGATCGGACGACATCGGCCGGGACCTGATGTCCCAAGTCATCTTCGGGTCCCGCATATCACTAACGATTGGCCTTGTCGGGGTCACGGTTTCGTTCATGATCGGCATCATTCTGGGAGGCATCTCCGGGTACTTCGGGGGCATTGTCGACGTGATCATCCAGCGGGTGATCGAGTTCCTGATTTCGATACCCACGATTCCGCTGTGGTTCGCCCTCAGCGCGGCCCTGCCGCCGGACTGGGGCGTGATCAAGACCTACTTCGCCATCGTCTGCCTGCTCTCGCTGGTGGGCTGGGGCGGCCTGGCCCGCGTGGTGCGCGGCAAGTTGCTGGAGCTGCGCGAGCTCGACTACGTAACCGCGGCCCGCATCATGGGGGTCAGCGTACCAACCAACATTCGTGTCCACATGCTGCCCAATTTCATGAGCTACCTGATTGTGGCCCTGACCTTGGCCGTGCCCGGCATGATCCTGGGCGAGACCGCGCTGAGCTTTCTGGGACTGGGCATCCGTGCCCCCGCCGTGAGCTGGGGGGTGCTGCTGGAGCGGTCCGGCAACCTGAATGCGATCCAACTGTATCCGTGGATGGTTTCGCCCGTCCTGTTCGTGGTGGTGACCGTTCTGGCCTTCAACTTCCTGGGCGACGGCCTGCGGGATGCCGCGGATCCCTACAAGTAGGATCGGTTGTGAACCCTCTTCTTGACGTACGCAACCTCAAAACCCACTTTCGCACATCCGACGGAATCGTCAAGGCCGTCGACGGCGTTTCGTTCACGGTGGATCCCCAGGAAACCCTGGGACTGATCGGCGAGAGCGGATGCGGCAAGAGCGTGACCGCCCACTCGATCATGCGCATTGTGCCCAGACCCGGGCAGATCGAAGGCGGCGAAATCCACATGGAGCTTGAAGGGGAGACGGTGGATCTGGCCGATTCGGCGCTCTCCGGTTCCGAACTGCGGGCCATCCGCGGGCGCGACATCTCCATGGTGTTCCAGGAACCGATGACCAGTCTGTCGCCAGTGCACTCCATCGGCAACCAGATTCGTGAAACCCTGTTCCTGCACCGGACCCGGGATCGCAAGGAGGCCGACGAGATCGCCGTTGACATGCTGGCCCGCGTCGGCATCGCCAACCCGCAACAGCGGATCAACGAGTATCCCCATCAGTTGAGCGGCGGCATGCGCCAGCGGGTCATGATTGCCATTGCCCTGGCTTGCCGGCCGCGCCTGCTAATCGCCGATGAGCCGACCACGGCCCTGGACGTCACGGTGCAGGCCCAAATTCTGGAACTGATCAACGACCTCCAGGACGAGTTCCACATGTCGGTGCTGTACATCACGCACGATCTGGGCGTCATCGCCGAGGTCTGCGACCGGGTGGCCGTCATGTACCTGGGCCGGGTGGTGGAGTACGGGACGGTGAGGGAGATCTTCTACAACCCCCAGCACCCGTACACGGTGCGGCTGCTGCGGTCCATCCCCAAACTGGGCCATACCAAGAAGGGCGAGCCGCTGGCCGCCATCCGCGGAACCGTGCCCAGCCCCATCAACCAGCCGCCGCTGTGCGGATTCCACGACCGCTGCGAGGAGGTCATGGAGGGGGTGTGCGACCGCCACATTCCCGCCTTGGCGGAAGTGGCCGACCGCCATCAGGTGCGGTGCTTCCTCCACAGCGACTCGATCCAGCTTGAGGACGGCAGCATCGGGACACTGGAGAGGACGCCGGCATGAGCGAGCGGACCAAGCCCCTGGTTGAAGTCCGGGGCCTCAGCAAGTACTACCCCATCGAAGAGGGCATGTTCCGCCGTGTGCAGGGCTGGCTCAAGGCGGTGGACGATGTCAGCTTCGAGATCCATCCGGGCGAAACCCTGGGCCTGGTGGGCGAGTCCGGCAGCGGCAAGACCACCGTGGGACGCTGCATGCTGCGGGCCGTGGACCCCACGGCCGGGGAAGTATGGTTCCACCACGAGGGGCAGAGCTGGGACATGGCCGCCCTGTCGCAGAAGGAATTGCTGGCCATTCGCCCCTACGCTCAGATGATTTTTCAGGATCCCTATTCGTCCCTGGACCCGCGGCTGCCCGTGTTCGACATCATTTCCGAACCCATCCGCACCCACAATATGGCCAGCGGCACGGAACTGGAGGATCAGGTCAAGCATCTGGCGGCCCGTGTCGGTCTCAACATCGACCACCTGAGGCGGTACCCGCATGCGTTCTCCGGAGGCCAGCGGCAACGCATTGGGATTGCCCGTGCCCTGGCAACGCAGCCGCGGCTAATTGTGGCCGACGAACCGGTCTCGGCCCTGGATGCGTCCATTCAGGCCCAAATTCTCAATCTGCTGCCGGAACTGCAGCGGGAGTTCGGCCTGACGTTCCTGTTCATCGCGCACGACCTGAGTGTGGTCGAGTACGTCTCGGACCGCGTGGCGGTGATGTATGTCGGCAGACTGGTGGAAACGGCCTCGACCAAGCGCATCTTCAGCATGCCCAGCCACCCGTACACCGAGGCCCTGCTGTCGGCCGTGCCAAAACCCGAGCCGGATCAACACAAGGAACGGATCGTGCTGAAGGGCGAGACGGCCAACCCCGCCGATTTGCCCAGCGGCTGCTACTTCCATCCCCGCTGCCACTATGCCGAGGACATCTGTCGGCGAGAGGCTCCGCCATGGGTTGAAGTGGCACCAGGGCATCATGCCGCCTGTCACTTCGCCGGTGAGTTGACACTGGCTGCCATCCAAACCCCATCGAGTTGACGGAATGAAGTTCACCAGGGTTTAATACGGGTTGATGCTGCGTAGGCGGTCCTGATGAACGCGAAGGCGGATTAGGTTCAACCAGGGGCGAATTCGCTGAAGACAACGTCTTGGTCTGGAACATGATGGAAATCACGGCACCTCGGACAACTACCGAGGCTTCGTTTACCTTCATTGACTTGTTCGCTGGTATCGGTGGCATGAGGCTAGGATTCGAGACCATCGGCGGTGAGTGCGTGTTCACCAGCGAGTGGGATCGTTTTGCACAGCAGACCTACCAAGCCAATTTCAACGATTCTCACGAGCTGCATGGGGACATCACCGAAATCGATGCCAGCTCCGTTTCAGATCATGAAGTCCTCCTTGCTGGTTTTCCATGTCAGCCGTTTTCCATTGCTGGAGTGTCCAAAAAAAAGGCCTTGGGTATGCCACATGGGTTTCTTGACAAGACACAAGGCACCCTGTTTTACGACATAGTTCGAGTCTTGGCGTTTCATCGCCCTAGAGCGTTCCTGTTGGAAAATGTGAAGCATCTGTTGCGACATGATCGCGGCAATACATTCGAAGTGATCATTCGTGTGTTGCGAGACGAGCTTGAGTATCATGTCAACTGGCAGGTGCTGGATGCAAAGGGATGGGTGCCGCAACATCGGGAAAGAGTCTTTATTGTAGGATTTCGGGATAGAAAAGATTTTGACTTCGCGGACCTGAGCCTGCCTTAGGCAGGCTCAGGTCCGCGTCTTTCGTCCATTCTCCATCCGGAGGACGGTACTGAATCACTTGAGCCGCCATATACCGAAGGGCTTCTTGCACATGTAGCTCCGAAGTATACGCTTTCTGATCACCTCTGGTCATACCTCCAGGACTATGCCGAAAAACATCGCAGAAAAGGCAATGGCTTTGGTTTTGGCCTGTTTGGGCCAGACGATGTTGCTCGTACGCTTTCGGCTCGGTACCATAAGGATGGTTCGGAAATCCTCATTCGGCAGGAGGGACGCAATCCTAGACGGCTGACTCCGCGTGAATGCGCAAGATTGATGGGATTCGATCTGAATGGTAGGGTTTTCAAAATACCTGTCTCCGATACTCAAGCCTATCGTCAATTTGGTAATGCTGTTGCTGTTCCCGTAGTGCAAGCCGTCGCCAAGTGCATGGCTCCCATGCTGTCCGCAACGGACGCAAGGAGTTGATCACATGGCACTCAGTATTGAATCTTGGTTGGATCAGCATAGCTCCGCACACGTCCGTTGGCTACTGAAACGGTTGTCTGCAAACGACACTCAGCAGACTGGCGGCCATCAAGCCGGATTCTATATTCCACGACGGGATCTGTTTCGGGAGTTTCCTGCTTTGGACCAACCTGAACAGGAGAACCCTAAAGTCATATTTGATTTGTATTTGGATTCACATGATGAGAAGGTTGCACCAGTAGTCACGTGGTACAACAACAAGTTCCGTAATGGTACTCGGAATGAAACTCGTATCACTAGATTGGGAGGAAGTGCGTCACCCCTTTTGAACGGACGAAATACTGGAAGTCTGATTCTGATGGCTTTCTTGTCAGAAGATGGGCCTACCTGTAAGATACACCTTTGGATTTGTAGAGACCAAGAAGAAGAACAGTGCGTAGAGGATCGTTGGGGCCCGGTGGAACCCGGACAAATTGTGCGGTTTGGGCCCGGCCAGCTTTTCTCGAGTGCTAGCGACTTGCTTGGCAGACGTTTGCTGAATGGTGAAATCCCTTCAGAGTGGCATAAGGAATTTCCTTCAACAAGTGACATATTTGATAAGGCATTAGAGCTTGCGTCAAGGCGCAGAACAGAAGATGTAGATTCCCGCTTGGTTGAACGGCGAAAGCTAGAGCTTAAGTTGTTTTCCGAAGTGGAAGAGGCTGTGGAACTGCCGCTCTTCATGGATCTGGCGAATAACAATGCCCCAATGGAAAAGTTCTTGGAGAAGGCAAAAAGCATCGTCAACAGACGTAAGTCTCGCTCCGGACTGTCACTTGAACGTCATGTAAGGCAAATTTTGGGTGAGGAAGGACTTGCTGAATCCAGAGACTATGATTACCAACCTACTGTTGACAGTAAGGCGAGGCCAGATTTCATTTTCCCTTCTACAGCAGCATACATGGACAGTGGATTTCCTACATGCAATCTGCGCATGTTGGCAGTCAAGACCACTTGCAAGGATCGCTGGCGTCAGGTGCTGAAGGAAGCGGATCGGGTTCCAACAAAACATCTTCTGACATTGCAGCAGGGTGTTTCCACTGATCAATTTCAAGAAATGAAAGAGGCTAGTGTACAGTTGGTGGTCCCTGAACCGCTTCACAAGCATTACAAAAATGTCGGCCATGAAGTGTTGACTTTGGAAGATTTCATTGAAGATGTGCAGGGATTGCGTTTTGATTCGTGATTTGACCGTTTGCTAGACACAAATGCTTTGTATCATCTTGAGAATCTGTCAAAACAAAATGCGATTGTTCTCCTCTGATACCCAACCCTGGATTCTGGCCGCTGCCCTGCCCTAAATCCGACTTTGCGTTTGCCCTGGGTCTCGCTCCCGTCGTGGGCCGCGGCCGCGCTGCCGGTGCGGTTCAGGTAGGCGAAGTCACTTTACAGACTGGCATGCAGGCCGGACTTGTTGTCCTTGGGACAGACCGATACACCCAACACCGGAGGAACCTGAGGGCGCTGTCCCTTCACCAATAATTCGGTTCGATAGCTTGGTGACCGTCTACCTGCGCTCAGGATTGCAGAAATATCGCAAAGAGGCGTGTCTGGTATTGGCACCCCTCAGTGAGAAACGCTATATGGCCGTAAATTCTGACCAGGGGTTCGACGTCACTTGAAATCCGCATCTTTCGCCCCGTCTCCAGATCATAGACGAAGGCGCCAGCCTGTGTCCGGGCTCTGAGATTTCCGAGATCAATGGCATCGCAAGTCACTCTTTCAGTCCAGAAGAGGTAATCACCGTAGATCTGCGGTCGGGTGTTGGTCTGACTTACTAATGAGACCATCTGTTCCTGTCCCGAGTCGAGATCCAGGAGTCTGATTTCTGACTTGCCGTTAGCCCGAGATTGTTCCCAGACCACATGGGAACCATGAACATGAAGGTCGGGATGCCAGCGAGCACCTACGTGGTTTGCCAATCGTGTCTCTTCCTTGGAAGCAAAGTCGTAGGCATAGAGGTCCATGTCAACATGCGTGCAGTGAGGCAGCTTCTCTGGCCCGGTGATTTCCAACGTGCAGGAACCGTTGTCGGCCCACACGATCCAGTCGCCGAAGGTTAGGGGTGTCCTTTGGACCCCGGGTGCGGAGGTGACTGGGAACTCATGGTCATTTAAGAGATCGTAGGCATGGACATCCCAGCTCGTATCGGATTGTCCAGGGGGTTCGACCCGATCTTCCTGCCAAACGAGCCGCGTCCCCGACAGTTGCAGGTGCTGACGGTCCGCGGGGATGGTCGTCAATGGCCGTACCTCCCCGGACGGCAGATGGTAAAGAACAATATCCCAACTGTCATCCTGTTCCTCCTGCCAATGGCGGTTCTCTCTCCACGCAAGATAGGGATATTCCAGCTGCAGATCCTGGCGTTCTGCCAGCCCTTCAGTCAAGCTACGCTGTTCGCCTGTCTGAAGATCGAAGAGCATTACATCGGCAACCGATCGGGGAGCACCACTTTGCTTGCGGCTGACTATCCAAGCGGCATAGTCCGTGGTCAAGGCAGCTCCCAGCAGATCAAGTCCGCGGGAACTGAGTTGAGACATTTCACCGGTATCAATGTCCAGTAGCCAGACCGCACTGTCGCGTCGGCCCAGCGCAAGGGATCCCATGGCGTCCAATACCCAGAAATCGGGATCCAGCTCAACTACCCGAAGTTCCGGCAAAAATTCCGGTTCGGAGTGCTCTTTCGGGACGGCAATACAACTGGCCAAAGCCAGACAAGCGACCAGGAAACCCAGGAAGAATTTCATGCGGGGCCCATATGATTTTCTCTGTTTCAGGCAAGTAATCCTCTTGCAATCATACGGTACTTCAGGTGTGCATCAGTGGTGGGCTTGTGCCAGGTCATGGCCAAACGACTGCTCCAGAGGTGACAAACCCTCTCTGCAACGACTTTGTCAACGCCCTGATACCCAACCTGACTTCTCGTTACAATGATGGTTGCTGAATTGGAATGTGATTGTCATGAGTAGTGATGGTTCAGGCTGTCCAGGGGGACACCACTGCCAGTCCGTGAGTTTCAACGCAGGTAGAGCGGGACTGCGGCGCATGGCTGGTGCCGGCTGGAGCAACACAGACTCGTGAAGATCCTGGCCTGATGGGGGCTGCGATTGTCCCGAATCCATGTCCTGCTCAACCACGGCTGCATGTGGACACTGGGTAGAATGGGCCAGTTGACAGACATGGACTGGCAGGATTCGATGAACAGCCGGACGCAGAGCGAACAGGTCCGCAAGACGTGTGGCTCGCTCAAGGCATACGGTTGGTATTCCACCTGCTCTGTGGCCGAAGTGGCCCGGCGCATGAACGCCGCCGGCAAGCTCACCGCCCGTGGCCGCGTCTGGACCGAGGCCAACCTTCGCGCCTTTGCCCGCAGACACAGCTTTTCGCGGGACGCGTTGCAAAACCTGGAGCCTTTGGTGGTCACCATTGACGAACCCGGTTTGTTCGAGATGGCGCGGGCCGATGTGGCAGGAGCGCTGTCCGTGAAGGATGGTATGCGCAATGCCCGTGTGATTTCTCGTTACATCGAGAAAGGCAGCGCGGAGAACAAAGCCCGCCTCTGGCAGGCAATCCAGGACGATTCGGCCGTGCGGGCCGAAGTATTGCGCTTTGCAACACTGATGCTGGATCATCCTTGGGCGGCGGAGGATTACCAAGAGTTCCTGGATTATGCCCGTGCCGTTGACGCCGCAGGAAGTTGAACGCTGGAATCGGGTGCTTGCGGCAGCGGCCAAACTGCAGTCCGTTATCCCGGAGGCATTCCTGGTCGGAGGCACCGCGGTCGGCATCTATGCACCCTACCGCACTTCACGGGATGCGGATCACACGATGTCGGATCTGCCCCGGCGCTGCACCAAGGTGTTGGCTCGCCTGGAAGCACTGTCGGGCTGGTCTACGGACATTGTGCGCGGGCAACATACCATTCTGGGGCGTATGGATGGTATCGAGGTCACATTGATGGTTGGATGGGCGCGTCAGACAACATGTCCCATTGGACGTGCAAACCTATCGCCTGCAAGGCTTGACCTTGCGTTTGCCTACGCTTTTTGAGATTCTCCGGATCAAGAGTTACCTGCTCTTGTTCCGCAACATGGCCCGCGATTATGCCGACTGCCATGCCTTGTCCAGCGAGTGGGAAGACCCGGAACTTACGAGATGGGCTGGCGTCTGTCTCATCCGGTACCCCGCGACCTGAAGAAGATGCTCAATCACTGGGATCAGCGGTTTCGCCTTCGCCACCCGGAGGACCTGCCGAACTGGGGATGCTCTCGTTGCCCAATTCCTGGCATTGGGCCGCAGGGTCCTGGAAATCCATCAAGTGTGGTCCACCCCCGCAGCCGAACCGGAACTGGCCATTCGCTATGGTGTATCCACGACCGGCGGCGAATCTGATGGAGGGCTGGACTAATACCGCGGTTGTGAAGCCATGCGGTAGCATGGCGAAGTCTGCACGTGTCCCTGTCCCGGTGTTGCCATGTTCGTCTCCACTTCACCACCGCCGGAAGTCCTTGTTCCCGCCTATCCACCTGGCGGAGGTGGGTACGCGCTTGCGGGTCGTGGCCTACCTGGAAGCCTCCTTTGGCATGGTGTCATGAAGTCTGCCGTTGCGCGTGTTCCGACGGAGTCGGATTTTCTCTGCATGAACCGGTTCCTGCCTAAAGGCTTGTTCAGCCAAGAGCCAACTGCATGCAAGTGAACGCGATTCCCTACAGGGTGACACCGGATGGCCATGTTGACCACTGGTTGGTAGCTGGCCCTGCCGATCAGGATGGGATGCCTGAAGACGGGTCCCTGGGCAACTGCTCGTCTTCGGTCCTCCCAGCGCCGAGTTACTTGGAAACGTTCACCCGTCCGGTGGAGTGGGAGCCGCCGCTGCAGGTTGGATCCGAGGCCCATCGCTGGATGTATCGGCGCAGTTTGGCCGATCACCGACTGGATCTGGCGGACACCCGCGCTGAACCGGTTTTGCGTCGGTATTGGCTGTATGCAGAAGTCCTGCCCGGGCACCAGTCCGAGTTGGCACTGGTCGTGGAAGCAGCCGGCAAGGTTTTCTTGTGGGCCAACGGGTGCGAGGTTGAGGCCGAGTGGCTGGAGGGGAGCGGTTCATCAGAGCGGTTTCGGTTCGCCCTGCCCCGCCATGAAGGCACGCTGCGGCTGTTCCTGGAACTTCGAGCCTTTGTCTGCGGTGCCTGGCCGGGTTTCCTGTCCGCGTGCCTGGAACCTCATGTGGGCAGCGCCAGAATCAACCTGCCGACTACCGTCGATCCGGAGCGGCGTCTGGGTCTTGAGGCCGTCATCGGCGACTTCGCCCTGGATCGCCATGTCTATTCCCGGACCGATCCGATCACGTTGCGCTGGCCCGCGGACTACGACCGGACGGCCATTCTCGGCATCAACCTGCGTCGGCCGGGCGGAGCCACCTACGTGGAGGTGATGCAGGCGGAAGTCAAGGCAGGCACTGAACACGTCCTCAACATGGACTTCACCGGCCCCAACGGCCGTTATTGGCTGACGGTCAAACCGCACCTGCAGGAGTACTACGAGGAGAACCAGCGGGTCGAGAACGTCCAGGATGTGTACGTAATCGACCATGTGTTCGAGCAGACTCCGGAGCAGGAGGACGAGGACCGGATTCAGCAGCTGTTGCAGGCGGCCTTTCGCCACCAGGGACATCCCTGCCGCGAACTGGCGGTGCTTCAACGCCTAGGCGAGGAACCGGACCGGCAACTGCTGGAGGGCTGCATCCGCACCCTCTCGGAGGGGTCCACCGACGCTGAAACTGCTTTTCTGGTACTTTGGCAGATGGGCCGTGACTTGGAGGCCAGGCGGGCTCAAGAGGGCTTGGCCATCCTGGACGGCTGCTGGAGCCGGTATCTGCCATCCACCTCCATCGACGGGGTGGAACCCAACCCTGTCCGTGGTTTCCTGGTGTGCGTCTGTCAGGTGTTGGCCGGCTTGCAGGACCCGTTCGCCATGTTTGTCGGGTTTGGCGACAGGTTGGGTTCGGACCTGGTCCGGGAGGGGACCTCCTTGGTACAGGCGTGGATGTTGAACCGCCTGGCGCGCGGGTTCGGGGGGTGTGAATCGGAGGTTGAGCAGAGCTTGATCCTGCTGGCGTGCAGTTGCCTGGCGGAGGGTTGCGGCGACGAGGATCTGGCGAATCTGTCCCTGATGCTGATGGATCGCATTCTCTTTGGCATCGCCTGTGGCTCCTACCGGGGCGTGTACGGCTTGGGGGCCCCCGGGGGCGAGAACGGCCCCGTCCCTCATGCCCCGCCCGGGGCGTGTACGGCTTGGCGGCCACTGGTGCGGATACGGACAGCGTCCTAGATGCACGGCTCGGAGCCTTGGCGCCTGTGGCCTACGCGGCCTGGGGCCTGGGCACACCCAACGGGCACATTGAAGCGCCCGTGGCCTTGGCCAGATCGGACTATGAAGCTCCTGCCGTGGTGCGCGAGCTGGGTCTGTTCGTGCCGGATGCCGTGTGGTCGCGGGAGCGGTACGCCTGGGCCGGTGACCCGGGCATCGAGGACACCGGAGGCGAAGAGGTGCACCGGGTGGCCTGGCGCACGGCCGACGGCATGCTGAGTTGCCTGCCCGACTACCGCGTCGGAGAGCAGGGACACCGGGAACTGGTCTGGCAGGCTGTGCTGGGCGTGGCTGCCAAGGTACATGTCAATTGCCCCGCGCGCATGAGCATGGACGATGCGGTCCCGTGCAACTTCTGGAGAGGCAATTCGCGTCTGCCCAGGGTAGTCCAGTGGCAGGACGTGTTGATGGCTTTCTACCGGGGCGGTGACGCGGGCCACCTTGGCTTCACCCACGCGCACTTCCCGGTCCACGCCTTCGCGGAGACGGACATCCGGGAGCATTGGGCGTTCGCCCGTCACGGTACCGGCTGGCTGGGCCTGTATGCGGCCAACGGTCTGGAGTTGATCACCACCGGACCCGGTGCCGGCCGGGAACTGCGCTCACCGGGCACGGACAACACTTGGCTCTGCCTGACGGGCGGGGAGGCGTCGGCCGAGGACTTCGAGGCCTTTCGCCAGCGCCTTGACCGCACCCTGACCGTTGGCCGCGACCTTGTCTCAATCGCAAATGCGGAAGGTCATACGGTGTTGTGCGGACCGGCAGCACCGCTCATGGTGGGCGACAAGCCCGTGGACTTGGCCGGCAGCCTGCACCTGGACAGCCCATTCTGCCGCGCTCCCTACCCGGCATCGGAGTTGACAATCCAAGGCTCCGGCAACCAGAGCCTGGAGTTGGTTTTTGGGTGACGGGCCCGACCTGCACAGGGCAATCGCATGCCAATGGGGACGAGCTGTTCGCGAGTGGCTGGATGTGGCTTTCGCCACACCTGGGTACCTTCGTCAGGCTCGATTCTCCGACCCATGCCTTGGATGTCCCTGCCTATCGCGGTGGACAATCCATTTCGTCCCCGGGTCCGGTACTGTGCCTTGGAGAACAACACTCCCGAGCACCACTCTGGCGGTGGTTGGCACTTCCGACAGCGGAACCGGAATGCACTGTCCGAGTGCCGGAAATAGGCTTGGCCGGAACCATCCCTGACCACCTCCGTCCAGCGGTTCCCAAGGACGCGGACCCGATCGGGTCCGCTTGGTCCTGAGCCAGTCGGCGCGAGGGTGCATGGGGCGGGCACTGCATCTTGGAATCGCGCCCTCCGTGCCGTACGCCCAAGCTGTGGATGGGCAGATCAGCGGATCGGAGGTCTCGCTCCGCTGGTGTCAAAGCCAGTAGTACACTTCAACCCACGACACCATCTGCGCAGAGGAATCCGATGGCAACTGCTCCCTCCGGGACTCCGGTACGGGCATCCACCCTTCAGGAAACGACCGGGGACAAGACGGACAACGGCGTTGTGGCGCCGGCCCGCCATCCGGCTTGGTTGCGGGCTCTGTGGCACTACGACCCCAACTACGACTATGACCTTGAACACCATGAATACGACGAGTTTCGTACCACCGATCCTTATTACATTGATACAGAGGTAAGGTTGTCCCCCTTGCCGGAACACGGAGTGTTCCTGGACCGGGCCGGCCGCAATCTGGAAACATTCCTGGAACTGCGTAGCCGGCATTGCCCCATTACACGGGAAGTCATGATTCAGGATCTGGAGGCGTTGCCGGCGCATCCCGGCCTGACCCGCTCCCGACACCGGATTGAGCCGGATCTGGCGATGTGGCCTCAGGGGACCGTGATTGCCCCCGACAGGGCAGTTTCCTGGCGGGAGCAGGGGGCACCTCTGCTGGTCTTGGAATGTCTCTCGCCTTCCACCGAGACCAAGGATCGCGAGGACAATCCGGTTATCTACGATTTGATGGGTGTGGCGGAATACTGGATTTGTTCCCCGAGTGGCCGGCATCCCATGTTCGGCTATCAACGCACGGATGCCGGAGAGTGGATCTCGGTAGAGGCTGACACCAACCGGGAAGCCTGGTCCCAGGTGTTGCAGGCCCGTATCCGGACCCATCCCGAACATGGCTTCCAGTGTCAGGACCCGGTCAGCGGGAACTGGGTGGAAATGGGGCGGCATCTTGAGGCCAAGGGCATGGCGATTGGCCGGGCCGAAGGCCTTGAAGTCGGCAGAGCCGAAGGCAGGGAGATTGGGAAAGCCGAGGGCAGGCGTGAAGTGTTGCTGGATTTGGCCCGCAGTCTGCATCCGACGCCCGCGGAGTATCGGGCTTTTGTACGGAAACTGAATCAGACCCCCTGGACTGAATGGCCTGATATCGCTACGGTTTTGCAGTGGTTTCAGCGCTAAGCGCCTTTGCGGCCAATGGCAGACCGGAGCCATCCGCCTCGCAAAAGGGCTTCGGTCCCTTCCCTGCTCCAGGACCCGCGGCTCCCTTGCGGATTGGCCTTGTGTGGTCCCGGTTGTGCATGATCCTGCTTGGCGGCTCACAGTATTCGGTACCTGCCAGGGTGCTGTTGCGTTGTTGTGATTGCCCTGTCAATTTAGCTGCAATCGCCCTGCCGCCCTGCCGAAACAGGGCGGGATTCGGCTGCTGGTAGACTTCCCTTACACACAACGCGCCCCAGCGCAACCCGAAAGGAAAACTTTCAAGGAGTTGTTTTCATGACTCGCAAATTCACGCGCCGCGAGGTATTCAGAATCTCCGGTGCCGCGGCCACCGGTGCCGTGCTCGTGGCCTGCGGCGGTCCGGCGGCGGAAGAACCGGCGGCGGAGGCCGAAGCCCCCATGGCGGAAGAAGCCATGGCCGATGAGGCGATGGGCAAGGAATCACCCTTGCTGGCCAAGCGGGTGGCTGCCGGCGACCTGCCCCCTGTCGAAGAACGGCTGCCGCTCAACCCGCAGATCGTCCAGACCTGGCACGAAGTGGGCACCTATGGCGGCATGTTTACGGTCGGCAACCCGGCTGCCGGTACCTTCCACAGCGGCCGCACCGGCGTGGGCCAGGAGGGCGTCTGCCGTATCGGCACGGACCTCACCTCGGTGGTGCCCAACATCATCGAGAGCTTCAACATCAGCACGGACGGGCGGGAACTCACCCTGAACCTGCGGCGCGGCACCAAGTGGTCCGACGGCCATCCGCACACCGCCGACGACTTCGAGTTCTGGTACGTCGACATGCTGAACGACGAACTGGCCCCGAGCAAGCCGGGCTGGCTCCAGACCAGCGGCAACTTCATGGACTTCGAGCGGGTGGACGACTACACGGTCAAGTTCATCTTCACGGACCCCTATCCGTTCATCCTGAAGTACCTGGCCCACTACAACGGGACCAATGTTGTGCATCCCAAGCACTACGGCCAGCAGTTCCATGCCAGCTATGTGGATGTTGGGGAGCTGGAGGCGCAGGCCAAGGAACGGGGCATGGACAGTTGGATGGCCCTGTTCGGCAACAGGGCGCGCTTGGACGAAGGCATTCCGGAGAACAATCCCGACTTGCCCACGCTCGGCCCCTACAGGCTCCTCGAGAAGACCGAGACCCACTGGCTCTTCGAGCGCAATCCCTACTACTGGAAGACCGATCAGGCCGGCAACCAGCTGCCCTACATCGACGCCTCGTTCATCAAGCTGCTGCAGGACCGGGAGATTCAGGACGCCGCCTTCATCAGCGGCGAGGTGGACATCGAATTCGGCTGGATGCCCAACCCCTCCAACTGGCCTCTCTACAAGAGCAATGAAGAGCAGGGCGAGTACATCGCCATCGCTGCGCAGAACCTGACCGGTTCGGTGCTGCATTTCCAGCCCAACCAGACGTACGAGGCGGATACGGCATTGCGGGATATCTTCCGCGACGTGCGTTTCCGCATCGCGCTGTCCCATTCCATCAACCGCGACGAGATCAGCGAACTGGCCTTCTTCGGCCGGGCCACGCCGCAGCAGGCCACCGTGATTCCGGCATGCTCCTTCTACGAGGAGGAATATGCCAAGCTGAACATCGAATACGATGTGGGCAAGGCCAACGGGCTCCTTGACGAGATGGGCCTGGCCTGGGATGCCAACAACGAGTGGCGGCTGCGTCCGGATGGCGAAAGGCTGTCCTGGACCATCGAATCCAGCGTCGATCCGCAGTCCAACACCGTGTGGCAGCTGTGCAAGGGCTACTTCGCGGCGATTGGGTGCGATGTCTCGGTCAAGACCGTTACCGGCGAACTCATCTCGGAACGCTATCCCGGCAACCAGGTGGCCATGGGAACCTGGGGCGCGGACAAGTGCACCGACTGGCTCTTCCCGCTGACGCCCCAGTTCTGGGTGCCCTACAACCTGGGTTGGGAATCCACGATGTACCCGCTGTGGACCCGCTGGATCGTGACCGACGGCGAAACCGGCGAGGAACCGCCGGACGAGCTGAAGCTCCTCTGGGATCTCTGGCAGGAGATGAAGGTTACAACCGATGAGGCCCGCCAGGTGGAACTGGGCAAGGAGATCGTCCGCATCAATGCGGAGAGCATGTATGTGATCGGTACCGTGGCGCTGCCGCCGCACCCGGTCATCATCAAGGACAACCTTGGCAACATGCCCACCATTGAGCAGGGCCTGCTGTTTGGATGGGACCTCTACCAGTTCTATCCGTACCACAGCGAGCAGCTGTATCTCAAGCAGCCCCTGCACACGCGGCAGGAGTACAACGCGTAGGCATCCGCCCTCTGCGGGACGGTTGCAACGGGGCGCGGCCATCACGGCTGCGCCCCAACTTCTTCACTTCCATTGAACGGCGTTCCCGGTCCTGCATGCCGCCCCGGTGTCGCCTCCGGGTCTGGTCAGTCCGTACGACCGCCAATGTATATGTTTGGTAATCCGTAACGCCGCGGCTGCGGCGGAAGCCCCACGAATCCGGGTCCGATCGACATGGCAATGCTGAAGTACGGCGTGCGCCGGCTGCTCTACATGCTGCTGTTGATGGTCATGCTGTCCGTGGTTGCGTTTGTCATCATTCAACTGCCGCCCGGCGATTTCCTGACCTCCTACATCGTCGAACTGCAGCAGAGCGGCCAGCCGGCGGCCGAGGAGGAAATCGAGGCTCTCAGGGTGCGGTACGGGCTCGACAAGCCCATGTACCTGCGCTACCTCAAATGGATGTGGGACATGATTCGGTACGGGGACCTGGGCATGTCCTTCGAACGGGATCAGCCGGTGGCCGAAATCGTGGCCGCCCGTCTGCCCCTGACCATTCTCATATCCCTCCTGACCACCCTGTTCGCCTATGGGGTCTCGATCCCCATCGGCATCTTTTCGGCGGTGCGCCAGTACTCCGTCACCGACTATGTGGTGACGGTGTTTGGCTTCATCGGCCTGGCCATCCCGAATTTCCTGCTGGCGTTGATCATCATGTACATCCTGTACACCGGCTTCCAGACCGACATCGGTGGCCTGTTCTCGCCGGAGTTTGAACTGGCGGACTGGAGCTGGGCCCGGTTTGTGGACATGCTCAAGCACTTGCCGCCGGTTGTGATTGTGGTCGGCACCGGCTCCACGGCCTGGCTCGTGCGCGTCATGCGGGGCGTGCTGCTGGACGAACTGTCCAAGCCCTATGTCATTGCCGCCCGCGCCAAGGGCATCTCGGAACTCAGGCTGTTGGTCAAGTATCCGGTCCGGGTCGCCATCAACCCCATCATCAGCACCATCGGCTGGACCCTGCCCGGCATCGTGTCCGGCGCCACCATCACCTCCATCGTGCTGGGCCTGCCCACGACCGGCCCCATGTACCTCCAGTCGCTGCGGTCCCAGGACATGTACCTGGCCGGCAGCTTCACCATGTTCCTGACCCTGCTGACCCTGATCGGCACCTTCATCTCCGACATTCTGCTGGCGTATATGGACCCGCGCATTCGGTTTGAGTGAACATGAGCATCCAGGTGCCCGCCGCGGCCGACCAGAACGTCGAGACCCTCTATGCCGCCTCGCAGTGGCAGCTCATGTGGAGTGCCTTCAAGAAGCACCGCATGGCCATGGTGGGCAGCTTCGTCCTGATCTTCATCTATCTCATCACGGTGATGTTCTGCGATCTGCTCTCGCCCTATTCCATCGAGGGCGTGCATGCGGATTTTCCCTATGCGCCGCCCCAGACCATTCGGTTCATCGATGCGGAAGGTCGGTTCCACCTGCGGCCGTTCGTCTACGGGTGGCTGGTGGAGGAGGATCCGGTGACCTGGGAGGATGTCTTCGTCAAGGATACCGAGGCCCTGTACCCCATCAAGCTTGGCGTGCGGGGCGAGGCGGTCAAGATTTGGGGCTTTTTCAAGACCGACTGGCACCTGTTCGGGGTCGACGAGCCGGGCGTCATCTTCCTGTTCGGAACCGACCAGTTGGGCCGCGATCTGTTGACCCGGACCCTCTACGCCGGACGCATCTCGCTGTCCATCGGCTTCATCGGTGTGGCCATCAGCTTTGTCCTCGGCAACCTGCTGGGAGGCATCTCCGGCTTCTACGGTGGTCCGCTGGACAACATAATCCAAAGGGTGATTGAGTTCTTCATCTCCATCCCCACGATCCCGCTGTGGATGGCGCTGGCCGCGGCCCTGCCTCCGGAATGGCCCACGATTCGGGTCTACCTGGGCATCACCATCATCCTGTCCTTCCTGGGCTGGACCGGCCTGGCCCGCGTGGTGCGCGGCAAGTTGCTGGAACTGCGCGAGGAGGACTTCGTCATGGCCGCCAAGCTGGTCGGCGAAACGGACCTTGGGATTATCCGTCGGCACCTGCTGCCGAGTTTCCTCAGCTATCTGATCGTCAGCCTGACCCTGTCGGTGCCGGGCATGATTCTGGGCGAAACGGCCCTGAGTTTCCTGGGCTTGGGATTGCGGCCTCCGGTGGTCAGTTGGGGTGTGCTGCTGAGCACGGCCCAAAGTTTCCAGACCGTGGCGCTGTATCCCTGGCTGTTCATTCCCGCCGGCTTCGTGATCGTTGTGGTGCTCAGCTTCAACTTCATGGGCGATGGCCTGCGCGACGCCGCCGATCCCTACGCGCAGGGTCGCTGATCCCGTTCCTGGTTCCTTTTTGCACAGGGTTGCCGCCATGTCCGATACCGCTCCGAACGCCCTGCCGCATCGGGATCCGGCACTGGCCCTGTGGCCCCGTCAGCCCACCCTGCACATGCCGGACCGGGTCGCCGGCGTGGCGGCCCCGGCTGTGTCGCTGGACGGCGACTGGCGGTTCCATCCGCATCCTCCGGATGGCTTTTGGCAGGCCGCGGTCAGCAAGGATGCATGGCAGGAGCTGCCGGTGCCCTCCTGTACCTTTTCGCACGGCTACGATCTGGAAGAGGGCGAAGAATATGCCTACGCCCGGATGGTGGACATCCCGCACGACTTCGTTGGCCAAAGGGTATTCCTGCGCTTTGACGGCGTGACGGGCAAGGCCCGGGTCTGGGTCGACGGGAACCTGATTCGCAGCCACTTCGGCGGCTTCACGACCTGGTTCGCCGAGATCACGGACCACGTAGTTCCCGGAACCGGGGCGGAGGTTGTGGTCGGGGTCGCGGATGCCCAGTCCGAACTCTGCGTCTTCAATCTCGGCGGTATGTTTCGTCCGGTCTCACTGGTGGCCGTGCCCCCAACTCATCTCTCCCGCTGCCATGTCGACACTTCGCTGACGGAGGACTACCGCAAGGCTGACATAACTTTGTCCGTGGGTGCGGACGGGAGCGATCGCGATGGCCTGTCCCTGTCAATTGAATTGACCGATCCCACGGGTGCGGTCGTGGAGGACGGCAGCGGTACCTGGAACCTGCCGCAGGACTCTCCGGACAGCACCATCGACCTGTCGATCGGCGCAGACTATCTGTGGGATGCGGAACATCCGCACCTGTACCGGCTTGAGGCAACCCTGATGCGGGACGGCCGCCTGCTTCAGCAGGTCAGCCGGCGCTTCGGGATTCGCCAGGTGGAGGTTGACGGACAGGAACTTCTGGTCAACGGCCGGCCGATCAAGCTCCGGGGTGTGAACCGGCACGACGTGGCCCTTCTGACGGGTCGCACTTTGACGCCCGAACAACTGGAGCAGGACGTGTTGCTGTTCCGCGAGGCCAACGTCAATTTCATCCGCACGTCCCACTACCCGCCCCGCGAGGACTTCCTGGAGCTGTGCGACCGGCACGGAATTTACGTGGAGGACGAGGCGGCGGTTGCCTTCATCGGGCAGTTCATCCAGTGCGTCCAGAACGACCCCGACTACACGGCCCAATTCATGGACCAGATGGCGGAACAGGTGGAGCGGCACCGCAGCCATCCCTGCGTGATCATGTGGTCCCTGGCCAACGAATGTTACTGGGGCACGAATTTCCACAAGTGCTTTGACTATGTGAAGGCCGCGGATCCGTCCCGGCCGGTGCTGTTCAGCTATCCCAACACGATGCCCGAGGGTTCTCCTCCCTGCGACATCTGGAGTTCCCACTATGCGAACTGGGACAGCGATCCCAGTGCCATGAGCGATACCTGGAGCCAACACGGCCCCGGCCTGTCCCCCATGCCGGTTCTGCACGACGAATACGCCCACGGGGCCTGCTACAACATGGGCGAGCAGCGCCGCGATCCGGCCGTGCGGGAGTTCTGGGGCGAAAGCATCAAGCGCTGGTGGGAGAACATCTTCACGACGCCGGGCGCTTTGGGCGGAGCGATTTGGGGCGGCATTGACGACGAGATGATTACCAACAGCGGGTACACCGTCAACCGCGAGTGGGGTCTGATCGACGGCTGGCGCCGGCGCAAGCCCGAACACTGGCTGACCAAGAAGGCCTACTCGCCCATTCGGATCACGGATCGGACGCTCCCCGCGCCGCAGGCGGACGGGTCCGTCCTGGTGGCGGTTGCCAACTGGTTCGACCACACCGACCTGAATGAGCTGGACATCGTCTGGCACCAGGACGAAGAGACCTGGGGTCAAATCGAGTGCCCGAGCATTCCGCCCCGCGCCCAAGGCTGGCTGAGGATTCCGGCCGCGCCCGTGTCATCGGGCCGACCTGTCTATCTGATGTTCTCGAAACGCAGCCTTGAAGCCACCGACGGCTACGATGTGGACGAGTTCATGCTATCTCCGTCGTCGGCAACAACAGCAGCTGCATCTTCCGTGTCCGAGGCTCCCAGGCTGGTGGAGACGAATGGAGCCTTGGAGGTGCGGCACGCGGATTTCAGCCTGAGTCTGTCCCGCGAAACCGGCATGTTGTCCGGTTCCGTCGACGGGGAGCGGATTCTGGAGGGCGGCCCCCATCTGGTGCTGACGGGATATCCCCTGCCGGACTGGCAGGCAACCTCGGTGGCCGGGCGCCGGGAGGACGACGCAGTGGTTCTGGACATTGCCGGCTGCCACGGCGAGCTGCAGGTGGAGTACTCCATTCGGGTTGATGGGACCGGCCTGCTTGACCTGTCCTACCGATTGCCGGTGCAGCCGTTTTCCAGCCCGCGCCGGCGCGGGTTGCGCGCCGGGCGCGATGTCGGCGGATTTCGGGAAGTGGGTGTGGCCTTCGACCTGACCCACGAGGTGGATTGCGTATCCTGGCGGCGCAACGGGCTCTGGTCTCTGTACCCCGACGACCACATTGGCCGCAATGAAGGCGTTGCCCCTAGAAACCGTGCGGAAGGGGACGAGACCTTTCGACAGGAGCCGGACTGGTCCTGGGGTGAGGACATGCGCGGCTATTCCCTCTTCGGCCGTTACGACTTCGGCCGTCGGGGGACCAACGACTTCCGGGCCATGAAACACTCGATTCGGCAGGCCAGTGCCCTGGTGGCCGGCAGTGAAACCCGCTTCAGTGCCGTGTCCGACAAGGACGACGCGGCTCGTCTGGAAGTGCTGCCCGATCCCGAACTTCTGTGTACGGGCGACGACCTGTTGGGCCATGTGACCGGCAACTGGGCGCAGGCGGTGCCGGGTTCCAACCGGGACCTCATGTCCAACAAGGATGGGGACTTTGCGGAGTTTCGATTCGAGGGTCCGGGTGTGGCCTGGCTGGGTTCAAGGGACAACATTCACGGCATGGCCAGGGTCCTGTTGGACGGCAAAGAGGTCGCTGTGGTCGACCTGTTCTGCGGCATCCTGCACGGCGTGGCGCGCGGCGAGCTCAAGGTCGAGAACGAGATTCTGTTCAGCTGCGAAGGGCTTGCACCGGGTTCTCACACGCTTCGCGTCGAAGTGTTGGGGGATAAGAATCCGGAATCTGACGCCGCGTATGTCAGTGTGTCCGGCTTCCGCGTGCTGAAGGATGGTGGCAGGGATCGGGTCCGCTTCCACATCGTCAACGAGTGGAACTATCCCGAGTTGACCTGGGGCAACTACATGAAACCGCCCATCGGCATCGGTTTGGGCTATGCCAACCGGGTTCAGGCGAGGATGCACAAGGCGTGACACCACCGGACGATCAGAGACTGCTTGAGATTCGGAATCTCAAGGTGCAGTTCGCCCTCGAAGAGGGCACGGTGCGTGCGGTGGACGGCATGAGCCTTGTCGTCAACCGGGGCCAGACCGTGGGTGTGGTCGGGGAAAGCGGCTGTGGCAAGAGCGTGACCGCCCAGGCGCTCCTGCGCATTGTGCCCAAGCCGGGCGAGATTGTGGACGGGGAGCTTCTCTACTACCGGCCGACCGGCAGCGATGGCGAAAACCTGCATGTAACCGACTTGGTCGGGTTGCCGGCCAACGGCGACGAGATGCGCGACATTCGCGGCAACGAGATTGTCATGGTGTTCCAGGAGCCGATGAGTTCCCTGGCGCCCGTGTACACCATCGGCCACCAAATCATGGAGGCCATCGAGTTGCATCAGCAGGTGGACAGGAAGGAGGCGCGGGAGCGGACCCTGGAGATCCTGCAGCGGGTCGGGATGCCCCAACCCACCCAGACCATCGACAGCTTTCCCCATCAGATGAGCGGCGGCATGCGGCAGCGCGGCATGATTGCGATCGCGTTGTCCTGCAACCCCACCCTGCTGATTGCCGACGAGCCCACCACGGCTCTGGATGTCACGACCCAGGGCCAGATTCTGGAACTGATGCAGAAGCTGCAGAACGACTTTGGCATGGCCATCATGTTCATTACGCACGACCTGGGCGTGGTGGCCAAGATGACCGAGTACGTGACGGTGATGTACCTCGGCAAGGTGGTGGAATCCGCGGACGTCGACACCATCTTCCACAATCCCAAGCACCCGTACACCAAGGCGTTGTTGCGGTCGATGCCGCGCATGGGAGTCAAGTCGCGGCGGCTGGAGGCCGTCACCGGCATGGTTCCGGATCCCTTCCACGTACCGCCGGGCTGTCCCTTCCATCCCCGCTGCGAGGACTACATCGCCGGACGTTGCGATGCCGAGGAGCCGCCTTGGATTGAAACCGAACCAGGCCACGGAGTGCGCTGTGTCCTCTACGAATAATCCGTCGGACGCGGTTTCGGACCGGTCCGCGCAGGAGACACCGCTTCTCGAAGTCAAGGGACTGCGCAAGTACTATCCCATTCGGCGCGGTTTCCTGTCCCGCACCAAGGGGTTTGTCAAGGCGGTCGACGGTGTCGACCTCACCATCCAGCGTGGCGAGACGCTGGGCCTGGTGGGCGAATCGGGTTGCGGCAAGAGCACAACCGGGCGCTGCCTGTTGCGCGCCGTCGACGCCACCGAGGGACAGGTGCGCTACTGGATGTCGGACGAATCAGGCTGGACCGACATCTATGCGCTGGAGGGCCAGGACCTGCGGCGTTTTCGGCGGTTCGCGCAGATGATCTTCCAGGATCCGTTTTCGTCGCTCAATCCCCGCATGACCCTGCTGCAGATTGTGGGGGAACCACTGACGGTCAACCGCCTGGCCTCGGGCGAGGAACTGGAGCACCGGGTGGCCGACCTGCTGCGCCGGGTCGGCCTGCGGCCGGAGTACATGAAGCGCTATCCCCATGCCTTCAGCGGGGGACAGCGGCAGCGCATTGGCATCGCGCGTTCCCTGGCCCTGGAACCGAATTTCATTGTCTGCGACGAGCCGGTGTCGGCCCTGGACGTGTCCATTCAGGCCCAAACCCTGAACCTCCTGCAGGACCTCCAGGAGGAGTTTCATCTGACCTACCTCTTTGTGGCCCACGACCTGAACGTGGTGGCCCACATTGCCGACCGGGTGGCGGTGATGTACGTGGGCAAGATGGTGGAACTGGCCGAGAGCGACGACCTGTTCGCCAGCCCTCTGCATCCGTACACTGAAGTGTTGATGAGTTCGGTTTTACCGCCGGATCCGAGGATCAAGACCCGGCAGATTGAAATGACCGGCGAGGTGGCCAACCCGGCCGATCCGCCATCCGGCTGCTATTTCCATCCGCGTTGCCGGTATGCGGAAGAACGTTGTTGGCAGGAGACTCCCGAACTGCGGGAGATCCGGCCCAATCACTTTGTAAGTTGCCACCGGGCGGAAGAGATCACGCTGGAAGGCGTGCTCTGAAGGCAACGAGGGTTCCGCCTACGGGCGGAACCTGCAATAGTCCTTTCAGGTCTGTGCCAATCCCTCCGGCTACGCTTATTGTGTGGAGGCCGGGGGACAATCTTCGGGTTGCAGGGTCTGGAGAGGCGTAATCCAACTGCTGTCCAAGTGTCCCTGGACGACAGTAGAATGGGTCTTGATACATGAAGGGACATACCGTGGCAACAGCCGTTCGAGACGGTGAATTGATCGGGAAAGAGATGCCGGTGCCCGACCAACGGGTGGAAGGATCCGAACTGCCATCCGATCCTTTTGCCCTGGGGCTGCCTCTGGATCGGCTGACGGCTCCGGCCTTGGCGGACCTGCACGCCCGTTGGCGGAAAGCACCGAGGCCGGATGCCTATACCCGCCTGAACTACGCGGAGAACGTGCGCGTGCGTTGGAATCTGCATACCAACGCCCTTGAGGGCAGCCGCGTAACCTACGAAGATGTATCGAAGATTGTGGTGCACAGGGAATCCGTGGCGGGTTACACACTAAGGGAGGTGGCGGAAGTGGCGGGCCACGACTTGGCCCTGGAACGTATGCAGGCGTTGGCCGCGACAGGTGCCTCCTTGACGGAGACGGAACTCAAGGAGTGGCATAGGTTGCTGCTGGGGCCGGATCCAGCCCCGCTGCGGGATCAGTACGGCAATCCGCATCCGGTGGCGGCTGGCCTTTGGAAAACCGGCCGCAATGTGATTGGGTTGGCCGGTGGCGGGGCACGTCCCACCGCCGAACCGAGCGACGTGCCCCGCCTGATGGACGACTTCCTGCGCCGCCTGCATTCGGACTTGGATCACGTTGCGGCCGGCCGCCGGGATCTGCTGGACGTGCTGGCGGGTACCCACAGCCAGTTCATTGAAATCCATCCCTTCGACGACGGCAATGGCCGCGCTGGCCGCCTAATTACGAGTTGGCAGTGCCTGCGCGCGGGGGTGCCCGTTGTCATCGTGCCGGTGTCCGCACGGGATCTGTACTTGGAGGCGATGAGCCAGGCGGCGGAAGGCCGGATCGGCCCGTTGCGCACGCTCCTGGCCGCGTGTCTGGTCCGGGAGCTGGACTACGCCATCGCTGTGACGGAGGGTCGGACCGATCCGACTGTGGCCAACCGGGAGGCGGATCCGGCGCGGCCCGTGCCCCCGCGCGGAGCCGGCATTACCGGCACGCGGTCCTGAAGCGACCATGCTGATGTTGGAGAGAATAGACGGCTTTCAGGCAATCCGGACACCCCTAACGGCACAAAGGCAGCTGTCATTGGGCAACTGCAAATTTTTCAGATATTGGTAGGCAAGGCCATCATCCCGGTAGGCCTGACCGGGGTTGTGGGCGCGGGGATGGGGGCGGTCAGGGTGGCTGTGGCTGGATTTGGCCTAGCTCGAGCAGAGGGGGTGCAGGGCGGCCGGGAATTTTTTGGGTTCGGGCTGAGCCCGTCCCATTCAAAACGCCTATCCAACACCCGTTGCAGAAAGGCCTGGAGGCTGATATTGGCCATCGAAAAGCGTTCCAGAGCCTGGTGGCGTGGCGCAGCGCCAGGTTGGAGCCGCGGGCGAGCACGGCGTTGACGTGGAAGTGGTGGCGGGCTTCGGTGCAGGCCTGGCAGGCGGTCAGTTCCAGGTGCTGCTTGGCGTCGCGGAAGTTTCGATCTGGAAGCGGTCGGTATGGATGTGGCACATCCTTTCCGGCGCCAGGTCCGGGTCTGTGGCAAAGTGGGTCACTGGTCGGGTGTCCGCGGGGTTGGCGTTGGCATCCAAGACGAAGACCGCGCGCAGCAGGCATTGGAAGGGCTTGTAGTACATCCGCTGCCCTCGTTCGGCAGGTCGGTCACGGGCAGCTCGCCGGACGCAGGCTAGTTCGTGGGCGTAAGGGATCACCTCGCACAGGCCGACCAGGTTGAGGGCCGCGAAGTCGTAGGCGCGGGCCGTCTGCCGACCGTGCGCGCGGTCGCCGAACGGCCACTGGCGGGAATTCTCCGGGTGCGAGCACAGCCTGCACTGGGTGCTGAACAACACCTTCCAAGAGGATCGCTGCCACCTGCGCACGGGCCATGCCGCCCGCAACATGGCGGACCTGCGGTGCATCGCCTTGAACCTCCTGACCATCCCAAGGCAATTTCTGGCCAAGGATGTCGATTCGCTGATTGCGCAAGATGGTGGCCCGCAACCCCGCACGACTGGAACCAATCATGGCTCTGTGACGGCTTGTCAACGCCCTGGGAGGTCTATCTCGGACGTTCTTTAACAGCTTTTTGAGCTTTTTGAAAATGGGGTCGTCCGAGCTTTCCCCTGCCAACTGTTTTGTGAACTCCTGATGCACGCTGTCAATGTCCGGGGTTTCCCCACCGGTTCTCGTGAACACGGTAACAAGCGTGGCAATGTAAATCTCGCCCAGCGTAGTCGTGAGAATACCGGCTGTAGCGGCACCTATGACCGAGCCTGTGACCGAGCCTGCGCCGGGGATTAACTTCAGAAGATTGGCGGCTATGTAGCGGTTGATCGCGGCAGTTCCAGAGGCTCCCACAAGTGCGCCCAAGGAGGCCATAGAGATTTCGAGTCCAAAGATGCCAGAAATACTGGCCAGCATGGCGATCTGAGTCGGTATCAGAACCGCGACATTAGAAAATGGGATTGGTACCGCGCAGGCGGCAGCGGCAGCGACCGCGGCACCACTAACGATTGCATGTGCTTGTCGCCGCTTGTATCTCAACGAGACCTTCTGCGCCGCGGCAAATGCACGACGAGCACCCTCAGGAAGTACTTCGTGCGTGCACTCCACAAGTTCCACCAACCCCATCGGCGGCAGTGAAAAATCTCCATGGTCGAACTGTTCGGCGATGGCTCGGACCCGGACCACTTGCCTCGCATCTGGCAGTAGCTGTTGTACCTTGGCGCGAAACCCGTCGTCCCTGCGCGCCTTGGTGATCACACCGAGTACCGGCATGCGCTGCGCCAATGCGCGGCACAGCTCCTCCTCCGCGCGTTCGACACGGCGCCCATCTTCATGCACGCAAAGCCACGCAGCATGAATGTGGTCTTGTGCTTCTGTCTCCTGGGCGCGCTTCTCCACCAACTCCATCAATTCGTCAAACGTCTTTTTGAAGTCGGACATTTCCAGGCCGCGCGTGTCCCAGATCGAGAGTGGGATGCCTTCCTTCGAGATGAGACGCGTCGTCTGAGTGACCGGTTTGCCTTGACCTGTCACAGCCATGTTGCCGTGGAAGATACTGTTGATGAGCGTGCTTTTGCCAACACCGGTACGGCCAGCGATGAGCACGTTGACCTTGCCCAATTTGCGCAATGCTTCTTCAAAAGCCTCGTCAAAGACCTCCTTCAGATCTGGTGACTGTGTCATGGATGATCACCTCCCATGGTTCAAGCAACCGAAACCGATGTTGGGGTCAAAAAATACCGGGAGAGCGGCTTGGCCGCGATACGGTCTCATTGGTGGTCCGGTCCGGGGAGTGCTGGCGCTGGCCGTGCCAGATCCGTCGGGGCTACCTTGCTGCAGTGGACCCCGCGATTGTTTGTCCGGTATCAGTCATAGTTGCCTTTGACATGGTCTCCCAGCAGGCGTCGTTGCCGCGGCGAGGCTCGGTCCAGGAGTTCCTGATTGAACCGGAACCGGTTCAGGTAGGGCGGGAACTTCTGCGTGATCATGCGCTGGGCGTAGTGGACCTGCAGCAGGTACCGGGTCTCGTTGCTGGTGTTCGGCGTGCCTCGGTGCCAGACCTCGCAGCGGAACACCACCGCATCCCCGGCCTTGACGATGCAGGACTGCATTCCGCGGCCGTTCCAGGTGGTTTCCCCCTGGGCGGGACGCCGGCCGGACCGGTGGCTGCCGGGGATGAACTGGGTGGGTCCCAGTTCCGGATAGATGTCGTTCAGGTAGAAGTGGCAAGTTGTGATGAAGACCGGCATGCGCACATTGGGATCCTGCAGCACGTACTCCGGAACTTCGACGGGCATCCAGTCGACGTGCAGGGTCTGCGTCGGGCGGCCGGGGCCGGTCACCCAACCGGTCATGCCGATGACATGGCAGTCGTCGCCATGGATCGCCTCTTCCAGTTCGATGATCCCCGGCCGGTCCAGATAGGAGAAGAACAGGGCGTTGCGGTTGAAGGCGTTGTTGATGACCTTCTCCCGGAAAATGGCGCCGTGTTCCCCCGCCCGGGTGTCCCGGTCGAAATGTTCCCCCATGGCCGCCGTGTCGTCCATGGCTTGGCGCAAGGCATGGACTTCGTCCTCCGTCAGATAGCCGGGAAAGTAGGCGAAGCCGTCGCGTTCGAGGCTGGCGACACGCTCTTCAAGGGTGTCAAAGCTCTTCAGTTCCATTGCCTGGGTCATGGTTGTGCCTTGGGGAAGCATGGATGAATGAGTGGACCGGACCGTCCGGCTCGGGTTCAGACCTTGATGGCGCCGGAGGTTAGGCCCTCCACACACCATCGGCTGGTGAATAAGATTGGGACGATCAACGGCAGGAATCCTATCAGGAAGCCGGCCGTCAGGAATCCACAGCGCGTGAAGTTTCCCAGTTGGTAGGACCAAGGCCCCGGCGTAAGCGTCTGGCGCTCCAGATGGGAGATGGTCAGGGCGGGCCGGACCAGGTTATTCCAGGTCCCTAAGCATTGCGCATGGTACGTACGGTGCCGAAACTTGGCGCTCCGGCGGGGACCGTTGCACGGTTGTTGAAGGCGAGTCCGAGGCTTTCTGTTGGGAAAGCCTGCGCCATCCGCCGCAGGCCAGGGTTTCATCCGGCCCTCGGCTCTCCCTGCCTCAGGGGTACCCGCGGCTTGCAGTACGTCCGGCGGGGTCCGGCCAGGTCCCGGACAGTTGGTCCCGATGGGTATGTTCGGGGATCCGTCTCGCACTCCAGGCGGGCTGCCAAGCCGAGTACGGGCGGTGCAGTCCGGCCAGACCGACCAAGTGGCTCGCGACCAATCGGGGCTCCAAACGCAGCCGCCAAGGTCCGGTGTCCGGCGTACGGAACATGCTGGCGTTCCACCGGATGCGTTCACGGCCGGGAAGTTGCGCCAGGTGACGGCTCCTGCTGGCAGTGTGTCGATACTTGCATTGCAACGCAATAGTGTGTACTATGTAGTACACATGACACTAGGAAGCTACCTTCGCAATGCACGAGAACGGCGCCGGGAGCGGGATCGGACCTACTCCCTGCGTCAGGTGGCCCTGCGCATCGGGGTGGAGCCCGCCTATCTGAGCAAGATTGAGCGGGATGTCGTGCCTCCGCCCTCGGAAGGCACCATCCGGCGGTTGGCCCGCGACTTGGAAGAGGACCCCGATCTGCTCCTGGCCATGGCCGGCAAGGTGTCGAGCGACCTCCAGGCCGTCATCCTGCAGCGCCCCCGACTCTTTGCGGACTTGCTGCGTCAGCTGAAGGACGCCCCCGACCACGCGATATTGACCGTCGTGCGCGAAGTGCGCGACGGGGATTGGTGATTCGGAACCGCACGGTTCAGGAAAGGAGAAAAGACTACATGATTGTCCTGCAAGACGACCACCTTGAGTTCCGGTTTCCGGAGGTGCATGCGAAGGCTCGGTGTTCGATCAGCTTCATGCGCACGCTGCGGCTGCCCGACGACAATCGGAGCTATCCGCTGCCGCCCGGACTGGGAGACTTTCCGCTTCGCCACGTCGATGACTTTGGCACCACGGTACCTCCGGCCTGGAAGCGGCATGGCGGTGTGTTCCTGCCCATGTACCAGGCCGAAGCGATGTGGATTGACTTCAACGGCAGCTATCCCATGGCCCTGAAAATCGCGGCAGGCAAAGTTTGCGCCCTGACCGGGGAGGCCTGGTCGTCCGAACTGGTGGCCGAACCACAGAACTATCTGGTGGTGCCGGACCAACCTTGGTTGGATGGGTTCTGCATCGGTCAGGACCTGATTCGCCAGTTTGTGGCGATGCCTCTCGGCGAAGGCTACTCCGTTGAGGAGCAGCTGACCGGAGAGGCGCGGCACGGCGGTCTGCAGATCCTGGCCTACCCCATGAAGGTGGATGTTTACAAGGCCCGGTTTGAACAACCCAAACTACAACGGTTGTATTCACCAATGGCGGGGGTTGCATATGCGCCTCCCGAAATGGGGTTGGCACCGGGCGGCCTCATGCGGCAGGAAGTCTACGAGGACGACTACGGTCTTGAAGCATGGGATACATCTACCAGTTCCCGCTGCTTCGTGCACATCCTGAACAGTGTTCAGTACCGGACCGTGACGGGGAACAACCCGCCTTCGGCACCTCCCTCCGCCGTGGACTATGCCGAGGCTGGTCTGCCCTGGTTCGAGTACTACGCCAGTGACTTGGCGGCCCTGTCGGGAGCAGCAAGCCTGGCCGGCCTGGACAGTGTCGCGGCCAAGAAGATCAAAAAGGGTGAGGGCGAATTGGAAGCCAACGAACCGGTCCAGCCCGAAAAAATCATCAAGCTGCAGGACGGCCAGGTGCGGGAAGGGGAGTTCTGAAGGTTCGGTTCACAAGCATGAAAGTCAAGGGCGCACGGGGTGGCGCATCGCCGGAAACCCATCTTGTGAATTGCGCCTTATCATGGTATGGATGACGACTGCACGGTTGCCGGGAGACCATTGAGCCCATGCCCCATTTTGACGAAGCCCTGACCCATCTCCGCGACCGTGCCACTGCTCTGTTTGGCATGGGCCGCTCCTTCGAGCGCCTGATGCAGGCCGCCTGACCAGGGAGCCGGGCATCCTGGGGGACCGCTTCGAGCGCGTGTGGCTGTGGGATGAGTGGCCGGACCGCGACGGGCCGGACACGGGCATCGATCTGGTGGCCGAGGAGCGGGAAGGGGGCCTCTGTGCCATCCAGTGCAAGTTCTTTGACCCGCACAGACCCGTCCCCAAGAAGGCCATCGACTCGTTCCTGGCGAGGTCGGAGCCGATGCAGTACACGTCACGCCTGATCATCAACACGGGCGGGGCCATTCAGCGCAACGCCCTGAAGGTCCTGCAGGCCTCGCCCAAGCCGTGCCGGGTGCTGGACGCCTCGGAACTGAACGGTTGGAACGTGGACTGGCTGCGCCACCTGTCATGCTGCGGCAGCAAGGCCTGCGCGGTCAGGCGTTCCAGTGGAATGCCCAAGGCAAACTGTTCGCGCCCCGTTGTCTCGGGTGCGGGGTCTGCGGGTGCCCGCGATGGGTGTTCGGACGATGGAGGGAACACGGCGTTTGCCGCTCGGATCCGTCGCGGCAGTTTCGGGAAGTGTGGCCGATTTCCGGGAGCCGCCGCTGACGAGTTCGTGCATGCGCACGACGCGGCTGCTGGCAGCGTCCCGGTTCGTCAGTGGGATTCAGACAGTCTGCGTGGCGTGTCCGCGTCCCGTTTGTTCAGGAGCGTGGACAGGTTGGCTTGTCTGTATTCCAGGCGCGCTCCCTGTGGCCCGTCCTTTCGGAAGGCAAGGCCCACGGCGATGACGTTGTGTTTCGCGTGCAGGTGTTCGCGTCCGTAAGGTCGGTCCCGGATTTGCCGCAAGGCTTCATCGGCACCGCGACCGTACTTGACTTCCATCACATAGGTGTGGGCACCGACCGACACCTCCAGGTCTGACCGCCCGCCCCACGCGGACTTCTCGGCCTGCACGTGATTGCCGGCAAGGCGGAACAGCGTTTGAAGCACAGTCCTGAAACAGGATTCAGAGTCCAGGTTCTGGTAGGCAAGTCCGCTGAAGAAAACCTCCAAGTCTTGCGCAAAACCGTCCATGTCGCCTTCGTGCAGCCGCTTCTGTATTTGCTTCAGTCGCGTCGTAGCCTGTGGTTGTTCAAGTTCATCCCACAACCCTACGAGATCGCGCAGCCAGGAATCCGCCACCTCGCGGTTGGGGAAATTCAAGTAGAGTGGATTCCCATCATCGCCCCCGTACCATGTGTAGTAACCCGTATCCTGCATGATGCGGACAAAGTTGGGTTGCTGCAGGCTGTCCAGGCTGTCGGCAGGCACTGACGGCAACCCGCCCGCGCGCACACCGGATGGCATCTGCTGACGCGTGTCGGAAGCCATGCGCACGGCCAAGGCGGGAGTAGCGGTTTCGCTCCAAGCCGAGGGCCAACGACCCTGCAGGGCGGCATCCCGGAAGCGTTGGTGCCTCAATGTGCGATCCAATCCATGAATCAATGTGTAGGGATTGTAGACGCGCTCTGTGGACATTGAGGAGAAACGGTAGCCGTTGTACATGTCCCGCCATCCAGTTAACATGCGAGCCTCATCCAACCGGGGTTCCAGATCTGCCAGGGCCTCTCGGTACGGGGATAGACACTCCACCACCTCATCGTCCGTGAAGCCGCAGATGCCGGCATAATCATCCCAATCCGAAATGTCGGTGAAGTTGTTGGCGGCGGAGAAGAGGTGCGGACGAACCATGCGGGTGATGCCCGTGACGAACACCCCGTACAAAATGCCTTCGTCGTCCTTGAGCACACGGTAGAAGTCGCGCAACGCTTGCATGGCGGGAGCCAAGTCCGCATCCGTGCCCATGTAGCGTGTAATGGGGGCGTCGTACTCGTCCACCAACACCACGGGGGCGCGCCCATAGACGTTCCCCAAACCATCCATCAGCCCAAACAACATGTCGGGAGGCGTGTCGTCCTGCCTGATGTGTGCGCATGCGTCTGCCACCCCAGGGTTGCGGCGCGCCCAACGAGTGGTTTGCTGCACCATGTAACGTTGCAGTGTTGTGTACAGATCGTCAGGTGTCATGGGTGCCAGCCTGGACATGTCCAGGCGTAGAACCGGGTGCCATCCGTGCGTGCCGTGCCAGTCGGCGCCATCCAGTCCTTCCCACAGCCAGGCAGGGTTGGTCCACCCTTCGGGCATGCCGTCGAGAGAGGGCGAATCGATGGCTTGTTGGTTTTCCCACCCCGGTGTCAGTCCCTGGAACCAAGTCTCAAGCGTGGACACCAGAAGGCTCTTGCCGAACCGGCGCGGGCGCGCCAGGAACTGGTGCGTTGCCTGTAGTCGGGGCGTGACACTGGACACCCGCATCGGTACCGTCTCCAGCAAATCCCGGAAGCAGGGCGTCTTGTCGACGTACAGCCCGCCTTCTGCACGGATCAAGGCGAAATCCGCCAGACCGGGATGGAGTGCGGGATATTTGCCCATGTGCCGGATGTCCGCCTGCCTCCCTGCCACTCTTTGTGTTTGTGCGCGCACTGCATTGTAACGCGCAAGCCGGCCGGTGCGCGGCGCGCGGGTTCCACATCCCTGTCGGCTTCGTGGCAGGCGAAGTGCGCGCCCAGAGCCTCGTCGCTGCAGGCGCGCACGGTCACGTTGTAGCGATCGGGGTCCAGTCGGAATGGGTGCAGCACAGGGCCTGAGAGGGTGTTTAAGAAGATGGGGTTCGTGCCAGGCGACGCAGCATGAGGCCGGTCATGGCGGCGTGGATCCAGGCTTCGGTGGTTTCCGGAAGCACCTCGTAGTCCTTGCTCAAGCGCCGGTACCGCCCCAACCAGGCAAAGGTGCGCTCCACGACCCAGCGCCGGGGCAGGACCCGGAAGCCGGAACCCGGTTCGGGATGGCGGACAATTTCCAGGTCCCAGGGCGTCGCCTCCTGCACCCAGTCCCCCAGCTGGGGACCGGTGTAGCCGGCATCCGCCCACAGGCGCTGCAGGCGCGGAAAGCGGTCCCCCAGCCGGGTCAGGACCCACCGGGCGCCGTCCCGGTCCTGGAGGTCGGCGGGATGCACCGCCACGGCCAGCAGCAGACCCTGGGTGTCCACGACCAGATGTCGTTTGCGGCCTGTCACCTTCTTGCTCGCGTCGTACCCCCGGGGCCCCCTTTTTCCGTCGTCTTGACCGACTGGCTGTCGAGGATCGCCGCACTGGGACTGGCCCGCCGGCCCTGGGCCTGGCGGGCCTGGGGCCGCAGGGCGTCGTGGATCGCCTGCCAGACGCCCTCCCGCCGCCACACCCAGAAGTAGTGGTAGACCAGTTGCCAGGGCGGCAGGTCGTGGGGCAGCATCCGCCAGGCACAGCCGGAGCGCAGCACGTAGCGGATGCCGTTCACCACCTCCCGGCGGGGATAGGTGGCGGGACGACCGCCCGGCTTGACCGGCGGGGTCCGGGGGTCCCGCCCCCGCCCCCCGCGCGCCGGCCGGGCGCTGGGGTGGGGGGCGGGGCCTCCAGCCGCTGCCACTCGCGATCGGTCAGGTCTGTGGGATAGGCGGCGCGGGTCATGGCGGGGTGCGTACCTCCGGCTTGTACAATGCCTGTCGGTGGCCTCGCAACAGCCTAACATCCTTTTTAAACACCCTCTAACTGGTGCGGTGTTGAGCCGGGAGCTGTAGCAGACAGGGACCAAGCCGGGACCAAGTCGCCTCGTTTGGAACTGCCTGGCGACACATGCAGTAGGGGAATTGATGAGGAGGATACGATACAGACGAAGCTACCAGCGAACTTCGGAAAGTGTGACCTCCTGTGCTACGGCATGAAGGTGATGTCGCGGAACCTGAACGGGTCGGTCCCGGTTGCTACCAGTTGAACCAGCTCCGCGCGTGGGCGCATGGCGCAACCGCGGGCAACAGCCCTCAACCACAACTTTGTGAGTCTTTTGGGTCTTGATCAGCAGGAGTGACTGTCGCTCCCAAGCCGAGCAGTACGGTGAGACCAGACCAAGCGCGTCCGACTGTTGTGTGGCGTACAATGCGAGTGTAACCAAGCTAGAGGTACAACGATGACCGAGCAAATCACTGTATCCGTGGACCCCAAGGTGGCCCGTGTGTGCCGTGCGGCTTCGGACAGTGAACGCCGCAAGTTAGACCTGTTGGTGAATCTACGCTTGCGCGAGGTCACCGGTTCTCGCAAACCGATAC
This sequence comes from Caldilineaceae bacterium bin34, assembly GCA_002238555.1. Lineage (GTDB taxonomy): Bacteria > Chloroflexota > Anaerolineae > Caldilineales > Caldilineaceae > Bin34. The sequence continues at coordinate 60,315 of MPMO01000024.1, forward strand.
AGGAGGTCATGGCCGAAATCAGTCGCAACGCCCAGAAGCGGGGACTCACACCGGAAATCCTGCAATCCATTTTGGATGAAGAGTGATCCGCAGCGTCTTTGACACCAATGTCATCATTAGCGCGTTGTTGTTCGAGCATTCGATTCCGGGGAGGGCATTGCTTTGGGCCTTGCAAAATGAAGCGGTCCTGATGTCCAAAGCATTGTCTAAAGAGATTGCTGATATCATAAGTCGCCCCCGATTTGACAGGTACATTTCCGGTGAAGAGCGCGCACTGTTCCTGGCTGTGCTCTTGGATGCCTCAGAGGTGGTTGAAGTCATCGACTCGGTACGTGCCTGCCGAGATCCCAAAGATGACCGAATCCTGGAACTGGCAGTCAGCGGCAACGCAGACTGTATCGTAACTGGAGACGGTGACCTACTGGTGTTAAACCCCTTTAGCAGGCTGCTGAAGAATAGGTTTGGGATGCCATCGGGTTACCCCCAAAGGTGGGCGGAAGCGATGTGTAGGCGGTCTGAGGGGTCCTGAAACCCCCGGCGCGGCCCCCACGCGCGGGATCCGTGGGCCCTGCAGGCCCCGTGGCACCCCTGGAGGGCGCGCAGAGCCCACGGCAGGTCGTCACCCGGGCGGCACCCCCGCGGTCTCCGGCTCGGACAGGAGATTGGCCATGCGCACCAAGTTGTAGGCCGTCGCCACCAGGTAGCCGGCCAGGCCCGTACGCGCCACGCCCCGGTAGCGCGTACGCCGCCAGCCGCCCACCGTCTTCATCCAGCCGAAGACCTCCTCCACCCGCTTGCGGATACGCAGGCTCACCGCATAGTCGGCATGCCGCGTCGTGCGACCGTCGATGGCCGAGTGCTTCTTCTCTTGGGCGACAAGCGGGGTCACCCGCCGCGCCCGCATGTCCCGCACACAGTCCTTGGTGTCGTAGCCGCAGTCGGTCCCCAGCGTGCGCGGCCGGTAGCCCCGTTCCTGGAGCTCGTCCAGGAGAGCTCCGGTACCGCATCCCGCTCGGCCGTGGCGGTTCTCCATCAGGGCATGGCCCAGAAAGGCCAGCCGGGCTTCCTGGGCCCGACCCTTGCGCAGCAGGCGCTCGGGGTCCGTCGTGCTGGCGTGTGTCTCGTTGCTCCGACGCTCCCCGCGGAAGTCCACCGACGGGTTGCCCGGATCGTCGTCCGACGGCGGTCGCGGTCCCGCCTTGAGCCGGAAGCTCTTGAGACTGGCGGCGGCCTCGATCAGGGTCCCGTCCACGCTGAAGTGCTCGTCCGACAGCAGCCCCTCCTAGTCGGCCGCCAACACCACCTCGTCGAACAGGGCCCGGCCCGCGTCGTGTGCCAGCAGCCGCGGCCGGTTCTTGGTGAAGACCGTGGCGTCGAAGCTGTGCTCCATCAGATCCATGTCCAGGAACCAGCGGCACAACAGGTTGTACTCGAGTTCCTCGCAGAAGGCGCGCTCGCTGCGCACCGAATACAGGGCGATCAGCAGCGAGGCCTTCAGCTGTCGTTCGGGCGGCACCAAGGCGCGGCCCACACGGGCATACATGCGGTCGAACTCCGGTGACAACCGTTCCAGGGCCGCATCGGCCACTGCCTTGATCCGCCGCACCGGATGATCCTTGGGAACCCGTTCCCCGTGTCCACGATGGCCAGTATGCTGCGTTGGAGGTTGGGACGACCGCGCATCAGGGCTTCCTCCATTGCCAAGGAGTTCCTATCCTAACCGGCTGCGTTTTTCAGCAGCCTGTCAGTGTGAATCGACTGAGCGTCTACATCGGCCACCTCACCGGAGCCATTTGCAGTCTATCGAAATCATGCAATCCTGCAACCAAATCTTATTCTTCTCCAACAGACACCGAGATCACTCGGTCTTCAGTGTCGAGGGAAAAGCGGCCGCCACTTATTATTGTTGGACCACAGAATTGGCAAAGTGTTATTCGGGCAGCTTTCATAAAAAGCCACAAGTGCCTCAGTGCCACCGTAACCAAGTGGGTGCTTTTTCTCAAGCTTCAAACCAAACGACTCGGCGACATTTCTAGCCTCATTGCGTTCCGTCTCATCCAAAAATATGCCGGCATCCGGTGCGAAAGCCTTATGTTCATCGCTGAATTGATCACAGAAGTGAACTGTGACATCGATACCAAACTCATCGATACAGGCACCAATCCGATTGTAGGCCGCATCGAATCCGGCAACCACGATAAGCACGATGCCAACACCAGTTTGTTCCACCAATTTGAGAGTCTCAGCTGCCACTTCGAGGCCTTCGACCAAAGAACTGCCGGACCCAGCAAAATCATCGAGCAACACCAGTCGTTGGAAATCTGCAGTGGGAGTTTGTTCGTTGCCTCGCTTCCATGCAATCAGCCTCCTTCGGATTTGTTCCAGAGTGACGAAAGAATCAGTGGACATCTTATTTTGGTCCCTGAACAACCGGCAATAACTAGGACCAGACTTGCTTTGCGAACTCTCCAAATAACTCACGACAATATCGCGCCTCACCCTTTGCCGGGGCGAAATCTTCGTGCGCAAACCAGACGTCACTATTTGCAAAGCTTCTTTCATCTTAGCCCTGACTGTGCTCTCATCGTATACTGACATCGCCGACAACAATTTATACATCAATCGCTGATTAGTTCCAGAACCGAATTGTTCAAGCCACGCCCTGACATGCGTAGCCTGGAAGTCCTTCCCCTTATAGCGACCAAGCTTATCACAAATATCCAAAATCTCGCGATCGTTGACTCGCGAAGTCTCTTCATCATGCAACGCCCTCATGAGATAGTCAGATTCCCTGATATTCGGTAACAACTCACTGACACCCCGATCAGTCAACCAATTCCTGAACAAGGGGACCTTCGGAGAGACTTCGCCACGGTCTTGCCGAACCAACACATCCCGATTGACAAAATCGTTCAAAATTGTATGAAAACTGTTTTCACCCAGAGTAGAACCAGATGTCGCCATCAACTCGTCTTTGATAGAGGTCTCCGTGACCTGAGAGTTCATGCGGAACAATTTTGCCAGAGCAACCAATATGAGCCGTCGGTCTAGTTGAATTTTTTCCTGATCCTTCAATGGTGTGAACAGTTTTTGAGATATACGTTGGCAGGGGTGGTCGCTCCGGCGGGGTTGGACCGGGGTGGCGGACGCTTGCAACAGGCAGGCCGCGGCGAATCCGGGGGGATTCGCCGCCGATTCA
>MPMO01000025.1 GCA_002238555.1 Caldilineaceae bacterium bin34
ATGGCCCTCAACCTCCTGCGCCGCGAGACCACGGCCAAGGGCGGCATCGCCGCCCGGCGCAAGCAGGCCGGCTGGAACGACGGGTACCTCCTCAAGGTCCTGTCCAATTAGCATGCGATTGCCCTGGGTGCAATACCACACCCCGGAAGCCCTCAACAGTGACTTTCGTGGGCCGCCGGTCCCGGACCGGTCGCGGGCAAGGACAGCCAGCGCCGTCTCACCCTGCCAGGGCCTGTTCGGCCTGCCGCTCCCCAACCGACGTCAAGCCAAGCCAGTGGGTGTCCACCCGGCTGATCAGCCCCCGCACCTCCGCCAACTCGGTGATCCGGCGACTGAACTCCGCGGACCAGCCAAGATGGACTTCCAGATGACCGGCATGGTTCTCCTCGGTCCGCGGCCCCAGGGTACGGTGCTGGAACAGATGTATGACCAACATCCGGACAGCAAATTCCACCCGCTGCCGACGCCGCCTGCGCCAGTCGGCCACCAGCCCGCGCCGCGGGGAGGCCAGCAGGACCGCAACGAACATGGCACCCATCACCAGCGAGATTGAACCGCCGACTGAACCGTTCACAGTCCTCGCGATCCAGAAGCCGCCCAACGAGGAGGCACATCCCAGGAGGATGCTCAGCCCCAGGTACCGGGCCAGGGAGTCGGTGAGCAGCCGGGCGGTGACCGGCGGCACCACCATGAAACCAATGACCAGGATCGATCCCACCGAATCGAAAGCCCCCACGGCCGTGACGGAGGTCATCAACACCAGTCCGAAGTGCACAAGCGACGGGGAAATTCCGAGGGTAGCCGCCAGTACCGGATCGAAGGTCGCGATCTTGAGTTCGCGATGGAACCGGAGAGCCAACGCGCCATTGAGCAGGAAAATCCCCGCCATTTTCCACAGGGTCATCGGCCCGTAACCGCGGTCCGCCAGTTCCAGGCGCTGGAACACGGAATAAACCAGGTCGCCCTGGAACACCATGTGCTCGTCCAGGTGGGCGTCGCGGGCCAGCAGCGATATGAGCAGGACACCCAGGCTGAACAGAGCCGGAAACGTGATCCCTATGGCGGCGTCCTCCCGAACCAGACCCGTCCGCTTCAGCAGATCGATGCCCAGGACGGTCACCACCCCCATCACCGACGCGCCGAACACCATCAGGGGGTGGCCGTAGAGCGGCACGACCAGGAACGCCAGCACGATGCCCAGCAGGACAGTGTGGCTGATCGCATCCGCCACCATGGACATCTGACGCAACACGAGATACGCCCCCGGCACCGCACAGGCCGCGCTCACGGTCATCGCTGTCACCAGGATTTCGAATTCCAGGCTGGACACCGCTCAGCCCCCTTGGTCGCGGGCCCGCCGCCCAGCCTCGGAGCGCCCGCGTTCCGTCAACGACCAGTCACCATCGTGTTCGTCCGCCAAACCCGCTTGTCGCAATGCAGCCAGGGCCTGACCAACCTGGGCGGACTGTCCCACCGCCATGCGGACAACGGCCTTGGGATGGCCGCGAACCGTCCCTGCATGTGCGGCTTCCAGCGCCCCCAAGGCACCCAGCACCGTGTCCGGGTCGGCCAGCTTTCGGCTTCGCCGCTGTCGGTGCCAGCGCCACACCAAACCGCGCTTGCGCCCCAGAAACAGCGAAACCAATACGAGCGCGGTCAGGACCAGGACCACCACGGGACCGGTCGGGATTTGGGGGCCGAACGCCGAGACGACCGCACCGGCGGCTCCGCTTGTCCCGCCCACCAAAGCCGCGACGAGAACCATGATCGACAACCGGTCGGTCCACTGCCGTGCCGCGGCCGCCGGGGCAATCAGCATGGCGCTCATCAGAATCACCCCCACCGTCTGCAAACCCATGACGGTGGCGACGACAATCAGCGTCACGACCCCTCCCTCAAGGACGGTAACCCGAAAGCCCGCGGCCCGGGCAAAGTCGGGATCGAATGTGACGATCTTCAGCTCTCGCCACAACAACAGCAGGGCGGCCAGCACCACCCCTCCGGCCGCCAACAGCACTGTCACGTCCGACTGCACCAGGGCGGCCGCCTGGCCGAAGATGAACTTGTCCAGGCCGGCTTGGCTGGCCGTGGGCAGGTTCTGGATCATGGACAGCAGAAGGACGCCAATACCGAAGAACACGGCCAAGGCTACCCCCATGGCCCCGTCGCGCTTGATGTTGGTCCGCGTGTCAACCACCTGAATCAGGGCGGTGGCCAGCAGGCCCGTGCCGGCCGCGCCGATCATCAGCACGCCGATCTCCCGCCGCTGCCAGACCAGGAAGGCCAGCACAACCCCGGGCAGCGTTGCATGGCTGATGACATCGCCCAGCAACGATTGCCTTCGCAGGAAGGCAAAGGTGCCGAGGCTGCCGCTGACCACCCCGATCCACGCGGTGCCCAGCAACACGTTGCGGAGGGTGTAGTCGTTGAAGAATTGAAGGAACGCTTCCATCGTGGTCGGCTTGGCCGGCACCGTTCAAGCGGCCGTCGTTGCCGGCGGATTGGCCCATGCAGGGGCCAAACCACCGAATGTCTCCTGGAGGTTGCACTCCGAGAATGCGGCAGCCATCGGACCGCTGGCAATCAGGCGCACGTTCAGCAGCGCTACCCAGTCGAAGTACACCGGCGCCGTGCGCAGGTCGTGATGCACCGCCAACACGGTCCTGCCCTGTTCCTGGAGACGCCGCAACACCGACACCATGGACTGTTCGGTCACAGCATCCACCCCTTGGAACGGTTCGTCCATCAAATAAAGATCGGCATCCTGCACGAGGGCGCGGGCCAGGAAGACCCGTTGTTGCTGGCCCCCTGACAGCTCGTTGATCTGCCGGTCGGCCAGATCCTCCATGTCCACGGTGGCGAGCGCACGCGCAACCCGTTCGGCATCCCGGCGGTCCGTGCGCCGCCACAGGCCGCCACGGTTGTAGCGTCCCATTGCCACAACGTCACGCACACTGGTGGGGAAGTCCCAGTCCACGGATGTACGCTGGGGCACGTATCCGATACGCCGCACCTGCTGCCGCCCGGCCGGCTCGCCAAACACCTGCACGGATCCGGCCGCGGCCTGCATCAAACCCATGACGGACTTGATAAGGGTGGTCTTGCCGGCGCCGTTGGGGCCGACCACGGCCATCAGGACCCCGGTCGGCACCTGCAGGTCGACATCCCACAGGACCGGCTTGTCCCGGTAGGCGACCGTCAGGTCGTTGACTTCAAGTGCCGGAGGCATGGTCTGCATGACCGAACCTCAGTTGCCGTCCTCCGGCATTGGCGCAGCCAAAGCCAAGTAGATGGTCACCGCATTGTGCTGAAGCATGCCCAGATAGGTCGCGCCTTCCGATCCCTGCGGTCCCAGGGCATCGCTGTACAACTCACCGCCCAGCCGAACGTCCCATCCCCGGGCGCGGACCGCTTCGCGCACGGCCGTCACCGCGTCCGTGGACACCGAAGACTCCACAAACATCGCCGGGATCCGATGCGCGACGATGGTTTCGGCAATCTGCTGGATGTCGTACACCGACGCTTCGGACTCGGTGCTCAACCCCTGCAGGCCGATGCTTTCCAGATTCGTCACCGCCGTGAAGTAGCCGAATGCATCGTGGGCTGTCACCAGGTACCGCACCGGAATGCGTTCCCCGGCGAACAGTTCGGCGATGAGCGATCCAGCCACGGCGATCCGTTCCACCACCTTCTCCGCGTTGGCCGCGAACTCGGGCACGGGTCCGGCGTACATTCCCTCCAGAACCTGCGCCATCCGCACGGTCGCCAGGGACCACAACTCCGGGTGATTCCAGATGTGCGGATCCACCAGTCCCTCGTCGGTGTGAATGAACCGGTCTGCCAGATTCTCATCCTCGTACAGGAAGTCCCCCAGGGCTATCACGCAGCGGCTGCCGGACAACTGCTCCAAGGCTCCCAGCATCTGGGCTTCCAGGTGCAGGCCGTTGTAGAAGATGACATCGGCCTTGTTGAATTCCTCCGCGTCGCCGAGGGTGGGAACGTACAGATGGGGATCCACGCCGGGTCCCAGCATCGTGTGCGTCTCGACGGCAACGGACGGCCGGACCATCAACGCCACACTCGGTTCGGCGCCGGCATCGATGGATGCCAGGTCGGCGACACCGGTTCGTTCCGCCAGCGTGTCGGGGGCCCAAAGCCCGTCCGGAATCTGCTCAAGTCCCAGAATCAGGTCCACCATGCTGCCGATTTGTCCGGTGGTGGACAGAACCCGCAGCGGCTCGTCCTTGGCCAAGCCGGCGGCACAGGGGTCCGCCGCGGGAGTGGAACCTCCACCGTTGCCTGCACAACCTGCAGCCAGGCCGCCGAAAAGGGCGACCAGCAGGAACCCCGGCACCCAACGCCATGCTCCAACCATCCTTGCCAAAGCCGCATTCATTGTTCATCGGCTCCCGACACAAGCAGCCTTTGCGCCAGGTCGTGGCCGATCACGGCATCCCTGCCGTTCACGTCCAGCCGCACCGGACCATCGAAGGGCAGCTTCTCCTTGACCACGATGGGTGCGCCCGGCCGCAACCCAATTTCCCCCAGCCAGGTCAGCACATCCGCCTCCTGCGACAGGACGCGCACCACGCGCCGACACGCCTGCTCCGGCACGTCGGACAGCAACTGCCCCGATACCACCGGCATGCGCCCCTGCTTGTCCGGGATGGGATCGCCGTGCGGATCAACCTGCGGACTGTTCAGCAGGTTGTCGATCGCGTCTTCCAACACCTCGTCCAGATCATGCTCAAACTTCTCCGCAATTTGATGAACCACCTGCCACGGCAGATTTAGGGTCTCCGTGAAGAACAGTTCAAGCAGGCGATGGTGGCGCAGGACTTCCAGTGCAATCAATTGACCCCGCGCAGTCAGTTCGACCTCCTGGTACCGCTCGTACGTCAACAGGCCCAATTCGCCCAGACGCCTCGAATGGCCGGAGACCGCCGCCGGCGTCACTCCCATGGCCTGGGCCAACTCGGAGTTCGTGACCGGCGTTCCGGCGCTCCGCAGCAGATAGACTGTTTTCAGGAAGTCTTCCTGGGCCCGGGAGACATCCATCGGTTCGGCAGTCACTTGGCACACCTTGGCTCACATGTGGTTGACATCGTACAACACAATTATTAATCCCGACAAACATTTTGATGTGTCCAAATCAACAATCCCGTTTGATGTGCATGACTTCCTGCCTTGACCGATAGCCGGACATCCGGTGCGCGGCTGCGGTTACCGGATTGATCAACCTTTGCTACCATTGCCGTCCAATAGGCTTGCTGCCCCTCCACCGGGAACCACCCGGTCGCTGCCCCATGACGTCGAAGCCGCCTCGCCTCATCCCCTCTTTGCGCTTGCCCGGTTGGATCGCGGGCACCGCAGTCGCCGCGATGGCCGCGGCCCTGTTGTGGCTGCGATTTCCCTTGCCGCTCCCCGCCGAGAGCACCGAACAGACTTCCGCCCCGCAGGAGGTGACGGTTCCCGGCCAGTCCGCATCCAACCGCCTGATCGTGGAGTTGCAGTCGCCCGGGATTGCCCAGGTCTTCGGCCGCGAGCGGATTGCGCTTACCGACAGTGTTGCCTTTGCAGCCCAAAACGACGCGGTGGAGGTATATGCCTACCAGCTGCAGAACGAACAGGAGGCATTCCGGAACGAACTGGACAACCTGCAGAGCCAAGTCGCCGCCAGTTCCTACACGGGTCTGGACGGGGTTGCCCATCCACTTGCGTTCAACGCAGTCACGAACGCGATGGTCCTGCAATCCAGCTCGGGATTTGGCCCCGAGGCCGCGGCGGCCATCTCGTCGCTCCCCAACGTTCGGGCCGTGCACCGGGATCTGGAGATCCAGGCACAGCTGTACGCCGGCCCGCAGTTGATTCGGGCCTGGACCCGCACATCGGACGGCAATCCCGGCCGGTTTGACGGCACCGGCGTACTGGTGGGCTCCATTGATGCCGGCCTGCACAACCAGGCACCGATGTTCAACGGCAACGGGTTCGCCTATCCGGACTGGTACCCGGAGGGCGGCCTCGGGATCACGGCCGCCAACAACGGCAAGATTGTCGTGTCCCGAACATACTTCCGGACCGCCGATCCGCCGCGCAGCAACGACTTCCACGCCTGGCCCGGCGCCGGATCCTCGCACGGAGTCCACACCGGCGCCATCGCTGCCGGCAACATCGTTACGGATGCAGCCTTCAGAGGGATGGCGTTGCCGACCCTGTCCGGCATTGCCCCTCAAGCCTGGCTGGGAAGCTACCGGGTGTTCTACAACAGTCAGAGCGGCAAGAAAACGTTTTTCACGGCGGAAGGTGTGGCGGCACTGGAAGACACCGTCAAGGACGGAATGGACGTGGTGATCGGCTCGTGGGGAACCGGACCCAGTGTCAACAGCTCTCCCTACAATTTCCTTGATTCGGCCCTGGTCAATGCCGCCTCAACCGACATGGTGGTCGTCATGGCAGCCGGCAACTACGGTCCGATGCCGTTCTCCGTGGCCAACCCGTCCGACAGTTACCTGACGGTCGGTGCCGTGTCAACCGGCGGGAGGTTCAGTATGCAGTCCGCCGACGTGAGCCGGTTGGGACAGCCGAACCAGCGACTGCTCACGGATCTGGAATTCAATCAGGCGGAATTCGGACCGCGCTTCAGGGCCGGTCAGATCCATACCTATCCGCTCCTGGACGGAGCAACCATCGACTCGGCCAACCCATATGGCTGCCAGGCTTGGCGGCCCTCCTCGTTGACGGGCCAGGTTGTCATCGTCGAACGCGGTTTCTGTTCGTTTGTTTCCAAGGTGATTAACGCACAGGAAGCCGGCTCCTCGGCGGTCGTCGTTCAAAACCATGCTGGCGGCGGCAATGCCCTGGTGCGCATGTCCCAGGACAATACCAACCGAGCCGTTCGCATCCCCGCGTTGTTCATGGGCCACGACACCGGTATGGCGATCCGACAACACTTGGCCCAGGCTTCGCTCCAGCTCATCGTCTCCACCACCCCTACCCAGCGCGGCAACCATCCGTTGGTGGTGCCGGAATTCAGTGGACGCGGGCCGACCGTGTTCGGAACACTGAAACCGGACCTGGTGGCGCCCGGGGTCTCCATCATGTCGCAGGGCTACGCCTTGTCCCCGGTCACTGAACTGCGCCACAAGGGATACGGCCAGGCCTCCGGGACTTCGATGGCAGCGCCTTTCGCGGCAGGGGCGGCGGCCCTGCTCAAACAGGCACATCCGGAATGGACCAACGACCAGGTGTTCTCGACCATGGCGAACACTGCCGACTTCCGCGGACTGCGCAATCCAGACGGCTCGCCGGCCGGGCTGCTGGACATGGGAAGTGGCCTGCTGAACATCGAACGCGCCATCGCCAATACACTGTTCCTGGTCCCCCACAAAGCCGACTTCGGTCTTGTGGGACAGGCAACAGGGGACTTGACCCGCTCCATCACGATTGCCAACACCGGTTCAGCGCACAGATCCCTGCAGCTCTCACTGGTGCAGGCCGGCACGACCGGCCTGCCGCCGTTGTCCCATGTCTCCGTGGTGCCCTCCCAGATCAACCTCCCGGCGGGCGACACCGCCACAGCCACGATTACCCTTGACCTGGATGAAGCCACGGGCCCCGGCATCCTGGAAGGATTCCTGTTGATTTCAGATGGCTTGGATGAATGGCACGCCCCGGTTTTCGCCTGGCTGACGGCGCACCCTCCTTCGCCGCAAGTCGTCCTGATTGATGCCGATCTCAGCCCGTTGCATCCGGACGTTTCGCCCTGGTACAGGCGGACCCTGACGACCCTGGGGATTGATTTCCTCTACTGGGACACCGCACTCAATCTGGTCAATGTACCGCCGGTCCTGTTTGCCGCATCGCCCCCGGAATGGGTCATCCTGTTCACGGGCGATCACGCCGGCAACCCGCAGGCCAGCAATGTTCCCCTGCCGTTCTCGGACGGCGACCTGGACCTGTTGGGCCAGTATCTGGCGTCGGGCGGTAACGTGCTGGTGATGGGGAAGCACGGCCACAAGGTCCTGGGCTCTTCCGAACTGCGACTGGCACTTCTTAGCGGAGTAAAGATCCAGGAACAGACCGCCGACCGATATGGACAAACCCAGCTGCAGGTGTCCGGCGTTCAACCCGGGATCGATGGCTGGGGGGATCTGGTACTGGATCTGGCGCGGCCCAATAACGATTTGGGACAGACACCCCTGACATCCTCCGGCACGGGCACCTCCCATGCCGACAATCCGCTCTCCGGACAGGTTGCCTGGTCCCTGCAGCCAGCCACCGAATCACTGCTCATGGACGCCACCGTTGACGGTTCCGCACTCAGGGGAATCAAATCGATACACCTTGTCCACGAGCAGGAAGGGGCGACGGTAGTCGGCGATCCGCTGTGGTCCACTCCACACCTGGCTCCCATCGACGGCCGTTTCCAATGGCAGGGCCGGGTCACCCTGAGCGCCGAGCAGGAAATTGCCCGGAGGCAGGGAAGCCTGCGGCTTAACGTGGAGGTCCAGACGGCCGCTTCCACCTTCCTGCAGGCCAACGCGCCCGTCCTGGCACCGCAGGCGGACAACGCCGAAGGCGCGCTGCCCCTGCACACACTGACAACGGGGACCCAGGCCGGCAGTGCCGAAGCCTGGCTGGCTCTCCAGGACCAGACCGACGGAGCAACCCGGGTTGTCGGCGTCGCGCTGCCCAACACCAAAGACGGTTCAGGGCGCGGAACAGCTTATCTGGCCACCTTCGGACTCGAACACATCAACGATCTCGGCCCAGGCACCAACCGTGCACAGTTCATCTCAAAGATCCTGGCCTCCACACAGGATGCCGGTTCGGATCCGGTGGGGAACTGAACCGCGGGATCAGCGCTGGAGCAGCATCCGGCCGCAGCTCGGACAGTGGAGGTAGTTGCTACTCCCGTTGCGGGGCGCCGTCGCCACACTGGTGGGCAGACTCATGAAACATGCATCGCAGGAGGAGTTGGTGATCGTGGTCACCGCGATGCCGTTCTTGCGCTTCAGCAGCTCCTCGTAGATCTGCAACGCGTCCTTGTTCATGTCGCTGGCACGCACCGAACGTTCCCGGTTCAGCTCCTTCAGCTCGGCCGCCATGCCTTCCTGTTCTTCCCGGGCACAACGACGCAGTTCCTCCCACTCCCCGGTCCGTTCCTCCAACCGTTCGACCAGAGGCTGATACTGCTTGTTCTTGTCCTCAAACTCAAGCAGCGCCGCCAAGGCGCGTTCCTCGTAGGTGGACTTGGTGATCTCGAGTTCCGCAATCTGCGACTGCAGCGCGGCGATGTCCTTGGGATCGGTCAGGCGTCCGCTGTTCAGCAGGTCCTGATTGGCCGCAATCTTCTCCTTGACAACCTTGACCTGGCTTTCAGCCAAGGCCTGGTTCTCCTTCAGGCTCTCCTGTTCCTCGCTCATGGAACCGACCGATTCGCGCAACCGAACCAGATCGATGGGCTCGCGAACGCTGACCAGCGACTTCTTGACTCGCTTGACGATGCGCAGACGTTTCAGGTCGATTTGCTGCAAGTCAAACAGCTTCTCTATATCGTTTGCCACGACGCCACGCTTTTGCTGTGCTAGGTCGTGGATTATAGCACCGGCCGGCGGTGTAGTTCCGTACTCAGTCCCTCGGATCAGGGCAATCGCACTCCAGTTTGGGTGGTGACCGGCCATGGGTAGGATGGGAAGCTTCGTCCTGTCCCGGAGTTTCCCCCATGGCCGCCATGGCCCCCGTGCCCCTGGTTTCCCTGTTCACCGAAGTCGAGAATCCCCGTCGGCCCCAGGCCCGACTGCCTGCCCTGGAGGACATGCTTCGAAGCGCAACCCCACGTCTGTCAATGGCTGCTGGCCTCCCTCAGTTATGCACTTTGTCACTGCGCCAGCAGTGGACGGTGCCATCCGTGCGGAGGGCGCAGGTATGGTACTGGCCCGCCGATAGGGATGTGAAAGTCCCCGCCGGTGCATGCAATTGTCCGAGACGATTGTCCCCCCAACAGTGGAGGGTCCCGTCGGTACGCAACCCACAGGTATGAAGCCGGCCGGCACTTAACGCCTGGAACGGGCCCGGTGGGGCCTGGGCCTGGCCGTCGTCATCCCGACCCCAACAGCGCACCGAACCCTCACCCCGCAATCCACAGGTGTGATAGCCCCCGGCGGCGAGGGCCATGAAGGGCTCGGCGGGCGGATCCGCCTGGCCGTAGCGGCTGTCTCCCCAGCAGCGAGCCAGGCCGTCGGTACCCAGTCCGCACCCATGAAATGCGCCCATGGAGACGACCGTGAAGGTTCCGGCCGGGGCGTCGGTCTGGCCTGTATCGTTCAGGCCCCAGCAGGCCAGGGTGCCATCGGTGCGCACGCCACAATTGTGGGAAACCGCGGCGGCGATGGATTGGAAGGCCCCGGGCGGGACCTCCAGCTGCCCCACATGGTTCCTGCCCCAACAGCGGACGGAGCCGCCTGGACGCAAGCCACAGGTATGGGCGGTCCCGGACGCCATGGCTGTGAACGGCTCCGCGGGAGCCCGGGTCTGACCGTCCGTATCCTCGCCCCAGCAGGCAACGGTGCCCTCGGGGCGGAGGAGGCAGGTATGTTCCCCTCCGGCCGCCACGGCGCGAAACTGTCCGGCCGGGGCCTGGGCATAACCCCAGCCCCAACAGCGGATGCGGCCGTCGATACGCATCCCACAGGTGTGTACCGGACCGGTGGCAATGGCGGCGAAGGGCTCGGCGGGGGCCTGGGTCCGACCGTGCGCATCCCTGCCCCAGCAGGCAACCGTGTGGTCCAGGCGGATCCCGCAGGCGTGGTACCCGCTGACCGCCACGGCCTGGAACTGCCCGGGCGGGGCCTCGGTCTGCCCGTATGCGTTGTCACCCCAACAGAGCAACGTGCCGTCGGTGCGAACAACGCAGGCATGGCTGCCGGTTGTCGCCAGGGTCAGGTACGAACCGGCAGGGAGGTCGGCCAAGGCCGGTGCCAGCCGCCCCCAGCAAAGCAGGGCGCCATCCGTGCGAACACCGCAGGCATAGTTGTGGCTGGCGTCGACGGCGCGGAAGTCGCCCGCCGGCACATCGGTCTGTCCATAGCGGTTGTCGCCCCAGCAGTGGAGGGTGCCGTCGGTGCGTACACCACACGAATGGGATGCCCCCGTGGCCACCCCGCGGAACCGGCCCGGCGGGGCCTCCAGCTGGCCTGCCTCGTTGCGCCCCCAGCAGTCCAGAGTCCCGTCGGTACGGATACCGCACGCATGATAATTCCCGGCGGACACCGCCATGAAGAGGCCGGTCGGCACGTCCAGAGGGTTCGAGGCCCAGATGCCCCAGCAACGGAGGGCCCCCTCCGCCAGGACCGCACACATGGCGGCATTGCTCACGGACAAGGTACGCCCAGGGAGCGGCATGTCCATGGTCTGGGCCGGAAGCGTCGCCAACTCCGTAGGGATATTGTCCACGAAGGAGGCATAGATCCAGTGGCCTGAATCCAGTTGCAGCCAATCGCCCCCATGGGAACGGGCCACGGGGTGAACGCGGTCGCCCCGGCGGACGCTGCCGACAATGGCATGGTCGGTCCCCGGTCCCGCGCGCAGATCGGCATTGACGTTGGCAGTGGCGCGGGCCTCGGCGGCCAACCGGGCCCGCGCCTGTGCGCGGTAGTCAGTGGTTAGCTGATCGTTGGGGTCCAGGCGCAGGGCCTCGTCATAATCCGCCAAGGCCTCGGCGTAGAAGCCGCGTTCCGCCTTGGCCAAGCCTCTATTTCGGAAAGCCCGGGCAAAGTTGGGGGCCGGGGCCAGGGGCCGCGTAATAAACGCCGAGGGCGTGGGGGTAGAGCCCGCGTTCCGCCTTGGCAAAGCCTCTATTTCGGAAAGCCAGGGCAAAGTTGGGGTCGAGTTGCAGAGCGGCATCGTAGTCGGCGATGGCCTCGGCATAACGGCCCAGGCGATGCTTGGCGACGCCCCGGTCATGCCAGGGTCCGGCATTCTTGGGATCGAGACTCAGGGCCGCGTCGAAGTCGGCTATCGCGTCGGCATAATGGCCGAAGTGATTGTTGGCTCGGCCACGACTATGCAAGGTCTCGGCATTGTGGGGGTCCTGACGCAGGGCGGCGTTGTAGTCGGCCAGTGCCTCGGCCTCGAGGCCGAGGTGGGCCTTGGCGGCACCTCGGTTAATCAAGGCCAGGATATGGTGGGGGTCGAGTTGCAGGGCAGCGTTGTAGTCGGTGAGGGCTTCGGCATAACGGCCCAGGTCAGCCTTGGCGGCGCCCCGGTTAATCAAGGCCAGGATATGGTGGGGGTCGAGTTGCAGGGCAGCGTTGTAGTCGGCGAGGGCTTCGGCATAGTGACCGAGGTCAAACTTGGCCAGACCCCGGTTAGTCAAGGCCACAATATGTTGAGGGTCGAGTTGCAGGGCGGCGTTGTAGTCGGCGATGGCCTCGGCATAACGGCCGAGGTAATGCTTGGCGACGCCCCGTTCATGCCAGAGTCCGGCATCCTCGGGATCGAGACTCAGGGCCGCGTCGAAGTCGGGGATGGCCTCGGCATAACGGCCCAGGGCAATCTTGGCCAGCCCCCGGTTCACCAAGTAGAGGGTATGGTGGGGGTCGAGTTGCAGGGCGGCGTTGTAGTCGGCGATGGCTTCGGCATGGTGGCCGAGGTAGGCCTTGGCGGCGCCCCGGTCATGCCAGAGTTCGGCATCCTCGGGATCGAGACTCAGGGCCGCGTCGAAGTCGGGGATGGCCTCGGCATAACGGCCCAGGGCAATCTTGGCTACGGCTCGGTTAACCAGAGCATGGAAATGTTGGGGGTCGAGTTGCAGGGCAGCATTGTAGTCGGCGATGGCCTCGGCATAGTGGCCGAGGTAGGCCTTGGCAACGCCCCGGTCATGCCAGATGCTGGCATTGTGAGGGTCGAAGCGCAGGGCGCCATCGAAGTCGGCGAGGGCCTCTTCATAGCGGCCCTTGGACAACTTGCCTGCGCCTTGGTTGAGTAGCAGCAAGGACAGGCTTGGCAAGAGACGCAGGGCGTCCTCAAAGTCAGCCAGTGCCTCGTCCGCCCAACCCAGACGCGCCTTCATGGCACCTCGATAGTACAAATACACGGCGTTTTGGGGACTGAGACGCAGAGCGTCCTCAAAGTCGGCCAGAGCCTCCGCGTGCTGGCCGCGTGCGGCTTTGGCGATCCCCGCTTCATAGAAGGAGCGGGCTTCATCGCCGGGGGTGAGCTTCCCCGCTGGGCGTGAGGGCGGCGTGGGCGCGGTGGATACCTGGGGATCTGGGCTGCCGACCCCGGCAACCAGGGGGAGGGATTCTGTGGGACCGTCCACGGCCTCCGCGAAAATCCACCGGCCTTCCGCCAACTGGAGCCATTGGCAGTCTTCCGAGCAGGCGATGGGAGCGACCACGTCGCCCCTCCGGTGACTGCCCACCATGCGATACGACCAGTCCGGTCCGGCGAGCACCAGGGCGGTGCGCTGGACGATAAAGTCAGTGGACGCGGCGGTAGACGGCAGGGTAGGGGTCGGGATGGGCGTGCAGGTGGGCGGGTTGCCCTCACACACCACCTGGCCCAGATACGCCACCAGTTTCACTGACGGCACCATGTGGGACTCATACGTGGCCAAACCCACGATCCGTCCCGTGAACTGGACAGTGTCCCCGACCCGGATCTGTTCTGCCACGGGTTGGTCGAGGCCTACGTGCAAATACTGGGTGGCCGGGGCCGCTGTGTTCCCCCTGACCACTACGATCCAGGCAGCCGGGTCGCCGTCCGGCCCCATCTCCACAGCCACAATGTCGCCGCTCAAAGCGTAGACTGCGCTCATGTAGTCTTCGATCTGGCGGGACCATGCCGCCACGTCCACCGCGTCCGCGGCCGGGGGATTGGCCTGCGCATGAGCCACAGCCACCGGGAGGGCCGCGGCCGATTCCCGGGGCCCCAGGCTCCCGAGCAGGACGGCAATGCCTATCAGGACCGCGAGTGTCCCCTTCCGGGCCAGTTTGCTGTTCAGGATGGCACCCCTACGCCTGGGCATTGGCTTCGGCTTCTGTTGCCACCGCAACCCCGGACCACCCGGCCACCCAGCGGCGACCCATGCCGGTCGGCCCCGGGTTCTTGCCTCCTCCAGGACCGAATATGGTGGCCCGGGGCCCGGAGCGGCTTGCAATCGCTGCCCTGACGAAAAAGGGATTGAAACCGAGGCTTCTGCGTCCGCCTAGTGGAACTTGACATGGTCGTTGTCTTGCAATGGATGCCCTAGAATCACTTGATCGAAATCAACGGACGTACAGAGGCCGGGCGGCCGGGCACCCCCGCAAGTTTTCCACGAAACCCGGCGCGCACTGGCACTGTGCCATTCCCCGCCCACAAGGAATCCAGCGTGCACAGACCTCCTTCACCGCGAGCCTCCAGCCAAGGGGTAATCGAACTGCTCCTCATGATCATCCTGGTTGTGATTGTTTTTCTGTCCATTCTGCTCATCATGGGAAACGACGTGCAGAACTTGGTGAGCGATCTGCTGTCGAACTGGTTTCCGGAAAATGACGGAGGGTCCTGAGAAGCAACATTGAACACCTTGGTCAACCCAAGCCGTGCCGACGGCCCGACGGGGGCACCCCGAGGCCATTCGACGCATACCGCGGGCCTGTTCGTCACGCTCATGCGTCGGCGCTCCGTGCAAATCGGACTGATGTTGGCGCTGGCCACGTTCTGCTGTGTCCTGCTGGTGGCTTTCCGCGTTTGGCGGACCGGCAGTATCACGTACCTGTTCCTACTGTGGAACCTTGCCCTGGCCTGGGTGCCCATGCTGATCAGTTGCCTCCTCCACTACGGCCACCGCCGCAACATGCAGGCGCCCGCGGGGAACCTTGTCCTGTTTGGCGTCTGGTTCCTGTTCTTTCCCAATGCGCCCTACATCGTCACCGACCTGATCCACCTGAGTCCCAGGTACCCGATACCGGTCTGGTACGACCTCATGGTGATTGTGTTCAACGCCTGGACCGGATTTGCCCTGGCTGTCTGCTCCCTGTACCAGATGCAGGCATTGATTGCCAGGCGGTTCGGCCGACCTTGGGGATGGACACTGGCGGCAGTCACGATCCCGGCTACTGGATTGGGGATTTACATCGGACGCTTCCTGGATTGGAACAGCTGGGACATCATGCTTGAACCGACTATGATCGTCCGCAATGTAGTGGCCGATCTGCTCAACGCACCAAATGATCCGACCGCCGTGGCCGTCAGCATTCTGTTCAGTGTACTGCTGGGCCTGACTTATGGAATCGCCTGGATTGCGGCCGGAGCCGACACGCACTCAAACTCGGATGTTCGAGTTATGTAAAATCGGAGTCTTGATCCGGGGTGCTTCCTCGATTGGCCGACCCAAACCAATTCGACTTCCGGGAAGCCGGAGATGGCTGTCGGCAGGGAATGCGGATCCCGGCCAGGATGAGCCGTGGCGGCGATGTGCCCTGCCCAATAGTCGGTGGCCGCCGTCCGGGAACCACGTCCCGGGCATGGGACATGCTACAGACACAACCGGCGCACCAGTTCCCCGTACTGTTCGTAACCGGCCTGCAGCTGCTCCAGCTCGATGAACTCGTTAACAGTGTGCGCCTGGGCGATGTCTCCCGGTCCCCAGACAATCGAATCCACCACGGGCTGATAGTGGGCGGCCTCCGTCCCGTAAGGCATGGTAACCGCTTCGGCAGTCCCCGCAATCTCACACAACAGACCTGTGAAGCCGCTGTCCTTGTTGCCGTAGAAATAGGGGATCTCGTGGTTGCGCAGGTCGAACCCGTACGCCTGGGCCCGTTCGAGAATGATCGCGACCGCCTCTTCGAATCCCGATTCGGGCATGCTCCGAACCGACAGCTTGCACTCGCAACGCTCGGCCGTCACGTTGGTCGCGCAGCCAAAATCGGTGATGGTCATGTTGAAGCCGTTGGTCGGGGGATCGAATTCCTCGTTCCTGAACTTGGGGTCGGTCATGAATCGGGTCTTGAGTTCGGCCATCTCCGCCAGGAACGGCGCGATTCTGAAGTTGGCGGAATCCCCGCGTTCGGTACTGGAATGCGCCGCGATGCCGCGCGACGTGACGGACATGAACGCACCGCCCTTGTTGGCGTAAACCGGCACCATCCCGGTCGGCTCGGTCACGATGCCACCCTCCACGGACGCGCCGGCCAACAACTCCGAATGCTCAATGATCCATGCAGCCCCGACATGGCCCACTTCCTCGTCGGCCGAGAAGGTCATGTAGACCGGGCTCCGCAACTGCGCGGCCGGAATGTCGGACACGGCACAGACAAAGGCGGCAAGCGGCCCCTTCATGTCGCAGCTGCCCCTGCCGTACAGCCGCCCGTCCGCAACCCTGGGCGCGAACGGCTCCCATCCCTCCAGGCCGGGCACCGTATCCGTGTGCGACAGGAATGCCACACCCCCGGTACCCTGGCCGGCCCTGGCCACCAGGCAGTGTTTTTGCACGCCTTCCGCATCGCGATAGGCCAGCCGTTCGGTGGCCCAACCCTGGCCTGCGGCCCGGTCCACCAGGAAATCGATGACCTCAGCGTTGTTGTCGGCGGACACCGACGGGATCTCGATCAATGCCTTTGCGGTGTCCAAAACTGCCTCGTTCAAATCAACATTCTCCCAACCCGTCGTCATGCCCCGGCCGAATTCCGAACCGGTGCACCGAATTGTATACTCGGCACGCCGACGCGGACCTGCAGGTCCGTGCCGCGGCCAAGGCCATTCCGACCATTACTGCAACCCGGACAATAGACATATGAAGACGAATACGGCCCTGGCCACAATGAGAGCAGGAAAGCCGGCTTTCGGTCTGTCGATGGGTCTTGGAGTCCCTGAAACCGGCGCGATTCTCAGTGGGAGCGGCACCGAGTTTGTGATGGTCGACCGCCAGCACGGAAACTGGGATGAAGGGGATGTCGGGAGGGCCATTGCCCAGATCAACCTCGGCGCGGCCACGCCCATGGCTCGTGTCGCCACCAACGACTATCGCCTGATTGGACAACTCCTGGACAAGGGCATGCTGGGCATCATCGTGCCCATGGTGGACACGCCGGAGGATGCCCGGCGCGTGGCCGATGCTTGCCTGTTGCCGCCCCTGGGCTGTCGCTCATGGGGCTGGAACCAGGCGGCCATGTACGGCGACGACTACGCGGACTGCATCAACGACGAGTTGTTTGTGGCAGTCCAGCTCGAAAGTGCCATGGCCGTCGACAACGCCGAAGCGATTCTGGCAACGCCCGGCATCACGGGTTGTTGGACGGGGCCGTCCGACCTGGCGCTATCCCTTGGCTTCCACCCGTCGGAGATGGACACGCGGGACGAGCACCGATTGGCACTGGAACGGGTACTGGCCGCCTGCCGCGACACAGGCAAGGTTCCCGGCATCGCCGGGCGCGGCCTGGAAGATGCCCGCAGACGGCGCCTGCAGGGTTTTCAGTTCATTACCGTAACCAGTGACGCGGCCCTGATTGCACAAGGCGCATCCGCGGCACGCTCCTCATTGGACAACCTGTAGCCGTCCGGCCTCGGATGCCCGGTGAGGTCAATGCCCGTGGGCGCCCCGGGCCAGTTCCCGGGCCAGGCTTTTCACCGCATCTGCACCGTCGGGGCCTTCGGCCGCCTTGACCAAGGCAGAACCCACGATGGCACCGTCCGCGATTGAGGCCACCTGAGCCGCCTGCTCGCCGTTGCTGACTCCGAAGCCGACGCAAACCGGGGTGTCCGTGTCGGCCCGCACCTGCGCCACCAAGTCCGTCAGGTAGTCCGGCAGCGACGCACGGGCTCCGGTGGTGCCCAGCACGCTCACCAGATAGACAAATCCCGTGCTGCGGGATGTCACCAGTTCGATGCGTTGGCGCGAACTGGACGGAGCCAGGAAATACACAAGCGCCAGGCCGGCTTCGCGGCAGGCTTCCTCCATCTCCTCCCCCTCGTCCGGCGGCAGGTCGGGGATGATAAAGCCGTCGAACCCCGCCTGCGCTGCATCCTCGATGAACCGGTCGATTCCGTAGTTGAAGATCGGGTTGTAGTACGACATGGCGCAGAACGGCTGGGTGATCCCTGCCTCCCGCAATTCCTTGGCAATGTCGAGACCGTCCCGCGTTGTCATGCCGTTCAACAGCGCCCTGTGGGTGGCGGCCTGAATGGTGGGTCCGTCGGCCAACGGATCACTGAAGGGAAACCCGATCTCGAACAGATCGGCCCCGGCATCGGCCATCGACCGCATCATCGCCACGGACTCCGACCGGGAGGGGAACCCGGTCGGAAAATACGGCATGAATGCAGCTGTGGCATCGCCTTGCCGTTTGGCGATCGCCGATCTGATGCGCTCCACTCCTGTCATGGGGTCGTTCCCGTTCATGTGAATTGGGCCTTTGGTTGGACTCAGTCGCCAAGGGGCAGCTCGGCCATCACGGTATCCAGATCCTTGTCGCCCCGGCCGCTCAAGGACACCAGGACCAGGTCGTCGGGTGAAACCTCCGACATCAGTTCCGGCAGCCAACCCACGGCATGGGCACTCTCGAGGGCCGGAATGATGCCTTCCTGCCGACACAGGAGTTCGAATCCCGCCAATGCCTGTTCGTCCGTACAGTAGAAGTATTCGGCCCGTTTCCGATCCCGCAACAAGGCATGTTCCGGTCCGACGCTTGCATAGTCCAGCCCGGCCGAAATGGAGTGGGTCAGGGCAATCTGTCCGTCCTCGTCCTGCAGGACATAGCTGCGGGTTCCGTGCAGGACACCCAGCCGGCCCAACTTCGGATCGGCAAACCGGGAGGCATGCTCATGGCTTTCTATGCCGCGGCCCCCGGCCTCCACGCCCATCAGCCGGACCCCCGGATCCATCAAAAACGGGTAGAACATGCCGATCGCGTTGCTGCCGCCGCCCACACAGGCCACGACAACGTCCGGCAGCCGCCCCGGACCCGTGGACGGGTCCAGCATCTGCCGGCGGGCCTCCCGCCCAATTACCGACTGCAGGTTGCGCACCATAACCGGATACGGATGGGGACCCAGGGCGCTGCCCAACAGGTAGTGAGTATCCGGCACGTTGGTAACCCAATCGCGAATGGCCTCGCTGATGGCATCCTTAAGGGTTTGACTGCCGCTGGACACTTCCCTCACCTCCGCCCCCAGAAGTTGCATCCGGAACACGTTGGGAGCCTGGCGCGCCATGTCCACGGAGCCCATGTAAACCACGCACTCCATGTCCAGAAGTGCACAAGCAGTCGCCGTGGCCACGCCGTGCTGGCCGGCACCAGTCTCGGCCACGACCCGATTCTTGCCCAGGATGCGCTTCACCATGAGTGCCTGGCCCAGGGCGTTGTTGATCTTGTGGGCACCGGTATGGGCCAGGTCTTCCCGCTTCAGGTAGATCTCGGGACCGCCGAAGTGCTCGGTCAGCCGCCTGGCATGCGTCAGGGGCGTGGGCCGTCCCACATAGGTCTCCAGCAGCAAATTGAGTTCGTCCTGGAAACCTGTGTCCTGCATGGCGGTGGCATGGATTTCCTCCAGCTCCTCCAAGGCCGGAATCAGTGTCTCGGGCACATACTTGCCGCCGTACGGCCCAAACTTGCCCCGTGAATCCGGGTAGTGGAACCCGTAGTCGTCCGCGGTAAAAATGGCTTGCATGTTGTCAACCATCGGTTTGAAATCCCAGATGTAGATTGAGTTCCCTTCGCATCAGGTCGAGGTCCGGCATCCAACCTGTCCAAATCTCAAAGGACCGGGCCCCCTGCCGGACCAGCATCTCCATGCCGCCGATGCAACGGGCACCGCCCTGTCGGGCCCGACTCAGGAACAGGGTTGCCGGGGGGTTGTAGACCAGGTCATAGGCCCACTGCCCGGATCGCCAGGGGAAGTCAGGAGCCACAGGGCACGTGTCGACGTGCGGTGCCATGCCCAGCGACGTTGAGTTCACTACCAGGTCCACTTCGCGGCCTGCAGCCGAAACTTCCCGCTCGGAGCCAATCACACGCATCGATGCAGCGGGATAGAGCGCACGGAAGTCCCGAACCAATGCCTCTGCCCGCGTCCGGGTGCGGTTGTGGACGCGAACATCCCGGCATCCGGCTTCGAGCAATCCGGTCAGCACTGCCCGGGCCGAACCGCCGGCCCCCAACACCAGAGCCGAACCACTGTGGGCCGACCATCCCGCCTCTTCCAACACGGAATAGAACCCCCACACATCGGTGTTGTCCCCGGCAAGGTCTCCGTTATCGCGCACTGTCAAAGTGTTGACCGCCCCCGCCGCCCGGGCCACGGCTGAAATGCCCGAGAGATGGGACATGACACTCCGTTTGTGCGGGATCGTCACATTGGCGCCCCGAAACCCCAGTGCTCCCAGGCCGCGGACTGCTTCACCAATCCGGTCCTTCGGTTTCACCGGCACGGGCAGTGGCAGGTACACCCAGTCCATGCCGGCCGCCGCGAAGGCGGCGTTGTGCATCCGGGGCGAGCCGGAATGCCCGACCGGCCAGCCGATCAGGCCGACCTTGCGGGTATGGGGGGTGATGGATTCAGGCATCGGCAGGACCCCGTTCCGCTGCGCCGCCCAAGGCCTTCAGGGTCTCCGCAAACCCGGGGAAACTGTCGTCGGTCACTTTCGCGCCTGCAACCACGGTCTCGCCCTGTGCAGCCAAGCCGGCCACGGCCAGCAACATCGCGAGGCGATGATCGCCGCAACTGTCCACACAGGCTCCGTGCAGACTGCTGTCCCCGTCGATCGCGAAGCCGTCCTCCGTACCGTGGACGACAGCTCCCAGCCGGGCCAACTGCCGCTCCGTGTCCAGGATGCGGTTGGACTCCTTGACCTTCAGCTCCTGCGCGTCGCGAATGCGGGAGGGTCCCTCGGCCTGACTGCAGGCGAGCGCCAACAGCGGCAACTCGTCGATCATGCGCACGATCAGGTCCCCGCCGAACTCGGAGCCGCGGAGCGGGGCATAACCGACCAACAGGTCTCCGACAGCCTCCCCCGCAGCCTCCCGGCGGTTCCCCATCCGAATGTCGGCCCCCATCTGCAAAAGTGCGTCCAGCAGTCCGGTGCGGGTTGGATTGAGACCCACGTCCACAATCCGCAACCGGCTGCCGGGCACGATGCAGGCCGCCACCATCAGGAACGCGGCCGACGACGGATCTCCGGGAATGGCCACGTTGGTCCCCTTCAGGCGTTCCGGAGGCTCCAGCGTGATGCGCCGTCCCTCATTCACAACATGCACGCCCATCCCGCGCAGCATGCACTCCGTGTGATCCCGGGTCGGACCGGGTTCGATCACGGTGGTTGCCGAAGCGGCGTACAATCCGGCCAGGAGCAAACAGGACTTGACCTGGGCACTGGCCACCGGCATCGCATACCGCACGCCCTGAAGGGGGTGCGCCGCGGGCCGAACCGTCAACGGTGCCGTACCGCCGCCGTCGGCACCGGAGATGGACGCCCCCGTTTCCCGCAGCGGCGCGATTACGCGGTCCATGGGCCGCGTGCACAACTGGCGCGACCCCGTCAGCACGGAACCGAACCGCTGTCCGGCCATGAGGCCGCTCAGAAGCCGCATGGTGGTGCCGGAGTTTCGGCAGTCCAAGGCTCCGCCCGGGGGGTGCAAACCGTGCAGGCCGACTCCCTGGATGGTCAAGCCGGTGGCAGTGTGGCGCTCGATGCGCACGCCCAGTACCTGCATGATGCCAACGGTAGCCAGACAGTCCCGGCCGTCCAGGAATCCGGTCACCGTGGTGGGGCCGTCGCCGAGGGCACCGAGCAACACGGAACGGTGGCTGATCGATTTGTCTCCGGGAACGCGCATGTCGCCCACCAACGCTGCACCACCCTGAATCCTGAGCGTGTCCATGTCCAATTCCTTCCCCCGTCAAATCTCCGGTCGATTGCGCTCCATCCAGTCCGCATACCAGGCCAGCCGTGCATTGCGATGCGCCGACAGGCGGGCAACCAGCGCATCCTCCCGCCTTTCAACCAACATCGAGCGCAATTCCAGAATCTCTTCGATGAACCGGTCCAGTTGGCTGCGCACGTTTTCCCGATTGGTCATCAGGATGTCAATGAACATGTCGGCCTCGCTGGCCGCAACCCGCGACGTATCGCGGAAGCCACCGGCCGCGCACTCCCAGACTTCCGGATCCCGCACGCCAGCTTCCGCCACACTGCCCACCAGCGCGCTGGACAGCAAAAACGGCACATGGCTGATGGCAGCCACCACCCGGTCGTGCTTGTGGGGTTCCATCATCAACGGATGGGCCCCAACGGACAGGACCAACTCTCGAAACACCTTCACGGTGTGGGCCGACGTCCGTTCCAGGGGTGTCAAAATCCAGGTTGCATTGTCGAAAAGCCCCCGTTCAGCGGAATCGAAGCCGCTGGTTTCCTTGCCGGCCATCGGATGTGTGGCAATGGGCTGCACATGCGCGGGCATTCCCTTCATGGCCTCGACCACCTCGACGCTGGTGCTGCCCACGTCGGCCACAATGGCTCCGTCCTTGAGATGGTCGGCAATCCGTGCCAGCTGTCCGATGGCAATGCGCACCGGCGCGGCCAGAATCACGATGTCGACGCCCTCCACGCCGGTCTGCAGGCTGGTGGTTCCCTGGTCGATGATGCCTTCCGCGATCCCTCTTGAAACCGTGGTGGACGAACGACTGACGCCGCGAACCTCGCGGCACACCTTGAGCCGGGTGAGGTCGGCGCACAGGCTGGCGCCGATCAGACCAAGGCCGACCACCGCCACGCGGCAGTCGGCCAATGTAAACGACATGGGAATTGCAAGGACGGGTGCCGACGCAGTGCGGCCCGGATCAGATCGAGCGGTCGACCGCTGCCGCCACCCGCTTCAAATCCTTCATCAATGCCTTGAAATTCTTGACTGTCAGGCTTTGCGCCCCGTCGCTCTTGGCTTGGGTGGGGTTGGGGTGAACCTCGACCATCACCCCGTCGGCCCCTGCTGCCACCGCCGATTTCGAAATCGGGCCCACCAGCTCCCACTTGCCGGTGCCGTGTGCCGGGTCGGCGATGACCGGCAGGTGGGTCAGGTCCTGCAGCACCGGGATCGCGTTGACATCGAAGGTGTTGCGCGTGTAGGTTTCGAAGGTGCGTATGCCGCGTTCACACAGCATCACATTCATGTTGCCCTCGCTAAGGATGTACTCCGCGCTCATGAGCAGTTCCTCCAGCGTGCCGGCGAGGCCCCGCTTTAGGAACACGGGCTTGCTGGCCCGGCCCAGGGCCTTGAGCAGGGGATAGTTCTGGGTGTTGCGGGCGCCAACCTGAAAGATGTCGGTGTACTGCTCCACCAGTTCAATATCCTCGGTGCTCATCACCTCGGTGATGATGGACAGGCCTGTCTTCTCGCGCGCTTCCGCCAAGTGTTCCAGGCCTGCGTGGCCCAGTCCCTGGAAGCTGTAGGGTGATGAACGGGGCTTGAAGGCGCCGCCGCGCAGGAACTGCGCCCCGGTATCGGCCACCGCGTAGGCCGTCTCCAGGATCTGTTCGCGGGTCTCCACGCTGCAGGGACCCGCAAACACGGCCACCCTTTCCCCGCCGATTTGGGAACCGTTGACGTTGATCACGGTCTTCTTCTGCGTGAAATCGCGGCTGGCGGCCTTGAACGGTTGCATGATGCGCATCGTCTTCTCCACACCGGGCAGCACCTGGAACGAATCGATATCCAGCTCGTGTTCATTGGCACCGATGATGCCGATGATCGTCCTGGCCTCGCCCTTGCTGATGTGCAGGCTGAAGCCTTTTTCCTCAATGTGCTGGGCAACCCGCGCGGTGTCGTCTGCGTCGGCTGTCTGTTTCATCACAACAATCATGGTGTTCCTTGGCTTGGTTGAAGGGGTTCAAGACTTGATTGGGCAAATTGCCTACTTTCCGAATCCAAGAATGCGGCCCGGCGACAGATCGTCCGGTTCGGGCGCTCTCGGAAAACTGCCGAGCAGCTTGAGGAAGGCGGTGTTGACCAACAGCTGCGTGACCGCCTCCGAGACCTGCGGGTCCTCGACGTGGCCGAGGAACTCCATGAAGAACACATAGTTCCACCTGCGGTTGCGGCGCGGGAAGCTGCTGATGTTGGTGAGGTTGATGTTCCGATCGGAAAACACCTGCAAGGCCTTGACCAGACCGCCGGGTTGGTCCGGAATCGCAAACAGCACCGACGTCTTGCTGTCCTCCGTGCGCTCGGCGGTTTCGTGGCCAATCAACAGAAACCTGGTCAAATTACCCGGCCCGTCAGCCACGTCGCTGTCCACGATTTCGAGGTCCCAGGTGTCGGCGGCGATCCGACTGGACAGCGCGGCGGTTCCCGGCGCGGGTTCCTCCACCAGCGACTTGGCAGCCCCGGCCGTGTCATACCAGTCCACCGGCACGAGGTTCAGCCGGGCCAGGTACTCCCGACACTGTTCCAAGGCCTGGGGATGGCTTCGCACGTGGGTGATTGCCTCCCGCGGGGAGCCCTCCGGCGGCCGGGCCACGACCAGGTTGTGGCGCACCGGATACAGGATTTCCGCCGAAGCCTTGAAGTCGTAGTTCAGCAACAGATCGTTGATGCCGGTGACCGCGCCGCCCAGCGAGTTCTCCACGGGAACCATGCCGAACTCCGCCTCGCCGGCGTCCACTGCGGCAAAGAGTTCGGCGAAGCTGCGGCAGGGCACCATCCGGATCCCGGCGTCCTCGCCGAAATGCTTGAGGATGGCCGCATGGGAATAGGCACCGTGCTCTCCTTGAAAGGCAACTCTCATCACGCCCCTCCATGCTTGCGCATCTGGTCTTCCACCCACTGGTTCAGCTGTTGCATGTCCACCGGGGGCAACTCCGACTGGTCGGGACGCAGCTGCACCGCCTCCTTCAGGTACACGTGGTGGATTTCGTCCTGGCCGCGGTCCGTGTTCCAATGCAGCAGGATGCGGACGCACCTGGGGAGGCTGTCCGGAACCTCCATTTCATGACCACACAACAGCGGCACGGACATCCAGCCCAACTGACGGGCCGCGGTCGCAGGGAACACGGCATTCAGGTCCACAGTGGTCGTAAAGACACCCGAGGCCACGTCCACCGACTCGATTCCGTTCAATCGGATCATCAGGGCCAGGAGTTGCCGCGTGGCCGCCAGGATCTCGCGGGCTTCGTTCTCGACTACCGTGGTGGCGCCGCGCACGCCTCTGCAAACGATCATGGTTGGATTTCAGGCCGAAAGAAGCGGCATACCGCGGCGAGCAAAAAAAAAGCGATCCAATTCTGGACCGCTCCTGCGTCTCCTGGTTGTCCGGCATCAGTTGGCCTGTGCGCAACTCCCTGGTTCGCGGTGCGGTCCCGTCCCTGCAAAGCGGTAATAGTAATAGGCGCCAAACGAGAAGGTGCGCGCCGACCCGGCACCACCGTGGGTGGCGCGATCGCTGGCTTGACCTGCGGACTTGTTGATCCGCGACACAATCGCATGGCTCATGCGGCCAGACTACCCGACCCAGAGCCCCGTTGTCAACTCAGAAGTGCGTCGGCCGTGCGACTCAACTCCAGCAGATCCTCTCCCGTGATGTCCACCATGCGACGATCGAAAGGGGTGAGCTGAAGGTCTGGGACAACCTCGATTTCCCCGTCCCGAACCCGAACCGGAAAGCTGAAGACCACACCGGGCGGAGTGTCGTACTGCCCTTCGCCCACGATGGCCATGCTGGTGGTCCGCTCGTCACCGGTGCCCAGGTGCCAGTCCCGCACGTGGTCGGTAACGGCCACGGCCGCGCTGGCTGCACTGCTGGCCCCCCTGACCGCAATGACTTCCGCGCCGCGGTTCTGGATCCTGGGTATGAACTGTTCCTCAATCCAGGCCTGGTCCGAAAACAAGGGCCAGTCCCTGTGCCCGTCGATCGTGGCATGGGCCAGGCACGGGTACTGCGTGGCACTGTGATTGCCCCAGATGGCCACGTTCGCCACCTGGTCGGGCCGCACACCGGCCGTGCGCGCAACCAGGCTCACCGCCCGGTTGTGGTCCAGGCGCGTCAGGGCCGTGAACCTGGAAGCCGGAATGTCCGGTGCATGGCAATGGGCAATCCGGGCGTTGAGGTTCGCCGGATTGCCGACCACCGTCACCCGCACGTCATCGGCGGCCTGTGCGTTGAGGGCTTGTCCCTGGCTCCGGAAAATTGGCAGGTTGCTGACGACCAGGTCCGCCCGGGACTCGCCAGCCCCGCGGGGCCGGGAACCCACCAGCAGTGCATGCTGCACGCCGTCGAACCCCTCCTCGGCGGAGTCGGTCACGTCGATTCCGGCCAACAGCGGGAAGGCACAGTCCTCCAGTTCCATGGCCACGCCTTCCGCCTGGCGCATGGCCGGTGGAATTTCAATCAGCGACAGGTGAACCGGCTGGCCTGCGCCCAGCATCTGTCCGGCCGCGATGCGGAAAACCAGCGCATAGCCAACATTGCCGGCCGCACCGGTGACTGCCACTTTGATCGGGTCGGAAAGGGACATGTCCAGAGTGTGGTGTGAAAGGATGTGAGGGCGGGCAGAATGGCGCGGGCGCGCACCTAGTCGAACTCCATCTTACGCGAACCTGGTCCCGGCACCTTAAATTCGGCGAGCGCCGGATCCGGCCACCCCTCACAGCCACGTTCCTGAACAGGCTTTCCGAGGCCACGTGTACGGGGCGGACTGTCCTGCGGTGTACGGATGCTGTCAGAATGTAGTGATATTCCCTGGAACGAGGCTGTGCACAACCGTGATCGAGACTTGGGGCCGTTCCCTGTTGGCTCACGTCGAACTACCCGTCGTGCGGTGCCTGCTGTGGTTGCGGCTGACGCCCAACCTTATTTCCTGGATAGGCCTGGGGCTGGCCGTCGCCACAGCCTGCTTGATTGCGGCCGGGTGGACCCGATGGGGTGGGTTGGCCTACATCCTGGTATCCGGCCTGGACAGCCTGGACGGCCTGCTGGCCCGCAGCACGGGCCGCGTGACGCGATACGGGGCCTGCCTGGACAGCACCTTCGACCGTCTGTCCGAAATCTGTGCCCTGTTGGGGCTGCTGATCCATTTGCAACTTGGCGGGCCGATGCGCCTGCCGCTGAGCTGGAGCATTCCGTTGACCGCCGCGGTGATTGGGGCATCGGTGGTCGTGTCCTATGTCAAGGCTCGGGCGGAAGGCCTTGACATTCCCGGCAAGGCCGGCTGGCTACAGCGCAGCGAACGCATCGTGTTGCTGGGCGCCGGCCTCATGTTGAACGTGGCGGATGTGGTGCTGGTCCCCATGTGTCTGGCGCTGCTGGTCACGATTGGCCAAAGGCTGCACTACGTGGCCCGCCACGATCGCGGAACTGCCCGGGACAAATGAGGCGGCCGCCCCCGGTGCGCGGTCGAATTTCGCGGCACTGTTTCAATCTCGTTGATATTGGTTGTGGACCTGGCAAGGGACGAGGGGCCCCTACACTTGGTTTCATCTAACCAAAACCAACAGGGCCCCTCGTCATGGACTTCATCCTAGCGCCTGGCGCCGCAACGGCACCTACTCCCGCCATCTGGTCGTGCTGGGACGGCTGTGGGTGCAACGCTGGCAGTGCAAAGCCTGCCGGGGCAGCGCTTCGCCCCTGCCGCCCGACGTGACCTCCCGCCAGCGGCCGCAGACCTTCCGCGAGTTGGTGGCCAACCTGTATGTGCACAGCGTCAGTTTCCGGGGCCTGTCCCGCCTCCTGGCCCTGCTGGGCTGCGGGGTGGGGGCCGCCACCCTGTGGCGGGACGTGCAGGCGGTGGCCCCGGGCCTGGCGCCCGACCCGCAGGCGGCCCTGCCCTCGTGGGTCGAGATGGACGAGACCTGGCTGCCCCTCGGGGGCGTCAAGCGTCCCGTGGCCGTGGTCCTGGGCCCCGGGGCGAACGGCTGGACCTGCGCCTGAGCGGTCCCGGCCTCGACGGGGCCGACTGGTTCACGGACCTGGCCGCGCGCGGGGTGCAGGGGCTGACGACCGACGACGACCCCGTCTACGGTCCGGCCCTGGAGGCGGCGGGTTTGGACCGGCAGCCGTGCGCCGTGCACAGGCAGCGCACCGTGGGGCGGCACATCCGGAGTCTCGACAAGGACGACCTGACCCACCGGGACCGGGTCCTGCTGCCCATCCTGCGACGCCTGGCCCGGGCGCGACCGCCCGGAGGCCGGGCCCGTCCTGCTGGCCCTCTGGGAGGCGGTGATGCAGGGCCGCGTGCGCCTGCACCCGGAGGTGCGCAAGCTGCTGTGGCACCTCGTGGAGCGCTGGCATGAGCTGGTGCGCAACCAAGACCACCCCAGGGTGCCCGCCTCCACCAACCGGCTGGAGGGCTGGTTTGGCCGCTTCAAGCCCCGGGCCCGCCTGACGCGGGGGCTGAAGACCGAAGCCGGCGCCCGCAACTTCGTGTACCTGATGGCCCGCGGCATGGCCTGAAGCGACGCACGGCACCCGCGGGTACGGAGAATAGGCCCATGACGGTCCGCAACCCATATCAACGAGATTGAAACAGTGCCAATTTCGCAATGCACAGCCCCAACAGGCCCTACGACTGCTATCGTTAATAGTATGGACGAGTCTGCGGGTCTCGTTTTTCTCCCTTCTTCACAGCCCCGACCCGACGTGAGAGTCAAGATTCCCACCGACCTTCTGGATGACGCCCGGAACGGCGATCCCGATGCCTTCAACCAACTTTTCGATCTGTGCTCGGGTCACATTTTCCGATTCATCTACACGCGCGTCCCCGATCTTCAGTTGGCGGAGGACCTTACGGGCAACGTGTTTCTCAAGGTCTACGAAGCCATCAACAGAGGCCAACCGTGGAAGTACACGTTTACCTCATGGCTCTACACCATTGCCAACAACCAGATTCGCGACCACATCCGCCGGGACGTGCGGGCCGCCTTCTTCCCCATCGACACGCACATGAACCTGCCTTCGCGCGAACCGGACCCGTTCCGCGCCACACGGGATTCCCTGGATGCCGAATCCCTGCGGGCAGCCATTGCGCGCCTACCCGACTCCCAGGCTCAGGTAATATCCCTGCGCTTCCTTGAGGGCTACGGCGTCAAGGAAGTGGCAGCGATCATGGGCAAGACCGAAGTTTCCGTCAGGGCGATGCAGTTCAGAGCCATCAAGGAACTTAGGGCCGCCCTGACGCGGGACCTGGGTTGACCAAGGAGCAACCGCTATGCCCCCGTTCGATCACCAAACGGAATTTCCCCGGCTGTCGGAGGAAGACAGCCGCCTGGGCATGTTATTCGACAAAGCCGATCACCTGGCCGCCAGCAGTGAACTTCAGGATCGGTATCTGGCGTCCCTCTCGGCCGCCGACCGCGCGGTCGTCGAGGAGAGCCTGATCGTAGCCAACGCACTGCGGCTGCTGGCCCAGGAAGCCACCCCTTCCATGTCGGGCCGGGCGCGTGCCCGGGTCCAACGCATGCTGTACGGCGACTTGGATCCGATTGCCGACGACGGCATTCGGGACGCCGGGCAAGCCGACGAAGGGTCCGTGTCCGAGCTCCGCTTCAACCCCCTCAACAACACGGAAGACCAGAAACTCTGACCGCGTAGTCGCCCGGCCGGGCGCGATGCCCGGCCGGAAACCGCAAATATTGCGCCTGCAGGTCGGCCGCCGCTACAATGTGCGGTCCCGTTTGAACGGGCCGGGCGACGCGGCGCGCCACCGTCCGATTTGACCCCATGTGCTTGCAGGCATGTTCGATTCGCTGAGCCAAAGACTTCAGAACACGTTCGACGCCCTGTCGCGCAAGGGGCGCCTGGACGAACAGGACATTACGGCCGGCATGCGCGAAATCCGCATGGCACTGCTGGAGGCGGACGTCAACTACCGGGTGGTCAAGGACTTCACCCGCCGCATCCGGGACCGCGCCACCGGGACCGAAGTCCTGCAGAGCCTGACCCCCGGCCAGCAGGTGGTCAAAATCGTGCATGCGGAATTGATTTCCCTGCTGGGGAAACCGGCACCGTTGAACTTTGCCGGCCAGGCTCCCCATGCCTTGGCCCTGGTGGGCCTTCAGGGTGTGGGCAAGACCACGATGGCGGCCAAGCTGGCCGTGCACCTGCGCAGACGGGGCCAAACTCCGTTGCTGGTGGCTGCGGACGTGCAGCGGCCGGCTGCGATCGATCAGCTTGAGACCCTGGGCAGGCAGATTGACGTCCCGGTGTTCGCCCAGCGCGAAGGTGCCCGGGCGCCCGACATCGCCGCCCGCGCCATGAAGTTCGCCCGCGGCAAGGCGCATACCGTCTGCATCCTGGACACGGCCGGCCGAACCCAAATCGACTCCGTGCTGATGGCAGAGCTGGCCGAGATCAAGGATCGGGTCAATCCGGCCGAGACCCTGCTGGTTGTGGATGCCATGACCGGCCAGGAGGCCGTCAACGTGGCGGAGGGCTTCCAGGCCAGCGTTCCCCTAACCGGATTGATCATGACCAAGGTGGATGGCGATGCCCGCGGGGGCGCCACCCTCAGTGTGCGTCAGGTGACCGGGGTCCCTGTGAAATTCATGGGGACCAGCGAGCAGATGGACGGTCTCGACGTATTCGAGCCCGAACGGATGGCCAGCCGCATTCTGGGCATGGGGGATGTCTTGACCCTCATCGAGAAGGCCGAGCAGTTTCTGGACGACGAGCAGAGTGAACGGCTGGGCGACAAAATGGCCCGCGGCCAACTCGACTTCGAGGATTTCCTCGACCAGTTGCGCTCGCTCAAGCGGATGGGCAGCCTGTCCGACCTCCTGAAACTCCTACCGGGCGCCCGGAATCTGCTCGCGGATCTCGACGAAGAGGATATGGAGCACAGCCTGAAGCAGAGCGAAGCCATCGTCAACAGCATGACGCTTCAGGAACGGCGCAACCCCAGCGTGCTCAACGGCAGCCGACGGCGCCGCATTGCGGCCGGCAGCGGCACGCGCGTACAGGACGTGAACGATCTCCTCAAGCGCTTCCGGGAGGCTCAGGGCATGATTAAGGAAATGTCGGGAGGCGGTCGCGGCCGCCAGCGTGGCCGCATGCGGCACATGAAGCGACTGATGGCGGGGCAGGAACTCCGCTGACACCAACAATCCTCAGGAGACCCCCACACAGTGGTTCGCATTCGACTGGTGCGCAAAGGCACCAAGAACAAACCGACCTACCGCATCCTGGTCGCGGATCAACGCAAGGCCACCAGCGGCAGTTTCATCGAGAACATCGGGCACTTCAATCCGCGCACCGAACCGGAAACCATCGTGGTGGACGTGGAACGGGCCAACCACTGGATTGCCCACGGTGCACAGCCAACTCCGGCCGTGCAGCGTCTGCTGAAGGCGGCCGCTGCCGAGGCCGCGCCCGCGACGGAAACAGATGAACATGTCGAATCATGACGTGGACGACACCATCGACCGCATCGGCCAGCTCGTAACCTGGGTCGCCTCGACCCTGGCGCAGCATCCGGACGATGTCGAGGTGGAGGCGCACCAGTACGACCAGGACCTGGAATTCAACCTCCTGGTGCACCAGGAGGACATGAAGTTCATCATTGGACGCAACGGGGACAACATCCGTGCACTCCGGGCCCTGGTCAAGGCATCGTCGCCCAGTCCGCACGCCCATGTCGCCCTGCACGTGGATTCCTGGCAGGAAATCGGCGATGGCCTGACCCCGACCGAACGCGGGCAGGACGACCAGGCCTGAACCGCCCCATACCGGTGGCCGCCAATGGCTCCTATCCCGACGACCACTTCGTCGTCGGGCGCGTCGAGAAGCCCCACGGCATCAAGGGCGAGGTGGGCATACGCGTCATCACCGACAACAGCGGGCGGTTTGCCCCGCGGCAGCTCCTGCACAGCACCCGCGGGCGGAGTCCGCTGACGGTCCTGTCCACGCGCCGCCACAAACAAGCGCTGCTCGTGCGGTTCGTCGAGGTTCGGGACAGAACGGCCGCCGAATCCCTGCGCGGCGCCTGGCTGTCCGTGCCGGAAGCGGACGTGCCGCCGCCGGAACCGGGAACCTGGTGGATTCACGACATTGTCGGTTCATCCGTCACCACCGACACCGGCCTGTACCTGGGGGTGGTGGCCGACGTGGCCGCGACCGGAGCCAACGATGTCTGGGAGGTGTGTCCGGCTCCGGAATTGGGACTCAGCCAACCAATTCTACTGCCTGCCATCCGCGAAGTGGTGTCCGAGGTGGACATCCCCGGACGATCGGTAATCGTGCACCTGCTGCCGGGCCTGCTGCCCAAGTAGGATAAGATACAGACCCAACCAAACAGGGGTCCGCCGCGCGGTAGCCGGTCGGGTGCCCTGCCACGCCTTGGAAGCAATCATCGATGATAGGCGTAATCCTAGCTGGTGGCAGCGGGAATCGCCTGTGGCCTCGCAGTCGGCAGCAGACTCCCAAGCAGTTCGACGATCTGCTGGCACAGGGGGAATCGCTGCTGCAAGCGACCTGCCGGCGGGTTGCCCCCTTGCTGACATCCGAGCGCACATGGGTGGTAACCGGCCGCAGCACCTCCCATTTGGTCGCCCAACAGCTTCCGCACCTTGACCGGACGCGGATCCTGACCGAGCCGGAAGGCCGCAATACAGCCCCCGCCTTCGCTTGGGTGCTGGCACATCTGCCGGCGGATGCGGACAGCGAGATTGCAATCTGGCTGCCATCGGACCACTGGATCCGGGACGAAGTCGTTTTCTGCCAAGCCCTGACGCGCGCGGCCGAACTCGCGGCCGACGGCTCCCTGGTGCTGCTTGGCGCCGTGCCCGACCATCCGCACACGGGATACGGGTACATCAGGCTGGGTGCTCCCCTGGTCCCGGCCAGCACCCCACCCGCGGCGCGCGTGCGCAGCTTCCGCGAGAAGCCGGACACTCCGACCGCGGCGCGCATGCTCGAGCGCGGCGACTGCCTTTGGAATTGCGGCATCCTGGTCAGCCGTGTCGACAGCCTGCGCCACCGCCTGGCGCAATGCGCTCCACACCTGCTGGAAGCGGCCCGCAACCCGGGCCCGAACAGCGAAACCTGGAAGGCTTTGGATCCATGCAGCATCGATCAGGTGGTCATTGAACAAGCCGCCGACTGCACAGTGGTCCATCTTGAGACGGGCTGGACCGACCTGGGCAGCTGGGACGCACTCGAGCGCATACTGGAAAAGGACGGGGATGCCAATGTCGTGGTCGGCGACCGGGTCGTCGCCGTCGACAGCCAACACAACATCGTCTTCGCCAATGGACGCCTGGTCGCCATGGTCGGCGTTCAGGACTTGGTCGTCGTGGACACCCCCGATGCCCTGCTGGTGGGACGCAAGAACCACATGCAGTCCGTCAAGTCCATCATCGCAGCAATCGAAGAATCAGGCCTCGGTGGAATGACATGATTCATGTTTCCGATTCGCGGGTGAGAGGTTTAATCCGGCCTCTCATCAAGTATATGGTCGTCATCGCCTTCAGCCTGGCTGCAGGCATCGCCCTGGCGTGGTACGCGTGGCCCGTCCAGTGGCAGGGAGCGCTGCCGTCCGATCTGCTCGGCGCCTACAAAATCCTGATCGTCAACAGCCTGGCCGAAGACCAGCAGATCAGCGGTTCGGACTCGCTGTCCCCCGGCGCGGCCAAAATTCTTGGCTACATGGCATCGGATCCCAGACTGGCGGTCAACGAGGCGCTGGGCCTCCTGCGCGCCGACGGAAGTTCCGGCCTGGTCCTGGACGACGGCGAGCGGGAGTTGCTCGAAGCCAATCTCCTGGCCCTGCAGGGGGTGCTCATCGATGGTCCGCAGACACCGGACGGGAGCGCCTTGCCCGTTTCGGAAGGAAGTCCCCCTCAGGAACTGGTCAGGGACAACCGGTTCATTCAGTTGTTCTCGCTGTTGAGCAGTTTGGTCCTGGTCGCGGGCCTGTTGTTTGTGGCCTGGCGCTTGATTGCCCAAGAGGCGGCTGCGGGAACGAAAGGCGAGGCAGTGGCCAGCCTCCACTCCGATGTCGATCTGGGTGCGGGCGGCGGTCTCCGGGACCAATTCGGGAAGTTCACCGGCATCCTGGAACGGGCCCGTACCCGATTGCGCGATGTAGGCCTGACCCGGTTTGGAACCGAGGACACGGTGTCGGAGGACGAGGCCGCGGAGTTGGAGGATCCCGAGTATCAGGAGTACCGGGAACCGCGTCCCCGACGCTGAATCCGGAGGGACAAAACGGATGGTCCCCCGCCTCAACCGAGCCGGCCGTCCATGTCCAGCAGAAAGCGGTCCGTCATGGTCGCGATGTAGGCACCGACCACGGCGCGCCGGTCCCGGCAATCCAGTTCGCCGCGCCAGGCCGGCGGCAACCGCGACGGCTCCGACACCAGAGCGGCAAACACACGGCGAATGGCATCCCCCCCCGCCATGGCACGGAGCCGCACCTTGCGGGTCCGGTAGAAGTTGACCGTCAGGAACCGCCGCAACTCGCCGTACATGGATTCCAACTCGGAATCCAGACGCACCAAGGGCCGATCACTACACCCCCGCACGTCGGCGAGACTGCGAATGTTGCGGCTCTGCAGGTTTCTGACGGTGGCCTCCACGCAGTCGCCGATGGCCTGGCCCACCATTTCAGTAATCAGCACCTTGCGCGAGGTCGAAGAGTCCAGGTCGGCCTCCTCCAGTTCACGGCTGGCAGCATGCGCCTGAATGCGCCGGTACACCTCCAATTCCCTAACAGCCCCGGCCAAACGTTGGCCATTCCCTTCGCCAAAGCGCATCAGGTCGTCCAAATCGCTTGAGTTGTAGGCGATCTCGTCGGCCAGGTTGCTGATCTGGGCTTCCAGCGACGCAGCTTCCCAAGGCCGCAGCCCTTCCACTGCCACCCGTTCGAGCTGGCGGGCCGACGGCGCGGCTCCGTGCTTCAGAACACCTTCCCGTACCTCGTACGTGAGGTTGAGGCCGGGCCTGTCCGGTCGACGCCGTTCCCGCACGTCCAGCAGTTCAAACGTGAACAGGTTGTGGTCGAAGCCACCGGCATCGGACAACAGTTCGTTCAGGATCTGTTCCCCTTCGTGTCCGAACGGGGGGTGTCCCAAATCGTGGGCCAGGCATATGGCCTCGACCAGATCCTCGTTGACGTTCAGCCGACGCGCAACGGAACGACCTATCTGCGCCACCTCCAGACTGTGCGTAAGCCGCGTCCGGACATGGTCGCTGCCAGGCAACGGCTGCACCTGGGTCTTGTGGGCCAGACGACGAAAGGCGCGCGAGTGGACAATCCTGTCCCGGTCACGCTGAAAGCACGTGCGCCACTCGTCGACCGCCTCCGGCTGGGCGCGACCACGGCTGTGCAGGCTGCACATGGAGTACGGCGCCAGTGTCGCGAGTTCCCTCTGTTCCAGGCACTCCCGATTCACCAGGGCCGGCCGGACCACGGCAGCCCTTCCCTGCGTCGGCATCAACGCGGCCTGCGGTGCATGGCAATACTCTCCCCGCCATCGATGAACAGCAGCGATCCGGTGACAAAGTCCGAATCAATCAGGAAGCGCACGCCGCGCACGACATCCTCGGGTGTTCCCCACCGGCCCAGAAGCGTCGCGTCCGCGACACGCCGACGGGCCTTCGGAGACAGGTCGGGCTGGGGCAGCATTGGCCCCGGCACAACGCCATTGACCCTGACCCTGGGCGCGAGTTCGAGCGCCAACTGCCGGGTGAGGGCCTCCAAGCCGGCCTTGCCCACGGCGTGGGCCGTCAATCCGGTTCTGGGCTGACGCACGATGGTGTCCAAAATATTGATGATGCAGGGCGAGCACGACTCCAGCAACAAGGGCAGCAGTTCGTTGCAGACGTACACGCACCCGTCGATGGATGCACGGGTCACGCGATGCCAGGATGCATAGTCCGCCAAGGGGAACGCATCGAACTCCCAGGGACTGGCGGAGTTGATGCAGATGTCCAGACCGTCGCCCCGGTGATGCAGATGGTCCCGCAGGCTGCGCACATCCCGCAGCCGGGTCACATCGCACCGCACCGCGGAGGCTCCCGCATCGATGGCCCGCAGCTCGGCCAGGGTTGTCCGGGCCTGACGTTCGGCGCTCAGCCAGGAAAAGGTCACGCTGGCCCCGGCATGAGCCAAATCCAGACAGATGCGACGCCCGATGCGGTGTGCACCGCCCGTCACCAGCACCCTCCGTCCGGCCAAGGACATTGTCGACGGTTCAGGTGAATCAGCCACGGTTGAAACCAGTTGGGACAGACGCATCCTCCGACTACGGGATTATCACACATGGATGCATGACCCACAGGAACGGGAGGGGGATCCTGAGGTCTCGCCCGGCCCGGCCCAGACCGTCCCGTTTGGGGAATGAATCGGCTGCGGCCTATAATTGTGCCCCGCCGCCCCATTCTCCGCGCCCTCGGCACCCACACCACCACCCGTACCCACAATGGACAACAATCCCTCGCCCTCCTCCGGGCAGGTCACCGCCACCGACGGCATCCAGGGCGCACAGGACCTTGCCGCCGCTGTATCCCGCCCCCCCCCGCCGGCCGCGGATTCCACAGAACAACAAGCCAACCCGGAGCCGGTTAAACGGCCCAAGCAAAAGAAGAAGATCGTAACGTTGGCCGTCGGAGACAGACGCGACGGGACCGTTACCCGCGTTACGGACCGGCAGGGCGCCTGGGTCAATATCGGAACGGGCAAGGAAGGGTTTCTCCACAAAAGCCAGTTCCTGCCGTATCTCCGGTACAACAAGGAGAAACTCGAGGCATTTCAACCTTCGAGGCACCTCAGGCGCGGCGACCGGATCCATGTCTGGATCCACAAGCTGAACCGAGAGACCAACAAGATTGACCTGACGCTGATCCGGCCGGACTACAAGTCCATCAAAAACCTGAAGGTTGGCGAACAGCGTCACGCCGTGGTCAAGGCTGTCATTGAAGTCGCTGCCTTTTGCGACATCGGTTCCGACAAGGACGGCTTCCTGCCGGTCAGCCGTCTGTCCCAGGAACGGGTGCAGGACATCCATGCGGTCGTCAAAGTCGGCGACGAATTTGATGTCTGGGTCACCGAAATCAGCATGCCCAAGGAAAAGGGCAGCAAATGGCAGATTGCCGTCAGCAAGCTGTCGCCCGATATCAAGCTCATCTCCGATCTGCGCCGAGGAGCCCGAATCAACGGCACGGTTAAGGGCTTCAACGACCGAGGCGTCCTGTTGGACGTCGGCGTCGGCGTCGACGCCTTCATGCCCCTGGACGAAATCGATCATCACCATGTCGCGGACCCCGCCGACGAACTGGAGGTCGGCCAGGAAATTGAAGTCATGACCCTCATGGTCAGTTCCCGGCGCAGGCGACTGGATGTAAGCCGCCGCCGCCTCCTGGATGCGCCGGACGACGAGGAGATCGGCGATCCCTTCGGCACCAACGACGCCCCGCCGATGAATGCCATGGAACTGGCCTTCATGAAGGCGCAGCAGGGACAGGGGTCGCGCAAGGGTCGCAAGGGCCGCAAGCGGAAAGACCAGGTGTCCGATTCCGAGCAGTTGGACATCATTACACGCACGCTGCAGTCGGGCGACTGAAGCCTTTCCCGCTCCGGGTTTCCGCACCTGCCACCGGCCGTGAACTTCATGTAGGCATCCACTTCAGTCAAGCACGTTGGGTGGCGTGCATCCATTCCATCCCTTGTTCCGGTCAGTTGACACAACAATGCCGTCCTACATCGCACCTGATGAACAAGACGAACCTTC
Source organism: Caldilineaceae bacterium bin34 (assembly GCA_002238555.1). Lineage (GTDB taxonomy): Bacteria > Chloroflexota > Anaerolineae > Caldilineales > Caldilineaceae > Bin34. The sequence continues at coordinate 37,695 of MPMO01000025.1, forward strand.
CGTCCTTTTCGCCTCCCACCCCTCTGCACAAGAGTTTCCATCCGGGTCGTGCACCCGGGTAGTCCCCGCCAGCGAGAATCGAAGGCGCGGCGGAGCCACGTTTTGCGTGGTTTTGCATTTTCCGGTTCTCAGGGAACACCTGCCCCGCGCTCAGGTAGGGGACCTGATCGCCGCATTCAGCCTCAGGGTCTGTCGCAGCTATCTCCTGTCCTCCGCCCGGGGCATCAGCGCCTTGACCGATTCCCTGGTCGCGCTCCACGTGTACCTGGGATACATTCGCCGCGACTACCCCAACATCCCATTGGAGGGCATCGCCTCGGTGGCGGAGGTGCGGGACCGCGCTTTGAAAGTGGCCTGGACCGATGGAACCTGTCACGTGGTGACGGGGCAGGCGTCCGCAGACGTGTTCCCCACCGGTTCAGCGCCCACCAGCGGTCTGGTCGGCGGACCGAACCGGCTCCTCCCTGGAACCTACCAAGGCAGACTGGCCCCGGGCCAGGGATGCTTGCTGGCCACATCCGACTGGCTGGCCACAAACGAAACGCAGGGCACGGCGGAGGCTGCCAAGCAGACGCTGGCCACTGCGGTAACCGACCTGGCAGACGGAACGCGGCCGGAGCGATCGGACTGGTTTGCCGCCCAGTCCCGCCGGCAGGAGGCCCCCGGACTTCTGATCGCAATCCCGACACCGGTTTCCGATCACCAGGCCGACCAGGCCGACAAAATCCGGTTTGTGGCACCAGCGCGTCCGGACGCGATACGGGAACAAGCCCGCTCGGACGCAATACGGGAAGCCGGGATGTTGGAATCCGCTCCCAAGGCCAAAGAAGCCCCGGAGACAACCGATTTCGAGATGTCCGAACCGAAGGTCATCCTGGCCTCGGCCGAATTGGAGGCCCCGGCCGTCCCCCGACAACCTGGCCCGGCTGGAAGGGGAGCCGCCGGCCGTACCCCGAAAACCTGCCGCGGAGGCGGACGCCGATCACGGTGAGGACAGGGAGCGGGAACCACAACCCGCGGCCGTCCTGCAGTCCGCGCTGGACACGCGCGGCCACGGTCCGCATGCGGAAGACGGCCGGTTTGGCGGAGGCAGCCGGTTCCTGCGATCCGCGGGCCAGAGACTCAAGGTTTGGTTCGGCGAGGCATTTCCCGACCCGAACGCCGAGACACCGGCCGGGACCCAAGCCGCAACGATTGCGCAGCCATCCGCAGAGAGTCCGCGCGAGGCGTTGGTCTCCCCCCACGCCGCGCCGGCAGCCGCACCGGGTCCCGACAAGTCGGTTGCCCTGCCCAACCTCCAGGAGATCCACCACGCGCTTCAGGAACGTCAGCCCAGACGAAGGATCCCGAAGTCGTGGTCGGCCATGTTGCTTTTGTGCCTGCTGATAATGGTGCCGGCTGCCACATACTTCGCGTATCGAATCAACGAACCCCTGGGCAGCGAGGACGACCCGGTGGCCCTGGCCCTGATCCAACAGCAGGTGGAGAAGGCGGATGCGCTGCTGGGACGCGAGCAGTACGAAGCGGCCCAGGAGCAACTGCAGCAGGCCCGCGAACTGGCCCAAAGCATTCAGGAGACCCAGGGGCCTTCACCTGGCCTGAATGCCCTCCAGTTGAAGATTCTGGAACTTTGGGACGACGCCTTCCAACGCATTCCCCTGCTGGGACTGACCGAGCCCCTGTTGACGTTTGGACGCGACCACCCTCCGGCGCGCATGGCGGTCAACTTCCAGGACCTGTATGTCTTGGCCAGCGACCACCGAACGGTTACCAAATACCGACTGGACTCCCTGCGCCGGAAGGAGGGGGGAGCTCCCCAGGAGATACTGAGCCAGGACACCGTCATCGACGGCGTAACGGTCGGCCGGATCGTGGACATGGCGTTCCAACCGACCAAGACCGCGCACAGCGACAAGCCCAGCCTGTATCTCATCGACGATGACCGCCATCTGTTCCAGTACAACGACACGGACCTCATCTCCCACGTGACCCTCGGCAGCAGGAATGCATGGATCAGTCCGGTCCAGATCGACTTCTACTCCAACCGGCTCTACGTGGCCGACAGCGGCCGCGGACAGATTTGGCGCTACAACCTCAACCAGGCCGTGGTACAAGAAGAACCTTGGCTACCGGAACCGATCGATCTCAACGGTGCGGTCGGCATGCATGTGGGCGACAACATCTGGTTGTTGTTCGACAACAACTCCGTAGTGTCGCTGGGCCGGTATGATTCCGGCAACCAAGCCAACATTCAGTTGCCCTTTGCGGTGCACGGGGCCGTGGGTTTCAACAGCCGGTTTGTCGACCTTGAGGCCGACACGGACCAGCACAACTACATGCTGCTGGTGGATTCGGGACGTGGCAGCATCCTGGTGCTTGACCCCAACACGGGGGCGTTTCGGCACCAACTCGTGCCCCCCAACGGCATGGAGGAAGCCTTCGACGGCCTCCTGGACGTATTCGTCCACAGGGACACCCTGTACATCCTGACTGCCCGCGCCCTCTTCGAGCATGCCTTCAACCCCTGAGCCAACCGGCACGCGATGCCGTCGAATCCGGTGATAACATTAGTGTGCAGCGCGTCCGCCTCCCACCTCCCGTCCCGTCCACTGTCCAACACCTCCCAGCTACCCTCAATCCGCCGACCCGGCCTTGCATGAACAGGTTACGGGCCGGTTCGTCCGCTTGTTGGTCAGTCCCTGCCCCCGCTGCTTCCCAGGATTGTTAGGCGGCGCTTGAACATCCGGGTTTCCACGCGCCCCAGACCGAATCCCACCGTTTGCCATGGACATCTCGACCGACGCCGTTACCGGGCCTCCTGCCCGGCTGGCCCAACCCCGACGCCTGGTCTGGAGCGGCGCCATCGCCGCCTTGGGTGCAGTCCTGGTCGTCTGCGTCTACATTGTCGGCAGGCCCGTGTTCAACTTGGCCTATGAGGAAGCCGTAAACACGACCACGGTCACGATTCACATTCCGGAACCGTCCAACAAGCTCCCTGCCGAAATCGCGCCTGCAACTGCGCCGGCAGCCGACAACCCGCCACAGCCGGAGGTTCCGGCATCGCCGCAACTCCCTGACCGGGAACCGTTCTTCGCCACCGTGCAACGGGAAGATCGCCTGAACATCCTGTTGTTCGGTTTCGACACCCGCGTGGAAGACCCGTCCGCGCCGCGTACGGACACGCTGATGCTCCTGAGTTGGAACCAGGAGACCAATGCGCTTGACATCCTTTCCATTCCCCGCGACTTGTGGGTTCCGGTACCCGGGTTTCCTCCGACCAAAGTCAACCTGGTCTACTCGCTCGGCGAAACCGTGCCTTCAACCGGTGGCGGCGAACGCCTCCTGGCCGACACGCTGTCCGCATTCCTGAATCAACCCATACACCACTATGCCTGGGTCAACTTCGACGGGTTTGTCCGTATTATCGACCTTCTGGGCGGCATCGACATTTATGTCCCATGGGCCATTTACGACGAGAAGTACCCGACGCCCGACTACGGGGTCGAAACCTTCGAACTGCCGGCCGGTCCCCAGCACCTTGACGGGGTTACCACCCTCAAGTACGCCCGCACGCGCACCCAGGACGGCGACTATGGCCGAATCGGCCGGCAACAGGCCGTCATCAGCGCAGTGCTCCGTCAAGTATCCGATCCCAACAACGCCACCGATCTGCTGGCGGCCGCGCCCAACATCATCCGCACGCTGCGGGGCAACTTCGGCACCGACATGAACGTCGCCCGTATGCTGCAGCTGGCCCAGAAGGGCACGGCCAACACCCCCCAAACGGGGCGCAGGCTCATCCTCGATCGACACCATGGCGAAGAAGCCATCTCCGAGGAGGGCATGTGGGTCCTGATCCCGGACCGAACGACCATCCGGGCCGCGTTGTCCGACTTCTTTGGCGTGTCCGTACAGCCGTTGCAGGCACCGTCGGTGTCCGCCGACGCCGGTTCCTAGACCGTGTCCGCCGTCGGGACCGCGGCGAACCGGATTCTGCCATGGCTGCGCTTGGTACGGCCCCAACAGTGGACCAAAAACCTGTTCGTACTGGCCGTCCCGTTTTTTGCCGGCACCCTGCTGGATCCCGGTGAACTGACCACCGGTGTTGTGGCGGCGATCTCGTTTTGCCTGGCCTCAAGTGCCGCCTACGCATTCAACGATGCACAGGATGTCGAACTGGATCGGCTGCACCCCCGCAAACGCCGGCGGCCGGTGGCGGCCGGCTCCGTATCGATTCGGGCGGCCCGCATCTTCGCCGTCCTGCTGGCAGTGGCCAGCCTCTCGGTGTCGGTTGCAGCCGGCGGGAGCGCCACCTTGTGGGTGGCAATCTTTCTGTTGTTCAACGCCCTGTACTCGGCAGGTCTGAGGCAATATCCGGGCCTTGACGTCATCATCATTGCCCTCGGTTTTCCGCTACGGGTTCTGGCCGGCGCCGGGAACGACATCGGCAACACCAGTCCCTGGCTCCTGGCGTGCACCGGCATCACCGCCCTGCTGCTGGCCGCGGGCAAGCGCCACTCGGAACTCGGTTCCCACGGCGAAGCCGCCGTCCGATTCAGGCCGGGACTGGACAAGGTGTCACTGCGCACGACGGGCGCGGCCGTTTGGGCTTCCGCCACCGTCCTGGCAGGAGCCTATACCCTGTATGCACTCGCAGCCTCTTCGCGCACGGCCCCCGGTTGGTCGATGGGGCTCACCATTCCCTTTGCAGGCCTGATCATAGGACTGTACCTGTGGCAGGTTCTGCGCCATCATGCCGGCGAACAACCCGAACTCCTGCCCTTTCGCTGCAAACCATTGCTGCTGTCCCTGCTGGGATATCTGGCAGCCACCATCACAGTCATTTATGAGGTGCCGATGTGGACAAGGTGAGACCGGCCAACCTGCTGTTCATCCTCTCAGACCAACACAATCCCAAGGCCATGGGCAACGCCGGGAGGCCGGAGGTCCACACGCCCAACCTGGACCGCTTGGCTGCGGCCGGAACGCGCTTCGGCGCAGCCTATACACCCTGTCCCATCTGCGTGCCGGCACGGGCCTCGCTGGCTACGGGCCGCCATGTCCACCAGCTTCGAACCTGGGACAATTCGATGCCGTATGCGGGATCGGTACCCAGTTGGCACCACCGGCTGCGCGAAGCAGGCCACAGAGTCGACTCCATCGGCAAACTTCATTTCAGGAGTGCGCAGGACGACAACGGCTTCAGCCGAGAAATCGAACCGCTGCACATCGTCGACGGGCAGGGGGACATTCTGGCCTCAGTACGACGGGATCCGCCGCGCCGCCAAGCCTGGCGCGGGGTACGCGAAGCCGGCCCGGGCAACTCGACGTATCTTGAGTACGACCGGCGCAACACCGCCAACGCCAAGGCATGGCTACAGGCGCGCGCAGGGTCGGACGAGCCCCCATGGGCCCTGTTTCTGTCCTATGTCTGTCCCCACCCGCCGTACATCGCCCCGCCCGAGTATTTCGAGTTGTACGATCCCGACCGCCTGACACTGCCCCCCGAGCCCGCGGGAAGCGCCCATCCGGCCCTGACCTGGATGAGGCGGTTCTTTTCCCTCGAGGACGTGACGGAAGGTGAGATGCGGCGCATGATGGCCGCCTACTACGGCGTGTGCACCTTCCTGGATGCCCAGATCGGCCAAGTGCTGGATACCCTGACCCATTTGGGCCTGGCCGCCAACACGCGGGTCCTGTACAGCAGCGACCATGGGGAAAGCCATGGTGCGCGCGGGCTGTTTGGCAAGTTCAGCCCTCATGACGAAACCTGCGCCGTACCTCTCATCATGGCGGGACCGGAGATTCCGGCCGGCCGCACCTGCGATGTACCCGTCAACCTGGTGGACTGTTTCCCAACCGTGCTGGAGGCCACAGGCGTCTCGGAACACCCGGAGGACCAGGAGCTGCCCGGCCAATCGTTGTTTGGCATCTTGGCGGACGAGGCCGAAGACCGCACCGTCTTCAGCGAATACCACACGGTCGGTACGGAGGATGCATGGTACCTGTTGCGAAACCGCAGGTACAAGTACGTGCACTTCACGGGTCGCGGCCCGTTGTTGTACGACATGCTTGAAGACCCTTGGGAACTGACCAACCTTGCCGGCCTCCCCGAACACGCGGCAAGGGTCCGAGGTTTCGCAGACGAGTTGTGCGCGCTGCTGGACCCGGACTCCGTCAACGCCGAAGCCCATTCCGACCAGGTTGCCCGCGTGGCCGCTGCCGGCGGTCGGGCGGCGGTATTGGCGCGCGGAGCGTTCACCAACTCCCCGGTCCCGGGCGAACAGCCGGCTTTCAGATCCTTCACCAAGTAATCCAGGAGTTCCGCGGCGCGCAGCAGCTCCCCCAGCACTGGCCGGGTCCACCGGTCCCTCGTCACCAGCAGGGACCGGCGGGCAACTCCCCTTCAATCCGACATGCACGCAGGACCATCGCCCGGCAAGCGGGATGTTCCCTGCTGTTTCCGGGAGAGCCAGCCAACGGGTGTCGACCATGGCGCGGCGGACCGGAGGAGTCGGTCGCTCAGAACCCCAACGAGACGGACAACCTCCCGATCTCACACCACCGCGGCGGTGGCTCGTTGATCGGGCCGCTGCCACCCAACAGCCATTGGGGCCGTTTCAACCGTGCCTCTCGAAAGGGCCCGGCCATGCTGACGGACAGGACCATCACTGGCTGATCCTGTGTTTGCGCACCACCGAGTCGGTGACGCCCGATTTGATCCGCGCCTGCAACGCAGCACGCGGTTGTCCTGGCCTACACCCGGGGCTGCGGATCCCTGGAAGTCACCTTGGGCAGCTTCAACGGCAGGTCCAGCGGCAGGGGCCGCGGCTCCGACTGCGGATCGCGCTTGGCCCTGCTCACCCAGACCGTGTCCACGTTGGGCTCCAGGGCCGCTTCGAGCACCTGGTCGACGTCGTCCACCAGGACAAACTGCAGCTTGCGGCGAATGGCGTCCGGTATGTCGGACAGGTCCGCCTCGTTGCGGCGGGGCAGCAGAATGGTGGTCAGGCCCAGTCGTTCGGCAGCCAGGACCTTTTCCTTAACGCCACCCACGGGCAACACCTTGCCGCGCAGGGTGATTTCCCCGGTCATGCCAACCTGCTTGCGTACCGGCCGCCGGGTCAAGAGCGATGCCAGAGACGTAGCCATCGTAATGCCGGCGCTCGGTCCGTCCTTGGGGATGGAACCGGCCGGAATGTGGACGTGAATGGAGTGGTTGGAGAACATGCCGGGTTCGATACCCAGATCGCGGGCACGTGAACGGATGAAACTCAGGGCGGCCTGGCCACTCTCCCGCATCACGTCCCCCAACTGGCCCGTAATCTGGAAGGCCTGCTCGCCGGGCATGATGATGGACTCAATGAACAGCACGTCGCCGCCGGTCATGGTCCAGGCCAGGCCGGTGGCCACGCCCGGCATGTCGGTGCGGTGGGAGAGCTGCTCACTGTGGTACTTGGGTTTGCCCAGGTGCTCCATCACCTGGTTCTTGCGGACCCGCGTATTGCTTGAGCCGGAACCGGTGGCAATGTCCGTGGCGGTCCTGCGACAGAGCTTGGCGATGTTGCGCTCCAATTCGCGGACTCCGGCTTCGTTGGTATAGCCGCGCACGATGGTTTGCAGGGCGCCTTTCGTAAAGCTGATTTCGTCCTCGTGCAGGCCGTTCTCCCGAATCTGGCGCGGCAGCAGGTAGTTCTGCGCGATCTTGACCTTCTCCTCCTCCGTGTAGCTGCTCAACTGGATGATTTCCATCCGATCAGCCAGGGCCGGCGGAATGGCCTCCACCATGTTGGCGGTCGTGATAAACATCACGTTGCTCAGGTCGAAGGGCACGTCGAGGTAGTGGTCGTTGAACTCCCGGTTCTGCTCGGGATCCAGCACTTCCAGCAGGGCGCTGCTGGGATCGCCGCGGAAGTCCGAACCCAGCTTGTCCACCTCGTCCAGCATGAAGACGGGGTTGTTGGTTCCGCACCGCCGCAGGTTCTGGATAATGCGGCCCGGCATGGCCCCCACATAGGTGCGCCGGAAGCCCCTGATTTCGGCCTCGTCGCGCACGCCGCCCAGCGCCAGGCGCACGAATTGCCGCTTCATGGCACGCGCAATGCTGATGCCCAGACTGGTTTTGCCCACGCCGGGCGGCCCCACAAAGCACAGGACCACCCCTTCGCGCTCCCTGCGGATCTTGTCCCACAGGTTCACTTCCTCGTGCTGTTCGGACCGCCGGGTCTGGCGCAGCTTGCGCACCGCCAGATACTCGAGGATACGGCTCTTGATGTCCGTCAGGCCGTAGTGGTCCTCGTTGAGAACACGGCGGGCCCTGCGCAGATCCAGACTGTCGGACGAGCTGTTGTTCCAAGGCAAGCCGACGAGTGTTTCGATGTACGACTTGATCACGGAGTATTCGGCCGCCTGAATCGGCACCCGCCGCAGCCGGTTCAACTCGCGCGTCGCCTCCTCCGTGGCCGTGGGCAGCATGTTCGCCTCGGCGATGCTGGCCTCCAGTTCCTTGATGTCCACCATCTGGTCATCTTCGTCGCCGAGTTCCTTGTTGATGACCTTCACTTGTTCGCGCAGGAAGAACTCCCTCTGGGAGCGTTCCATCTCTCCCTGGGCCTGGGACTGGATCTGCTGTCCCAGCTCCATGATCTTGATTTCCTGGTCCAGGATGCCCAGCACGATGCGCATCTTCGCCGCCGTGCTGTCCTCGCCGAGGATCTGCATGCTCTGCTCCACGTCCATGGGCAGGCTGCCGGCAATCAGATAGGTGAACTGCAAGGGGGAGCGGGTATCCAATGCCATCTCGGCCACTTCGCTGGGAGTCTGGCGGTCGAGTTCGGCATATTCCCGGTAGCGGTTGCGCAGCAGCCGCGCCAGCGCCGTCATTTCCTCCCCTTCCTCAACCGTTTCCGGCTGTGCTTCCACCTCCGCCCGCAGATACGGGTCCAACTGGCTCCAGGAAGTGACCCGAACCCGGTCCAATGCCCGTACCAGCACGCGCAGGACACCGTCCGGCGCCCTCATCACCTTGTGGATAACCGCGACCACGCCGACACCGGAAATTTCGTCCGGGCCGGGTTCCTGGTCGTCGGACTGGGAGGCCACCAACACGACATGGCGCTGGGTGGGCATGTTGTCGCGGATGATGCGCAGGCTGCGGGGCTGCCCCATAGTCAGAGGTATCCACATGTACGGATACACGACCAGGCCCTGCAGGGGAATGACCGGCAGATCCTTCAGGTGGTCCGCTTCCCCCTCCGACACCTCGGGATCGCCCAGATTCCTGATCTCGTCCGATTCGTACAGGACTTCTTCCTGTTCCGAGTGGTTGTCTACCCGTTCGTCATCCATCTGGGGACTGTCCACCTTCTGCGCCAAGCAGGCGGTTCCTGCCTTGTAGAAAGCGAGTCTAGCACAGGGATTCGCCGGAAATCCGGCCCACAGCGAACCTTAACGGAACACATACACAGGCCGCCGAACCGGTCCGCGAATCCGGCAGTCGGGAACACCGGATATGGAGCCGCAGCCTGGTTGACAGCCTATAATCGCGCGTTCCGCCGGCACCTGTCCGTGTCCTTGCATTCGTATCAGTCCATCCCCATCGCCGCGTTCCTGGACGCCCTCGCGTCCCGCGAACCCGTGCCGGGCGGCGGAACCGCCGCCGCCGTGACCGGCTCCCATGGAACGGCCCTGCTGTGCATGGTCCTGAATCTGACCGTGGGCCGCAGGCGGTTTCAGCGCCACGAAGGAATCCTGAGGCCGATCCAGCAGCGGCTGGAGGCCAGCCGGCTGGAGTTGCTGAACCTGGCCGACCAGGACGCGGCCGCGTATGCCGAAGTGGACCGCTGCCTGAAGCTGCCGGCACACGATCCATCCGCACGGGCAGTCCGACGCAGGGAGCTCGACCGGGCCCTGCACGCGGCGGCCGCCGTGCCCCTTCAGGTCGCGGACACCTGCCGGGGGGTACTCGGCGACACCTGGGAAGTGGCCAACCGCGGCAACAGGACGGTGCTGTCCGACGTGATGGTGGGCACCCATCTGCTGCTGGCAGCCGTTCACAGCAGCAACGTCAATGTGCAAGTCAACCTGCGACTGGCCACGCCTGGGGCGGAGGGGCAAACCCTGGCAGCCGACATCACGGCCTGCATCAAGGACGCGGCTGGATTCAGCAGTCGCATCCTGGACCGTTGCACGGAACGAATGGATCAATCCCGGTGACCGCCAAACTACTCAAGGGTCGCCGGCTGGCCCGACAACTGCGCCGCCGGATCGCGGCGGGCCTTCGGAGCCTTGAGGCTCGCACCGGCCAGACGGCCACCATCGCGGCCGTGCTGGTGGGGGATGATCAGGGTGCCCTGAACTATGCGCGCGCCCAAAGCAGGGCCAGCGGCAACACGGGCATCGGCTATCAACTCGTACGGCTGCCGGGAGACTGCCGGATGACCGACGCAATGGAGGCCATCGATCAGCTGAATCTCACTGCGGAGATCACCGGCATCATTTTGCTGACACCGGTGCCGCCCCATCTGAACCTGACTGCGCTGCAATGGAGGATTTCACCGGCGAAGGATCTGGAAGGCGTGTCGCCCGGCAACATGGGCCACCTCCTGGCCGATACCGGGGAGTTCTTCACCCCCCCCACCCCGGCCGCCGCCGTGGCGTTGCTGGACAGCCTGGATCTTGAGTTGAGCGGTCGGCAGGCCGTGGTGGTGGGCCACAGCGCGATTGTCGGCAAACCGCTGGCGATGCGCCTGCTCAACCGCCGCTGTACGGTAACCATTGCCCACAAGCACACCAGGAACCTGGCGTCCCTCACCACGGGAGCCGACATTCTGTGCGTGGCCGTAGGCAAGCCCGGCCTCATCGTTGGCGATTATGTAAAAAAAGGGGCAGTGGTCCTCGACATCGGGACCACATACGTTGGCAAGACCGTGCTGGGCGATTGCGATCCGAATTCAGTGGGTTCCAAGGCCGGCTGGCTGACTCCGGTACCAGGGGGCGTTGGGCCCCTCACCACCGTCATGCTGATGCGCAATGCCTGGCGGGCCCTGGCCCGCCAGCTTGGAGAGGCAATTTAGGCGGAAAAGGATTCGCCGTCCGCCGACGGGCAGCGTCGTTGAGCATCCTTTGTCCCCGGTACCCGTCGCACTGCAAGGAGCGGTACACGATGCCGCTTGCAATCGAGCCGTCAGCCTACCGAAACGGCGACGCCAGCTGGCCGGCCGTTGACTGTCGGCCCATCGACCTACCAATCTTCACGGCTACCTGCCTTTCTCCCAGCGCTCGACAAGGCTCCAGAGGCTGCCCGGTACGCGATCCGGGCTCTCTGCACCGCCCATCACGACCACTGCGGCGAAGCTGTTCCGTGCTCGACGTGTGCATTGGAAGCCAAGGAGCCAGCCGGACCTTGCCGGACATCAAACCATGATTTACCGAGAACGGGAGCGGGACCCGTTCTCGTTGCGGTAGGGACGAACCCACTGATGGTGCACCTCCGGCACAACCATCCATGCCAGGGTTTGATTGGTCTTGGAAGCAACCATTGCAAGGGCTCATTGCCGCATGCGGACCCAGCCCGATAACAAACCGCATTTGGAACAGGCCGGCTTGGCAACCTGCAACATTCTCCGGTTCGCGCGTGGGGTATACTGCGTGCATTGACTCAGCCAACGAGGTCCTGCACCAGCCGAGACCGTTCCTTTGGTTCGCGCCTACCCTGAACTGAATGGTGTGAACAGGCCAACTACGTACTCTTCTCTCCCTCCCACAGCCCTCAACCTCCTCCCCGAGGGTTGTCCGCCCGTTCCACTCCCCAGACGGCTCAGGCCAGCGCCACCTTGATCGGCAAGGGCCGGCACCGCGCAACAGGCGCGATTTGCAGAACCCGGCTAGCTCGGGAGCACGTCCATGCACGGGTACTTTATTCGCAACCTACCAGGGAAATCGGTGCGGGCCCTGGCCCTCGCCCTGCTCTTGTTGTTGACGGTAGGCGGATCCACCGTTTGGGCGCAGGCTCCTGTCGGGTCGGGCTACTACGTCCGGCAAGGCGACACCGTGTACAACATCGCCGTTCGCCACGGCATCACCGTGCAGCAACTGGCGAGCATCAATCCCGGCCTTCCGACCCATGGGTACGCGCAAGTCGGAACCACGCTGAATGTACCCATTCCGGGGTTGATCGGCCCCACTCCATCCCAGTGCCCGCAGATGCACACTGTCAATCCCAACGAGACGCTGGCATGGATTGGAGGCGCCTACGGAGTCAATCCAACCGCGCTGGCGCAACTCAACAACCTTCCAGCCGGCGCCACAGTCAACCCAGGCAACATTCTGTGCCTGCCGTCCTATGCGCGGCTGAACTACTCATGGCAGGGCACCGGGCCCGCTCCGGCACCCGCACCAGCCCCCGTAGCACCCGTCTACGTGCCGGCGCCACCGGCCATTCCGGCCGCACACGTCCCCGCCGGGCCGTGGAGTGCCAGCTACTACCACTACCAGCCTCCGGCCGCGTTGATCCTGACCCGATCGGATCAAGCGATCAACTTCAACTGGGGTCACGGCAGTCCGGGACGGGGCGTGTATGCCGACCTGTTCAGCGTGTCCTGGACCAACACATTCCACTTCAACGGCCGGAACTACCGGTTCGTGGCGTTGTCGGATGACGGCGTACGCGTGTGGGTAGGGAACACCCTGGTCATTGACGGCTGGGTTCCGCAAGCAGCCACGCTGTATTTCAAGGACTACGCCCCGCCGGCCGGAACCCACCTGGTCAGGGTCGAGTACTACGACTCGGGCGCTGCAGCCCAGATCATGGTGGACTGGGCTCCCAACTGAGGGACTGCTTCCAAACCCCCAAACGGCGTTCCCTTCTCCCCCTGACTGCACACAGGATTGACATCTCATGAAACCGACCCTCACAACCGCGAGATTGGCAGGCATCCTCGTCGCCTGCCTGTTGACGGTTCTTGTTCCCACCTCTCCGGTTCTGGCCGATCATGACGGCAGCCAGTTCGACATCATCGATGCCAGCAGCAATCGATCAAGCACATGGGAGACCCGCGGCTGCACGAACAGTGACGACCAGGAGGACGGCTGCTATGTCGAGATCAGCGCCCAGAGCGGTCTTCGTGAAGACCTGGACACAGAGAAGACTGCAGACAATACTTGGGAGCAGGCGTGGGAGGCAATCTTTGAAATGCATTGCCACAATGGCCGCGATGCCGTCGACGAAGACGACGACTATGACGAGCAGAACAAGGCGTTCAACGACTGCTGGGAGGGCAACGACGGCGAAGTTGAATGGCCCATCGTCAAACCCAGCGAGGACTTCGAGGCCACCGGGTTCTGCAAGTCCGGCGACCGCTACTGCGCCATCAACATTGAAATCTGCTACAACGCCGACGAGTGCGACGGTTCCCGGTCCTCTGACGACGAGTTCGACACGGACGACGGTGCCCAGGCCGAATTCTGGGACGACAATTCCAGCTGCCTCTATGACGTGAGCAACAGCCGATTCACCGAGTGCGTCAACCGCGGCCTCAAACGGGTCTATGACGAGCTGGCACGAAGCGGCCGGTACGGCTATTCCAACCTGCAATCCGAACTGGAAGACCAGGGCGTGCACATCGACGGGTATACAACCTCGCTCTCCGACGTCGAAGACCGGAACTACTTCAGGGACGAATACCTGAACCAGCCCTATGGTTACAGGCCGCAGCCCACGCCCGTGCCTCCGCCGGTGTACTACCCTCCGGCACAGCCGTCCTATCCTCCGGCACAGCCACGCTACAGCGGCACGCTGTACCTTGATGCCGTGTACGTCAACTACGGCGACTACCTGGACACGGCACTTGGATCCGGCGAATGCAACACAACGCAAGGCTGCATCAGAGTGATTGGTTCCGGCCAAGGCATATCCAGCCATTTGGGCCGGGTGTTCATCCAAATCACCGACCCGCAAACCAAGTCGTGCCTCTCGGCCCAAGGAATCCCGTACTCCGGCCCGACGGTAATGGAGTTCGATGATCCGGTACTCAAGGCGTGTGATTCGCGGATCGCCACCGCCAACGGCGCCTGCCCGACACGCGGCATCGGTGTCAAGGAAGAGCTGCTCCGCATGTACAACCTGGGCCTGCTCAGGGGTCTTCTGTCACCGGCCCACGCCCAGGTCATTCGCCAGGAAGTGAATTCCGCACGGAGCCAGGCGGCAGACTGCCTGTGCCGGTCCGGATTCAGCAATCGGGACTTTGTGTCGGTTGCCGCGGGCAACCCCTGGGACTACAACGCGGACGCCCGGCAACCGCTGCTCTGCCGAAGCTGATCCGTTGGCATTGAACGGGCGGGACGGGCATCGCTCCTGTCCTGCCCGTAGGCCATTCAGCCGCAGGAGACCCCCCTGCCCTTGGCTGCAGTTTCGGTTTGACCAAGGTTTGTGTTTGGACCCCTTTGGATTCGGTACCGGCGTCCAAAACGGCCAGCATCGTACACGGTGTCCAATTGGCTGGTCCAAGGCGGACTTGACTGCCCAATGGGATTTGTTCCGACGAACAGTCGCATTCCGGAGTGCGACCCAGGCCCGGCCACGCAGCACAGCTGCTGCAAACTCCAAGATCCGAATGGGGATGAGCGGGTTTGACTTTGCCTTCCGGAAGATTGCAGGTGTTTTCAATTCGGAGACGGTGAAACGAACGGTGTCCACTGCTCGGAATCGTCACCGGATCCCGGTGTCGAGAGGGACCCATTCCGCATCTACATCGCGCACCGGCCGTTGTGCTGCCTCGATGCGTACCCGACCATCATTGGTCTTGGTCACGTGTAGAGCGATACAGGTGGTGTCTTCCGCGTGTTCCAACTCCAGCAGCAGACTGCGTCCGTATTGCCGGCGGTCAGCCTGATCCTGGGCCTCCCGCAGACTGCGGTTGTACTTCAGCTCGAACACACAAGCCCGGCCCCGGAAGATGACCGCCAAGTCGTACCGTCCGGACAGTTCGCGCCGCTCCGCCCGGGGTACGACTCCCATGCCAAGGAAGATGCCGTGCAGGGCGGCATGGTAGGAATATTCGTCCGCCATGATGTTGTAGGGAAATGCATACAGGCAATCCAACAGAACATTCGGCAACTCCTTGTAGTCCCCCAATTCCAGGCATGTCCGGAGCCGGCCTATGCCTGGCAACTCATGGCCGACATGGGCACGTGCCAGGTCACGCAGTACTGTCCGCGCGACCTCTCGGTTGGGCCAGCCCAGCCGCGCCGGTTCCCCATCGCGGGCGGGATGGTGTGTCAGGTAGCCTCCCTGCAACATCAGTGACTTGAGGCCGGTCACGCGATTGCTGTAGAAGTCGGAATCCAGTTCATCTGGATCATGAAAAGGCATCGGATCCACCGCGGCAGGCTGTCGTCGCAGCGCATCCACCAGAACCTTGGACACACCGGAATCCGACCAATGGGCTGGAAAGCCCCTTCGTTGGACGCGAGCCCGTCCCTGCGGCGCCAACAGGTCGGTCAGCGCGTTGCACAGGGACCACGGGTTGTAGACCGCCGGTCCGAAACCGTCCGGGTCGAACCGATAGCCGTTGTAGTTCTCCCTCAAGCGTTCCCGCAGTTCATCGATTGAGATGCCCAGGCCTTCCGCCGCCGTTTCAATGCAGGTTGACAACGGTGTTTGGTCCAGATCGCCTTCCGTAAAGCCACAGACGGCACCGAACTCCTCCTTCCAGGTACAGTCCCGCAGGTTGTTGAGGGCCGAGAACATCTCACCGTATGCCCGGCGCGTGATGCCGGTGATCAGGACCTTGTGCACATCGGATTCGCGCTGCTTGAACGTCCGATAAAATTCTCGGAACAACTCGAAGATGGGCTCAACCTCGGCAGGATCGCGCCCCAGGAACTTCAACAGCGGGGTGTCGTACTCGTCCACCAACACTACCGGGTCCGCATCCTGTCGCTGCAGCGACGACAACAGGTCTCTCAAGAGTTTCTCAGGCGGATATGGATACAGCCGAGGATCGCGCAGCCATACCATGGACGTGCAAGGATCAAATCCTCTGCCGAACCAGAGAAGGCCCTGTTCGGCCAACTGAATTCGCAGTCCCAGGCCAACCTCCTCCACAGTTCTGCCCGTCACGGCACTCATGTCCAGGCGCACCACGGGATGACGAGGTTGGGAGACGAATTGTGTTTCCCAAGCCGTACCGGCAAACAGGTCCGCGTCCGGTATCTTCGGGTGTGGATTTGCCAAGTCACCGTCCGGGTGCCTGACTCCAGGAAGATGACCTTGGTACATGCACTCGATGGTGGACAGCATCAGCGTCTTGCCGAAGCGCCGTGGCCGGGCCAGAAACAGAAACTCGCCCGAGTCCAGCAGTTGCGCCAGTTCGCCGGTCTTGTCGACATAGGCGTAGTTCCCGCGCCGGAGACGTGCGTAGTCGGAAATACCCGGTCGCAGCACGGGCCAACCCTGATCCACAGGTTTGTCTACTTCGGATGGGGTCTTGCGCCCGGCCACATGAATCCCCGCCACTTCCAGCTCACCGCAGGTTTTTGCGATCACCTTGATTGTAGTCCGCAGTCAAGGCCGTCGCAGGAGCAGACCAGCTATCAACAATGGCAGGCAACACGCCCTACTCGCCGTGGCGGATCTGCGACTTCCTTCCCCGGCATCCCGGAGACAACAGGGCTCCGCCAATCACGGGTCCGCACCCCAATCCCGGTCGGGTCCGGTCCCTGGCCCAACTCGTGCCCATTCGTCCCGCCCAACGCTCCCGTTGGCAACAGCATCTCCGGATTGCTTCAACCGGGTGCTTGTTCGCCCCGGTCCCGAGACAAACCCGTTTCTGCCAGCCATCGGCATACAGCGCATATCCTCCTGGGGCCGGCTGTCCTCGGGCACGATCGGATCGTGTCGCAGAACCCGCGGATCGGCTACCGGCCGGGCGACGGACCGGAGTGGTGGAGCTGTTCCCGTCGCGGGAGAGAATCGGGGGCGGAGGCATCAATGATTCACAGGACCAAGCGGGAGCCACGCTGCCTTGATGTCGTGCACCGGTCGTTGCGCACCTTCAATGCGAACCTGCCCGTCCCCGGCCTTGGTCACGTGCAGGGCAATGCAAACCGCGGCCTCCACCCGGTCCAACTCCAACAACAGGCTGCGTCCGTACTGCCGGCGGTCGGCCTGCGCCTGGGCTTCCCGCAGACTGCGGTTGTACTTCAGTTCAAACACGCAGGCCCGGCCGCGGTAGATGGCCGCCAAGTCGTACGTCCCGGACAGCTCGCGTCGCTCCGAACGAGGCACCACCCCCATCCCCAGGAAGATGCCGTGCAGCGCGGCGTGGTGGGAGTATTCGTCGTCCATGATGTTGTAGGGAAACGCGTACAGGCAGTCCAACAGGATCTTCGGCAACCCCGTGTAGTCACCCAATTCGAGGCATGTGCGCAACCGCTCGATGCCCGGCAGTTCGTCGTCGACATGGGCACGCGCCAGGTCCCGTAGCACCGTCCGCGCGACTTCCCGGTTGGGCCAGCCCAACCTTGCGGGTTGACCGTCCCGGGCGGGATGATGGGTCAGATAGCCACTCTGCAACATCAGCGACTTGAGGCCCGTCGCACGGTTGCTGTAGAAGTCAGCCTCCAGTTCGTCCGGATCGTTAAACGGCATCGGATCCACAGCGGCCGGTTGCCGCTGCAACGCATCCACCAGGGACTTCGACACCCCTGAATCCGACCAGTGGGCCGGAAACCCGAGATGTTGAATCCGCTCCCGCCGTTGCGAAATGGTCAGATCGGTCAGGGTCCTGCACAGGGACCATGGGTTGTAGACGGCCGGACCTGCACCTTGCGGATCGAACCGGTAGCCGTTGTAGTTGATGCGGAGGGATTCACAAAGTTCATCGGGGGACTGGTCCATCTCCGCTGCAACCAGGGCAATGCAACCCGCCAACGGGGAGCGGTGCAGATCGGCATCCGTGAACCCGCAGACCGCTCCGCAATCCGCCTCCCAGGTACAGTCCTGCAGGTTGTTGAGGGCCGAGAACATCTCACCGTACGCCCGGCGCGTGATCCCGGTAATGAGAACCTTGTGCAGGTCCGCTTCGCACTGCTTGAACAGGCGATAGAACTCCCGGAACAACTCGAAGATCGGCTCCACCTCGGCCGGATCGCGGCCCAGCAGCTTCAAGAGCGGGGTGTCGTACTCGTCCACCAACACCACCGGGTCCGCATCCTGTTGCTGAAGCGACGCCAACAGGTCGCGCATCAGTTGTTCCGGCGGATACGGATACAGCCGCGGATCAACCAACCATTCCATGGCAGTGCAAGGATCAAACCCTCGACCGAACCAGAGAAGGCACTGCTCCGCCAACTGCAGTCGCAAGCGCAGCCCCACCTCCTCCACGGTACTGCCCGTCACGGTACTCATGTCCAGGCGCACAACCGGATGGCGAGGTTTGGAGGCAAACAGCGCTTCCCACGCCGTACCGGCGAACAGGTCCGGGTCCGGCACCTTCGGGTGTGGATTGGCCAAGTCACCGGCCGGGTGTCTGACTCTCGGCAAGTCGCCCTGGTACATGCACTCAATGGTGGACAGCATCAGAGTCTTGCCAAAGCGCCGCGGCCGGGCCAGAAACAAAAACTCGCCCGAGTCCAGCAGTTGCGCCAGTTCGCCGGTCTTGTCGACGTAGGCGTAGTTCCCCCGCCGGAGCCGTGCGTAGTTTGAGACACCAGGTCGCAGCACGGGCCAACCCTGGCCCACAGGTTGCTCCCTGTCTGCTTCGGATGGGGTCTCGCGCCCGGCCCAGTCCATGAATCCCCGCCACTCCCAGTTCACCGCAAGGGTTTGCGGTCACCTTGATTGTAGTCCGAAGTCAAGGCTGTCGCAGGAGCAGACCGGCTACCCACAATGGCAGGCAATAACTCCCTACCCGCCGTAGTGGATCTGCGACTTCCTTCCCCGGCATCCCGGAGACAACGGGGCGCCGCCAATCACGGGTCCGCACTCCAATCCCGGTCGGGTCCGGTCCCTGGCCCAACTCGTGCCCATTCGTCCCGCCCAACGCTCCCGTATTCCGACTTCCGGATCCATTTCTGGCGGGCCTTCACGAGCCATGCTCTGCTCCCGTTGGCAACAGCATCTCCGGATTGCTTCAACCGGGTGCTTGTTCGCCCCGGTCCCGAGACAAACCGTTTCCGCCAGCCATTGGCGTGCAGCGCATAATCCCCCTGAGGCCGGCTGCCCTCGGGCATGATCGGATGGTGTCGCAGAACCCGCGGATCGGCTACCGGCCGGGCGACGGACCGGAGTGGTGGAGCTGTTCCCGTCGCGGGAGAGAATCGGGGTCGGAGGCATCAATGATTCACAGGACCAAGCGGGAGCCACGCTGCCTTGATGTCGTGCACCGGTCGTTGCGCACCTTCGATGCGAACCTGCCCGTCCCCGACCTTGGTCACGTTCAGGGCAATGCAGTCCGCGGCCTCCACCCGGTCCAACTCCAACAACAGGCTGCGTCCGTACTGCCGGCGGTCGGCCTGCTCCTGGGCTTCCCGCAGACTGCGGTTGTACTTCAGCTCAACGACGGTGGCCCGGCCCCCACACACAATTGCCAAGTCGAAACGTCCCGCCAACTCGGACTGTTCCGAACGCGGCAGCACCCCCATGCCCATGAACAGCCCTTGCAGGGCGGCATGGTAGGAGAACTCGTCGTTCATGATGTGGTAGGGAAACGCGTGCAGGCAGTCCAACAGGGCGGTCGGGAAATCCCCGTACTCTCCCGAATCCAGACACTGGCGCACGCGCGCGACGCCCGGCAGTTTCTCCCCCACATGGACGAGAGCCAAGTCCCTGAGCATGGTCCGGGACACTTCGCGATTGGGCCAACCCAGCCGCGCCGGGTGTCCATTCCCGGCCGGATGGTGGGTCAAGTAGCCGCTCTGCAGCATCAGGGACTTGAGGCCGGTCGCCTTGTTGCCGTAGAAGTCGGCAGCCAATTCATCGGGATGGGCAAACGGGATCGAGTTCACCGCGGCGGGTTGTCGCCTCAGTGCATCCACCAGGGTCTTGGGCACCCCCGAGTCCGCCCAATGCGCAGGGAATCCATGCCTTTTGATGCTTTCCCGTACCGCCGGGGTCATGAGGTCGGAGAGGGTATTGCACAGCGACCAGGGGTTGTAAACCGCCGGTCCCCACCCGTCGCGATCGAACCGATATCCGTTGTAATACTCTCGAAGCGACACTCGCAAGTCGTTGGTGGCCTGTCCCAGGCCGTCCGCCGCCACTTCAATGTAGTCCGACAACGGAGGTTGGTCCAGTTGGCTTTCGGTAAATCCGCACACCCCGCCAAGGTCGGCGCGCCAAGTGCAGTCCCGCAGGTTGTTGAGGGCCGAGAACATCTCACCGTACGCCCGGCGCGTGATCCCGGTGATCAGGACCTTGTGCAGGTCCGCTTCGCACTGCTTGAACATACGATAAAACTCACGGAACAACTCAAAAATCGGCTCGACCTCGGTCGGATCGCGGCCCAGCAGCTTCAAGAGCGGGGTGTCGTACTCGTCCACCAACACCACCGGGTCCGCCTCCTGTTGCTGAAGCGACGCCAACAGGTCGCGCATCAGTTGTTCAGGCGGATACGGATACAACCGCGGATCAACCAACCATTCCATGGAAGTGCAAGGATCAAACCCTCGACCGAACCAGAGAAGGCACTGCTCTGCCAACTGAAGTCGCAAGCGCAGCCCCACCTCCTCCACGGTACTGCCTGCCACTGTGCTCATGTCCAAGCGCACAACCGGATGCCGAGGTTTGGAGGCAAACAGCGCGTCCCACGCCGTACCGGCGAACAGATCCGGATCCGGCACCTTCGGGTGTGGATTGGCCAAGTCACCGGCCGGGTGTCTGACTCTCGGCAAGTCGCCCTGGTACATGCACTCAATGGTGGACAGCATCAGGGTCTTGCCAAAGCGCCGAGGCCGGGCCAGAAACAAAAACTCGCCCGAGTCCAGCAGTTGCGCCAGTTCGCCGGTCTTGTCGACGTAGGCATATTGCTCGCGCCGGAGGCGTGCGTAGTTCGAGACACCGGGTCGCAGCACTGGCCAGCTGTTGGCTGGACATTGCCTCCGGTCTGCATCAGCTGGAGTCTCGCGCTCGGCCATGTCCGAATTCATCCGCTACTGGCAGTCCACCGCCGGGGTTGGCGGCACGCCAGATTGTAGTCCGAAGCCCAGACCTCTCGAGGCAGACCGGGTACCGGCAATGGTCGGCGGCACTCCACCACTCGCCACCGTCCTTCCTGTTCACTCTCCACCTCATGCGCGCGGCCAACCAAACACAGGAACTTCACTTTGGGCGAACGGCGACATGTCATCGGCCGGCACAGACGGTCAATGGCACGCTCAGGCAACCGGTTTGTCTTCCTGAGGTTTGAAGGCATCCGATCAGGGTCGCAATCGGCGGCTGTTGGGACCTGCTCTCAACAGGTATGCCTCCGTGACATGCACCGTCACAGGGCAGGGCCAAACCTACCCATGGGTGCAACCCACAACAATCTCCAGAGGCCTGCACCCGGAGATGTCGCCAACTGCTTCGGTTGCCTCCGGTTTGCCGGAAACCGCACGCCCAACGGTGGGGCCCTTGGGATCCCCGATGTTGCCATCACCTGCGGCACAGGTCGCATTACGGGCATGCAAGGGCACTGTTTCAGTTTCGTTGATTTTGCTCAGGTCGCTTGTATCGGCACCTTCCCGTGTTCCGTCCCCTGCCTACCCCCGCCTCAGCTGATGGCACATGACATGGCCCGAGACCGGCGAATCAAACCTGCTGCCCGCGCACGGAACATGCCGAGGACGGCCTGGAACCAATATCAACGAGATTGAAACAGTGCCCAAGGATGCATGACCGCATGACCGTGCCCGTGGCAATAGTAGAATGGCTTCGCAACTGCCCCCTATGCCAGGAACATTGGGACAGTTGCGAAATGTGCCTGCGTTGATGGAGGCAGATACATGCCTGAAGCACGCCTCCCCCCCCTGCACCCCAGCGATGCCGACTTTGCCGCCATTCGCCGCCGGGATGGCTTCTATGTGGACAAGACCGGTTTGTTCCGGGACCTGCTTGAGGCGGATCCGAGTCCCCTGCCTAGTCCGCCGCTGACCTGCCGCCACCAGTTTCTGGCGCGTCCGCGGCGGTTCGGCAAGACGCTGTTGATTAACACGCTGGAGGCCTGGTTCCAGGGGTTGCCGCCGGGCCACAGGGCCAATCCCGAAGGCGACACCGAGCCCCTGGAAGGTCTGCCCGACAGCTGGACATCGCCAGCGTGGCTGTGGACGGGTCTTGACGCGCAGGCCTGGCACGGGATCCACGGCTGGCATCCCGTGATTCGCTTGGATTTGTCCCAACTGGGCAACCCCAACCCCGCCGGCACGCGCGCCGCCCTGCGCGACTACATGGAAGACATGGTATGGCAGTGGACCGACCGCGATGCGCCTTGGCGATCGGCTTGGCCAGCCTCCTTGCTTGCTTCGGGACCCGAGCGGATCCTGCGGAACCTGATCCGGTACCTGGAGCGTGCCTACGGTCGTCAGCCCGTGGTACTGGTGGATGAATACGACGCTCCCCTTGTCAATCACATCGGGACCGACCGTTCCCTGGAACCCGCGGTCGCGGAACTCCGCGAATTCATCCGCGTGCTGAAGGATGACGAGGGCCTGCTCTACGGCGTGTTTGTGACTGGTATCACGCGCTTCGCGCGCCACCACCTGTTCTCCGCCGCCAACAACTTCATCGACATCTCGGAAGAGGATGACTACGGGGCCCTCTGCGGTTTCACGGAGGGCGAAGTAGACCAGGATCTGGCCCCCTACCGGGAGGCCCTGACGGAACTGGAACCGCGCCTGCGCGACCGCGACATCGTTGCCGACTGGCGGGTGCGCTACAACGGCTACCGCTTCTCGCCCCGCCCCGACGCACCCCGCGTCTACAACCCCTTCACTTTGACCAACGGCCTGACCCGGGTGCTGTCGAATGCGGGGCGGCGGCGCGAGGCTACAGCAGGCATCTGGCCCTCCGCCTGGAGTGAGTCCGGGCATCCGGGCCTCATCGCGCGTCTGGCCGCCGACACCCGCCAGGTGTTGCCGGCCGGCGGACCGATGTCAGCCCGGGATGCACAGGCCGCCGGGATGGGCGATCTGACCCATCCGAACTATGCCGACCTCATGGTCGACACCGGCTACTACACTTGGCACGGAGGTGGGGACTCCGCCCCCGCCTATTTGAACTTCCCCAACCTGGAAGTGGCCGAGTCATGGACCCGCGACATCCTGGACCGGGGGCGGTACCCTTCCGACCGGCATGCACAGCTGGTCCCCGATCTGAAAGCGGCCCTGGCGTCCGGGGACGTGAAGGGCGCCTTCCACCAACGCCTGGAGGACTACCTGTTCCACTTTTCATTTCATAATCTGCGGAGCGAGGACACCTTCCGCACCCTATTGCAGTCCCTGCTGCTGCAAATGGGGCTGTCCACGCAGTCGGAGAAGTCCACGCTGGGTGGACGCGCCGACCATGAAATCCGGTTCGGCCACCGGATGTATGTCTTCGAGGTGAAGTACAACCAGTCCCTCGGCGCGGCCCGCAGGCAGATTCGGAACCGGCAGTACGGACGCGAACACCTGGGCCGCGGGTTGGAAGTGGTGGCCGTGTCCCTGAACCTCCGTCGCAACCAAGACGACATCGCCCTGGAGTGCGCCACGGACGACTTGGTCGAACTGCTGGGAGTACGCGACAAGACCCTGCCGGAGGGTGGAGGAACCTTCCCGGGCCTGGGGTGACATTGATGCAGTCTACAACGATGGGTCCCTACCATAGTGTTGCCAAGACAACCAAGAGGTCCCTTCGTCGTGCCCGAGATCGACACATCCGAGAGCTGCACGCACCAGGCCTGACAAGACCCGCGAAGGAGTGTCCAGAGCCACCGTTGAGGGCAAGGGCCTGAGCTGGACTTTGTACAAAGTCAGTGCGGGTGATGAGAGGTTGGTGGTGTTTCAGGCCGAGTAGCAGAGGGCGGCCAGGAGCGGTGGCTGGGGGCGTTTTCGGATGTCGAGGGTGGCCGGGGATAGGGAAAAAGGCGGGGCCTGCGTCCAGAGGGTGTGTCGGACGCAAGCCAGGGCATCGGAGAATGTGGGGAGGGTCTTGGCATACCAGGCGGCTTGGCGGGGGCGGAGGGGACGCGCCCGGCGCAGGTGGTGGGCGACCAGGTGGCGGGGATAGGTGCCGTTGCGGCGCCAGGCACGGGCCCCGCCATGAGGGCAGGCGCCCGGATCCTCGGGCAACGCCCGTTGGCGTTCGGGGTCGGCGGGCCTTAGAATGAAGTCCACGGCGAGGGGTCCTGTTGGTTTGGGTTAGACGAAACCAAGTGTAGGGGCCCCTCGTCCCTTGCCGAGGCTGCAACCAATATCAACGAGATTGAAACAGTGTCGGCACAACAGGCCGGTGCCGAACACGGCGGGAATCTGGGGAGCCCCCCTACAGTGGGTGAAAGCCTGTCGCAACGAGATTGAAACTGTGCCCATGCTTGCCGCACGGTCTTGAGCCCCTGTTATCAACTCATCGATATAATACCAATCCAGTACAATGTCCTCACTTGGCATGTTGACGGTTACGAAGGGAGGGTGTGTCATGACCCGCAAGGTGAGCATCAACTGGGCTCCCGAGGACACGGCGGACGCGCTGCATGCGCAGTATCGGGCGGAAAAGGTGGCCG
>MPMO01000098.1 GCA_002238555.1 Caldilineaceae bacterium bin34
TAGCCGAAGACCTCCTCCACCCGCTTGCGGAGGCGCAGACTCACCGCATAGCCGGCATGCCGCGTCGTGCGACCGTCGATGGCCGAGTGCTGCTTCTTTTGGGCGACATGCGGGGTCACCCTCCGGGCACGGATGTCCCGCACACAATCCCTGGTGTCGTAGCCGCGGTCGGCCCCCAGCGTGCGCGGCCGGTAGCCCCGTTCCCGCACCCCGTCCAGGACTCCGGTACGGCATCCCGCTCGGCCGTGCCGGTGGCTGGGCTGACGGTGAAGTCCATCAGCAGGCCGTGGCGGTTTTCCATCAGGGCATGGCCCAGGAACGCCAGCCGGGCTTCCCTGCCCTTCCCCTTGCGCAGCAGGCGCGCCTCGGGGTCCGTGGTGCTGGCGTGCGTCTCGTTGCGGCGACGCTCCCCGCGGAAATCCACCGACGGGTTGCCCGGATCGTCGTCCGAGGGTGGCGGCGGTCCCGCCTTGGGCCGGAAGCTTTTGAGACTGGCCGCGGCCTCAATCAGGGTCCCGTCCACGCTGAAGTGCTCGTCCGACAGCAGCCCCTCGGCATCGGCCGCCCACACCACCTCGTCGAACAGGGCCCGGCCCGCGTCGTGCGCCAGCAGCCGGGGCCGGTTCTTGGTGAAGACCGTGGCATCAAAGCTGCGCTCCATCAGATCCATGTCCAGGAACCAGCGGTAGAGCAGGTTGTACTCGAGCTCCTCGCAGAAGGCGCGCTCGCTGCGCACCGAGTACAGGGCGATCAGCAGCGAGGCCTTCAACAGCCGCTCGGGCGGCACCGAGGCCCGGCCCACCGAGGCGTACATGCGGTCGAATGCCGGCGACAACCGTTCCAGGGCCGCATCGGCCACGGCCTTAATCCGCCGCAAGGGATGGTCCCGGGGGATCCGCTCCTCCAGGTCCACGATGGCCAGCATGCTGCGTTGGGGATTGGGACGACCGCGCATCAGAAATTCCTCCGTTGCCAGGGAGTCCTATCCTAACCGGCCGCGTTTTTCAGCAGCCTGATAGACGGGTGAGATGGGCCACGGTCGCCGCCGGCAGGAGCTGGGCTTCGGTCTTGCGGCGTCCGCGATAGCGCGCCTGGCGCAGGGCCCGGTAGGGTGCGAAGGCCGCACTGTCCTGAAAGGCCCGGGCCTCCTGCAGCAAGTCCTCCTGGGGATGCAGGCTGACCGAGCGACCACGACCGGGTTGGGCTTCACACACTGTGGTCGCAGGCGACAGCCGTCACAGACCGCGCCGGCGAAGACAAAGGCCTGCCGCGGGATCCGCTTCCCGTGCCCTTCGCGGTCGCGCCCCTGGCTGTGGAGACGGGTCGTAACTGCTCCGGCCGGACAGCAGCCTCCGGATCGATGTGGAAATCCTGCTTGGTGAAATACGCGCCCCGGGGTGGTTTGGGCCCCTTGGCGATCAGGGTCCGGTCGGCCTCGGCGAATTGCCGGCGGGTCTCGCCGTCCCCGTAGGCCGCGTCGGCCACGGTCTCGCACACCCGGCCCCCCGTGTGGTGCTCACTCTCGGCCACCAGGGCCAGAGCCCCTTGGTTGTCGGGAGCGTTGCCGGGCAGCACGGCCACGGTCGTGATCAGTTGGCTCCCGGCCTCCACGGCCACGGACGCCTTGTGACCGTCGAACCGGTGGTGGCTGCTCTTGCGGCCATGGCGCATCTCCGGGTCGTGCACCGAGACGATGCGTTCCTGGCTCACCCCCTCCCGCACCGCCACCCCGTCCGGCCGGCGTTCAATATCCTGCAACAGCAGCTTACACAGCAGCGCGGAGGCTTCCATGATCCGCGGTCGGGCCGGGTCCGCGCGGTCGGCCGCTTGCGGCGAGGTCAGGGCCTGGCCCGACCACCGTTCGGCGTCGGCCACGATCGCCGCCAGAAAACCGCGCCGCGCCTCGGGGTCGCTCCCGTCCACCTCGGCGCTCACCTTGTCGTGGGCCTGCAGCCGCAGTGCCGTAGCCAGCAGACGGGGCGGCACCGAGGGCCGCCCGTTGTCGAGACTGTAGAGATCCGCAAAGTCCTCATCCCGGAACAGCCGCTCCCGGGCTTGGCCCAACTGCCAAGGGAAACTGTCCTCGCCCACCAGCTCCTTGAAGTGGTATTCGGCATCGAACAGGCATCGTTGCGACGACCGTTGGCCCAACATGCCTTGCGCTCCCTGATGGCACTCCCATGACACTCATGATTGCCCCCCAGTCAACCCCAGCCGGGAGTTTCCGTTTGGACTTCTAGTTCGGGATGGGGTGCGGTTGGGGGCGGATTGTCGGCCGGGAAGGTTCCGTACAGGTCCCGGTGGTGGTGCCACAGCAGTTGCCACATGGTCTGCACCAGCCAGTTGCGATCGTCCTGCGGCACGCGTATCCGCAAGACAACACCGTCTTCCAACCACACGCGAACCCACCGGGTGCGACCGGGGGACGCTGCAATCACGTCCCGCCATGGCACAGTCCGCGGCCCGTCGGGCGCCGCGTAGTAAAGCCCGTTCAGATCAAGCACCAAGGCTTGCCGCCG
This sequence comes from Caldilineaceae bacterium bin34, assembly GCA_002238555.1. Taxonomy (GTDB): domain Bacteria; phylum Chloroflexota; class Anaerolineae; order Caldilineales; family Caldilineaceae; genus Bin34. The sequence goes on from MPMO01000098.1 coordinate 2,520, forward strand.
CATCGACACTTGCCCCGTCAGTTCCATCCCGTAATACAACAGGAAGACAGCACCCAACACATTGCTCAAAGTCGGGATACCTTGAACGATGTGTCCCAGCCAAGGGACGGAACCAACGGGAACCAGCACGAGTTCCAACAGGCTTATGACCATTGTCCACACCCCAACCAGATTGACTTCCATGAACCCGATCAAGGTTCCAAGGACTGCCAGGGCCCCGATGGCCTTGATCATGGAGAGGGGGCCCAGAAACACCTGCCGCGCCTTGTTGTAGCCCACCACAAGTTTCACGAACGGCCGCGTGTTCGGCCAGGGATCCCACAAGAGCCCGGGTGGAACACTGTCCAGCCGACCCGTGCAGAGATGGCGCAGTAGTTCCCGTCGGCGTTTCTCTTCGCCGGTACGCCCCTGTCCTGCACTATGCGCTTCCCGCCACCGGTTGGTCATCACCCCTCCCCCAATACCAAGGAACAGCAGCCCCGTCAGGAGCCAGGAACGAAAGTGTCCCCGGAGCTACCCGTTGGCAACGATGCCGGCACCCAATCCCAGCATCGCGCATGCCAAGCTTCATATTGCCGGAACAGCCGCTCACAGTACCGCCGGCGGCAGCGGGAATGGGCGCAGCGGGCCGTGGCGTTGCGCGCCCGACGGTAGCCCACCATAGCTATGGCGCGGTCGGTCAGAGAACCGGTGCGGGGTAGGACCGTATCCACCAGCAGACAAGTCTGGGGCCCGGTCAGGCCGGGCTGTTTTTTGAGCCGCAGCACCTCCCGTATCACGAAGAAGTGGGCCAGCATGACGAGCATGGCGTGGTGGCACCAGCCCCCTCATAGTCACCCAGGCTGAAGAGCTGCTGGCCGTCCCGAAAGCACTGCTCGCTCAGCCAGCCACACCAGCCGGTCCGGCGGCGAGCACCGCCTGTGGGCCCTTGCCTCCCGCAGGACGAAGGGGCACCAGGCCGCTGGCGGGAGCTCGTCGGCCACGGCGCCGACCGTCTGCAAGGGGGCCGAGAAGACCGGACGCGAAGGAGACCCGCCCTGCTCCGGGCGCGCGGTCCAGACAGGGATGGTGCGGACCATCTCGGCCAGGGAGGCAACACCGTCGAGGAAGGCGGGGCTGCAGCCGAAGCCCTCGGCCACCAGGTCGGTCAGCATCCCGAGGCCAGTTGCGCCTGGGTGTGGCAGGGTGTGTGCGTCGGCATCGCACCGGGGTGCCGACGCACCGCATGGCTCGCGCCCGCAACCCAGTCCTGAGACAGGTACAGCCGCGGAGCCACCAAGGCCGCGAAGTCCGCGGCCTAGCAGTTGGCGCGCGTGCCCAATTGGCCGCAGTACTGCCGCGCCCCTCCCACCGACTTGGCCCCGTCCTTGGGGATATCGGTGTCGCCCCGGCACAGGACTATGTGCTCAATCGACTTGCGCAACTTATTGCAGAGCAGGCCTTCCAAGTAGTCGAGGCTGTGCGCCTGCGGCTCAATGGATCCGGTGTGCGGTTCAGAACCCTTTACAGAACCACCGTGCAATGTTTCTCCTGACAACGACATACACAAGCGCACCCCACAGCAAGGGTGAGCCAAGAGCAGCCTTGAAGCCGGGCATAAGGGCTTGGATGAGATCGAACTCCATGTCATTACTCCCCAAACGTAATAAGCCTCGGCCCACTCGCCGGGGCCTTCCCATAGCCTAGCACGTAATTATCAAATTACACTAATGCCCATTGTGGCGTAGCAGGGCGATTGCAGGTTTGGGATCGAGGCTGATCAGTTGGCACAGGCAGTCCTTGTTCCAGGCCGCCGCCAGCCGCTTGTGGGAGATGAGCCGGGGATGGCCATGTTGTGGGCGGCATGGCCCGTGCGGATGCGGCTGTCGTCCTCGTCCAAGACGACATCCATGACTCTGTGGTGAGCGTTTTCGATGCCCGGTACCAATACACCGTCTGCAGCAGGGGCCGGGCCCTTGGAGGGCAGGCTGGAAAGGAAGATGCGGACATCGGTCGCGACCCGGTCCCCGCAGCGGCGTTCGGACTCAACCCAGACCCCACTGGCCCAGTCGCGCCGCTCGCGGTCGGGGTCGACAGGGACGAGAAGAGCGGAGTCGCCCGTTGTCCAGCAGCGGCGGCTTGCGATGCGGCCATGGCCCTTCCCGACCGTGTCCGCGTAGTCGTGGGGACAGCCGGCAAAGTGCCCGGCCCGCTCCAGGGCGAACGCATCCTCCAGGCAATTGTGGAGACCTTTGTGTTGGGGATTATAAGGAGGGGTTGTCAAGGGTAGCCGGGGGCCATGGGTCCGGCCGGCGACAGGCTGTGTGTGCAGGTGTGAAGCGGTTCTGCGATACGGGCGGTCGCCTCCCGCCGAGTTGGGGGACGTGCACAAGGCAGCGGCGTGGTGTGGGACTGCCGTCAGGTCCCGTGGCACATCACCGGGGATGTCTCCTTGGTGGCCGCCCACAGGCGGGTGAGATGGGCCACGGTCTCCGCCAGCAGGAGCTGGGCTTCGGTCTTGAGGCACCCACGATAGCGCGCAAGGCGCAAGGCCCGATAGGATGCGAAGGCCTCACTGGCCTGAAGGTTTCGGGCCTCCGGCAGCAGGCCTTCCCGGGGATGCAGGCTGACGCGGCAGCCGCGACCGGGTGCGGTAGCAGGGCACAGCCGTCGCAGACCGCACCCTCAAACACAAAGGCCTGTCGCGGAACCCGTCTCCTATACCCCTCGCGGTCGTGGCCCTGGCTGTGGAGACGGGTCGTGACCGCTCCCGCCGGACAGGTGCAGTTGCCGGCCTTCAGGTCGATGTGGATGGAAGTCCTGCTTGGGGAAACGCGCGCTGCGGGGCGGTTTTGGCACCTTGGCAATCCGGGTCCGTTCGGCCTCGGCGAACTACCGGCGGGCGTCGCCGTCCCCATAGGCTGCATCCGCCACGGTCTCGGCCACCTGGCCATCGGGGGGACGCTCACTCTCGGTCTCCCCTATTGATCAGGACCCCGCCGCGGAAACGTCTCAAGAATCTGCCGAACAATCGCCTCAGGCGCGTGTGGATACAGCTCTTTGACAGTTGCAGGCTCCACCTTCCTTAAGCTGCCAACGTGTCCGCGCAGCCGTCGACCGAGCCTCACGACATCGTCGTCTACGTCGACTGCCAATCGCACGGCCCGCTTATAGTTCTCGGAAAGTTCGCAGCGGTCCAGTCCAGTACGGCCGAACTGCTTCTCTACCACCTTCAAACTGAATGCGACCGCAACAGCCTCCTCAAGGAAGGTTGCTCCATTGTTACAGGGGTTGAGGCAGTGCACCGCTTCGTGTCCCGCCTCGAATACGTAACCGACCCGTGAGCAACATGCGGTGAGATGGATGCACACCTTGCCGGGGCCGACCACGACGGTTTCAGGGTAGGGCGGGGTTTCTCTCAACTCGACCATGTATTCCCAACCTGCCTCCAGCGCACCGAAGGCCTCTCCGGCCAGGGCAAACGCAAAGTCGCGGGACGGGGGTGAATCGGGGTCGTGCGGGGCCGGTTCCGGGTGTTGTCCGCGAGCGAACGGCACGGAACAAATCCATCGGTCATTGGGGACAATCCGGCACGGA
>MPMO01000026.1 GCA_002238555.1 Caldilineaceae bacterium bin34
ACGATGGTTGACACCACGCATATCCGGTTCACGGGTCGCGGGAGTCCCTGTGGTCGGCCTTGCGGTCGACCAGGGAGGGAGCGCTCCTCGCCGTGCAGCAGCCCCAGTCCCGCGGGCCGAAACGGGTACGGACGGAAGTCCCGCCCGCACCAGGATGTTGAGCGCCGCATTGTGGTCGGCGTTCGCCCGGAACCCGCAGGTTCCGCACGCGAACACCGCCTGCGACGGTCGGTTTGACTTGGCTGTGTGCCCGCAACGGCTGCAGGCTTGCGAAGTGTAGGCCGGGTCCACGAACACCACCCGGCCGGCTTTGTACGCCAGCTTGCGCTCCAGCTGTCCCCAGCCGGACGCCAGGATGGCACGGTTGAGCCCTGCCTTCTGCTTCACGTTCCGGCCTGGGTTCTCGACCGTGCCCTTCGCACTCTTGGTCATGGCCTTGGTGTTCAGGTCCTCGAGCACGACGGTGTGGGCCGTGTCGGCCACCTTGCGACTGATTTGGTGTGTGGCCGTGTCTCGGCGCCGGGCCTTCTTGCGATGCAGCTTGCGCAGTTTCCCGGCGGTGCCGCGTCTCCGGTGGGAGCCCTTCTGCTGCCGGGCCATCCTGCGCTGATACCGCTTGATTTTCGCATCCTCAACGGTCGTGTCGGGGATTGCGTGCAGGGCTCCGGTGCTGTCCGTGGCCTGCCCCACGTTGCGGTCAACACCGACCGCTCCGGACTCCGCGGGCCGGCATACGTCCGGATGGTCGACCGGCACCTCGAACACGATGTAGGCGTACCACTTCGGCTGCTTGCTTTCGGACTCCTGCCGTACGCGCACGGTCAGCGGCTGGCCGTCGGCATACCGGGGGATGGGACCGAGACGCGTCCAGCCCATCTTCGGGATGTACAGGCGACCGTCCTCGATGCGCACGCGGGACGGGATGGTGAAGGCAGGCTGTGTGCAGTGCTTGGCCTTGTACTGCGGACGCCCGTGGTCCGGACGATCCGGGTCGAAGAACGCGGCGTAGGCGTCCCCCATGTACTTGCAGGCGTACCGGACGATTTCGTAGCTGTAGTCCTGCAGCCACTCGTGGCCGGGTGCGTTGCGCAACTGCGTGAACCGCTGGCCCAGCGTGAAGAAGGTCGGACTGCCCGGCCCCGGCCCCAGCTTGCCGAACGCCTTCCACATGCGGTAGTCGCGCTCGTGCCCGGCCAACACATGATTCCATGCGAACCGGCACGCGCCGGCCAACTGCTCGAGGTACTGCCCGTTGGCCGCGGTGCCCGGATACAGACGCACGCGCAGGGTCCGCACTACGGTCTGGGGTTGCTGGCTTGGAAGATGGGGGTTGCTGGCCATGGTGTTCCAATCACCGTGTCCGGTTGCGGGCCCAGGTTGCCGTCGGATCCTCTCTGTAACCGCAATTGTAGCACAAGGGTTCTACTGTCAACTATTCGATATATGCCCCAAAGGAATCGACCAGACTCAGGGCCGGTCGCTTGGACTGATAGACGATTGCATCTTCCACGCCCTTGGCATCCAGTGTCTTAACTCTCAGGCCAAGACCAAGGAGATCCGACCGCGTGTGCGAGCCAAGGTCTATCAGCTCCTCGCGGAACAGCAGATCCTGCACGGCGAATTCAAAATCGAGTTGGAACATCCTGTCCAACAGCCCTCGCTTCGAGAACTCGATCAGGATGGAACTGTCGCTAACGAGAACCTTCATCGACATTCCAATCCGGCAGTGCCGGCCATCATGCCTTCGATCTCGCTGACTCTCAGTCTGAGCAACTCCGCAGCCTTGGACATCGAAATTTCATTCTCCGCCAGAGCTCTCAAGCAGAGGCGACGAAAACGGTTTGGGCACTCGGTTCGTTCGAGAGGACGTGGCTCCTCGGTTCTCCAGCCGCGTCCGATGCCGCTGAATATGTTCCGTACCGCGGTCTCCTTGATGATTCCCAGATCGTGCATGCGCATGACCAAAGCCGCCGCGCTGATGCCGAAGATATGCTTGATTTCGATGAGTTCATCGAAGCCGAAGTTGTGTCGGTGGCATCCTACTTCACGGACAAGCTCGTCTCCGGGTGCCAGGAACGCATCGGCAAAGCGCTGACAGGCTTTTTCTTCCGGTACCGTGGGCGGGACGTCCAGGACCAGGTGGCCCAGTTCGTGAGCAATCGTGAACCGCTGCCTTTCGGGCGACTTCACGGTGGAGCAGACGATAACGGGAACGTCGTCCCCTCCGACCCGGCGCACCCGACAACTGAGCCCATCCACCGACCCGGGCAAATGCCATTTGAACACCTTGATGCCACGCTCTTCCAGCAGTTCGGTGATGTCCGGGATCGGTCCGCCGCCAAGGTTCCACACGGTGCGAACCGACGTGGCTGCATCCTCTGCATCCTCCACTGCGTTGATCCTGTAGGGAGCCCCATCCGGTCCATCCTGGTCCGTGATGTCGATCCCCAGGATCTCCTCGATCTGCAGGTAGCGGTCCACGCGATCGAGGACCTCCCCTTCAACCGCAGCCCGATCCTTGGCCTTGGTCGAGGCCAGCTTCCGGAACTCAACATGCTCCAGGGATATGCGGGAAGGGCTCAACAGGTAACTCAGGGGTACCTCCAGGGCCTCGGCCAGGGCGATGGCCACGGTTGAGCTCGGCATCATCTCCGCCCGCTCGTATTTGCCGATTGCCTGGGCCGAGACGATGCCGTCCATGGCTGAGGACAACGCCCGCAGGGACAGGCCACTGCGTTTTCGGGCGAGTCTGAGACGCTTGCTGAACATTGGGCACCTTCCTTCCTTGCGGTTTACATTTTATGATACAGACACCCAATGTGTAAACCGTGTGCATGTGTCTGTCTGGAGGAGGCGGTAGAGCTTCTTGCACTCTCGGGAGCGGTTCGCCCAAGTCGCATAGTAGTGAAGATCCGCTCGGTAGCCGCAGAGCTCGGGGAGCAGGATTAGCTCACCATGGGAAGCGACGATGCGTTCAAGATCCCGGCTCTCGACAATGGCGGTATCCGGGGGGCTACGGCGCGCACGTCCTCGCCAGGTTGGAGAACACCTTCGGCGCACCCATACGAGAGCGAGATGCTCTTCGACGAACGGTTTCTCCATTTCCACTCTCTGGTGCAGCCAACCTTCCAAAGACTGCACGTTGTGAACGTCGAGGACGCCCTTCCCACGTGCCGATCCGCCTTCGGGATCCCTGCAACCGGATACACGCCAAGCTCTACCTGATCCAAACTGCATCGAACGCATGGAAGGGCCTCGCGGGGAGTTCGACCAAGTGCTTGACGCGCATTGTCCGCTTCCTGCACACGGACCATGCCTCTGCGACCGCCTTTATTCGTAGCGTACAATCCTCCATTGGTCGGTATCCCCTCCTTGCGAACGTAAATCGGAAACCGCAACATGGCTGCTGCTTTGGAACGATTCACCGCCTCTCCGACGCAAGGTCATGGCAGCCCCGATCCCTGCGCCCTGGCGTTGGCGGGCGACCTGCAGGCAAGTTTGCCCGACGCACAGGTGCTGCTCTTCGGTTCGCGCGCCGCCGGTAACTGGCAGTCGGGTTCGGATATCGATTTGGCGGTGATTGGCGGCGACAGGGATACCGCCGAGGAAGCGTTGGTGCAAATCTGCGCCCAGAAGCAACCGTATGCAGAGTTGCCCTCCACGCAGATTTTCCACTTCACGCGCGCCGAGTTCGACAAGTGCCGCACGTCGCTGCCCCACATCGCCGGGCAGGTGCAGCGACACGGAATGACCCCCGCAGGAGAACCGCTGCCCCCTATGGAGCAAAACAACACTTGGGAAGGAGTCAGGGATCTGCTGCAAGCCGGACGGCGATATTTGAAATATGCGTTGGTCGCCTTCGGCTCCGATGAAGCCGAAGGCGATGCGGTCATGGCCGCACACAACGCGCTCGAACGATGCGTAAAAGCTGCACTGGGTGCGTTGGGCATTGATGTTTTCGATGTTGTCAAGGACAACCGAAGTCGGCACACATTGACGACGCTCGCCGGTCTGCTGCCTGCCGATCCGCACGTCATCCTGTTCGCTGCCGCGCCGGCGTCCCACCTGCGGCAGCTGGATGCCTATTACCAAACGTCGCGCTACAGCCAGGACTCGCAGGTGGAGTGGCCTGCACTGCCTACCGAAACGTTGGTCGCTGCGGCGCAGCGCGCCTGTCTGGCGATGGCCGACCACGCGTTGGCGGCGACGGGCAAAACCCCCCGCGAGGTCGGTTACAGCGAGTATGTGGGCGATGATGCGCTGGGAGGTTTCGGCACGCTGCCGCTCGCCCACTACGCCCGCCACAAACTCAGCGACAGGGAAAAGCAACAGTTTCAGCAGGAGGTGCTTGATGCGACCCACATCAACGCACTGCGGAAACTACTCGGCAACATCCTGACGGATTCCCAATTGGCGCGCGCTGAATCCCATTGGCACAAATTCGGTTCACCCGCCGACGCCATAGACCGGATCGCTGTCGTGATGGCCGACCCCGCGGCTTGGTGCACCCTACTCGTCGAGTCCAAAGGTCGGGAGGTCGATGCTGATCACAGACCGCCGCGCGACGCGCCATCGCCAAGGGGCAGGTGGTGATCGACGACATCCCAATACGCGCGTCCGGCAATCACCAAACGCCTTTGGGCGGTGGTCGATGCTCGACGGGCGTATACCGCGTCGCGTAGGCATCCGACCCTTCCGACACATCGCCGTAGGCGGGCGATACTTCGGCTCGGCGGGCGCGCAGCGCGTCCACGCAGGCAGCATCGCCGGCGGTCAGGAAGTTGCCCAGCAGGCGGTGCGCGGCCAGACAGTCGGGGTATATCGCACAGCCCTACTGGTCCAAGGTCCGCCAGCCTCAGCCGTTGTGTAAGCGCGCAACGCCCTGATGTCGGCCGTCGCGTTCGTCGAACAAGTGTGCTCGGTATTTTCCGAGGCACCAGGTCGTGCCACCAACCATCGGTGGCGGGGACCTTCCCACCCTCCGCGCGTCACTTCCTCACAAGGACCAGAACCGGCAGGATTGCCGCTGCCGTCGTCGATGATCGGAACCAGGTACGGGTTGTATTCGCACCGAATGCGGTTGGTGAAACCGTACTGGCAAGCAGGGGGCCGACGCGACATTGCTCCGGCTGCGTCGGCCAGGGTCAAGGTCACAGCAGCCAGTCGCTGTCCGCGTTGCGATCAAAGACTCTGACTTGGGTGACTTCCTTCAGCCCGAACAGCCCCCATGGTCGGTGCTGGAACTGGCACGCACGTTGGCGTTCGTCGCCACCTCTATGTCGATAATGAAGGTAAACTGCTTTGTGCCAGTGGTTTACATCAACTTGGAATCGGACATCCCCGCATCTCGTCCCTCTTCCCAGACGGGAACACAGTAAGCCTCCAAGGGCCTCGCCGGAAAACTCCCGCATGCGGCCTTCAGGCGTCGTCCGGTTGATCGCCAGTGTGCAAACGCCTAATCGTTTTCGACCTCCATCTCGTATCCAAGACTCCGTTTCCGAGGCAGGCAGGAGATCGCCAATGAGCCGATTCAAGAAAGCCGAGCCCATCTTGGCGGCAGCCGAATGCTGGAAGCAGCGGTGTCTCCTGGGTGCGAAGTCGCTGTTCACGGAGCGATCCTTGTGGACACGTGAGGGCTTTGACGAGTTGCACGAACTGTATGTGGAGAGAACCAAAGACGATTTGTCAGCGATCTCGTACCTGAGTGAACTTGAGGACAAGCTCAAGCCCGGATCACCAGATGCCAACTGCCTTTGGGCTGAAATGACATGGGTGTACCACCTGATCCAGCACTCGAGCTCTATGGGAGCGGCCAAGAAGCGCGACCGAATCCGCGAGATCTGGAATTGGTCGGGACGAGACTTTCCGGCAGACCACGACCTGTTGAATGACATCGTGCTCGGGAAGGGCGTCACCAACCCGGGTGTAGCGTACAACACGTTGGCGTGGAAAGAATTCCGCTTCTTCGCGGCCGCCATGCTCCAATGGTTCTCGCTGGAGATTGATAAACGCAAATCCCTCCTTGACCACCCATGGGATTGCGCGTCATGGCTGGACGAGGGAGAGTTTGTGGAAAATCGGATGTTCCGTCACGTGGTGCTCTTCCTTCTCTTTCCAGACGAGTTCGAACCGATCGCGACGGGCCATTGGAAGAACAAGATTGTTGCGGCCCTGGGCAGTGGCAATGGGTTGGAACCCACCGATGACGTTGCCATCGACCGAGAAGTCCTTTCAATCCGTCGGCGTCTGGAACGTGAGTATCCCGATGAGGATGAGATTCACTTCTACCGCTCACCGATCGAAGGACTTTGGTTGGGGAGTACCCAACCCGACGAGAACGATGAGGATCCGAACCACGACAGCTACTCAGCGACGCAAGCCCGGCAAGACCTTTTCCTCGATCCCGACCACTTCGATCGCCTTCTCGCCTCTATCAGGTTCGACAAGAACCTGATCCTTCAGGGGCCGCCCGGCACCGGGAAGACCTTCATGGCGCGTCGAATCGCCTGGTGCCTGATTGGCCGCAAGGACGATGGACCCATCGAAATGGTCCAGTTCCACCAGTCCTACGCCTACGAGGATTTCGTCGAGGGCTTCAGGCCCACCAAAGAAGGAGGCTTCGACCTGAAGCTTGGTGTCTTCCGGCGGTTTTGCGAGCGCGCGCGGGACAATCCGGACACCCGCCACGTCTTCATCATCGACGAGATCAACCGCGGCAACCTCTCCCGCATCTTCGGCGAACTCCTCATGCTGATCGAGAGCGACAAGCGGAGCGAGGACTACGCGGTCGCTCTGACCTATTCCGACACGCGGTTCCACGTCCCGGAGAACATCTTCATCCTGGGTATGATGAACACCGCCGACCGATCGCTCGCGCTGGTCGATTACGCGCTCCGCCGCCGCTTTGCCTTCGAGACGCTGGAACCAGCCTTTGACCACCCGGCGTTCGCGGAGCATCTCACCGAGAAGGGCGCGGATCCCGAACTGGTTCACCGTATCTCCGAGCGGATGGCCAAACTCAACGAGACGATCCGCAACGACAAGGAACTCGGCCCCGGCTTCCAGATCGGTCACAGCTATTTCGTACCTGGCGAAGGCGACAAGCCCTCGGACGACTGGTACAAGCACGTTGTGAACACTCGGATCGCGCCCCTTCTGCGCGAGTACTGGTTCGATGCGCCAGAGGACGTCGAGACGAAAGTAGCACAACTCCTCGGCGACGGCTGATCTTGAAGGACATCCCGATCCTCAACGTCTACTACCTCCTCTGTTACGCCTGGGGACGGGTTCAGGAGCGGGACACCAGTCGACTGGCCACGCTGGGCTCCCTGGAGACAGTGCAGGATCTGCTGGGCAAGGTGCTCGCTGGCGGCGTCAACCACCTCTTCCGGCGCGGCATCGACCGCGGGTACGTGGAAAGGCGGGAGGACCTCGCCGGAATTCGCGGGAAACTGGCGGTCAGCGAGACGGCGAAGCGGGCGCTCCGGACGCGGGGCCGGGCCGCCTGCGACTTCGAGGAGCTGTCGGTGGATGTTCTGCCGAATCGCATCCTGCGCATGGCGTTACACGGGCTCCTGGACAGGCGGATAAGGCTTAACTGCGAGGTCCGCAGCGAGGTCCGCTCCGCCTATCGGAGACTCGATGGCGTGTCGCGCACCCGGCTGAATAGGAACACCTTCAGCCAAGTCCAACTGGGCGGCAACCGGCGGCTCTACCAGTTCCTTCTCTCGGTGTGCAGGCTGCTGTACGAGAGTGCCATCGTCGACGAGAACACGGGCCGCATGGCGTTCCGCGACTTCCGGCGGGACGAAGCGACCATGTGGGCACTCTTTGAGGAGTTCGTCACGGGGTTCTATAAGCGCGAGCAGCGCGTCTACAGTGTGAATCCGGGAGGCCGCCGGATCAACTGGGTGGACGCCGACGCCAAGACCGACGCCGACTGGTCACGAATCCCCGTCATGGAGGCCGACGTTATCCTCGAATCACCCGGGCACCGGATCGTCCTCGACACAAAGTACTACAGAGATGCGCTGACGCGCGGACGCGGTTCCGGCACTGGCAAGCTGCACTCCGACAACCTGTACCAGCTGCTGGCCTACATGCGGAACTGCCAAGGGACGAGCCCGGGAGGGCCTGTGCACGAAGGCATCCTGCTCTATCCGGAGGTCCGCGAGCCGCTCAGAGTTGACATCAGACTTGAAGGGTTTCGCATCCAGGCCCGGACAGTCAATCTTGATCGGGACTGGCGCCACATCCATGGGGAAATGCTGGAAGCCATCGGACCGTCAGTCCCCGCCTGATAGCCTCCGGCGCGCTTGAGACGGAGGTGCGGACCGAGTTTCTGCGGCTGCCAGGAATCGGGCTGCGCTTCTGGGGATAGAAAATGAGCCCGTTTGAACACCTGCTAGGATCACGCACAATTGGGAACAACATACAGCGCAACCCGTTCAAAATTTGGTAGGTCCAGCCGGAGGACGACATGGATGACAGCAAAGCTGCGACGAAAATCGACAGCGCCACACCGGACACTCAACCGGACGAACAGACGGTCGGACATCAACCAAGCAACGAGCCCGAGTTTGACGATCCCGTAGAAGCCATAAAGTCCTACATGGAGCGAAAGGGCTTCACGCAAAGGGACTTGGTGCCGATAATCGGTAGCCGGTCAAAGGTTTCGGAGATCCTGTCGGGCACGCGGGCAATCACCATGCCCATGGCGAGGGCTCTGCACAAGCACCTCGGGATTCCGGCTGAAATCCTACTGCAGGAGCCAGTTGTGCGAATTGCTGACCAAGCTGACGAAATGGACTGGCGTCGTTTTCCCCTGAGGCAAATGGCCAACCGGGGCTGGATCAAGTCTTCAGGGAACCTGCGGGAACACGCCGAAGAACTGGTCAAGGACCTCATGCGGAGAGCCGGCGGAGCGAAGCACGCAAAAGCCTTGTACCGGAAGAATGACCAGAACCGGGCGAACGCCAAAACCGATCCCTATGCCCTCAGCGCTTGGTGCTGGCAAGTCCTGGCTCAGGCCAACAAACGCGATTGGGACACTCCCTACGTGCCGCCGGACAACCGACGTCAGCTGATGCGCGATGTGGCCAAACTCAGCCCTCCAACGGACGGGCCGTTGCGAGCGGTGCAGTTTCTGCGTGACCAAGGGATTGCGGTCGAAGTCGTTCCCCACCTTCCGAGGACCCACCTTGACGGCGCAGCCATGAAGTCCGAAGGCGACCGGCCGGTAATCGGGCTTACTCTGCGCTACGACCGCATCGACAACTTCTGGTGGGTCCTGATGCACGAGCTGGCCCACGCCCTTTTCCATCTGGACGACAGCCCGGCCTTCATAGACGACCTGAGGCTTGACAGCACCGATGAAACGGAGCAACACGCTGACCGTTTAGCTCAAAATGCCCTGATACCGCGGGAAGCATGGAAAGCAAGCGGGTTGACCAAACAGCATTCCCCCCCTATGACGGTCATGAGCTTGGCCCAACAGTTGGGCATCCACCCGGCCATCGTTGCCGGCAGAGTGCGGTACGACCTTCGCGACTACCGCAGGCTGTCCCAGTTCGTGGGTACCGGAAAGGTGAACCGGCTGTTTGCAACTGAAATGGGAACAAGGTAGGTAGCCACTGTTCAAAGTCACTGTAGTTGACACAGTTTCAATTTCATGGTACTGTTGGCTCCGTTAACCTTGCCGCCCTGAATCGGACCGGCAAATCAGAACCTGGCGGAGAAACCGATGGCAGGACAATCGAACTACGACCCGAAGACAGAGCAAGCGAAGGGCTTCCCCGAAGGAGTAACAGCCGAACTGGTGAACACCCTGCACAAGACCGCCAAACTCAGCGGGCCCAACGCAGCCAATGCCTGCAAGGCCGCCTTGGCGCTAGCCCTGTTGAAGGAGCATGGCCTCAAAAACAACGACCGTGCGTTGAAAGTGATCATGGGCATGGACGCCAACAGTGAGTAGGCCAGACCAATGGCAAGCGGCATAGCCTGAACATGTGAGATGCAGGCACGCGTTCTGGGAACGACAGAGAGGCCGAGGCCCCTGGCGATGAATTGGACGATTTGGTTGCGCTGTGGCTTCGGACCAAAGGGCGACTTCGGGTCGTATTGATGGCGCGTACATATTCGGATCCACTGGGTCCACACTGGTTGGCATCAAGTGCCGGAGGGATGACGTGAAGTTCAGTCACTACAAGCTCGGCCATGTCGCTGGTGGCTCGGTTGTGGAGGTAAGCCTGCAGGGGAGTGCCGCGAATGTGCGCCTGATGGATCAGTCGAACTTCAACCACTACAAGGCCGGGCGTGGGCACCGATATCACGGGGGTCTGGTCAGGAAGTCGCCATTCCGGGTGCAGGTGCCGCGGTCCGGGGCGTGGCATGTCGCGGTGGACATGCAGGGCCTGCGCGGGACGGTTCGATCCGGTATTCGCGTCATTCCCGCAGAGGCACTGAAGCCGCTCCCGCTGGTCAACGAAGCATCGCTTCGCGACGTCCCGTCGCTGGTGCGCAATGTCGCGCATGAGCAGGTGCCTGGGATGGATGCGTCGGATGAGAGAGTGTTCGACGTATTCATCTGCCACACGACGGAAGACAAGGCTGACATCGTGCGCCCCCTTGCGACGGCCCTGCGCGATGCTGGGCTGAGTGTCTGGTACGACGAGTTCGAACTCAGGATCGGCGACAGCCTGCGCCGCAAGATCGACAGGGGGCTCGCGGCCAGCCGTTTCGGTGTAGTGGTGCTATCCGGGGCCTTCTTCGGAGGCGGGTGGCCGGAATACGAGCTGGACGGCTTGGTTACCCAAGCTGTGTCCGGAGAGCAGGTTCTGCTGCCGGTCTGGCACAACGTCACCAAACATGAGGTCATGGAGTACTCTCCGTCGCTCGCCGACCGGGTCGCGCGTAGTACCGCGATGCACACGGTGGAAGAGATTGCGGCCGAAATCGTCGATGTGATCCTCAACACATCTGAGAGCTAGACGCGGTAGGCGCGGCGGGATGGCCGCTTAAGTGGAGTAGAGACAGCCCGGGCAGTTGGCAGCACAACTAGGACGTAACGGGGTGCGGGAAACTGCCCCCCTCGGTCGACGACCGAGGGCGCTGTCGGCAAGTCAAGAGGTATCCGTTGTTCATGTCATTCGTTACACACACCTGTCCCATTTGGAACTGGATCGGCGACGATCTGTTGGCTAAAGCCTTGATCTCACCGCAAATCTGCTACTCATCGCGCGCCGGCGGCCCCTGTGTACTGCAAGGGGATGGAGCAGCCGTGCTCCGGTCGCCAACGGTGAGCGACATGCAACGAGCCAACCTTAGCTACTTGATTTACAGTCACAACCTACGTAATCGGCTGCTCGATAGGTATCCGAAGGAAACAGAACTGATTGTCCTGGACCAAGCGTGGGTATTGGGACACTGGCATGACCCGCCTCCGTATTCGGATCGAGCATTGATGCCCCTGTGCGAATTGATTCGATGCGCCAATGCTGGCAAAACGCCCAATCAGGATTTGCTGAAGGCTGCTGGTGGTTTCCATTACGCCGAGGGTTGGGAAGAGCTTTGGCAGCACGCAGAAGAGCAAGGTTGGATAACCATCCCACCAGGTCGTCGCGGCCATCCGCACCTGTATTCCGTCACTGATTCCGGACGCAACTACGTGGGTGAGAAGCTTCGCGCAGCGTGATTACAGACAGTGGGGTTGGGGCGCGGTCCGGATGGTGGGAGCTAGCATTGGGACTGCCGCTGGCGAGCGGTTTGTTTCTGTTGTCCCGGCAGGCTAAGGGCACGTCCCACAAAAGGCCGTTTGCGGGTCACTTCCGCGCGCCCGCCCGCCATCCGGGCCGGCCGAGGGTGGCGACTGTCACGAAACCCGTTCCCGAAATCTATGTCCCGCATCGGGGCCGGGTTGCCGTTTGCGGTACACCGGCCGCATGAAGCTCGGATACGCGCGCGTCTCTACTCACGAGCAGACCGGCGACTTGCAGGTCGATGCCCTCCGGCAGGCGGGCTGCGAGCCCGACCGCATCTACGTCGACGCCGTTTCGGGCGCCAGCCGTGGGCTTAAGCGGCCGGGCCTGGGCGCAGCTCTGGCCTTTTGTTGAGTCCCGCCAGCGCCCGGATCCTAGCTGTGGTCGTTATGGCCGGTATACGGCGGCTAATATGGCCGTGACACGTTGCCAGGGAACGGTTTGGTTGCCCAGTTCCTGTTCCACGCGTAGGGACATCCTCGCCAAGTCGTCTGCCGACAGGCCGCGGCGGCCAAGGGCGACTCCCAGTGCACTCTGTGAGTTGAACCAGGACCTGATCTCCCTAATCGAGACAAAGCGCCGGTCGACCGTCTCCAGAAGTTCAAGATCGACTGACAACGGGAGCCGCGCCAGCAGGTCGCGGAGGTCCGCCTCGGTCCAGCGCAGGGAGGGATTGGGATGGTTGGTCCATAGGTTCTCCTCAACCTCCCGCAGGAGCGTGCCCAGCTTGTCCTCTGCCCGGAAGTCGAGGAGACTGTGAACCCGTTGGCCCATCAGCGGGAGGGACTGGCTGAAGACCATACTGCCGCCACTGACTAGGACCTTGGTCAGGGTGGACAGGAGATCTTCGGCTTCCTGCGGTCCACCCAGCATGTCCATCCCCAACACGCGCTCGAACCGGAGATCGGGATCCAGCTCCTCCAGGTTTGAGGCCAGCACGGGCCGATCCAGGGCGGGGAGTTCGCTGTAGCGGAGACTCAGTCCGGCGACCGCCTTGGACGACGAAACCTGCCCCCAAACCCCACCCTCCGGCACGGCGCGGCAGGCTTCGGCCAGGAGCAGGCCATTGTCTGCGCGCACAACCAGCACCCGGTCGTGGCGCTGCATGCCGGCCCGGGTGCAGATCGCATCCCGCACCGTTCCCAGATGATGGCTGCCGGCGTTGCCGGCGCGGCGCAGCCAGTCCTCGCGGTTCGGATCCTCGGGGGAGTAGGTGATGCCTTCGGCAGCAACGTCGGCTTGTTCCGGTGCCGCAGCCAGCAGTTCGTCCCGACGGCGCAAGACCTGTTCCCGAATGGCGGCTTCGTGGCCAAGGGCTCCCGGTTCGAAGAAGACCCGGCCTTCCAGCCCGGCCGGCAGGTATTGCTGGGCTACCCAGTGGTCGCGATAGGCATGGGGATACAGATAGCCGGCACCGTGTCCAAAGGCTGTGGCATCCCGGTTGCCGTCCTTGAGCGAAGTCGGAACCTCCTGGTCCTTCTCCTGCTCCACTGCCTCCAGGGCGGCGAACAATGCCATCGCCGAATTGGACTTGGGTGCCGTGGCTAGGTGGAGAATGGCCTGCGAGAGCGGATACAGGCCTTCGGGCAGGCCAATGCGGTTGAACAGGCTCCAGCAGCTTTCCACCACGGCGACTGCCTGCGGATCGGCCAGTCCGATGTCCTCGCTCGCCAAGATGGCCATGCGCCGGAACAGGAAGGAGGGATCCTCGCCTGCATAGATCATCTTGGCGCCCCAGTAGAGGGCTGCGTCCGGGTCGGAGCCGCGCAGGGACTTGATGAATGCGGAGACGGCGTCGTAGTGGACGTCGCCCTGCTTGTCATAAAGGACGGCCCGCCGCTGAATCGACTCCTCGGCCGTGGCCAAGTCAATCCGGATCACGCCGTCTTGGTCTGCGGCCGTGGTGTTCACGGCCAGTTCCAGGGCGTTCAAGGCGCTGCGCGCGTCACCGTTGGCCATGTGCACCAGATGTTGCCGCGCCTCGTCCTCCAACGCGACCGGCCTGCCGCCGAATCCGTTGACCGGATCCTCGAGGGCGCGGGTCAGGAGCGTTGAGACCGCGTCGTCGTCCAGCGGCCGCAGCTGAAAGACCCGACTGCGACTGACCAGGGGTTTGATGACCTCGAAGAACGGATTTTCCGTGGTGGCGCCGATGAAGATGATGGCGCCGTTCTCCACGTGGGGTAGTAGGGCGTCCTGCTGGGCCTTGTTCCATCGGTGGACTTCGTCCACGAACAGGGTGGTCCGTTGCTGCCGATAGGCAAACCGGTGTCCGGCGGCCTCGATTTCCTCGCGCAGTACCTTGACTCCCGCCAGGACGGCATTGAGTGTGACGAAGGCACTGCTGGAGGTGTTGGCAATGACACTGGCCAGGGTGGTCTTGCCGGTGCCCGGAGGACCGTAGAGGATCAGCGACGACAACTGGTCGGCTTCTATGGACCGTCGCAGCAGCCGTCCGGGGCCGATGATGTGTTCCTGCCCGACATAGTCGTCCAGCGTCCACGGACGCATCCGGTTGGCCAGCGGCGACTGCTGCTGGCGGCGTTCGGCGGCTTCGGCCTGAAAGAGGTCGTGGGGATCTTGGTTCATCAGCCTGGGGGTAACATCCGGAGTATCGTCCGGTACGGTATGACGCCACTGCATTTGCATGGTACGACAACAGTAGGCTGGGACGATGGCGGTTTTTGGGATAGCCGGGAAACCGGATGGTCCGGCGCGGGGTCCGCCCACCGCGCATGTGATCAGGACAGAAGACGCTGCATCTGACTGTGTCGGCGGCAACGATCCATTCCACTGGCAAGAGTCCACGCCACCGCTCGGGAAGTGCTTCAACTTCGGCTCAAACCGATGTTGACTCTGGCTCAGACCGGAAACATGCGCCGGCTGTGCCTGGGGGGCGCAGCTTAAGTTAGCGAGGGTCCGCGGCACCTGGGCCGCGCGCCGTCATCCCGTGTTCGGCACGGCGCGCGATCGCCTTTGCCAACCCACCAAATATCCAGGCGTGTACAGGGTACAGTCCGTACCAATAGGCCAGACCGGTCAATCCCTTGGGCATGAATGCCGCCGTTTGCTCCAAATGGGTTGTTCCGTCCTGGGCTTCCCACACCTCAAACTGGAGCCAGGCCCGGCCGGGAAGCTTCATCTCGGCTCTGAGGCGGACCAAGCGGTTGGCTTGCAAATCTTCCACTCGCCAGAAATCCAGGGCATCGCCGATGCGCAAGTCGTCGGGATGGCGTCGTCCTCTGCGTAGGCCTGCACCGCCCAGCAGGCGGTCCACCATTCCTCTCAAACGCCACGTCCAGTTGGCAAAGTACCAGCCTCGAGCTGCCCCGATGCCGGTACAAACCCTGTAGACGGCTTGGGCCGAAGCTGCTACCTGGCAACGGCGACGCTCAATGATCATCCCTTGGCGGGACTCCAGCCGGACGGGCTTTTCCCCTTCTGAGTTCGTGCCTGCAGCATCACTCCACGCAGTGTCAATCCGTCCCTCGTCAAGGTCGTTGATCACCATGCCGATGGCCGAGGCATAGTCCTGCGGTTCGATATGAGGGAAGAGCGTGCGAGCGAGATCATCGGTCACGATGACATCGTTGCGAAGCCCCTCAACGAGAGCAACGGTGATGCCGGATGGAATTGGGGTCAGCCAGTGCACCCAGTAGGAAGAGAGTCGGGGAGTCAGGACAGGAACGGGCAGCAGCAGTCGCCGGAGTCCCCTTTTTTCGGCATAGCCAAGCATCAGCCCCTTGTAGGTGGTTGCATTCTTGCCGCCAATCTCAATGGTGAGGCCCCGGCTTGCCGGTGCGTCAAGGGCGCCAACCAGGTATTCCAAGACGTCTTGGACGGCGATGGGCTGGATGCGGGAAAAAATCCACCTGGGGCAGATCATGACGGGGAGACGCTCCACAAGATAACGGATCATCTCGAAAGAAATGCTGCCCGATCCCACGATGACCGCAGCCCGGAATTCCGTGACCGGAACGCCACCTGCCCGCAGTGCTTGTCCTGTTTCTTGCCGCGATCGCAGATGCCGGGAAAGATCGCCCTCCGGGTCTCCCAAGCCGCCCAGGTAAATGATGCGGTCAACTCCTGCTCTTTGGGCTGCCTGCCCAAAGGCCCGGGCGGCTTCCAGATCCAAATTGTGGAAGTTCGATCCCTGCGACAAACTGTGAATCAGGTAGTACGCCGAGTCCACCCCTGCCAACACTTCCGCCAGCGTCTGGGGATCGAAAATATCGCCAGTCAATATCTCGACTTGGTCGGACCAAGGGCGTGAGAGCACCCGGACCCGACTGCGTACGAGCACGCGGACGCGGTACCCCTCCTGCAACAGTCGGGGAACCAACCTGCCGCCGATGTACCCAGTGGCGCCGGTGACCAGGATTCGTTCGGGGCGGGCTATGTTAATCCTCGCAGTCGACCGCGCAGGAACGATGTGTCAATGCACAACTTGAGGTGTTGGCGATGATGCTGCCAAGGTGGTTTTGCCGGTATCCGGAGGGCCGTAGAGGAGCAAGGACGACAGCTGGTCGACTGCGATGGTCGATGGACCGTCGCCGCGGCAGTCCGGGGCCGATGATGGGTTCCTGCCTCACATAGTCGTCCAGCCCCTGCGGGCACACGCGGTTGGCCAGCGGCGACTGCTGTTGGTGGCGTTCGACTCCCTCGGCCTGAAAGAGGTTGTTTTGGTCTTGGTTCATCGGGCCGGCCCGGTTCGGATATGGCCCGCGGATTGTATGGGATGGAGTCTGCTCTGGACGGGAGGGGGGCCGGAACTGCCCGGATCATCGGTGTACCCGGACGCGGCATTGCCAGCTGGGTCCCAGCATGGCACAAATCAAACCTTCCCGCCTGCGAGGCGGGAAGGTCAACAAAAATGGATGGGTGGCCGAGTTCGCGTGCCGGCCAAACCCGGGCCGCGGCCCGAATCAGGCGTTGTCCCCCACCGGGCCGGGGTTGCTGAAACTTCCGGACCAGCCGTGTCCGTGGCGGCCATGGTGTCTGCCGCCACCAAGTCCGTGTCCGAAATTCCCCTTGGGATTCAAGCGATCGGCCTGTTCCTGGGTGAGTGTGCCCGCCTCCACGGCGTCGGCAATGGCCTGTTGCCAGGCGGTGTCCAAGGCGGCCTTGAACTCGACCGATGTTGTGTCATTGGCTTCCAGGAACGTGTCCACGGCGGACCGGCCTTCCGTCAGGGCCGCGAGCAGTTCGTCTGCATTCAACCCCGCATCTTCAGCCGCGGCTTGTAGGACGGCTTGAGCATCGAGTGGATCGGTCGACCACATCCATTCACCAATGCGGCCGTGACGGCCTCGTCCCAAGTCCATCCAGCTGAGGTCGCGACTGAGAATGGCATTCATCTCGTCCTGGGTCAGCGTACCCGCCTCCACGGCCGCGGCCAACTGGGTTTCAATTTCAGTGTCCACTGCCGTTTTGACATCGGAGAACTCCAGGCCGGCCGCCCCCAGCAGTGCCTGAATGCTGTTCCTGCCCTCCTGCGCGGCCGCCTTCAGTTCATCCGGGTTGACACCCAACGCCCGCGCGGCGGCGGCCGCGAGCGCCTCCTGTCGAAAAGGTCGGTGTGCTGGGCGAAATCCGCGTAGCCGGGTCCCTTGTGCCGCAGGATCGAGCCGAAGTTGCCGCGGGCAATGCGCCTGAAGGCGGGACCGTGTTGGTTGCCGGCGGCCGCCACGGCACCTGCGCCGCCAACGACCAGGAGCGCCATCAGGGCCAGGATGATGGGCCAACGTGCCTCGCGGTTCAGTTTCATGGTTGGTTCCTCTCGTTGCGATGGTCCACCCGATGGCGAATCCGAACGAGAGTCTCCGCGGCAATTGTGAACACAATGGGAAGTTCACGCGGAAGGTTTATGAAACTTCGCGGCGGTGTCTACAGGGTTGGCTATTGGCTACGGTCTGGCATGCCGGCATCTGCCGTCACCGGCGAATCTCGGGCAGCAGGACGTGGGACGGATGTTCCCGGTCGTGGTGCACCGTCTGGTCCGCCAGCCTGAAGGTCCTGTCCTTGCCCAGGGGACCGCCGGTGTTGGGGTTGACGTCGAACCGCGGGAAGTTGCTGCTGCTGACGTCGAGCCGGATGGCGTGGCCGGCCTTGAAGACGTTGGAGGTCGGATACAGGTCGAACTCGATGCGGCAGATCTCGCCTTCCCCGATCGGTTCGGGACGGGTCCAGCCGCGGCGGTAGCGCAGGCGCAGGATGGAGTCGGTGAGATTGAATGCCAGACCATCCGGGTCATCCGGCGTGGGTGGGACGACTTCGATGAGCTTGGCCGTGAAATCGGTGTCCGGGGCGGTGGTCGAGACATGCAGCACGACCCGGATGGGCCCTGTGACCTCCAGGTCGTTCGCCAGCGGCTCCGACTGGAAGCTGAGCACGTCGCTGCGGGCGTTCAGGGGCAGGGAATCCGTGCAGCCGAAGAAGCGCGGACTGCCTTTCTGGTCGAAGGCGCCCGGCTCCATGATTGGATTCGCGGCGGAGATGCCGCCGCCGATGGTGGGTACCGGATCGCGCGGATCGAAGGTGTACCGGCTGGCGGAGGGTTGGGGGCCCGGTTCGGCGCGGGACAGACATCCGTCCGGATGCAGGTACCAGGGCGTGAACGCGGTGTCCGGCAGGGGGAAGTCCGGCTCCTCGCGCCAGAAGCCGCCGTGCGCTATGTGTCCGGTGTATTGGCGCCGGTCGCTGCCGGTCCCCATCGTGAAAATCCGAACCGGTTGGCAGTCGGCAAATTCCGTGGGCAGGCCCTTCAGGAAGTGGTCGAACCAGGCCAGGCGCAGATCGTGGTAGTGAATGTGTGAATCGATGCCGAAGTCCACCTCGCCGGCAAACGTTTCCTCCCAGCCACCGTGGGTCCACGGTCCCATCAGCAGCATCTGGCGCGACTGTTTCAGCTTGGCCAGGGCCATGAAGTTCTCGCATGTGGCGCGGGCATACGAGTCGTACCAGCCGCCCAGGTAGAGGGTGGGCACGTCGGCATGTTCGGCGTAATGGCCGGCAATGTCGTAGCCCCGCTGTTGCCAGTACGGGCCGTATTCGCCATGGGTCAGGATGTCCAGGACCCACTGTTCGTAGGATGGGAGATGCCGCAGGGCCGACGCGCCTTTCTTGAACGGGACCCTGCCAAACCATTCGCCGACGTTGGCGTAGGCCTCTTCCAGCAGGGCGCGCAGGCCCGCGTCGGCCAAGGCCTCCCGACTGGTGGTTGCCATGCGAAACGCATAGATGATGAACCGTTGCTCAAGGGCTCCGTTCTGGCGCATGGAGGCGTGGTAGTAGCTGGCCGCCCCCACCGCAATCACCATGGTTCGCAGGTGCGGAGGATCGAGGGTTGCCAGGGCCGACTGGTCGCTGCCGCAGTAGGAGCCGCCCATCGTGCCCACCTGGCCGTCGCACCAGGGCTGGGCCGCCAGCCACTCGACCGTGTCGAAGCCGTCCGGGGCCTCCTTGGCGAACGGATACCATTCGCCCTCGCTCATGAAGCGGCCGCGCACGTCCTGGAGTACGCAGACGTAGCCCCGGCGCGCGTAGTAGCGACCCATGTCCGCATTGCCGGGTGCCGCCTTGTCGTACGGGGTCCTTTCCAGGATTACGGGGAAGGGCCCCGAGGCCGCTTGCCCGGATGCTGCCGGCCGATAGATGTCCGTGGCCAGGCGGGTGCCGTCCCGCATCGGGATCATCGTGTTGGCCTCCACCGAGACCTGCCAGGTCTGCGCGGAGCCGCGGTAGGGCTGGTTCATGTTGAAGGGTTCCTGGTGGATGGACCGGCCCGCGGTGAGGTCGGTTACAGTGTGGGCGTGGTCGGACGGCCTCCCGGCACCGGAAGTTCGTTCGCTGCCATTGTGCAATCCTGCCCACCGGAAGGATTTTAGCCATGGACTGGCGCGCCTTGCTGTTATCCCGAGAGAAACCGGTTGCGGTCGGTCTGATTGGCCTCGGCAGCTTCGGGCTTTCCTTTTTAAGACAAAGCCTGCATGTTCCAGGCATGTCGGTGGTTGCCTTGTGCGACGCGGACGGGGAGGGCGGTCTGGCGGCAGCCGAGGCGGCGGGACTTCCCCGCCCGACGATCTGCGAAACGGCCGCAGCTGCCCAACGAACCCTTGAACAGGGCCAACTGCCCCTGCTGGTGGACGGTGTTGAACTGCCGTTTCCAATGCTGGATGCGGTTGTCGAGGCCAGCGGTGCCCCCGAGGCCGGCGCGCGCCACGGGGAGGCGGCCTTGCGGAACGGCTGTCATCTGGTCCTGGTCAACAAGGAAACCGCCTGCACGGCAGGACCTGCGCTCGCGGCCTTGGCCCGCGCCAACGGGCTGGTGTACTCGATGGCGGACGGTGATCAGCCGGCCATGGTGCTGGAAATGGTGCAGTGGGCCCGGGTGTTGGGCCTGGACGTGGTGTGTGCCGGCAAGGCTGGCGAGGCGGATGTACCCGCGGCGAGTGCTTCCGCAGATGCAGGCGACTCATTGGCGGCAACAGTGCGGAACCGTTCGGAATGCATTCCGCTGCAGCAGAGGGTAAGAGTTCCGGACATCGCGGAAATGGCCATCGTGATCAACGAAACAGGATTTGGGTGGAGCAATCCGGGGCTGTTCGGGCCAGCCATGCACTATGTGGAAATGGCGTCCATACTGAGGCACGTGGACGACGGCGGCCTGCTCGCTTCCACCCCGACCGTGGCTCGCCAACCTGATCACCCATCCCCGGGCACCCAGCATGGCGGGCGGAGTCTTCATCGTGATCCGGGCCCGGGAGGGGGACGACTGGAGCCAGTTGGCACCCAAACGTCATCTTATGAGTCCGGACGGGCGGCACATCCTCCTGTGGCGTCCTTATCACCTGCTTGGCCTGGAGACGCCGCTGTCCGTGCTGGCGGCGGTACGATTGGGCGTGCCGACGAGTGGCCGGAACGTTGCACACCGGGTGGACGTGGTGGCCCGGACTGAAGTGCCGTTCCAGGCAGGGCAGGTTTTGTCCATGGACAGGGCTCACTGTGTGCAGGATCTGAAGGCGGAACTGGCTGTCCCGCAGAGCGATGGCCCGGACACCTGTGTGCCGTACTACGTGGCTGCCGGCCGCAGCATGCTGCGGGATGTGCCGGCCGGCCGGCATCTGCGGTGGCGGGACGTGGACATTCCCTCGGATTCGAGCTTGCAAAGGCTTCGGCGCGGGAGTGCCTGAAGGCTCGGAGCACCATGCACAGGTCCGCCCGAACGCCGGCGGGTTTGTGGCAGAAGGTTGAGGTTCCGAACCTCAATCTTCACACTTGCTTCCGTCGGCCACCTTGAAGACTGGCGGTTTGGGCACGGTTTTCGGGTTTGCAGGTTTCGATTCAAGCCTGGAACGAACGACAGGATCCCTGTCCGTGTTGCCGAGAGTTCCTACTTCTGCAACGAGAAGGCAAGCCGGGTGTTCCGCCAAGGGTTTCGGCGCACGGTACTGGGGAGGCGCGTGGCTCAGGCCCGGGGTTCGGTGCGACCATTGGCCCCCAAGCGCGGGGAGCGTCCGGCAGCATGGTCGTCCACCAGGTTGGCGATGTCGGGCAGGTCGACGAGTTCGGCCGCGTTTAGGAACGGGGCAACCCGTTCCGCTTCCGCATTCCCCCACACTTTCCTGATGAATGTCAGGAGCAATTCCTTTTTGGCGCGTGCCTCGCTTTCCTTCTTCTCGTCCGCCACGTATTGACCGAATGTGTACATGGCTGCCTCCCTGGCACCCTCCATCTCCCGGTCAGCGTCGGGTGCCGGGCGTAATTCGCCCTTCTCGAAGCGGTCCAGAATGTCCCGCTCTTCCACGTCCATGTCGTGGTTCGTCACGGTTGCCTCCTGCTGTATTCCCTCGTGGCTTGGAACCCTGTCTGGCTCGGACACCGGTTGGACACCGTTCTCACTTCAGGCTGGTCCCAATTCTCCGGACGTTGGCAAAGTCTGGGCAGGTGGTCCCGATGGTAGCGGGCCGGCCGGTTGAACGCGGCGCATGGGTATTGCCACGCGCCTATCCTAAGTAATGGGTTCCATGCATGCCTGTTGGGATCCTGGCAGAGGAGACTCGAATGATGTTCGACACGCTGATCTGTAATGGAACGCTTGTGGACGGTACCGGTGCCGAGGCACGCCAGGCCGACCTGGGCATCAGGAATGCAGTCATTGCCGACATTGGGGATCTGGGGGACGCGACAGCGGACCGGATTGTCGATGCAACCGGCCAGGTGGTGGCTCCCGGCTTTATCGATATCCATACCCATTCGGACCTGACCCTGTTGGCGGAACCCCATGGCCTCAGCAAGATCCTGCAGGGAGTTACCACGGAAGTAACCGGAAACTGTGGCTACAGCCCATTTCCCATCTCGCCTGAAAGAACGGAAACACTGCGTGAGACCCTTAGCAGTGTCTTCGGTGATGCCGTTCCGTGGACATGGCAGGACTTGGAGGGGTACCGGCAGGCGGCTACGGAGATCGGTCTGGCCATCAACATCGCTCCTTTGGTGGGCCATAGCGCCGTACGGGGCATGGTCGTGGGCTTCGAGGATCGGCCGGCCACGGCAGACGAGATCCGGGCGATGAATTACCAGGTGGATCAGGCCATGGCCCAGGGAGCCTTTGGTTTCTCAACCGGGCTGACACTGCCTCCCAGCGCGTATGGAGACACGGCCGAGATTATTGCCCTGACCGAGGCCATGGCCCGGTGGCCCGGACGCATTTACACCAGCCACATTCGTTGTTGGTCCGGTTACCACATTACAGGTGTCCAGGAAGCTGTGGATATTGGGTTGGCCACGGGGGTACCGGTCCAAGTGGCCCA
Source organism: Caldilineaceae bacterium bin34 (assembly GCA_002238555.1). Taxonomy (GTDB): domain Bacteria; phylum Chloroflexota; class Anaerolineae; order Caldilineales; family Caldilineaceae; genus Bin34. Next base: position 22,568 of record MPMO01000026.1, read on the forward strand.
TATGGCCGTCAATGATCCCCGACATTGGGGCGAGGCGGATACCGTGATCGAGGTGTGTGAGGATGCCGTCAAGTCCGGCCATGACGTGACTTTCGATGTGTATCCCTATGACGCCAGCAGCAGCGGTTTCAGCCAGTGCATGCCCACATGGGCCCAGTCGGGCGGCCCTGCGGCCCTGCTTTCCCGTATTCGGACGCCGGCAACGCGTCGGCAAATCCGGGACGACATGCTGGAGGAAGGCCTGTTTCGCGGTTGGCCTTGGCTCTGGGATCGGCTGCAGGTCAGTACAACCCACACGGAGGCGGCCAAACCCTACGAAGGGTTGACCATTCAGGAGGCCGCCCATGAGATGAATCTGGAACCGGTGGATGCCGCCCTGACCCTGATGGAGCTTGACGATGCCCGTCTGACCATCATTTTCTTCTATCGCACGGAAGAAGACATGTGCGCCTTCCTTACCCACCCCTTGGGCATGATGGGCTCCGACGGCTTGGCCCTGACACCTGGAACCCGGGTTGGTGCCGGTCGCCCGCACCCCCGATCCTACGGAGCCCATGCCAGGGTATTGGGACGGTATGTGCGCGAGCAGTCAATCCTCACGCTGGAGGAGGCTGTTTACAAAATGAGCGGGCAGGTGGCCGATCGTCTGCTTCTCCGGGATCGGGGACGGCTTCAGCCCGGATACAAGGCGGACATTGCGGTTTTCGATCCGGAGACCGTCGCCGATCGCGCCACTTTCGAGGATCCGCACCAGTTTGCCGCGGGGGTTTCCCATGTGTTTGTGAATGGCGCCTTGGCTGTGAACAACGGCGCATATGTTGGTTCACGCACCGGCGAGGTGCTGGCCGCAAGCCAATCCTGATCGACTCGGAAGGCGGCGGTCCCTCCTTGGGCCGGCAGTTCCTGGACTGGCGGCCGCCTCGATCAGGGATTCCTCCGTTGCCAAGGGGACCTATCCCAATCGACCCCGTTTTTTGGCAGCCTGCCAGGGTCCGAGGGGGCTTTCCGTGTGCGGTCTCAATCCGATCATGATCGCAAATGCCGGTGCTGGCCATTGTGATGTTCCCGGCTCCATTCGTAACAGGCCTTGCACAGGTCTTTGGCGTAATGGTCCTTCTGCAGGCTGCAACAGGGGCAGACAAATGCAGTGCTGCGCGGCCGCTTGCGGCGTAGCGCGCACAGCGGCCGGTCGGGATGGCGGCAGGCCTGCTGGTAGTGGCCCATACAGACCGGATCACGGTTGCGTGGGTCTCGCAACCGCCCCCCGCGGTCACATTCTGGTCCTGAGCAAGCGGGATGGTTGGTCACACGATCACCCCGTCTACAGGAGCCACGCCTGGTGAGCCACTTGCAGGATCAGCCATGCCCCCGCAAACATCCAGCCAGCCATCCAGGTGTGGGAGAAGCTCCAATCGCGGATTCCGAGAACCAGCATCATTGATCCGAGCCACATGGCAGGTATGAGCGCAAAATCAGAATCGAACATCAGTTCGGTGCGAACAGCGGCAGCTATAGAAAAAAAGATAATCGATACTGAAATACACCAATAGATGGAACGAAGACGGAAGATCGAACACGGTATAGTCATAGCGATGCTCTCAGGGCAGCACTCGGCTCGATTATTCAATATAGCATACAGCTGGTTGGCCTCCTACCGGGAACCGACAGGGCAAGCGGATGCTGATTTGACAGGACCCTGAGCAGGTACCCGTCGTACCGGCCGACCTGCCTGCGCCTGGCGGTGATACAGCTTCCCGCGCCAGGGTCTTGGGCAGTTCGGGAATGGCCGTGCTCGCGTTGGGCCGGTCGTCCACCCGTCGCAGGCCCAGTACCAACCGGGCCTCGTCCGCCCAAGCGCTGACCAGGTGCAGGGGCCACACGCGTCGGGCATGGTCGTGCGAGCCCCGGTCCGCCTTGTCGCCCACGGCCAGGATCCCGTCCTGCCGCGTCGCGGCCAGGACTGCACCCACGCCGCCAAGCGGGCTTCCAGCTGGGCAGGGCCAGCTGGCCGAAGAACTCGACCTCGGTCCCGTTGTCGGCCAGGGGGAGGACTCCCGGGCGGAACGAAGTTCCGCATCCTGCCCACGGCCGACACTGCCCCCATGGGAATGCGATTGCCCTGACACCCATGCCGGTTCTTGGTAGGGGACCAACCAGCTGTATGCTATATTAATATAACCGAGCCGAGTGCTGCCCTAGGAGCATCGCCATGACTGTACCGCGTTCGATCTTCCGGCTTCTTTCCATTCTTCTGGTTGTGATCGGCAGTGCCTTGGCGGCCTGTGCCATGCCGATGGAGGCTCCTGTCGCCGGTGACGGTCCAGCGGCGGAGAATCAATCCTTGCGGATTGTGACCACCAGCAACATCGTTGCCGACTGGGTCCGCCGGATTGGCGGGGAACACGTGCAGGTGACGGCACTACTGCTCCCCGGGGGCGATCCCCACACGTTCCAGCCCGGACCCCAGGATGTCGCGCGTGTGGCCGACGCGGACCTGGTGGTGATGGTTGGCATGGGACTGGAGGTCGGCTGGCTTGACCAATTGCTCGAGCAGGCGCGGGCCGACCAGGCGATTGTGATTGAAATGGAACAGTTCATTGATCCCCTGCCCTGGCTGCCCATGGAGGGTGCCGGGGATGTCCATGGCGATGAGGAAATGCACGCGGACGACGAAGACGGCCACGGGCACGACGCGGATGCGGACGAGGACCATGCGGACGCACACGGCCACGATGACGATGCCGATGAGGACCATGCGGACTCCGAGGGACATGCCGCAGATGACCACCACGAACATGGCTCGGAGGATCCGCACTTCTGGTTCGATCCGCTGCGGGTTCGCGCCGCGGTGACCGGTCTGGCGCAGGTCATGGGAACCGCCGATCCCGAGCATGCAGCGACCTATGCCGACCGCGCCGCCCGGTACGGCCTTGAGCTTGACGAACTGCACGCCTGGATCACCGAACAGGTGTCGATGCTGCCACCGGAACACAGGGTGCTGGTAACATCGCACGACAGTTTCCAGTACTTCGCCCAACTCTACGGATTCGAGGTGGTCGGCACCATCATTCCCAGCGTGGGCACCGAGATGGAGGTTGGAGCCGGGATGCTTGCCCAGCTGGTGGACACGATCAGGGACAGGGGGGTCAACGCCATCTTCACCGAAACCACAGTCATGACCGACAAGCTGGCGGCCGGTATCGCCCAGGAGGCCGGAGTCGCCGTCGTCGTGCAGCTGTACACCGGCTCACTGGGAGGGCCGGACAGCGGAGCCGAGACCTATCTCGACATGATGCGGCACAATGTCGAAACGATTGTTCAGGCCTTGTCAACCCAGTGACGGGTTGGTAACTGCTCGCTGCAATCGATGGTTGCGTGCTGAAACCTGACGTCATGGAACCGGTTGTGGATTGCTGGACTTCCCTGGCCAGTCCCGGCCCATCGCCCCTGACCTAAAATGCGTGAAGCCCCGGTTTACCGCCGGGGCTTCCGACAGGAACGGTACCGAACCTTCCATGCCTGCCACCTGCAACCCCGAACCCGCATTCCTGTACAGGGCCCATCGCATTGCGTTGGACTTGACGGACCGGCAGGCCATGCCGTGCCTGCCGCACTGCGGTTTTGCGCGCGTGGTCGGCAACCGGGCGTTGGGCACGTTCCGGGATGCCTGGTTCACCGAGTCCGGCACCGACGGCGAGTGGCTGTCGACATGGACCTGCGCAAGGCGTTCAACGCGGTGAAGCGTCAACCAGACGGACGATCCGCATCCGGTGTTCACAGGAAGTTGAGATTTTCATAGGTTCTGGAGACCGGATAGTTTCGAATACCATGGCTTCTTCCGCGCCCATTTCAGTTCGCGACCTAACTGTGGCCTTTGGGGACACAACGGCCCTCGATCGCGTGTCGTTTCGGATCGACGCCGGTCAGTTGGTGGGGGTTCTGGGTCCCAACGGGGCCGGCAAGAGCACTCTGTTCGAAGTCCTGGCCGGCTTGCAACCGTTCGCTCACGGCGAAGTGCTGATCCACGGCCGTCCGACAGCCCGGACCGAGGGCGACCTGGCCTACGTACCCCAGAAGGAACGCATCAACTGGCGGGTGCCCCTGAGCGTCATGCAGGTGGTGATGCAGGGTTGCATCCGCCGCCAGCGATGGTTGCGGCCGCCCCGTCGGGCAGACCTGGAAGCCGGAGAGGAATCCCTGCGGCAGGTGGGGCTGTGGTCCCTGCGGGAGGAGCCGATGGATTCTCTGTCGCTGGGGCAGCAGCAGCGGGTGTTCCTGGCGCGGTCGTTGGCGCAGGGAGCCGACATCCTGCTGCTGGATGAAACCTTCAGCGGCGTGGACACCCGCTCCAGGGAGGCCCTGATGAAGACTCTCCATGTGCTGCGCGACCAGGGATGCACCATTCTGCTGGCCTCGCATGCGGTGGACCAATTGGAATACAACTGCGACTGCTGCCTGTGCCTGAACCGGGGCGTGGTCGGCTTTGGCCGGACCCGGGACCTCGTGGACTCCGGAGTCATCCGGGACCTGGTGGGATCCTGACGGCCGACGCATCCTGTCAATAGCCGAACCCATGGAGATGCTGCAGAGTTGGCTGGTGGTGCCCTTCACCTATGCATTCATGGTGCGGGCGCTGACGGTGTCGGTCCTGGTGGGCATCATGTGTCCCCTGTTGGGCACCTACGTGGTGACTCGGGATCTCGGTTTCATGAGCGACGCCCTGGCCCACGCCGTCATGCCGGGCGTGGTGGCGGCGGTCCTGGCCGGCCTGCATCCGCTGTGGGGTTCCGTGCCCATGGCCGCAGCCGTCGCGCTGTTGCTGGGCTGGCTGGTACGACGCACGGGCCTCAGCGCCGACACCACCATCGGCATCCTCTTCGCCGGCCTGTTTGCCCTGGGCGTGATGGTCATGTCCATGGTGCGCCATGTCCGCATCAACCTGGAGGATCTCCTGCTGGGTCAGGTGCTGGGTGTTTCGCGGATGGACGTGGCGGTGACTGCGCTCCTGACCGTCGCTGTGGCAGCCATCCTGTACGGGCTGCACAGCCGATTGCTGTTCGTCAGTTTTGATCCGCTGGGCGCCAAGGTGGCCGGCCTGTCCGCCGAGCGACTGGACTATGTGTTTTTGGTGCTGCTGGCCGTGGTCATCGTCACCGCCCTGCAGGCCGTGGGCATCATCCTGGTCGTCTCGCTGCTCATCACCCCCGCCGCGGCCGCGTTGCTGGTCGCGCGCAGGGTCGAGGGCGCCATGGCCCTGGGCGCGGGGTTTGGCGTGGCGGCCGCGGTGGTGGGCCTGTACGCCTCCTACCACCTGAATGTGGCCTCCGGCCCGGCCATGGCCCTGGTGGCCACGGCCATCTTTGCGGTGGCCTCCGCGGTGGCGGCCGCACGGCGATAGGAACCGCCCGGGCGGTGGCGGCACCGTTGGTGTGCTGCGGGCCTCAGCTGGCCGCGGTGCCGGCGGGTTGGACCAGGGGCAGGCGCACGGTCATTTCCGTGAACTCCCCCGGCTCGGACTCGACCTCGATGGTGCCTCCGTGGCCCCGCACGATGTCGCTGGAGAGGGCCAGGCCCAGGCCGGTCCCCTCGTTGGTCGGCTTCGTGGTGAAGAAGGGGTTGAAAATCTTCTCCTTCACCTCGTCGGGCATGCCGGTGCCGTTGTCGTGCATCCGAATTGCGACGCGGTCTCCCTCCAGCCAAGTGGATACCTTGAGCGTCGGCATGTAGATCTGGTTGGTCGTCTGCGCCTCCACGCGGCGCAGATTGGTCGCGTGGCAGGCATTGCTGACCATGTTCAGGAACACGCGGCCCAGGTTCTGCGGGACGACCTCCACTTCCGGCAGATCCGGGTTGAGGTCCATCTCCATGTGGAGTTGGAAGTCGGGGTCCTTGGCCCGCGCACTGTGGAAGGCCAGGCGCGTGTGCTCGTCCACGATGTTGTTGATGTCGATCTTGACCCACTCGCCGGTGTCGCGGCCCATGCGCAGCATGCTCTCCACGATCCCGTTGGCCCGGTCCGCGTGTTGCCGAATGCGCTTCAGGTTGTCGGTCAGGTCGCCGTTGAGCTCCTCCAGGTAGCCGGGACGATCATCCTCTGCGGGGACCTCCGCGTCCGCCAGCAGGTCCTGGAGTTCCTCCTGCATCTCGTCCAGCAGCTCCTGGGACACCTCGGAGAAATTCTTGACGAAGTTCAGGGGGTTGCGGATTTCGTGGGCCACGCCGGCGGTCAGTTCACCCAGGGCAGCCAGCTTTTCCTGCGTGACCACCTGGTCCTGCGCTTTTTCGAGTTCGACCAGCACCTGTTCCAGCTGGTCGTTCTTGGCCTGCAGTTCCTCGGCCAGCTTCTCCACCAGGTTCAGCCGCTGCACCTCCAGGGCGTGGCGGCGAAAGACCTCGAGTGCGGCGGCCATGTCGGCAATCTCGTCGGCTCCTCCGATCTCCACTCTGCCCTCCAGGTCGCCGTCGGCCATGCGTTGCATGCGCCGGGACAGGGTTGCCAGGCGCCGCAGCAGGAGCCGGCCCACGAACAGCCAGGCGATCAGCAGGGCGCCCACGATGCTGACGACGATCAACACCAGCAGGAGTGTGCGGCCGGTGGCAATGGCGAGGGTCGACATGGCGCTGGCCGTACGGGCCTGGCTGCCCTTGTCCTGTACCAGGTTCTCGACCGCCGAGAGGAGGGCCACGCCCAGTTCCTGGTTCGTTTCCAGCAGGGCCGCCTGGCGGCTGTCGCTCCCAATGATTTCGGCCACGAGGGCAAAGCCGGTGTCCTCGCCCAGGGCAAGCTCGAACAGCTTGTCGAACATGGGCGACACCTGCAGGCTGATCGGATCGCTCTGGCCGAGGGCCTGCAGGCTGCGGTCAATGCGCCGCCGGGTGGCTTCCGAGCGCTCCCGCAGCGGCTCCAGCCTGGCCGTCTCGGTGACGGCGAAGGCGTTGGCCAGGTCCTGGATGGCCAGGCTCGCGTTGGACTGCAGGTTGGACAGGTGCCGGTACCGGGTAATCTGAATTTCGTCCAGATGCAATTCGCGCGACGCGGGTGGGGTGTTCAGGGCGCGGTAGCCGGTTAGGAGAAAGAACAGTTGATCGTCGAGGGCTTCCACCAGGGCGGATTCGAGGTCGACCTGGAGGCTTGCCAAGTCGGCCTTGACCACATCGGCCCGTTCCAGAAGCAGAAACCGGTCGTCCACTTCCTGCTCGATGATGCCAATATTGGCTATCAGTGTCTGGGCATTGGTCTGAATGGCGGCGAAGTAGTCTTCCTCCCCAATGTCGCTGGAAGCGCTGATGGCTGACAGTTGCTGCTCGAAAGCGGCCCGTTCCCGGGCAATGTCAGCCTTGATTTGCGGGAGATTGTCGACGGTGGCCGCCGTCAGGAGCGGCGCTTGGGCTACCAGTGAACCACTCTGTTGGGCCGCGCGCACAGCCGCGCCCATATCCGGGATGCTTTGGTTGTTGACGACGTCCTGCAGCAGGCCAACCCGGTGGAAGGAAAACCAACCGACAAGGCTGGCCACAACCGTAAGCAGGACAGCTCCCCCGAGGCCCAGATAGAGCCGGGTACCGAGCCGTCGCAGGCTGCGGAACAGCGTGTTCATGGATTGGCTACTTCGAATGAGTTGACCGGAAGGTATTGCCCGTTGGGTCCGATCATGGTCAGAAAGACCGCATCGGAACCTTGGTTGTCCCAGGGTCCGAAGACCAGGCTGAATCCGCCCAGGTCCATCGTGGTGCCGAATTTGAACGCCCAGAGGAAACATTCCCTGGTGACTTCAATACCGCAGCGCCGCAAAGCCTCAACCGTCATGCGTCCGGCCAGGTAGCCTTCAAAGGAAACGAAACCGGGTTCCACCTCCGGGGCAAAGTCGGCCAGAGCCTGATGGTAGGCAGCCGTGATCGGCAACGAAGCGTCGGTCGGGAAGGGCACTACCTGTGTCACGAACACGCCTTCACCGTCCCGGCCCAACTCTTGGGCCAAGGCGTTGCTGCCGACGAAGGAAATGTTGACGAAGACCGCCTCCATCCCGATGCGCCGCGCCCAGGCAATGAGGTTCGCTGCCGGTTCATAGGCACCAATGATGATGACGGCTTCGGGATTGCCCCGTTGCAAGTCGACCAACCCGGTTTTGACCGCCGTGGTGTTGCGCGGATACACACCGATGGCCGCCGGCTTCTTGTTGCGTTTGGCGAGGGCTGTGACGGTGCCGTGATAACCCGCCTGGCCGTACGAATCGTCCTGGTAGACGATGCCGATGCGCGACAAACCGAGAACATCCACCAACTGCTTTACCATCTCCTCGGTTTCCTGGTTGTAGGAGGCGCGCAGGTTGAGCACGTTGTCCCACTCGTCCAGGCGCAGGAAACCCGCACCGGTAAACGGTGCGATATAGGGGACCCCGGCGTCCCGGGCCACCGGCAGGGCGGATCGCGACGTGGGTGTGCCTACCGCTCCGATTAATGCGAACACCGCCTCGGCCTCGATCAGCTGCTTCGTATTCGAGATGGCGGCTTCCGGTTCGTAGGCATCGTCGAGGGAAAGGAGTTCCAGGCGGCGGCCGAATACGCCGCCATCCCGGTTTATTTCCTGGAACGCCGCCTCGATCCCAATCTTCATGTTCTTGCCCAGTTCCTGGGCGGGACCGCTGAAGGCGGCCGACTGGCCGAACAGGATGCGGTCAGGGAAGATGCCGGGCTCGCTGTCCGCGGGCGCGTCGGATGCGGCGGCCGGGACGGCCGTCGGAGTCGGTGCAGGTTGCGGGGCCGGGGTTGGGGTTGGTTCGGCCTGCGCGCCGGGCTGGGCACATCCCTGGAGGATGAGGACCGCGGCCAGCCACAGGGCGGCCGCCAGCCACGGGGCCGGGCGCGACAGGGCTGTGGGGCCGTGTGCCTTCATGGCGTCCGATGCTTGACCAGGGTCAGTATGTTCCTGCCGTCCTCCCGCCGGTAGTCGACTTTGTCCATCAGGGTTCGGATCAGGTGCAGCCCCAATCCGCCGATTGGCCGGTCTTCGAGGGCGGAGGTGACATCGGCCGCCGGTGCATCCGCGGTGGGGTCGAACGCGATTCCGTCATCGACGACTTCGACGGTAACGGCTTGGTCCCGGGAGTCCAGGGTGACCATCATGTAGGTGCTTTGGGCCTGCGCCCGGTGTTCGACGAGATTGTCGCCGATTTCGTCCAGCACCAGCTGGATTTGGAAGGCCAGGTCGGGCATCCACCCTTCGGTTTCGGCCATCTCTTCCACTGCGGCCGCGAGGCGCGGCAATTCAGGGGCACCCAGATCGATTTGGATGGAACGGGTGGCACTCATGGCACTGCGCCCGTGAAACGCAGAGTCAGGCAGGTGATGTCGTCGAATTGCGGGGTGTCGCCGACGAAGGCCTGCAGGTCTGTCAGCACACAGTCGGTAACGTCGTGCGCATTCCGGTCCTTGGCTGCCGTCAGGGTTGTGCACAGCCGTTCCATGCCGAATTCCTCCTCATCGCCGTTGATTGCCTCCGGGATGCCGTCGGTGTACAGGAACACCGTGTCGCCGGGCGCCAAGTCGATGGACTTGACGTTGTAGTCGAGGTCTGACATCACTCCCAGGGCCACGCCGCCAGTCAGGGGCAACTGCTCGGTCGTGCCGTCCTCGTGCAGCAGGACAGGGGGATTGTGGCCGCCGTTGGCATAGGTCAGGGAGCCGGACACCGGGTCGAACACGGCGTAGAACATGGTGACAAACATGCCCGCGACGTTGGTTTCGGTCAGCACGTTGTTGACCTCCTGCATGGTGCGGCCGGCATCGGGGGTTCCGGCCGCCGCCCTGAGCAAGGTGTAGCTGGCCATCATGAAGAGGGCGGCCGGCACGCCCTTGTCGGAGACATCGGCAATGGCCAGGCCCACGCGCCCGCCTTCCAGCGGTATCGTGTCGTAAAAGTCGCCGCCGACGCTGCGGGCGGCCTCCATGCTGGCATGGAGGTGGAAGCCGGCGCCCTGTGGCAGCTGTGTGGGCAGGACGGACTGCTGGATTTGGGTGGCGATCGACAGTTCGTTCTGCACGCTGACCAACTGGTCGCGGGCCTTCAGCACGCTGCGCCATTCGGCCAGGTGTTCCAGGGTCCGGTCGATGGTGACCTGCAGGTCGGTGAAGTCGATCGGCTTGGTGATGAAGTCGAAGGCGCCGCGGTTCATGGCCGTGCGGATGTTGGCCATGTCGCCGTAGGCGGAGACGATGATGGCCCGGATGTTCGGGTCCACCGAGGGAATCTGCTCCAGGAGGGTGAGGCCGTCCATCTGGGGCATGTTGATGTCGGAGACCACCATGTCGATGTCCCCGACTGCCCGCAGGAGCTCGAGTGCCTCCACCCCGTTGCCGGCGAAGAGGAACTGGTACTGTCCGCGTCGGATGCCCCTGCGCATGCGCTGCAGGACCAGGGGTTGGAGGTCGGGTTCGTCGTCGACCACCAGTATCTTTCTGGGTCGCTGTTCCTCTTCCACCCGTTCCTGCTCCTGTGCTGCGTGGTAGGGGCTGCAAGGTTGATGATGGGCGCAGATGCGCGCCCGGGGACGGCGCGGCGCAGCCGGAACCGTGCTGCCGACCAGCCCTGGAGGGCGTGGCCGGTGTCAGCGGCGCGGTGTTCCCACCGCCTCGGATGTCGGTTGAGCGAAGTCCGCCGCAGTCGTTGGGCGGTGGCGAAGTGCGGGTTCGGTCGGCTGGCGGCCGGATTGCCCGCCAGTGTTGCTCAAGCTTCCATGGTCGCCAGCGCCTCTGCCCGCGACCCCTGGATGTTGATGATCTGGTCGAAGCCGCTGATCACGAAAATGTCCTGGATGGGGTTGGAAAGTGTGCAGATCACGAACTTGCGCTGGCTGGACTGCAGGCTTTTGGCCGTGGTCAGAATGACCCGCAGGCCGGCACTGCTGATGTACTGCAGGTTTTCGCAATCCAGGACCACGCCGAGATCGCTGTCGGCCGTGGCGGTTTCGAGCGCGGCGTTGAATTCGGCGGCGTTGCTGCTGTCCACGCGCCCATCGAGCGCGACGACAAGGCTGTTGCCGGAGGTTTCGGTATTGACGTTCATAGACCTGCCCGTTCAGAGAAAAAGGTACCAACCAAGCCTTGGCGGTTCGTTCGTACCCGGCAGTGCGGCGGCGGGGCGGACCAGCCAGCCCGCACGGCGGGGACAACCCGAATCGACAAAGGACCCTAGATTAATATTTTACGCGTAAATCGCAATTGCGGGTGAAGTTGCGCGAAAGTCACAGTACGCAGCCTTCGAAGGAGCGGCCCTGGATGGGATAGTACACCGGGCCCTCCCCCTCTCCGGTGTAGCGGGATTGGGCCGACATGTAGGAAAGGGCGATGGCCCGGCGCCAGGTGTCGGAGCGGTTCGGCGCGGTGTAGTGCGGCAGCAGGGAGTGGAAGAACAGGCCGTCGCCCGCCTGCATCGGCAGGGTTTCCATGTCGTCGGGGTTGAAGTGGTCCGGATCCACGACGTAGTCGTCCCTGACCGAGATGTGCGGCAGGCCGCCGCGCCGGTGGGCGCCGGCAATCACGGCCATGCAGCCGTTTTCCAGCGTTGCATTGTCCAGGGGGAACCAGCAGGAGCACAGCTCCATGGGTTCGATGGGCCAGTAGGGGGAGTCCTGGTGCATGCCCTTGGCCGAGCCCACTTCCGGCGGCTTGAGCAGCAGGGCATTGCGAAACATCTTGATGTCGGCCCCCAAAATCGAGGTCAGCACGCCCAGGAGGTTCGGATGCTTGCCCAGGTGTTCGAACAGGTTGTCGTTCTCGACCAGGCCGTCGATCTTGCGGATGCCATCCCCCGGGTGTTCCACCGACATTTCGCCGCGCGTTACGCGCGGCTCGACCTGAATCCGCAGCGCCCCCGTTGGCCGTCCGCCGTGCGTGTACTCCCGGAGCCGTTCCCCCAAGGCGCGCACCTCCGCCGGCGGCACCAAGTCCCGCACGAGCAGGAAGCCGGTTCGGTGGTAGTGGTCGAGTTCCGCTTCCGCGAGTACGCGTGTCATGGGGTCCGTTCCGCCGGGCAAGGTTTCGGGCAACATTCAATTCTACCCGCCGCGCCGGAGGTCTCTACCGGACCTCGAGCGGCAGGCGCAGGGCCCGATGATAGGATCGCGGGCATTGGCAGCCCTGTTCCCGCACCCCAAAACATTTATGGACACCAAGCGCCCGGTGGCAGACACCCATATTCACCTTTGGGATCCCGGTTACCTGACCTACCCGTGGCTGGAAACCGTGCCTGCCATCGCGAATCAGCACGGGCCGGCCGAACTGCAGATCCAAGAGGCGGAAACGGATCGGTTCCGGCTCGCGCAGATCGTCTTCATGCAGGCCGGAGCCGAGGACGCGGAGGCGGTTCTTGAGGCCCGTTGGGTGAATTCGCTGGCGGACACGTTGGACTCCCGCATTACGGGCATCGTCGCCTGTGCGCCCGTGGAGCAGGGCGAGGCCGTACAGCCCGTGTTGGAGGATTTGGCGTCCATGCCCAGGGTCAAGGGGGTGCGCCGCCTGATACAGGACCAGCCGGCCGGCTATGCGGCCACCCCGGCCTTTGCCGCGGGCGTGCGGATGCTGTCAGGGTACGGATTTTCCTTCGACCTTTGTATTCACCACCACCAGTTGGCCGAAGTGACCGGCCTGGTGCGCGGGTGTCCGGAAGTTGCCTTCATCCTGGACCACATCGGCAAGCCGGACATCGCGGCCGGCACCCTCGATCCCTGGCGCCGCGACCTGAAGGCCCTGTCGGAGCTGCCGAACGTGGTGTGCAAGATATCCGGCATGGCCACGGAGGCGGACCATGCCAACTGGCAGCCGGAGGATCTCAAGCCGTACGTGGACCATGTTTTCGAGTGCTTCGGTGAGGACCGCATTGTCTACGGCGGTGACTGGCCGGTCAGCTTGTTGGCGTTGAGGAGCTGGGGCCACTGGGTCGATGTACTCGACGACCTCACGGCCCATCTGGGCCCCGCGGTGCAGCAAAAGCTGTACTTCGACAACGCCGTCCGCTTCTACCGTCTGCCGGCCTGATTCGGCAGTGCGATGACCGGAGGCCAGCGGGGCTGCCCCGCCGCCGTGCCCCTGACGCAGGGACCTCGCCACCACTTCTTCGGCTACTACGAGATCTGTCCCTGGAACGCCACCGGGCAGTACCACCTGTGCCTGGAGACGGACTTCCACGACCGGCCGCCGACGGCTCAGGACGAGGCGGTGGTTGGGCTGGTGGAGAAGGGCTCGACAACCTTCCAGCCGCTCGCCCGCACACAGGCCTTCAACCTGCAGCAGGGGGCCATGCTGCATTGGCTCCCCACCAACCCGGCGCGCGAAATCTGCTACAACGCGCGGCAGGGGGATCGCCATGTAGCCGTGCGCATGGACATCCACAGCGGCCACACGCAGGTGCTGCCGCGTCCGGTGAGCGGTTTGAGCCACAGCGGCATCCTGGCAGCCAGCCTCAACTATGCGCGCCTCGCCGAGATGCGCCCGGTGGTCGGGTACAGGGGGCTGCCGGATGTGTTCCGGGGGCAGGAGCAGCCCGTGGACGACGGACTGTTCATCCTCAACATGCTGACCGGCGAGGCGGAACTGATCCTGTCCTACGCCCAAATCCGGGATCTGTTTCCGCAGTATCCCGCCATGGCGACGCATGGTCTCTGGTTCAACCATACCGAGTTCAGTCCGGACGATCGCCGCGTCCTGGCGGTGGTGCGCTGGAACGAGCCGGGGGTTGAAATCAAGCACACGATGCTGTTTTCGGTGGGCGTCGACGGGCGCGATGTCCGGATGCTGGCGGATCTGGGGGCTTCGCACTTTACTTGGCGGTCCAACCGGGAGGTGTTCGGTTGGCTGACGTTTGAAGCCGGCGAGTGGTATTACCGGCTGGATACGGATACCGGTGACGTGTCCGCGCCCTTCTGTCCGGACTTGCTGACCCGGAACGGGCACTGCAGCTGCAGTGCCGACGGCCGTTGGCTGCTGACCGACGAGCACTGGCCCGAACATCAACAAAAAGGGCTGGTGCTCTTCGACATGCGGGACCAGCGACGCGTGGAACTCGGCCGGTATGCGGCACCGGACCGCTTCCGCGGTGAAATCCGCTGCGACCTGCACCCTCGCTTCAACCGCGACCAAACAGCCGTAGGCTTCGACTCGGTGCACGAGGGGACGCGGCAGGTGTACGAAGTGGATGTCGCACAATGGACGGCCGATAAGGCGGAGGTAGGCAAGTGAACGGACGGACGGATATTGGCACGGTCCTCGCACGGGCAGCGGACGGCGGCCCGCCGCTGCTGCTGGATGGGGCCACCGGGACCGAACTGGAACGCCGGGGCGTGGAGATGGTCGACGGCCTGTGGGACGCCCTGGCCACGGGTTCGCGCCCGGACGTGCTGCGGCAGATCCACGCGGACTACCTGCGCGTCGGATCGCAGGTTGTAATCGCCAACACCTTCGCGACCTCGCGCTATGTGCTGGCGGAGGCGGGCCACGCGGATCAGTTTGAAAGCCTCAACCGCGATGCGGTCCGGCTGGCCGTGGAGGCCCGCAACGAGGTGCGGCCGTCCGCTTGGGTGGCGGGGTCCATCTCTACTCTGAACTTTGGTGTAGTGCCAACTTCGCTGCCGACGGCGCGCAAGGACTACCGGGATCAGGCCGAGATCATGGCCGGGGCCGGTGCGGATCTGATCATTCTGGAAATGATGCGGGATGTGGAACTGACCGACGCGGCGGTGGATGCGGTCAGGGCTGTCGGTTTGCCCTGCTGGGTCGGCTACAGCGTCGAACTGGATGCCGAAGGGCGGTTGGTCTCCCAGAGCCGGGGCATGCCCCTGCGGGAGATGTTGGAGAGTCTCGACTTTGTGTCGGTGCAGGCCGTGGGGGTGATGCATTCCCTGGTGGAGCCGACCGGACCCGCCCTGGAGGAAGTGGCCGTCGTCTGGTCCGGTCCGCGTTTTGCCTATGCCCATTCCGGCGGGTGGTCGATGCCGCACTGGCACTTCGACGACATCATTGCCCCCGACGACTATGCCGAAGTCGCTGCCACCTGGGTGGCCGGCGGCGTGCAGGCGGTAGGCGGCTGCTGTGGTCTGGGGCCGGAGCACATCCGCGCCCTGGCAAAGGAACTCCTGTAGCCCGGCCGGCGGATTGATCGGCCGGCGCCGCCTGTGTCAAGAGGTTAAGGGCTTCGCGGAACCGTCCAGGCCTTGCGGGCATGGTTGCCCCATAGCCTGGCGCGTGCAATCTCTCCGGCATCGGCAAGGCTGCTGCGATATGGCGCTTCTTGGAAATGCATTGGGACGCGAAGCATTGTTGTTCCTGTTGGCCCTGCAGTTCCTGACACGGCTGCCCCTGCCGCGGCATCTCGACTATTCCCCGGATCGGCTGGGGGCTGCTCGGCGTTACTTCCCCCTCGTGGGAGTCGTGGTGGGGGGCATAGGGGCGCTGGTCTACGGAGCCGCCGTCATCCTGCGTTTGCCCCAGGTGATGGCCGCGCTGCTGGCCACTGCCGCAACCATTTTGGTCACGGGTGCTTTCCATGAAGACGGACTGGCCGACACTTTCGACGGGCTTGGGGCATTCAGTCGCGAGAGGATGTTGGCGATTATGCAGGACAGCCGGATTGGCGTCTTCGGGGCCGTGGGGCTCGGAGTGACGTTGGCCCTGAAGGTGGCTGCATTGGTCTCCCTGCCTGTGGCCTTGGCCATGGTTTGCCTGGTGGCCGGCCACGG
This sequence comes from Caldilineaceae bacterium bin34, assembly GCA_002238555.1. Taxonomy (GTDB): domain Bacteria; phylum Chloroflexota; class Anaerolineae; order Caldilineales; family Caldilineaceae; genus Bin34. The sequence continues at coordinate 38,296 of MPMO01000026.1, forward strand.
CCTTTCCCGCCTCTCCAATGTCGTCGTTGCCGCCACCTCGCCCTATGTTCGCGATTCAGGAGCCGGCAGTCTGCTTGCCGGGCGGCTGGGCTGGGGTGGCACAAGCCTGGCGGCGGCTACAGGCCTGAGATGTCTGGCCGTGGTGATGATGTTCTCCGTGTCCGGTGCTCTGGCAGGGATTGCCGGGCTGGCACTGGGGCACTTGGCCATGCGCAGCCTGTATGAGAAAGGGGATTATATACCTGTGTACCACGCCGGACCTATTGGGGTCCGGGCAGTGACGTTGGCATATCCGGTTCGCGTATCATTGGGGTTGGCTTGATGCCAAACGCCCCTCCACGCGCAGAAGCCCCTTCCCCTCGGGCCTGTCGGATCAGGGGGCGGCCCCTGTCCAGAATGTTGATGGCGGCGTTGCGGTCTGCATTCGCAGTGTGTCCGCAGGCCATGCATTTGAATGTAGCCTGTGTCTTCCGATTCTCCTTGCCGACATGTCCGCAGGCCGCGCAGGTCTGCGAGGTGTAGGCCGGATCCACCTTCACCACCAAGCCAGCCTTGTAGTCCAGGTTGCGTTCCAACCGCCCCCAGCCGGAGGCCAATATCTCCCGGTTGAGTCCGGACTTGGCCTTCACGTTCGTGCCGGGCTTCTCGACTGTGCCCTTCGCACTCTGCGTCATGGCCTGGACGTTCAGATCCTCGACCACCACGGCGTGCGCCGTGTCCGCCATCTGCCGGCTGTGCTGGTGGGCAGCGTTCTCCCGCCGTCGCCTCTTCTTGCGGTGCAGCTTGCGTAGTTGGCCGCAGATGCGTCGGCCGCGGTTGGACATGGGTTGCCCTGACTGCCTTGATCGCTCCCGTGCCTTGGCCGCCTTGCGCTGCTTGCGCTTGATGTTGGCGTCCAGATTGGTTGTGTCCGGCTGTTCATACACCGCACCTGCGCTGTCCGTGGCCTGCCGGACATTGCGGTCCACACCCAACTCGCCGTCCCCGGCGGCCGGTTTCAAACGCGCTGTCGGCACCGCGTAGGCAACGGTTGCATACCACTTCGGATGCCGGTCCGTGCCTTCCTTCAACAGCCGCACGGTCTTGGGCGCGCACCCCCGGTACGGAAAATTGCGACCGCGCTCCAGCCGCACCCACCCCATCCGGGGCAGGCGCAACCGATCGCCGTCCATCCTCACATGGTCCGGAATGGTGAAGCCGTCGGGCTTGCGTCCCTGCCGGCCCTTCCGGCGCGGGAAATACTGGGGCTTGCCGTCGGACTTCCGCCGGGGCAGGAACTTGCCATCCGCCTTGGCCTCGGCGTGCGCCTTGTGGAAACGCCGGTAGGCCGCGTCCAAATACTTCAACACATGACGGACGGGGGCACTGGGCAGATCGCGCAGCCAGGACAGATCCTGATCCGCGTAAACTGCGCCTTCGGGCGATGCCAGGAAAGCCTGGAACTCGCGGTCGTACTTCCCGCTGCGGATCATCGCGAACCGCTTGTACATGGACTGCCAAGTCCGGCTGGGGTCCACAAGCAGTGGCCGCTGCGCCTCCGGGAAGTCGGTCCACCGCCCGTAGCCCCGGGCCTTGCGGGCCATCCGGTAGCGCCAGTCGTTGTTCGCCAGGAACAGATTCCAGACGAAGCGGTTGGCACCCGCCGTCTGCGCACACAACTCCGCCTGCCGACGGCTGTCAAAACGCACCCGGTACCGCTCGCTGCGGATTGCGGTCGGGATCGGAGGTGTAGAATGGGAGTTGGACATCCTGGTTGCGTCTTCAACCGGCGTTGTCAAGGAGGTCGTGCAGTGCTGATAACACTCATGACCTCCACCATGATAGCACGTCCGTGTAGTGCACAAATATATAATCCCCGTGAGAAACGTTTGGAAGGGCATACCGGCGATACGCAGGGGGCTGTTCAGCAATGGAGCGAACTGGGTTTCTATCTGAGGGTAGTGACGTGGCACTCACACTAGATTCGGCATACGCGGCCCGCAGTCAAACCCGGCATTTGCTACGGACGCACCGATCTGGCTCTGGCCCCCACGTTCGCGGAAGAAGCTGCGGCCGTCCTGGCCCGGCTGGAACCGGCGGCGGCACTGGTGTCAAGTCCCCTTGGCCGCTGTCGTGCCCTGGCCGAACTGATCGGGTCCGCCTTTCACCTTCAGCCTGCCTACGACCATCGCCTGCAGGAAATGGATTTCGGTGCATGGGAAGGACAGGACTGGAACGACATCCCGCGCATGGAGCTTGACGCGTGGGCTGCCGACTTTCTGCATGCCCGACCGCACGGCGGGGAGAGTGTCCATGCCTTTGCGGCACGCGTCCATGAGTTTCTGGCCGAACTGCGCAAGGACGGTGTTTCCCGTCTGGTGGTCACCCATGCAGGCGTGATCAAGGCATCCACTGTGGACAAAGGCGCCGACTTCGCAGCTTTTGAGAACTCTGTTGCATATGGCGGGATGCTGAGAATCTGACGTTCCGGTTCACACCTGTTCCTCAAAACCGTGGGGGTTTTGGGTACTTCACTCTCGGTTGACAGGGACAGGTTTGTACGTCCCTGCAACTCGAGTCCGGGTGGAGCAGTTCCCACTGTTGCCCTGATTCTCTCCGCGAGCAGGGCCTTGACCTCCCGATAGGGCGTCCACAACGCACTCCCGTCGTCACGGAGGCGGTCGCGGATGTTACAGGCGGCACTGGCGTCCGCGTCCACCACAACCTCGTCAACCCAGTAGGGCCGGTCCCCTTGACGCGTGCCCTGCCACAGGCCCATCCGGGAGACCGTTTGCGAAGTGCAGGCCGGGTTGACCAATGCCAACGCAGAACCTCTGCGTCGAGATATCGAGGTTGGGATGTCGGCCATTTTGCTCTTGACCCAACTGTTCAGTCTGCTCTTGGTCTTCCTGTGGCGGCCCTTGGCGGCCTTCAGGCGGTCGCGCGGCCTCTCATAGCGGAGATCCGGTGGGGACTCCGGCATCAGTGGCGGGTGTTGTGCATTACTGCAGCCACACAAACTGCATGAAGTGCAACGGCACATTGATCAGAGATGTGGTCGAGCAGTCCCTGTGCCCGATGAAGTCGAAGGTGCAAAGCCCGTGTGCGGATCCGCCTGGTCATGGACACTCTGAACCTCGCCATCCTTACAGAGCATCGTCGCTCGCCTTCTGTCAGGTTTCCTGTCATCAATCGCGATATTGCCCATGTCGACCTTGACAGTGACAGGTTTCGTGCTAGCCTATGTTCATTGCATGCGGATAGTGACCGGGCGTGGAGCGCTCGGGGCGATCAGGAGGCGGTAAGAGAAGGACGGTATGACCGAGCGAGACAAGTACGAAAGGCAAGTAGACCGCGAGTGGGTGGACGCGCTAAACCTTGCTCGGGCCCAAGCTCCGGTGGACGAAGTAGCGGACGAAGCGATTCAGTGCCTGACCAAAGCCCAAAACAAAGCTGGCTGGATCCCGTGTCTTGAAGGCATTTTTGACACTGTCGAAAGCCCTGTGTCAGCCAATATGCAACTTGCTGCGCTGGATCGCCTCGCAGATGCCCACCATCGCGACAAGCACACCGTGGTGGCCACTGATGAAGCAAAGCGGATGTGCTTGGAACAAGCGCTGTTTCCAGGTAGACAAGAACTCCCGCCATCACGTGAAGAGATTTGTCGCCGAATCCTCAACGCGTTGATGGAAACATGTTGCTTCGCGACGGCGCGAGTGGCGATGATGGCGGAAGGCCTGTTCAGGTCTCCTCGTGAGGCTGATGAGTGGAGATCAGAGTTGCGCACGGCCTGCGATGACCGATTGGGATCGCTGATACGACCTCTATCGGAGGATCCGAGCTTGGCGCGGTTGCCAGTGCCGAAACGCTCACGCAATAGAAAACCGACTGCCGATCTCATCCGCGAACCGCTTGTCGTACTGGATGACCAATCCTTGCGCGAAGGATGACATCATGAATCGTAGTGAATGTATTCGTTTCGACTTTACTCCTGACGGCAGCCATGCCGACATCCCCCGCCTGAATCAGGCTGACATGTCCAGGCAGTTACTCGGCACCTGCGGTCTGCAGTGGACTGAGTTGCTGAACATTGTCATGTGCATCTACGTTGCCGACAGGCTCTGTCCTCGCAGTCACCGTGGCCTTGCCACCGGCCAAAGGGCTATTCAAGTCAAGATCCCGGTCACCGATTCTCTCCACTGGAGGCGGAGTGAAGTCCAATCAGCACTGTCCGAGTTGGTGTGTTGGGCAACGGGCGATCTCTGGGACTTCATCTTCATTGACGTACAGCCTTCGAGCCAGATTCGAGAAACCGCGTTCCCGTTCGGACCGTTGCATGATTCGAGTGCCAGCGCGGCAGCGTTGTATAGCGGAGGGTTGGATTCCCTTGCCGGGTTGTGCATGCAGCTGGAAGCGTCGCCGGCAACTGGCCCTGTGCTGGTCTCCGGGTTCACTACCGGCTATTTGCTCAGCCTTCAACGTCGGCAACTCGACGGCATCAAGGATGCCGTGGGCCGCAAACTTGACCGACCGATACCAAACATCGTCCACCTTCCCTTTTCTTTCGGGATGAAGAACACCACGCAGCGAGAGAAGAGCCAACGTTCGCGTGCTCTGGTGTTTCTGACGTTTGGGGCCACAGTGGCCGCGTCCTTGGGGTTGCAGAAACTGGAGGTGTACGAGAACGGGATTGGTGCACTGAACCTTCCATTGAATGCGACCCAGTCTGGGGTTGACAACTACCGTGGCGTCCATCCGCATACGCTCCTGTTGTTCGAACGCCTTCTGAAGGTTGCACTCGACGTGGACTTACAGATTGAAAATCCTTGTTTGTTCATGACCAAAGGGGATATGTGCAAGTCAATTGCATCCATCAAGGCAGGAGACTCGGTCGGGGACACAGTTACGTGCGACAGTTTTCCGCTGCGGTTGCCCAATGGTGTCACTCACTGTGGACACTGTACTTCCTGCATTCTGCGTCGTCTATCGCTTCGGGCTGCAGGATTGGTGCCATTCGATAACCACGCACAATATCAACACGACATCTTCGGTGAATATCAAAGGTTGGATCAGCGATCCAAGTTCGACACTCATCTGGTGCGACAACAGGCTTGGACTTTCACCAAGATCATAAACGACGAACATCCCGGTGCAGCTGCATGTTCGCAGTTCCCCGACTTGTACATGACCTTGACCGAGCTGTCAGTCAGGCTTGGAGAATCATCATCGGACATCACCGCACACCTAGTTGATCTGTTGTCAGCGTATGTCGCCGAGTGCGACCAGTATCTGTAATCCATCAAACCCTGGGAGTACATCCATGAACAGCTCCTTATCCAGACGGCAATTCCTGAGGATGTCGTCTCAGAACGTTGGAACCTTGCTTCGTGACGCCCGGGAAGCGCGCGGTTTGACCCAGGGCGAAGCAGCCGAGTCACTCGGAGTTGCCCGTACCACGCTGTCGGCGATCGAAGCCGGCAATCGGCAGGTCCGACCCGATGAACTCCTTCACTTGTCTGAGATGTATGGGAGGACCCTCAATGAGTTGATCGGAGAGCGAGAGATCATCTCGGACTTTCCCTCGCAGTTTCGAGCCTCCCACCTTGCCAGGGCTGCTGGTGATGTGGAGGCCGAACTGCTCGCAGCCGTGCATCAATTTCAACGCCTCTGTGAAGACTACCTTTTTTTGGAGACCACCAACGGGGTGTCCTTGCGGCGCGACTACCCGCCGGAGTATCCGATCATGCTCAATCAGGCTGAACAGTCCGGTCAGGATGCAGCAACGACGGAACGGAATCGTCTAGGTCTCGGTGACGGTCCAATCCCCGACCTCCGGCAGGTCCTCGAAGACGAAGTTGGATTGCGCGTCTTCACAATCCCCCTTCCATCCAAGGTGGCAGGTATCTTCGCCTACAACGAGGCACTGGGAGGATGCATCGCCGTCAACGAATTGCACCCGGCCGAACGCCGCCAGTGGTCCTTGAGTCACGAATACGGCCACTTTCTCACCGCCAGGCACAGGGCGGATATTGCACCCGTGCAGCCATCGTTCCGCCCAAATGCATTCGAGCGGTGCGCCGACGCGTTCGCCGGCGCGTTCCTAATGCCGGCCACCGGACTTCAGCGCCGGTTTAACCAAGCGGCACGCGAAGCAGGTGGTCTTGTTACCCCTGTGGAGATCATGCGGCTTGCCATTGCCTACCAAGTGTCCTTTCAGGCGATGACCTTCAGATTGGAGAGGTTGCGCCATCTTCCCAAAGGAACTTGGAAACGCTTGACGGGCAAAGGATTCAAGGTCCGCGAAGCACAGATGCTGGCTGGTTTGCAGATCAATGAGAAGGCCGGCTCAGGACTTCCCATACGGTATCAATTGCTGGCTTGCCGTGCCTTCGAAGACGGGGAAATTACCGAAAGCCACTTTGCACGCTTGTTGCGCCTGGACAGGTTGGAAGCAAGGGCAGTCAGGTTGAGATTCTTGGAAGGCACGGTCGCGAACAACGAACTTGACGGTAGTTTGTTCTCGCAGGAGTTGCTCCCAGGTGTCGAGACCGTTCCACAATCGGGTTGAGGAGAAATTACCAATGGTACCCAGCGACAAGCCAAGCGTGTTGGACACGTGCATCGTGTTGAACTTGGCCGCCTCCGGAGCATTCGAAGAGGTCGTCACAACTTGGCATCATCCAGTTGCGGTCTCCGAGCGCGCATCCAGCTCCGAAGCGCTATACACGCTTGCGCCAGGTCTCGGACCCGGACAACGGGAGAAAGTTCCGCTTGGCTTGTCGCAGTTCGTCGCAAGTGGCGCGATCATGGAGCTGTCCGGGGGAGTGATGTCGAGTTGATGACACGCATTGGACTGGAACGGGTCATGGATCCCGGGGAGGCCTGCGTAGCGGCTCTCGCAATTCATCGGGGCCATTCTGTGATCACCGACGACCGAGCCGCTCGCAGCCTGTTGCGAGCGGAGCATCCCGGCCTTCCTTTGTTCACCACCTTGGAGATGATCAAGCATTGGAGCGAGGCGCAATGCGTGACCCCTGAGAAGCTGCGCGAGGTGTTTTGGAGGATGCGGCAAGGAGCAAACTTTGTTCCAAGCCAGAAGCTTCCGCATTGGAACTGGTGGAGAGCTGTCACTGGCGGTTGAAGTCAACTTGGTTTCCAGCGCATGACAGGGGATTCCGGCGGTGCCAACTCGATGGCCGCGGGCCAGGCCTACACGCGATGGTCGGTCGTGATGCCGGCAGTGGCTGTCACTGTCTCCGGATACGCCTTTGGAAACCGGAGACGGTAACGAATGCCTCCCGGCGGTTGTGGAACGGGATCAGCCGTTCCACCGCGGGTTCTTGGCCGTGACCTTGGATCGCAAAACCTGTCGCTGCTCAGGTGCCAGGTCGCACTGGCGCGGCCAGCACCAGAGGCAGATCCTGTGCTGTTACCACTATCGTCAATACTGCAAACTGTATGAAGTGCAACTGTAGTACCAGGATGGCTGCAAGAGATGTTGAATGCAGACTCCCTGAACAACTTCTCTGCAGTTCATGAGGAGCAGCAGATTCGTGTTCCTACTTCGCCATGTCGTGCTCTCTCCAGTTGGGCAAGTGCGCTGTCATGAGTGCCTTGAAGAGCCTGCCGTGGTTTGGCACCCGGAAGTGAAGCAGCTCGTGGACGATCACGAAGTCCTGGAACTCCGCTCCTTGCTCAGCAAGATCGGAAGCCAGTGTGATGGTGCCCGAAGTCGAGCAGGATCCCCACTTTCGCGACATGTGTTGGATACGAATGCGGGGTGTCTGTACAGCCAACCGCAATGCCCAAGTCTCAACGCGTTTCCGGAGAGCTTCGTGTTTGTCGTCACATGCCTGCATCGGCATCTCCACCCAACAGTATGTCCAAGGTCTGGTCCACGATCCCGCTCCGCTTACTGCTTTCCACTTTCAGCAACGGGTTGTACAGCGAAATCCTAAGCCGTCGTCGCTCGTCGGCATTGACGGCGGCGTTGGGGAAACGGTCCACCAACACCTGTACTTCTTGCGCGAACTGCATCGCGCTCACGCCGGCGGATTCGAGCGCGGGGTTGTCCTTAAGTGTGTACTGGATGCTGAACACCCTCGGAGTCAACGTACTGTCCCTCGCGGCTGCGACAGAGTTCTCCTTCTCCCTGGCCAGGGCTTCCAACAGATCAAGCGCCGCGAGGCCAGTTGTCGTGCGCTCTTCAAGGTCCTTCAGCACACGCTCTGCACGTTCCTTGAGAGGCCTAAGCACTGCTTCCAGTTCCGACTCACTCTCTACCTCCGCGCGCAAGCCGCGCACGAGGTTGACTACCTTGGCCTCGTCGGTACCGGACTCTTTCCGCAGAGCAGTGATGGCGTGAATGTCAAAGGTGACAACCTTGGTGAGGTTGCCCAAGCCGTACATCGCAGCCGATTCTTCCATCAGCTGCCGGGTCTTGCGCGCCAACTCAGCGACGAAGATGGGACGGTCCGCATACGCGTTGCGAACGACGGCGTACAGGTGGGCCAGGCGCTTGTAAGTGTCGATGTGGCTGCGTAGCTCCGCAGACGGCGAAAGTATCTCCCAGAGTGCCTCTATCTCCTTGTAGGCCGAGAAGAACTCCTTACGAAGATCGGGATTGAGGAAGCGCGTGTAGACAATCAGTTCCAAGTGCCGGTCCGCACTTTCTCCAGCGGCATCCTCATAGTCCAGATAGCTTGCCTTGGCTCTGAGGATCTTGTCACGGAACTTATCCATCAGCAGTTCAAGACCTTCTATCACTCCACTCACGTCGGATGAGTCAAACTGGAGTGCCTGCTTCAGCTCGCGCAGCACGCCCACAAAATCCACGATGAGGCCGATGGGCTTGATGTTGCCATCCTTGTCCACATAGGGTCGATTCACCCGTGCGATAGCCTGGAGCAGCACGTGGTCTCGCATCGGTTTGTCAAGGTACAAGCAGTACAACAAGGGTGCATCATAGCCTGTCAAAAGCTTGTCGGTGACGATGAGTATCTTCGGGTTCTCGTTCGCCTTCTTGAACGTAAGACGGACGGTTCTCTCCTGCTCTTCCGAAAGCTGGAGTTCGGCTACGAGTGGCCTTTCGACGACATCATTGACATTCTTCGAGTACACCGGCACGCTCCACTCCGGCGGTAGCAGCTTGTCGAGTGCCTGTTTGTATTTGGCGCAGGCTTCGCGGTTCACCGCCACCAGGAATGCCTTGTACCCAAGGGGCAGAACGTTCTTCCGAAAGTGCTCCGCCACAAATGCCGCGACTTGCTCGATCCTGTCGGTGGCCGTGAGGAAAGTTGGCAGGCCCACGGTACGGTCCAGGACACGGTTGAGCTCCTCCACGTCGGTGACGCCTTCCAAGTCGGCCAGGGCAAAGAACTCCCTGTCCAGCTGTGCGGCGGGAACGGTCATCTCGCTGGGAGCCATCATGTGGCGAATCGGCAGCGTCGTCTCATCCTCGATGGACTCGGCTATCGGGTACTTGTCCAAATAGCCCAAGTCGTCGTCGATACCGAAAATCTTGAATGTTCCCTCTCCATGTTCTGTCCGGGCGATGGGCGTGCCAGTGAACCCGAAGATGGTGGCGTTGGGCAGCGCCGCCATCAGGTAGGTACCCAACTCCTTGGCCACCGAGCGGTGTGCCTCGTCGATGAACACGTAGATATTGTCGCGGGTATTGGCGTCCTGTTCGATGCCCTCAAACTTGTGGATCATCGAGATGATGAGCCCTCTCCTATCGGTTGAGAGAAGGTCTTGCAACTCAGCCTTGGAGTTGGCGCGTTGTACGGCAATGTCCTGTTGTTGCATCTCACCCAGCAGTCGCTCGACCCAGCCCGCAAGCTGGCCCTCCAGTTCAGTGCGATCCACCACCACGACCACTGTGGGGTTCCCAAACTCATTCTTGGCCTCCAACACCAGCCGGGCGGCGGTGAGCAGTGTGAAGGTCTTGCCGGACCCTTGGGTGTGCCAGACGAGGCCTCGTCGTTTCTCCGGATCAGCACAACGTTCGACGATTCGGTCCACGGCACGGCGCTGGTGCTGGCGCAGTACGGTCTTGCGCGTCTCACCGTCTTCGACGTAGAAGAGAATCCAATCCCGCAGTGTGCGCAGGAAGTCCGTTGGTTCGAAGAAGGACTGGACAGCGTGCCGATAGCTCTCTTCCTGGGTTTCCTTCCACCGTGCCATGTACCGGCGCGACAGGTTCCATGTAACGCCGTACCAGTAGTCGAGAAGGTGGGTCACGTTGAACAACTGGGCTGCGCCCATCAGCTCGGGCGTCTCGCTCTCGTATCGGCGCAGCTGTGTGACACCCCTCTCGACGGCATCGGCATGGATGGGGTTCTTGTGTTCGACAATGGCAACCGGAACGCCATTGATCACAAACATCACGTCGGCTTGGTTGCCCTTACGCGCCGGAGGCTTGAGCCGCCACTCCCAAGTCACGTGCAGCACGTTGGTTTGTGGATCATCGAAGTTGATGAACTGAACCTGCCGATGACGCTGCTCGGTCTCGTCGTACCACTGCCGCTTGCCTCGCAGCCAAGCGAGTATCTGACGGTTGCCTTCGATGGTTGCCGGAAGTGCCTGGAGGTTCTCAACAATCGAGTGGACGGCGGCATCCGGCATCCAGAGATTGAAGCCGCGGAGTGATCCTTCCAGTACGCCGCGAAACAACAACCCGGATTCACCGCCGCGCATGGCCAAAGCTTCCCGTGGCGGAAGTGGAAGCCAGCCGACTTCTGTCGCGTGGCTGACCATCGGGAACTGGACAGAGCTTGCTTCGGTGATGTGGAGTTCACTCATGGCTTGAACCTATCTTGCCCGTAATCCACACATCCATCGCGTCAACTGACTTGGCCAGAGGCACGTTAAACAACACCTTTGTGCCGAACTGGTTCGGAAAGGCACATACAGTAACTGTTGCTTCTCGGCGCCATCCGATAGTCTGCTGGAGGTACTGTGTCTTGGATTCACTGGACGTGGCCAGTGCCTCCATGGTTTCACGAGTCATGGTTATTCTGGACACCGAGTAATTCTGCGAGAGGGCCGATCCGATCCTTGAGCTTGCGAGCGAGACTCTCGTCGTCATGCACACAGGTTACGACTACTCGCTCATAAACTTTCCGCTTCCTAAACTCAAGTGCCTGCGCAATCTGATCAAACACATCACTCTCGCTGAGAGGGTAACGCGCAATGAGACCATTCAGATCGCCATTTTCGTGAAGATGGTTGAAGATGTCCAGTTCATCTTGGAAGGGATTATCAATTGGTTCAATGTTAACAAATTGTTTGCCAGTTGCCTTGATTTCTTTCCAATCAGGCATCTGCGTCCTAAAGCGGTTGAATACAAGCCTTTCGCTCCGTCTTGCGGCCATTCTTTCGGGAAGGTTGCTGGTATCGGTGATCACTTTCAGTGCATTTTGGGTGGCAGCCGAAATCATTTCATTGGATTTGTGTCTCAAAAGCTCTGCTTGTCTTCGAGCCACAGCATAGATGGCGTCCGAACAGTAGTACAGCGATTCTACAGAGTGCACCTCCAAAGCAAATATGTTGCTTTGGGAAAGTTCACAGACCTCGTCCTTAGTACGGTCATCTTTGTCGATCAACCCGAACACTTCAACATGGTGATGCCCGTAGGTGCTCCGTAAGCCTTTGACTGCCCTGATGACATCTTCACAACTTCCCTTTGGAATGACCGACAGCTCTGAAAACAAAGCTCCGTACAACGGAAGGTCAAGGCTGTTAGCTGTTCCCTCCACAAACAGAATCCTTTGCCTTGATCCCAAAATATCGCGCCTAAGGCCTTCCGGCAAATGTTCGCCTGACTCTAGAAGCTCGGTATCCCATGCTATAGGCTGGTTACCGTGCCATCTGCATGAACGAAGCATCATAATCTGAGCCGTAGGATTTGCGATTGGTAGCGCAATCTCATGGGTTGAGATCACGAAGACGCAATCTTGACGTTGGCTGAATAAGGCTGTAAGAAACGGTTCAATGATAGAGCGATGAAGATGACGCTCTGGTTCATCTATTAAGAAAACGGTCCCCGGATTGGCTACAAGAACGTCAGCTGCCATTATTGCAGCGGCTCTCTCGCCGTCTGACATTCTAACCATACTGTATCTCAGATTGCTATCCTGACGCAAAGCCAAAATCTCTTCATCATTGGAGTTTTCGAGCGAAATCTCAAACGTTCCCAAGTTGAGTAGGTGATTCAGTTGCCTGAAAAGAGATATAGATTTGTTCGCCAACTCATCCGCTTTTGACTGTTGGTTATCGTCAATATATTGAACGATTGTACGGGCACGGGTATTGTCTTTGGCTACTAAATCAAAGAGGATGGCTGACTGCCTTTGGGTGGGGTCTTTATCCATCCATCTAGAATCCTCTTGGGTTTCCCAATGCATCCGGTTCGTTTCAAACTGTTTACGCGTCTGCGCCGTCAAAGTTAAATTCCCAGATGGAAGCCAAGTTTGTCTGTGGGCAGCGATGCGTTTGAACTGAGAGTTACCCACTGATGATACCCAATATTGGAACAGGGCTGATTTTCCGGTTCCATTGGCACCTACTATGTATAACTGTTGACCTTGTCCAAGGGATATGATCAAGGGATCTTTCGAGACCCTAGGGATTTTCAATTGCATTCAATTCTCCTTGAGGATTGGCAATTCCAATGTGTCCACTCGTATCTTGCCAGTCATGAGCTTGTAGAGCAGTGCCTGGAACAATTCCTTTAGCACTGTTTGTTTCCTCTGGTGGTGGTCAATTTTGCGATCGATAGTCTTGAGAATGGTAACGACTTCGCACTGCTCGTCTGATGTCGAAGGTCTTGGAAATATGATTTGTTCTATACGCGCTAATGCAAGCTTTGGTTGTGCATTTGTAGCTGTGAATTGTGCTATCTGTGCCTGGCATGTATCCGAAGCAAGTGCATACATAAGGAATGAGTCCATGACTTTTTTATCTGTCACAGAGATTCTAGCAGCGTTCTCTGTTAGGTTCGCACCATCGAGGATTTTCGGAACTTGCCCTACAAGCCCGATGGTTCCAGCAATTGAAATGTAAACATCACTACTGGAGATAACGTAACGAGAAATTGCAGACTGATAATCAGTTGGTACGAAAAGTATTTGTTTGGTATTTACCCTATGGTCACTGAAGTCTGTAACACGGACATATGGTTGTCCGGTGTTCTTGCTGGTTAGAGGAATTCCCTTTGGCATTCGCTTGCCGCCCTTCACGGTTGCAACGGAGGCGACTGTGGCCGGTTCCCAACTTTCTGGCATCAACCCGATCTCCGTCTCCTTTTGTGGCTCTCCTCGGAGGCCGCGTGTGAACAGGGTGTGCATTGCGGCGCGTTTGAGGGCTTGGGTGGCTTCGTGAACCCTTTTTTGTCCAAGGATGGCGGAACGCGAAATGTTCAGGGTGTCAGCAATACCGTGTTGGTCTGAGAGGGGCGGTACCGGCACCTTCAGCCTCATTACATCAACATCTCGTACTGCAGGATAACTGGCTCCAGTCTGCTCAGCTGCAACTTCATCCATCAGGCATTTAAGTTGCACGGCAAAGAATAGGAAATCAGGATGTATCAATTCTGGATTTGGACGTAGCACGCAGAATGCGGTTGACACGATCTCTCCGTTGAGGTATTCCGGTACTTGGGCAATTCGGCGCAGGGCGGGGCGAACGGTGGCAAATATAGTATCATTCTGGTTTACTATCTTGCGAGCGCGACTCGGCGCGTTGGCGGCGGAGTGTCCCGAGATTGAGACGATTCTAAGTTCATCGCGATCAATCCCCGACACGTTAACGTAGCGTATCGAGGATCGCACATCAGTTCGTGGATTCCATTGAGATGTTGGTAATGTGACCTCCCCAAGGGGACGCCACGTCCATGTTTCATTCATTGGATGCGAACCACTCCTTTGAGATGCACAGCATGCAGTCTCTTCCACCGCTGGCCCAGATGGTCTACTTCTATGCCGGCGGATTCCAGTGCCGTCATCCCCAGCAGCGGCTCCGGGTCTTCGGCTCCCATGATGATTGTTCCCCCGACAACCTCACCCATGAACTCAATTTCAGCGGTGGTGATGTCCAGCACAAGGTCGCTGCAATCAGCTAACTGGTATGTCCTGCTGCCCTTGGGGGCCAGTCCAATGGCTTCCAAATGAGGTCGAAGTATCGGGGAGTCCCTCCTCATACCAACCAGAGACAATCCTTCCCAAAACCGGTCCGGCTCCGCCGGATTGGTAATCCTGACCGTCACGTGTGTCGCGCCCACGCTTTCCGGCCTCTTTCGCGTTGCAAGCATCACTTCAGCTTTGCCAGCATCATGGCCAGATGCCCGTCGATCTTGCGGGCCTCCTCGTCGAGGCGCTGCATGTCGGCGACGATTTCCGAGATTGGACGCTGAACTGTCTCGTCCACCTGCCTCACCCAGCGACTTGGGCTTAGGTTGTAGTCGGCTTTCGCCGCCTGCTCCCGTGTGATGACGGCGACTTCGCCCTCCACTGGTTCACGTTTCAGGAACATCTCTGCAATCGGGCGGATTTCCCCTTCAGGTATGTAGTTCTTGGGGCGCCCCTTGTCCACGCGCCGGCTGGCATTCACGAGCACAATGCTGTCTTGGTGCTTCTCCGGCTTGCGCTTCGACAGCACAACGATGATTCCGGCGGCACTGGTGTTGTAGAACAGGTTGTCCGGCAGCAAAATTACGCCGTCGATGAGGTCTTGCTCGACGAACCACTTGCGGATGTTGCGCTCTCGATCCTCGTGCCTGGCGCCTGAGCCGCGTGTCACGGCACCAGTGTCCAGTACCACTGCCGCCCGCCCGCGCTCGTTCATGCAGGCAAGGGTGTGCTGGAGCCAGGCCCAGTCCCCCTTGCCGGTCGTAATCCCGCCTGTGGGGTGGAAGCGGTCGAACGGGTCGTTCCCGAAGATGTCCCCATTGAAGTCTTGGTTCCACATGGGATTGGCGACCACGATGTCGTGACCGGTGATGCGTCCCGCAGCGTTCTTGAACTTGGGGTTGATCATCGTGTCGCCACGCTCTATCCGAATGTCCATGTCGTGGATGATCGCGTTCATGTGGGCAACGGCGTAACTGTCGGCTTGCAGTTCCTGGCCATGGAGCCTGAGGGGCACGCGGCTGATGGGATCAGCCTCTCGTGCGACGAGCTGGAGCTTGATGAGTAGCCCTGCCGAACCGCAGGCGTAGTCGTGGCACTGTTCGCCAGGTTTGGGACGCATCAGGTGCGCCATCAGGAAGCCGACTTCGGTGGGGGTGAAGAACTCGCCTGCGCTCTGCCCCGATCCCTCCGCGAACTTGCGGAGCAGATACTCGTAGGCGCGGCCCAGGAAGTCGGGCTGTACGTCGGCGAGCCCGAGGCGGTAGCGGGGGTCGGAGAAGGTCTCGACAACGGCCTGGAGGCGGGAAGGATTGATGTCACGCTCGCCGTTGCGCTCGGAAGCGAAGTCCACCAAGTCAATGACGCCGGAGAGTGAGGGGTTGTGACGAACGACAGTTCGGACGGCAATCGTTAGGCGTTCGCCGACGTCTCCGGGTTGCGTGCTATGTCCCTGGTCGTCGAGGGGCCGCTCGTGGGGGTCTCGGCCGCTGACGACACTCCATCGGGCTTCCGGTGGCAGATAGAAGCGCAGCAGATCGTGGTCGCCTTCTGCAATCTCCTGCGCGATTGCCCGGTCTCCGAATTCCTCTGCCAGCCGCCCGATCTCATCGTCGAACACGTCGGAGAGGCGCTTGAGGAAGAGAAGCGGCAGCAGGTAGTCCTTGAACTTGGCCGCGTCCTTCTCACCTCGGATGGAGCAGGCGGCATCCCACAGCATCTGCTCCATGGGCTTGGTAGTGGGGACGGATGTCGGACGACGGCGGGATCGTCTCCCGGTCACTCCCGCCGCGGACTTGATTTCATCAGACTTGGCGGTATCGATGTTCGTCTCGGCTGCAAGTGCAGAGATGGCGATTCGCGCGGCCTTCTGGGGCATGGTTACCCCGCCTTCCCATCGGTTCACTGTCGCAAACGACACCCCAAGCCGCTCCGCGAGCTGCTCCTGAGTCAGATCCAACTTGGCTCGGATGGCCTGCAAGGTTGAGGTGACGGCCTGTTTATCTGTTATGTTTGTCATGTATGAAGTATAGCATAGTGGACAACCAAGGGGTGCTTGTAGTCGGTGCGCGGGTCTTGACCGAGGTGCGCGGTTTCTCGCGAGCCGGCCACCGAACAGCTCCTGCATGCCGTGCGCAGTCACCGGGCTACGGGGCGATGAATGTCGCATTCCGCGAGGACGGCTGCCGTATCCGCACGAGGACAGCCGCCCATCACAGGGCCATCCTGCGACACATCGCCCACAACTTGCGGCGGCAGGACCATAGCTGAGCGTGACCCCGACAGCACTCAGCAGTTTGATCAGGCGTAGCAGGGGGCCTCATGGGCACGCCACCCGATGTCCACTACACAGTTCGGCAGGTTACTGCCTGAGGGTTGGCTCTGTTGTACTCATCCAAGTGTCCAAGGATTGATCACATCTATCCCACTCCCTTCAAAACCATCCACATCCCTCGTCGCCACTGATGCTCCCCGACTGTGGGCGATCGCCGCTATCTGGCAGTCTGCATGATTGATGGGATGCCCCGCGGCACGGCGGGCGGCGGCTATCACGGCGTAGGCTTGGGCTGCGCTGCTGTCGAAAGACAGCATGCGCCCGGCAAAGTCTTCCCTGAGCATCCCCTCCACTTCGGCGAGCAGTCTGTCTCGCCGTGCTCCCATCGGCAGTATCGCGATGCCGTAACGCAGTTCGGCTTCACTGACGGTGGAGAGGTGCAAGGCGTCCACCGCCTGCCCTGCAACCCAGTTCACAACGTTGGTGTCGGGACGGGGCCGTATCAGTTCCGAGACGATGTTGGTATCAAGGACAATCATGATCGTTGTCCCAGTCGAATCGGGGTGGTTGGCGCATGGGAGAACGGGGAGGGATATCCAGTTCGACCCCGCCGAGGGGCGCGAATCGGGCGCGGATGGCGCTTGCCAGGTTCTTTTGTTGTGGTTGCGGGCAGAGCTCCCTTCTTAGGATGTGCCGAACTTCCTCCTCCATGGAACGGCCATTCTCGGCTGCTCGGATTCGCAGTCGGCGTTTCAGTTCATCCTCCAGTTTGCGCACAGTGATACTGGCCATGAAAGCGGCTCCATCTGCGATATGACATAACACTATACCAATGATTGCATTGCTATCAGTGAATGTGTAGTGTAACGGGCACTGTTGCAGTTGTGTGGATGTTGGTCTGCGCCCGGTCAGCTCAAGGCCTGCCCTCTGCTGCGGCAGTTATGCGTGGTGGCGCAATGGTCTGTGCCACAAACTCCAGATGTACGTGACAACGCCCGCCGCAACGTCCCTTGCCGAACCCCTGCCGGCGGGAACGGACGATGTCCGGTCAGTCAATGCGCTGGCGTAGCTTGGGATCCAGAAAGTCCCTCAGGGCGTCGCCAAACAGGTTGGCGGCCATGATGGTCAGGGTGATGGCCAGGCCCGGAAAGACCACCAGCCACCAGGGCGGCTTGAAGGCGGCCGCGGTCACCCCGCCCAGCATGTTGCCCCAGCTGGGAGCCGGCGGAGGGATGCCCAAGCCCAGGAAGCTGAGTGCCGATTCGGCGAAGATGGCGCCGCCCAGGTGCAGTGTGGCCACCACCAGGATCGGTGCGGCCACCTGGTGCGCCACGTGGCGCACCATCAAGCGCAGGTTGTTGACCCCGATCGACCGGGCCGCCTCCACGTACATGGCTTCGCGCACGGAGAGCACCACCGACCGGGTGATGCGCGTGGCGGCCGGAATTTGGGTCGATGCGATGGCCACAATCACGGTTTCGATGCCTGCGCCGAGTACTACCAGCAGCATCAGGGCCAGGATGAGCGAGGGAAACGACATCAGGATGTCGATCACGCGCTGGCTGAACAGGTCGAAGCGGCGGCCCAGGAAACCCGAGATCACGCCCCAGACGAAGCCGATGGCATCGCCCAGGAACACGGAGGTCACGCTCACCAGCAGCGTGATCCGCGCACCGTGGATGATGCGGCTGAGAATGTCGCGCCCCAGGTTGTCGGTGCCCAGCAGGTGGCTTGCCGACGGTCCCTGGCGCACGGCACCGTAATTGGCTTCGTTCGGGGGGTAGGGTGCCAGCACTGGTGCCCCAAGCGCGATCACAATCAACAGGAACCACGCGACCAGGGCCACGGAACCAAGGGCCGAGACGGTCCGGAACCGGCGTACGGCATTCCACAGGCGCTCCCAGCGACCGATGTCCGTCAAGGGCCGAAAGGCGGGATTGGGAGTGGCCTGCACGTCGGGTAATCCTTGACGGTGTCAACTGTAGCGGATGCGCGGATCCAGCATGCCGTAACTCAGGTCGACCAGAAGGTTCACGAAGACGTAGATCAGGCCGTACACCAGGACCAGGTTCTGGATCATCATCCAGTCGCGCTCCTGCATGCCCTGGACCATCAGGCTGCCCAGGCCGGGCACCGGGAAGGCCTTCTCCACCGAGACGGTGCCGCCCAGCAGGCCGCCGAGGGCGAGGCCGGTCGAGGTGATCACCGGCAGCATGGCGTTCTTGAAGACGTGCCGCCAGATGATCAGGCTGTTGCCCAACCCCTTGGCCCGGGCCGTGCGCACGTAGTCGTCGAACAGGGCCTCGAGGGCCGCCGACCGCGCCATGCGGGCAGTGGCCGCGCCCAACCCCAGGCCCAGGGTGATGGACGGCAGGGCCACGATCGCGAAGTTGCCTCCGGGATCCTCCCAGAACTGGATGATGGTCAGGGGCGGGCGCCAGGTCAGCACCAGGACGGTAAAGAGGATGATCAGCAGGCCCAGCCAAAAGCTGGGCACGGCCAGGAAGAGGGTGATCCCGGCCCGCGACACCTGGTCGGCCCAGCTGTTGCGGAACCAGGCGCTGAGCAGGCCGATGGGTACGCCGAACAGCCAGGACAACACCACGGCGAAGAAGGCGATCTGGGCGGAGATGGGACCCCGGCGCAGAATCATCTGGCTGATGGGATCCTTGGTCCAGAATGAATACCCCATTTCACCCCGGAACACCTGGCCCATCCAGGACAGATACTGCTGCCACAGGGGCTTGTCCAGCCCCAGACTGGCCCGGACCTCGGCCAGTTCCTCCTCGGACAGGATGTAGGCTCCGGTCGATTCCGTGTAGATGGTCTGCAGCGGATCGCCCGGGATCACCCGCATGGCGAGGAAGATCAGGACCGTGACCCCGAACACTGTCGGAATCGCGATCAGAAGGCGCTGCAGGATGTACTGGTGCATGGCGTGCCCGGCCCCGTTTGGCCGGGCTGATCAGTTGAACATGTGGCCGGAGAACCGGGTTGCCCCGACTCTCCGGTCCCCAACAACGGCCGGTGGGGCCGTTACAAGCGTTAGCTGTCGATCCAAACGGTTTCCATGCGGCCCCATTCGGCAAAGATGCGGTCGTGGAGCTCGATGCCCTTGACCTTGGAGTTCCACATGGGCAGGTGGTAGGTGTAGCCGATCAGGTATTCCGGCGGATTGTCGTCCAGGACATCCTGAGCCTCATTGATCTGGCCCTGCCGGGTCGGCACGTCGGTTTCGTCGTCGATCTGGTCCAGCAGCGCATCGAACCGCGGTTCGCTGTAGCCGCCGAAGTTCTGGGAGCCGCCGGTCCGCCACCACAGGTTGCCGCGCGGCGAAATGTCGGAGACGCCGTGGCCGCGGGTGTGCACCATCAGCTGGTAGGTGCCCTGCTGCTGTTCCGTGCCCAGGCTGGCGCGCTCGATGATGCGGATCTTGGTGGGAATGCCCAGATCGCGGTTGAGCATGTCCTGCACGGCGGGGGCCAGCAGTTCGGCCTGCGGGCCGCTGGCCGCCAGGATTTCAAGTTCGGGGACACCGTCGCCGTAGCCGGCTTCCGCCAGCAGGCGCTTGGCCTCGGCAATGTCCTCGCGGTAGCCCGGCATGGAGGCCAGATCGGCCGGGGAGGTGGCGTAGGGATCGCCCTGCGGCACCCAGCGTGTGATGTTGATCACCTCCTGCGTGCCGAAGGCCGCCTTGAGGTTCTGCTTGGACACGCCCAGGTGGATGGCCTTGCGCACGCGGGCATCGGCCAGGGGGCCGGACGCGTTGTTCATGAACAGCCAGTAGGCGCCGAAGTTCGGCAGCAGTTTGTTGTCGATGTCGTCGCGGTTCGAACCTTCCTGCCAGGTCTCGAAGGCCACGTTCCAGGACATGTCGGCCTGGCCGGTCAGGACCGCCGTACCGCGGTCGGACCAGGCGGGCACATGCAACAGTTCCAGCTGGTCGATGTAGGGCAGTTCCGCATCCCAGTAGTCCGGGTTGCGTTCCAGCAGCCAGCGCTCGGCCGGCTGGTGCTCGACGAACTTGAAGGCGCCGGTTCCGGGGGCGATCGTGTCGCGCAGGTCGAAGTCGTTTTCCTGCAGCGAGGCCTCGGAGTAGATGTAGGCGTTGGTGGCCGTCAGGACGTTCAGGAAGTAGGAGCGCGGCGCGCTCAGGTGGAAGACGGCGGTGCCGGCGTCCGGTGCCGTGAGGTCCTCCACGAAGGAGAACTCGGCCTTCAGGGGCGAGATCATGCCCTGGGGCGGATCCATGATCCGGTTGAAGGTGGCCAGTACGTCGGTCGAGGTGAAGTCGGCCCCATTGTGGTACTTGACCACCGAACGCAGGTTGAAGGTGTAGGTCTTGCCGTCGTCCGACACGTCGACGCTGCGGGCCAGGTCCGGCGCGACGGTGCGCAGGCCATCGACCAGGTTGTTGCGCACCAGATTGTTGTACATGTGGCTGAGCACGTGCGTGCCGCCGCCCTGGTGGGCGTCGAAACTGGCCATGGTCACGCCGAACGCGGTCTTCAGGTGGCCGCCGCGCTTGGGCGTGCCGGGAGGCCGCATCAGGCCGGGATCGTCGGCCGAAGCGGCCACGTCCGCCTCCGACATGGGCACGGGTGTGGGCTCGTCCACCACGGCCGGCGCGTCCGGCGCGGCCTCGGCACAGGCGGCCAGGACGGCCAGGCCGGCACCGGCACCGGCCAACTGCAGGAATCTGCGACGGTTCAATCTCGGCATGGATTTCCTCCGATTGCAAGGGATTCGCCAGAGGAGCCCGCGACAAACGCGACCCGTTCGGGCCGGCGGGGGTTTCCGGTCGGCCATGGTCCGCGCAGGGACTGCCGACTTTGCCAAGACACTCCGGAAGCAGCCCGTTCTAAACCCACCGTCACGGATCGATGTATCCCAGTCTCAGCTGGGCGCAGTCTCTGTTCCGTTGACATGGGTCCAGATCCGTGGAACGGACGAGGAATCCTGCCATCTGCCCGGAGGAGGGGCTCCCGTAGCCTGCAAGACGGCGATTTGGCGGCTCGCCTGGTACCTGTCGTTGTCGCGGATGCGCCTGTGTTGGCGATGCAACATTGGACCATTTGTGGCCTGTGCGCCGCCGGGTATCCCTTCCGCTGTCGTGCCATCTTGCGTTGGCAGCGTCTGATCCTGGCTTCCTCAACCGACGGATCCGTCATGCGGTGGCCGGCACCTTTGCTGTCGGCGGCCCGGGCCGCGTTGCGATCCAGGCCCAAGGCTCCGGTGCGCCGCGGCGTATCTGTGCCACAGGCGCTTCGCAGCACACCCATGCGCACCACTTGGGGCAGGGCCGTTTCCGGTCTCCCGGACCTATGCCAATCGCGATCTTCCCATGCCAACAGGGAAGGCTGGCTGCCTGGTTGACGCTTCAGCGACTGTGCGTGCCGGCACTCGCAGTCGGCCAGCAATTGGTTCCACACATGGCGGCACCCCCCGCGAGACTGGCCAGCAGATGGCCGACCTCAGCCGTGCCAAGGTATAGACGATACCGGTTTCGTCCGGTGCACAACCTCCGGTCCGGCTGAGGATGTGGAAGGGGGGCCGCCATGTCGCCGGCATTGTGCGCATGGCGGATGGGAGCCCCGACGTGGGCTCGAGGCTCCCATGCATTGAGGCAGAACCAAGCCTCTAACAACTATCAATTGCGCATCATTCTTCAGACGCGTGGGGGGTGCCGGGATGAGCGTGGCATCCGAAGGAGTGCTCATGGTAGCCGGCCCATTCGTTGCATCCCGTGGACCCGGCCGTTGGCGCAGGCGAGGCCATCATCATAGCTTCGTCGGCCATGGCGGGTTCGGCGGCCGGCGGGTGGGGGTCGTCGGGATGGGCGTGGCACCCGAAGGAGTGCCAGTGATAGCTGGCCCATTCGTTGCAGCCCTCGAGACCATACACGGGAACAGGCGGGGCCATGGCCATGGCTTCGTCGGCCATGGCTTCGTCGGCCATGGCTTGGTCGGCCATGGCGGGTTCGGCGGCCGGCGGGTGGGGGTCGTCGGGATGGGCGTGGCATCCGAAGGAGTGCCAATGGTAGCTGGCCCATTCGTTGCAGCCCTCGAGACCATACACGGGAACAGGCGGGGCCATGGCCATGGCTTCGTCGGCCAT
>MPMO01000099.1 GCA_002238555.1 Caldilineaceae bacterium bin34
AGCTGGCAGGGCTGGCATCGCCACATGACCCTGTGCCTGCTCCTGCACTTCTTCCTGCTGCAGGGCAAGCTGGCACTAAAAAAAAACGGCCCGGCCTGACCCTGTACCAGGTGGCGGAGGCCCTGGAGGTCGTGCTGGCCCTGTTTCGCAGCCTGCTGCGGGACGGACGGCAAAGGCTGGCGGAGGTTCCTGGCGCGCCTGCAAGGCCGCGCGGCCCGCAATGCGACCGCCGCCCGCTCCCACGAGCGGCGACGCCGGGCGCAACAGCCACCCTAACCTCTCGTTGCAGTGCTACTTAGTCCCACGCGGCACTGTTTCAATCTCGTTGATATTGGTGGCGGGCCGTCAGACACTGTTTCAATCTCGTTGATATTGGTTGCGGACTGTCATGGGCCTTTTGTGTACCCGCGGGTTCCCGGCCTCACTTCAGGCCATGCCGCGGGCTATCAGGCACATGAAGTTGAGGGCGCCGGCTTCGGTCTTCAGCCCCCGCGTCAGGCGGACCCGGCCCTGCATCACCGCCTCCCAGAGGGCCAGCCGAATGGGCAGCAGGTCCGGTCCAGGTGGGTCAGGTCGTCCTTATCGATACTCCGGATGTGCCGTCCCACAGTGTGCTGCCTGGGCACGGCACACTGTTGCCGGCTGGAGCGCAACCGCCGCCTCCAGGGCCGGCCCGTAGACCGGATCGTCGTCGGTCTTCAACCCCCGCAACCCGCGCCGGGCCAGGATCGTGAACCAGCCGGCCCTGTCGAAGCCGGGACCGCTCAGGCGCAGGTCCAGCCGTTATCCCTTGGGGCCCTGGACCACGGCCACGGGGCACTTGACGCCCCCGATGGGCAGCCAGGTCTCGTCCGCCTCGACCCACGACGGGGTCCTCTTTGGTTTGTGAAGCAAACCAATTGGCAAGGGACGAGGGGCCCTTGCCAGCCCGCAACCCATATCAACGAGATTGGAACAGTGCCTGCCCCTTCTGGTTAGAAGATGCCGGGCGACCGGCGCGACGTGTCCGTGTTCCGTTCGCTCAGGAGCTCGGACAGATCGGCGTATTCGCATTCCAGGTGTGTGCCGCGTACGTCATCCTTTCGGAATGCAAGGCCTACGGCGGTGACGGTGTGGTGCGGCTGTAGGAGTTCGCGCCCGTAGGGACGGTCCCGGATTTGCCGCAGGGCCTCGGCGGCGCTGCGGCCGAGCTTGACTTCCACTACATAGGTGTGGTTTCCGAACGTCGCTTCCAGGTCCGAGCGTCCGCCCCATGTGGACTTCTCGGCCTGCACATGGTCGCCGGCAAGGCGGAACAGCGTTTGGAGTACGGCCCTGAAACAGGCTTCGGAGGCCAGGTTCTGGTAGGCAAGCCCACTGAAGAAAACTTCCAATTCGCCGGCAAAGCCATCCATATCGCCTTCACACAGCCGCTCCTGTATCTGGTTCAGCAAATTCGCTGCCTGCGGGCGTTCGTGTTCGTTCCACAAGACCAGTAGATCGTGCAGCCAGGAATGCGCAACCTCGCGGTTGGGGAAGTTCAAGTGGGGTGGGCTGCCTTCTTCGCCCCCGTACCATGTGTAGTAGCCGGTGTCTTGCATGAGACGCGTGAAGTCGGGGCGCAGCAGACTGTCCAAGCCGTGCGCGGCAGGGGATGGTATCTTGCCTGCGCTTACGTCGGCCGACAGGGTTTGGTGTGTGTCGGCGGCTAGGCGCACGGCCAAGGCGGGCGTGGCGGTTTCGCTCCAAGCCAGGGGCCAACGGCCCCGCACGGCAGCCTCCCGCTCAGGCTGGATAGTCAGGGTGCGTTCCAGTCCGTGGATGAGCGTATAGGGGTTGTAGACGCGCTCCGAAGGTGTTGGGGTGAAGCGGTACCCGTTGTACATGTCTCTCCATGTGGCCAGCATGTGATCGTCATCCAGGCGGGGGTCCAGTTCCTGAAGGGCCTGCCGGTGCGGTCTTAGGCACTCTTCCACCTCTTGGTCCGTGAAGCCGCAGATGGCCGCGTAGGTTTCCCTTTCCGAAATGTCCACGAAGTTGTTGGCGGCAGAAAACAGATGCTGGCGCGCCAGGCGCGTGATGCCGGTTACAAACACGCCATACACCAGGCCCTCGTCATCTTTCAGGACGCGGTAGAACCGGCGCAGGGCGGCTGCTGCAGGGGTGGGATCGGCATCCGTCCCAATATGCTCCGTAACGGCCGAGTCGTACTCGTCGACCAGTACCACGGGGAGCGCGTTGTACTCGGTGTGTAGGCGCTGCAGCAAGTGGGTTAGCAGAACATCCGGGGCGGCCGTAGTGGTCGGTGTGTGGGGTTCCCCGCCGTCCCAATCCAGGCCCCGCCTGTGCCACACTCGCGCGATTTCCCACAGGTAATCCTGGAGAGCCGCGGTGGTGGCGGCGGGATCGGCCGCCGCTGCCCGCGCCATGTTGAGCCGTACAACGGGCCGCCAGCCGTGGTGGCCGTGCCAAGTGCCGCCATCCAGTCCATCCCATAGCCAGGCGGGGGATGCCCAGCCCGCTGGGACATCCAGCGTGGCTCGGTCACTGGGCGGGAATTGCGCTGTGCGCTCTGGCGGCAGCCCCTGGAACCATGTCTCAAGCGTATTAAGGAGCAGCGTCTTGCCGAAGCGGCGCGGACGCACCAAAATCTGATGCGTGTTGGCCAGCCAGGGCGGGGTGCCGGACATCCGCACCGTCGCCAACAAATCCCGGAAGCAGGCCGTCTTGTCAACGTACAGCCCCCCGTGGCTGCGAATGACGGCAAAGTCCGCCAGGCCGGGGTGAAGGGCGGGGTAGTCGTTCATGGGGTTGCCGTGGCTGCGACTGTGGGCTGGGCACCGTGCAACGCGTCAGGGGCATTGTAACGCGCAAACCGACCCGTGGGCGCGGGTTCCACACAACGGCCCTTGCGCGCGCCGGGAGGGCGCACTTTAGGGTTGTTTTGCAATTCAGGGGCGCAGGGGATTCCCCTTCGCCCCTTTCAGCGTCGGACGGACAAGACATTGCTGCTTTCGCAGTTGCCCGTCCGGCTACCTTGGATGTGGCCGCACACCCAACCCCAACCCGTCAGGGGCGGATTCCCCCGACACCCCGGACAGGCGCAGACCGAAGCGACAATCAGGAACAACGAACAGGCCGCTGTTCCACCTGAATGTGAAAACCGACAGCCGCGGCAGCCAAGAACGACTACATCCTGCGCTCAGTCAAGTACAGCGGCGATGCCGATGAGGTCGGGCATGTGGAACACGGCCACATGCCCGCATGGGCGGCCGCCCACCCGCACGCCTACTGGGCCGCGCCCGACGAACACGAACGGGCCAACGGCCGCCCGGGTGTCAATATCGAATTTGCACTGCCGCGGGAGTTCGATGTCGATCAGCGGATCGCCGCGGCGCACCCCAAGCCGTCGCTTCCGCACACCAGGCGCATGGGCTGGCAGTGGCACCGCACCCGCCGCCTGGACCCGGCCCGCGTGGACCGGCACTGGCTGGTCCTGGCTGTGGCCACCCTCTGGGTCCTGGCCCACGGCACGCGCGTGGAGGAGGCCGCCCCCGGAACCGGACCCTGAGCGTGTTTCAGCTGGGCTGGTTCCAGGCCCAGCGGCTGCTGCACCGCGGCCATGCCTGGGCCCGACCGATGAGATGCAACAGGTGGACCCGCCCACCGGGTAGCTCCTTATTTGGCACAAAGATGCGGATTGGAGCTTTACCTACCCCTGTCAGGGGCAGCGGCTAGGGTCATGGCAGGGCGGGAACTGAGGGAATCCGTACACCGTAATTCTATCTTTCAAAACTTCGTTGCCCTACTAGTCGCGCAGGGGCGGCGAACGGTCGGCATTGGCAGCCTCTCCGCCCGGCGCGACGAGCAGACTGCGCCAGGCTTGCGGTTCGCGGACGATGGCGGCCGCGATTTCCTTCGCATCGGCGGGCACTCCGGTTTGCTCCCAGTGCGCGCCCAGGCCATCGACCACATCCCTGCGCAGATCCTGCGGGAGCAGCAGTTCGAGCATGCCCAACACCGTGGCCATGCGCTCCTCCTGGGCCTGGTGGCCTTCATGGTCCTGCCAGTGTCCGTTCGCGTCCCGGCACTGGAACACGGGCACGTTGCCGGCCACCGGCGCATCGATGATGCGCATGCGCGTGCCGCAGGCTGTGAGGGCGGTCCCTTGATCCACCAGGCGGTATGTGTTTTTCCCGCCGTCCAGGCGGTACAGCCACAGGCACGGGATGTTGCTGAATTCGCCCGAGTCGACAACCATGTACTCGACGATGCCCAGGGCTGCGTACAGCTTCAGGTTGTCGTGGAAATCCTTGTTGTCATTGGAGCGGGATACGACTTCGACTACGAGTTCGGGGACAGGGTCTCCCCGATCGAGGCGAATGATGCGTTCCGCAACGGTACGCTCCCGCGCTTCGGGGAGGGTCCAGGACTCCGGCATCACCGCCAAGTCGGGGACCCTGCGCGTGCGTGCTTCCTCGCTTGCGGTCAATTGCCCCAACTCTGCGCTCACCCAATCCGGATGGTGCAGGTCCGGTTCGCGGCACACCCTGTGCCCCAGCACCAGGCAGAGGGTGCGCAGCATCAGGTCGATGAGCCGGCTGTGGAAGCTGCCGTGGGGCATGATGAGCAACCCCTCCTCGCCGTATCGGTAGAGTCGCACGCCGCCCTGTTGGTAGTCCGCATCCGTGGTCCAATCCTCCTCGTACTCGTGTCCGGGGTCGTAGTGGAACTCGGGGTCGTAGTGCGCAAGCCGTTGCAGGTGTGCCCGCCAGGCGGGCAGCACTTGCAGGCGCGCCTGTGTGCGCCACGCACGGGCCGGGTAGGGTACGGCGGCCTGCGCGCCCGGCAAGGCCGCCGGAGCCAGGCTCCAGTGCGGCGGCGAATTCCGCGGGATTGCAGGTGCGGACGGCTCGCGCGGTTCCCGGATCAGGGCCTGGGCTTTTGACATGGCGGACAACCTCTCCCTGCGGTCTCACGGTTTTCAAGCATAGCAAACCACGCAGGTCTGTCACAGGGCTTCACTCTCGACCAACGCCTCATGGTCGCGCAGCATGATGATTTTGGGGCTTATACCGAGGAATTGACGCCCGGTGGGGGCGGGGCCTGATGGCTCCGACCTTGCAGGTTGGAGATCCCCGGCCTGCCTGGTTCACGGGTCGTCGGGGTCCCGGACGGGAACGCCCCTCGCCGTGCAGATGCCCCTACCCCGCGGGCCGGTCGGACCAGGAGCAATCCCCTGGCCAAGATGTTGAGGGCGGCGTTGTGGTCGGCATTCGCCGTGTGGCCACACGCCGTGCAGTGAAACAATGCCTGGGTCTTGCGATTCCGCCCTGTCCACGTGTTGGCACATCGCACAGGTCTGCGACGTATAGGCGGGATCGACCTTCACCAACTCCCCCGCCTTGTAGGCCAGCTGGCGTTCCAGGAGCCCCCAGTTGGACTTCAGGATCTCGCGAGTACAGCCTGTTGGTGACTCAGGCCGAGAGAGCCGCCCTGTCGTCCATGCTGGATACCTGCACGGGCCAACCCTACGTGCCACCGGTCCAGCCCGTACAACCAACGCCGGTCCCGCCAGCGCAGGCCACTCCAACTCCCCCGGTTAGCGTGCCTCAGTCCCAATACCCGGCCCCGCGTCGGCAGGGCC
>MPMO01000027.1 GCA_002238555.1 Caldilineaceae bacterium bin34
CCGACCGCGCCGTTGCCATCGTGGACTACCGCCGGGCGCGCAACGCGGCCGCCCGCCGTTCCCACGCCCGCCGCCGCCGGAAGTACTGTGAACGGCTGTTTCAACGCCATCAAGTTTCGTTGCCCTACTAGGCGGGGTTTCGGTCAGGACCGGCAGGCCGGTTGACGCCACCGACGCGATCACCTCCGCAGCGGCGGGTTGACTGACCGATACGATCACGAACTCCGGTTCCTCCCGTTCCAGCAGTTCCGGCAGAGTGTTGACCACGGGCAGCTGCCACCGGTCGGCATAGACCTGCCCCTTGACCGGATCCCGAACCTGTATACACACCGCCTCGAAATGTTTCGGCATTCGACGGGCAATGCGCAGGAAGAAGTCGGAACGCCCACCGGCTCCAACCAGCCCAAAGCGAATCCTGTCGGTGATGTTCAGGGGCTCCCGGACAGCTGCCTCCCGTTTCGACCACCGCCCTTGCCTGCATAGGGCTGGCCGGGATGCCACTCCCGGGCGGGCGGCGGCACGAATTTACCCAACGGCAGGTTTACGCGGCATTGGTGGAAACTCGATCGGTAGGCGGCATCGCAGATCTCGAGTGCCTTGAGCGAATCCTCCGCGATCGTGTAGTCCGCCGTGCCGTCTGCGATCTCAAGGGCCAAATTGTCGAGGTGTACCTGATGCGGGGTACGGACCTCGAGGTTCGCGGGCGTGAGGTCCGCCCCACCGGGATGGTCCGCGCTCACAATGCGATACCCCTCGGACCAGGGCCAGAACTCAATCATGCCCTGGGTGCCACAGAAGCGCATCAGCGTGTTCTGTCCAGGGTGCCCGATGTCCACAAAGTCTCCGGTTTGCATCACGATTCGGGTGCCATCGCGGGCCACCGCGTAGGTTGCGGCCATCGTTTCCACCTGCAGGCCGTCCCGATAGGTGCGGCTGGAGGTGTCGCACAGGGCCATCACGTGGTCCATGTCCGGCGAGTCCAGGGCTGTCATACAGAAGTCCAGCCAATGGATGCCGGCATTGATGATGTCCCAGCCGGTGCAACGGATTTCGATCAGCTGAACCTGGCCGATGTCACCGGCAGCAACATGGGCCAGAACCTTCCGGGGCGTCGTCCGCACCAGCAGACCGTGCGGCACGCAAATCGGCAAACCGCGCTCCCGGATGGCGTTCAGGATGGCGCGGCCGTCGGCCAGGCAGTGTCCCAACGGCTTTTCGACCAGAATGCCCCGCAGTGGCAGTTCAAGGGCATCCATGACTGCAGGCCGGTGCAGGGCCGGAGGCACGGAGACCACGACCACATCCGTAGGACATGCCCTGAGCAGCGACTGCCAATCGCCAAACGTGTCGACACCGGCAAACCGTCTGCGGACTTGGGCACGGGCGACTTCAGAAATGTCCGCCACGGCGCGCAGGTCGTAATGAGAGGAGTCTGCCAGGGCCTTCAGGCTGGCAGTGCCGCCCATGCCGGCCCCAATCACGGATGCCGTCAACATGGGCTGGGCAGGCGAATGCAGGGAACGCGATGCATAACCGATCGTACCAGTCGCACCTTGGCCGTCAGCTTTCGCACTTCACGTACCGCGTCCATGGAGAATTCCTTGAGCATCCGGCAATGGACTTCACGTCCCTAGTGCAGACTTAGCCGAAAGCCGATTGTCGAATGAGCGCGGTGGGTTGTGTACATTGCCCATCTTGAGAGAGAACCAACCTTCATGCCCACATTCGACGGGCAATCGGTCCGTTTCGTTCGACACCGACGGTGTACCCCCAGAAGTTCCCTATAGTCCAAAGCTCATACAACTCCGTCTGTTCACCGAGTGCTTCTCCGATGTTGCCAAACCGCCTGCACACCAGTGAAGCCCTAATTCTGCGTTCCCGCGACCATCGCGAGGCGGATCGCATATTGACACTGCTGACCCCGGATCTGGGTCGGCTGGATGTTGTCGCCCGCGGCGCACGCAAGCCGGCCAGCCGCAAGGCGGGCCAGGTGGAACCCTTCATGCTGGTCCGCATCCAGCTGCAACAGTCCAGGTTCCTGCCGTTCGTGGGCGAGGTTCAGCTGCTGAATCCGTTTCAGGGATGCCGGGAATCCCTGCAGGCCATTGTGGCCTCGAGCTACGCCTGCGAACTGGTCTACAACCTGACCGTCGAAGGCGAGGAGTCGGACCTCAACGAAGAGGTGTTCGGGTCGTTGCTGACGGTCCTGACCGAAGTCGATGGCGAACCGGATCGCCCGAACCTGCCCCTGTGCTGGCTGGAACTGCACATGCTGTCGGCGGCCGGCTTTGAGCCGGCCTTGGAGTTTTGTGTCGGGTGCGGTGCGGAAGCCCGTCCGGAACCCTGGGGGTTTTCCGTCGCGGAGGGCGGCATCCTGTGCCCGGACTGTCTTGGCGCCATGCGCGGCGGACGCCCATTGCCACTGGAGGTGTTCAAGATTTTGCGATTCCTGCAACGAAGTACCTGGGAGCAGGTAAGGGCCCGGCGCGTCGCGCAACCGGCACTTTCGGAGGCCCGAGACATCATGCGCGCATACCTGAACCACACCTTGGAGCGCCCCTTGCGCACGGCACAATTCGAGCGCCATCCCGGCCGCGGCTCCCATTGACCCTCCACCAAGCCGCCGAAGTGCGCCTCCACGCCTTCCCCCGCGAGGGAAACCATCCCAAATCCGATCGTAGAATGGCCTTCCCGCCGGTGCCCGATCCGGCCCCCCACCCCCCCCCCCCAACCCCGCCGACGCCCCCCCCCCCCCCTCCCCCCGCGAGGAAACCCACCCAAAACCCGATCGTAGAATGGCCTCCCCGCCGGTGCCCGATCCGGCCATGAACCCCGAAGCCAGCAGCCCCGACAGGGCTTGGAGCCGTTGATGCCCTCCAGACTCAAGCATTTGACCGCAGTCGCCCGCGGCGAAGCCGCGCCGGACCTGGTGCTGGCCAACGGGCGAATTCTCAACGTTTTCACCGGCGGCTTCGAGGAAGCAAACATTGCCGTGGCCGATGGCTGCATTGCGGGCATTGCCACCGACTACCAAGGTCCCCGCACCATCGATTGCCAGGGTTTGACCATCTCGCCCGGCCTGATCGACGCGCATGTCCACATTGAAAGCAGCCTGTGCACGCCGGGGGAATTCAGCCGGGCGGTGACGGCCCGGGGCGTCACCACGGTCATGGCCGATCCCCACGAGATTGCCAATGTTTGCGGCGTGCAAGGCGTTGTCTTCATGCACGAACGCAGCCAGGCCACCGACCTGGACATCAAGCTGATGGCACCGTCCTGCGTGCCGGCCTGTCACTTGGAGACCAGCGGAGCCGACCTGGATGCGGCCGTGCTCCAGGAACTGCATGAGGAGGGCCTTGTGCATGGACTGGCCGAGATGATGAACTACCCCGGCGTCTTCCTCGGCGATGATCGCTGCCTGGCCATTTTGGAGGCATTCCGGGACGAAGTGGTGGACGGACATGCGCCGCGCCTGTCCGGCAAGGAGCTCAATGCCTACCTGACGACCGGCATCGGCAGCGACCACGAATGCACCACGGCCGACGAGGCCCTGGAAAAGCTGGCGCGGGGCATGTACATCCTGATCAGGGAAGGCACGATCACCCGCGATTTGGATGCCCTGCTGCCCATCGTGGACGGATACAACAGGCGCAGAATCTGCTTCTGCACCGACGATCGCATTCCGGACGACCTGCTCACCGAAGGAAGCGTGGACTTTCCCGTGCGCAGGGCCATTGCGGGCGGTCTGGACCCGGTTGCCGCCCTGACCATGGCCACCTTGAACCCCGCCGAATGGTTCGGCATGCGGGACCGGGGCGCCGTTGCGCCGGGCCGCCGCGCGGACCTGGTCGCCTGGCGTGATCTCGAGGCCCTGGAACCGGCCTGGGTCGTGGCCGACGGCAAGGTGGTGCTGGACGACGGCAACGTGCCGGACGCACCGGATCCGGTATCCGCGGCCCTGCCGGACGGAGTCGGCGGAACCGTAAGGATTGATTGGGACGGCGTGGACTTTGCCGTACCCGGACCATCAGGTGCGGGCGAGGCAACCGTGCGTGTCATCGGATCCATCGAGAACCAGATCGTTACGGAGGCACGGCACTGCACATTGCGCGTAACCGACGGTGGCCTGGAAGCGGATCCGGGCCAGGACGTGCTCAAGATCGCCGTAATCGAACGACACGGCCGCAAGGGAACCATGGCAACGGGCTTCATTCAGGGGTTCGGCCTCAAGTCGGGTGCCATGGCCGGCACGATTGCCCACGACCACCACAATCTGGTCGTAATCGGTGCATCCGATGCGGCCATGCACACCGCAGCCCGTGCGGCCGCCGAACTTCAGGGCGGCATTGTGGTGACTTCGGAAGATCAGGTCCTGGCCAACATGCCCCTGCCGGTGGCGGGCCTTATGACCGACGCACCCATGGCACAGGTCAGGGAGCAGTACCGCGAACTTCAGGCCGCCGCCTCAAACCTGGGTTGCCGCATGCATGATCCGCTGATGGCCATGAGCTTCATGGGTTTGGAGGTCATCCCATCGCTCAAGATTACGGACCTCGGCCTGGTCGACGTCGACCGGTTCGACTTTGTTCCCGTGGTGGTCTGACACCGGACCTCCGCGCCCCTAACATTGGTGCATGGGTTCCGAACATGACAGCATAACGATTGTCCGGCACATGTGAGGACACGACCGGCAGGCATCACCACTCGTTGAGTCGGTCGCACGCGCCCTCTATGGTGGACACAGCGTAGTCGCGAGGTCCACCCCGGTCTGGTCCAAAGCCGGTAATGACACCGGTGTGCACCCCGAGATTCGGCGACCTGCACACTAGTGGTACTCTGGGTTGACCCGCCTTGAGAATCGTGCCCGATTGCAGTTCGTTCCAAGATCGGCGTTCTTAGTTTCCGCTTCGCGGTTGGGGTTGCCGCAACCGACTTCAATGAATCCTACGCAAAACCTCTGGTCGGAACTCAGGAAGTCCTGGCACCTGTACCTCTTCCTGGCTCCCACCTTCGCCTTCATCCTGATCTTTCGCTACTACCCGGCCGGTTCCGCGGTGTTTCATGCCTTCACGCGCTGGAACGGTGCCGGCATTGCCACCTGGGTCGGCCTGGAAAACTTCCAAACCCTGCTCACGGACTTCATCTTTGTCGCATCCCTCAAGAACATCGGGATTATCCTGGCCGCGGCCCTGGTCAAGGTTCTCATCTTCCCGATGCTGGCGGCGGAGTTCATTTTCAATCTGCGCAGCGAGCGGGGTCAGTACTGGTACCGTTTTCTGCTGATCCTCCCCATCGTGGTGCCGGGCATCGTGGTCACCCTGGTCTGGCGCTTCATCATGGGCCCCAGGCCCTTGGGGGTCCTGAATGCACTGTTGGAACTGCTGGGCCTGACCGAGTGGCAGCATGCATGGCTGGCGGACCCCAAGATCGCCCTGATCTCGGTCCTGCTGGTGGGCTTCCCCTGGATCGACGCCATCGCCATGCTGATTTACTACGCCGGCCTGCAGAACATCTCGGGCGATGTCCTGGACGCGTCCAGGATCGACGGCGCCAGCATATGGGAACGGGTGATGCGGGTGGATCTGCCGCTGCTGTTCGGCCAGTTCAAGCTCCTGATCATCATCACCACCATCTTCACGCTCCAGAACTTCGGCGGCATGCTGGTCCTGACCAATGGCGGCCCGGGGTACGCCACCATGGTGCCGGGCCTGTGGATGTACCAGCGCGCGTTCCTGGCGGATCGGTTCGGCTATGCCTCCGCCATCGGCGTGGTGCTGCTGGTCGCCATGCTGGCCCTGACCTGGATCAACAACAAGCTCCTCAAGGAAGCCGACGTCACCTACTGACCGGCCGGTCCATCCTCCCTCTCCATGTCCACAATCTCCACTTCGGAAACCGCCACAGCCTTGTCGTTGCGGCCCAGTCGAACCCGGCAACCGCGCCACGTCAGCAACTTCGTCGTGTCCGTGGTACTGGTGCTGCTGGTCGTCCTCACCCTCTATCCGTTCGTCTTCATGATAATCACGTCCACCAAGTCCTATTCCCAGTTCCTACACAGCTACTGGATACCCGCATGGCCCCCCCATATCGTTGAGAACTACGTGGCGGCCTGGAACCAAATTCGCGGCTACCTGATCAACACCATCTACGTGGGCGTGCTCACGGTGGTGGGTTTTCTCTTCACCACGACGCTGGCGGCTTTCGTTTTTGCCCGTTTTCGCTTCCCGGGCAAGGAACTCCTGTTCGGCAGCCTGATGATTCTGATGATGATCCCGCAGATCCTGCAGTTGATTCCGGCCTTCATGTGGGTGCGGAAACTGCAGCTGCTCAACACCTATTGGGTTTTGATCCTGCCCTACATCGCCGGTGGGCAGGCCTATGCAGTGTTCATCCTGCGAACCTTCTTCAGGTCCTTGCCACAGGGCCTGTTCGATGCGGCGCGCATTGACGGTGCCCGGGACTTCCAAACCTACTACATGGTGGCCCTGCCGCTCTCCAAGGGCATTCTCGCCACACTCGCCATCCTGCGCGTGCAGCAGGTCTGGAACGACCTGATCTGGCCCTTGATCACCCTGGCGGACGACTCGAAGCGGACCATCACCGTCGGCCTGTACTATTTCCAGGGCGAGACCCAGACCCAATACGGCGCCATGTTTGCGGGCTACCTGATCGCATCGGTACCGCTGTTCCTGCTGTTTCTCGTAGGGATGAAGCAGTTCATGGCCGGTGTCACCTCGGGCGCCATCAAGGCCTAGGCAGCCGAAGGGGTCCTGAACCCTGCCTTAGAATTCCTGTTCACAACATCGGAGATTTGGGAGAAAACCACAATGAAAACGCAGTTGAGCAGACGCACGTTCCTGCAGAGCCTGTCCGGAGCCGCCGCCCTTGCAGGCCTGGCTGCCTGTGTGCAACCCGGCGGGCCGCAGGGAGACGACATGGATGCCGCGAGGCAGACGATCGAACTTTATGTCGGCGGCACCTTCCAGCCCGAAGTGGCCCGCGGCGAAGGCCTGGACCACCTGCATGAAGCCCGCAACCTGGCCGACGAATGGGAAGCGGAGCATGCGGAGTACGCCCTGGAGTACGTGTCGGGTCCCGGAGGAGAAGGCATCGAGCAATGGGTGAAGGCCCTGCAGGCCGCGGGCACCATGCCCGACATCCTGAACGCCGTGGACAACTGGCTGAACCGGGACATCGGCACGGACTATTGGGTCATCGTCGACGACTATGTGGAGGAGCCCAACCATTACATTCCCCAAGGCGAACTGGGCCATGATCGCTGGCGGGATGCCTTCATCGCGGGCTTCGATGCCCGCAACCGCATGATTGACAGCCATTACTACGGTGTGCCCCAGGCCATCAACGGGGTGCAGATCTTCTGCAACCTGGACATCTTGGAAGCGTCCGGGGTCGACTTCGAGTCGGAGATCATCGACCCGCGCTGGACCTTCGACGACATGCTGGGAATTTCACAGCGCATTGCCGACGCGGGCCACACACCCTGGTCCCTGGCCTGGAACAGGCCCTACTGGAACTGGATCCAGACCACGGCCCTTTCCGGTTTCCTCAAGTCCACGGGCAAGTGGTCGGTGCTGGACACCAACAACGACGACTTCGTGACATCCATCGAGCGCTTCAAGGCCATTGACCGCGGTGACTGGACCGCCGACTCGGACGAGTTCCGGGCCATGCACCAGATGGCGCAGGATTGGACGCAGTACTGGAGCGAAGGCTTCCTGGGCCTGACTTCGGCTGAAATGTCGGCGTTGTTCGCGCGCGGCGAAGCCGCCTTCTGGTGGAGTACCAGCAACTCGTATCCGGTGATGCAGAACGATCCCTTGCGGGAGTTCGATTTCGCCATCGCCCGCTTCCCGCTCTGCTTCGACCGCATGGCCACGATTGGCCAGGGCGGTCCCACCCAGTACCCGGGCGGGGCCTACAACACGATCGCCATGACCGCCACGGCCACCCGGAACGGCACACTCGATGCCTGTGTCGACTTCATGAAGCTGTTCACATCCTGCGACGGCCAGGGCCGCCTGAGCCGCGAACACGGCGGTGTCGTGCCGGCCGTCTTCTGCGCCCAAGGCCGTCCCGAGTTGGAGCAGTTCAAGCCCGATGTGGGTGAGACGTTCCTGCTCACGATCCACATGACGTCCATGCACTTCGACTACGGCGAGACCTACTGGCGGATCACCAGCGAATGGCTGGGCGGAACCCTGAGCTACGACGAGGCCATGGCCAAGTTCCAGCCGGTCATGGAGCAGTTTGCCAAGGATGCCATCGAAAGGGCCGCCGAGTCCTGAGCACGCCGATTGGGCAGGCCGCAATCATTCTGTGCGGCCTGCCCCGGTCCACATCGCCCTATTTGCCGGTCATCGCCCCGGAGCGAACCGAAGCTCATCCCCTCCTGTCCTTGGCTTGACGGAAACCCTTGGTTCCGTTCCTCAAAACCTGCCAGTTTCGGGCAACTTCGCTCCCGGTAGATCAGAGCCGGGTTGCATTCCCTGCAACTCCAGGTCGGGTGAAGCAGTTTCCACCCACCCCCGCTTGGTTTGCTCCGCGAGCAGGGCCTCAACCAGCACAGCCTTGCCCAAAGCAAACGCAAGTCACCTGGGACGGGCGAATCGGAGCTGGCCGGGAGTATCTGAACCGTTACACGACTCCATCACGTTGCACCGTTCAGGCAATATCCTTCCTGAAGATCCCTTGGAAGATCCCAATGCATGGTGATGGACAACGCAAGTGATGGGAACAACCGGGCCTTGGACGGGAGCAAACTCATGATGAACGGGCAGGCAAGTACCGGGGCCTACTCCGCCAATGCCATGACACCGGTGCACCGGGAGAGACCGAGTACAAGCAAGTTGGCTGGAACGAACAGGACCAGCCAGAGTCCTATCGAATGAGTCTGCGCTTGCCCTGATGGCACGCCACTGGTGGAAGCGACCCGTCACCCCTGCCTGATACAATGCCCGGGAAGCCATGTCGGCCATCGGTATTGGGCAAAAGAGCCATGACCGAACACAATGCACCCCGCCAGGCAAAATCGCAGACACAGGCAACGGTGCATCTCCATTATCCGGCACTGGATATTGGAGCGCCCACCCACATCACCTACACCCATGGTGGGTTGATGATGGTCAACTGGCATGAATGCACCTATGTGGAAGCCGCACGGAGGCTGAACCAACTGGGGTCGAGGACGGTGCGGGGACGGCTGTGGACGGCCTCGAATCTGCGATCCTTTACCCGTCGTCACGGCATTACCCGCGAATTGCACATGCCTCCCATGCAGAAGGTGGTGGATGTGCCGGGCATACCCAAGGAGTACGCCATCCCTTCCTTGGTGCCGGTACTGGAGGTGACCGACGGCCTGCGGTCGCCTCACGTCATCGCCCGCATCATTGAGAAAGGCGACGAGGATGCCCTGGTGCGCTTGCGCAATGCCGTCCGCACCGATCCCGTGGTGCGCGCCGAAGTGTTGGCCTTGGCATCCGACCTGCTGGATCACCCCTGGGCAGGCCCGGAATATCACGAGTTCTTGGATCTTGCCCGCACCTCTGGCCATTCCGACTGATCCGCAGCACTGGCTCCGCGTCCTGCAGGCTGCGGAACGACTGCAGCGCACCTTGGACGGCATCTATGTGGTTGGGGGACAGCGGCGGCCTTATGGGTGGGACACCGCACATCCCATGATGCCGATCACTACATGCCGGACCTGGAACACAGGTTCGACGAGGTGCTGGACAGGCTGGAGGCACTGCCCGGATGGATCACGGCACGGATACGTAGGCCCCATCTAATTCTGGGACATCTGGATGGTGTCATGGCAGGGGTGGCGCAATTCCCCTCCGTCGCTTCCGATTCCATGCAGGTGGAAACCACCCAAGTCACCACCCCGCAGGGTTTGACGATTCGTCTCCCCACCTTTCGCGACACCCTGCTCCTCAAAAGCCGTCTGCTGATGACGCGCAACATGGCCCGGGACTACGTTGACTACGTTTATCTGGCCATGAGTTTGGAAGACACCAATTTGGAACAGGCCTTGGCCCCTGCAAGGCGATACAAGCTTCCGTCCTCGGGTCTATGGTCGCACGATGGTTCCGAACGCCCCATCGCCTTTCTGGAGGAATTGGGGCTTCGTCTTGTTTGCCCCACACCAAAGGACACACGCCAGATCCGATTGCACTGGCATCGGTTCCAGTCCCTCAGTACAGGGGGCTCGTTCCCATCCTGGGATGAAATCGCATCCCATTGCCAAACCGAGGGCACCCGTGTATTGGAGGTTCATCGTGCATGGAACACCCGTGAACCCTACGCGTCCGGCCACAGGCAAGAAGGCAGTGACAATGGCGAAGTCCCGGGGGACAGAACTGACGGGAAGAACACGTGCCTTAATGGGTAAGGCATAGTTTGCGGGAGTAAGTTTTCCATGTCTTCTTTTGGGCACACCTCCGGTATCCAGCCATCGTTACCAAAGCCTTGAATTGTTCCCTGCCAGTCACGTTCAAGGGCTGTTGCGGCCTGGAAAAACCTGTCCACGGTGGTGACAGTGGTGGTTCGGGCGGCATCGCCCCGGTACCTGGCGGATGCCGCGCCTTGGTCCTGAAGCAGCGAAGGATGCATACCTGCTCCCACGCGAGTACGGCCATCCCGGAGATGTTCGAGACGCTGGTACCTGGAGCGACATCGCGACCATTGATCCCATCCGCTGATCCGACAGGCTACAATTTACCTGGCCGCGGGAACTGTCCCGTTGAACTGCTGCAACTGATGCAGGGATACGAACATGGCCGAAGCCAAGCCGAATACCGGCGCTGACGTGGAAGATGCGAACCCTATGCCCCCAAGGCACTGTCCCTGACCAACACGCTGACTACACTGTACTCTCAGGGCAGTTGGCAAGAGTGGCTGTCGGACACAATGGCACTGGATGTGCATCGCTGGACCCCACTCCAGGGAGGAAGCCATGGCTGCCAACCATGATCTGTTGAGACGCATCACAGCCCGTCACGACATATTCGGAGGGACGCCGATTGTCAGCGACATGCGAATATCCGTGGAACCCATCCTCAGCCTGCTGAGCCAAGGAGCCGCGCAGGAGGAATTGCCGGACGATTACCCCGGACCGAACCGGAAGACATTCGGGCCTGCAGCGCCTACGCCCACGCGGTCATTGCCAAGGATCGGCTCGACACGACTTCGGTAGCCGAGGCATGAGGCTTCTGGATGACAGACCGTAGAACAACCAGTCGCGCAATTCTCTGCATCTCCTGGTCCCGAGGTGTTGGATTGTCCCGAAAGTACCCACACCATTCGCTGACTGCCAACCCGTCTGACTCCACCATGACCGTTTGATGTCGCCTCTCCTTCGCAACCAACTGGCCCCACCCTTGCTGGACGGCTACGGAGCACTCTACTCGAGGTTGGGCCGCCCCAAGCCTGGAGAGGAAGAAACCTTCCGGGCCAAGCTTCTGCAAGACTACCTTGCCCCCGCGGACCAACGCTCCGACCTGCTCCGCCTGTGTCGCAGACTTGGCTCTTTGCTGCTTCCTCAGGCTCCTGTTCAGGTGGGAGGAGTCCAGCTACCCCAGCCTTTCATTCTGGCGGGAGGCTGGATCAAGGGCAGAGGCTATGCCAACGAGATCGAGGCTCTGGCCCAGGTGGTCCGCCCCGATTCGTTCCTGCCGGGCTGGCGCACGCTGCCCTTGTTGGCCGGACCGGTGGAGTTCGGCTCGTTCAACCGTTGGCCCCGACTCGCACCCGGTGTCTCCGGCAACCCCGGTATCCGCGCCGCGACAGCCTATTTGTCCTTGCATCGATCGGACCTTCCTGCCACCTACGGACTCAACATCTCGCCCCCTCCGGTACCGGGCGATGGTGAAGAAATGCGACAGGAGATCACCGAGTCCCTGGAGATCATCTTCGCCGCGGATCTCAAACCGTCCTGGATCACCCTGAACCTCGCGCACCTCATGATGGACCCGGAGTTGGCTGCCACGGTCGACGACCTCGTGGCGGCGGCCAGTCAAGCCATGCCCACCGCCACCCCGCTTTGGTTCAAGGTGAGTCCCGAGCTGCCGGCATCCCGTTACCGAGAACTCCTGACACTGTGCGACGAATGCAACGTCAAGGCAATCATCGCGACCGATGTCCTTTTCCAGTACCACCCGGATGGCTCGCCGGCTTTCGTGAGCGGCAAGCCGCTCGCCCCCTTGGCGCGCAAAGCCCAGATCGCCCTGGCCACCTTGAAACACATCCACGGCCATGAAGTGGATCTCGTGGCCTGTGGGGGAATTATGGCCGGTCGGGACCTGCCCGCATTGGCGCGGTTGGGAATCCGGGCCTGGCAATACCATTCGGCTTTGGGTCACCGAGGCCCGCTTGCCGCCCCCCTGATTTGGTGGGAGGCTGAAAGACGACGCTGAACCACACGTGCCACCGACCTGACCAAATCGATTGTCATGCCGGATTATCCCTGTCGATGCGCCCGTCGTTCCGATGCCAGTGCCCATGCATGCCTCACCACAGACAGAATTCCGAGTGTTCCGGCAAGCCGATCGTTGGCTGCCTTGAAGAGACCGGCTTCAACTTCTCCCCCACCTGCACCTGAAACCTGCCACGGCGGCGGGCTAATCGTCCCCTGCGAAAACCGGCCGACCAGTATCAGGGATTGAGTGCTGGTACGAACCTTCCAAGCGGCGGGAAACCCTGCCGCGAAGGTTGAAGACGAGGTCTGTAGCCGATGACTTCCACCATGGCCTCAGGCAAACACACGGGCCTCATTCCCTCCTTGTGGCTGCCGATGACAGGTTCAGACCATAATCAACCAACCTGACACTGCGCAGTGCCACAGTTGCTGATGACAGACTGGTACAACACCATGGATGGGATGAACGTCAAGGAGAGATTGGCCCAAACCAAGATTCTCACTCCTGCTTGGTTGATTGAACCTTACAGACAGCCCGCCTCGCAGCTCCAATACCGGTGGGAAACGGGAAGGAAGGTAACCCAATGAGCCGAAAGCAATTCCTGCCCACCGATCATGAAGCGTCCATTGCGACCCGGGCAGGTGCAACCGAACCGGATTACTCCCGCTACATAGTCCTGTTCCTGCAATTTTATGTCAAGGGCGATCAGTGGCTTGGGGACTGTGAAGCCCTGGGAGTCATGTCCTGTGGGGATACTCTGGACGAAGCTAGGCATTCCCTGAATTCGCTGATTGACATCACTCTGGGTTCCTGGTCGGATGACGGAGAACTGGAACGTCTGTTCCAGGAAAAGAACATCCGGGTGTATTCGGGTCCCCTTGCACAGAACGACATGGACTATCCGGTTCTGACCCCCAATCACTTGCTGGAAATGCATCTGCAACCCACCTTGGCCTGAGTCAATGTCCAGTGCCTCCCTGCCCGCCCTTACCGACCGTCAACTTTGTCGCCTGCTGGAACTGGAGGGCTGGGAATACGGACGCACCAGCCAGCACGGGTTCTTCATGCGCAAGCGAGATGCCCAAGGCTACCGTCATGCCGTAATCCCGGATAAACCTTTACCTAAAAGGTTGCTGGGACGCATCCTGAGTTCCAAGCAGTCCGGTATTGGCCGGAATGGTCTCAGGACCATGATTGACAAGCACGGGCTGAGGTGATACGGAGCAAGTAGGGCTCCCCCCTGAAAACCGATGAAGTTAACGACCGATTCCGCGCAACGCCGACGCAGCAACGGCCTCTGAAGCAACGAGCCTTGACCAAGCCCTGCAACGCACGGCCCGCGTAGCTGTCCCATGCCCATGAAGCTTTGGATACCGCGGTCGCGGAGGCGTGAGGATGGCCCGCTGACATCTCGGAGGACGACGCTCTCGCGGCACTCCCGGCCCTTAACCTGGAACGCTCCAGTGCATGAGACGTGGTGAGGGACTTCGGAGGCGTCCCGGATGGAGTACTGCCAACTTGATGGCGGGATAGGACCACCTATCTCCGATTAGACGACATGTCCTGAACCTGCAATATGCCGCAGCCACGTTGCCGGAAACACGGTGTAAAATCGGATCTCGGCAAGTCAGGGAGATGAACCATGGACACGGCCGTGCGAGCATGGACACAGATGGCAGTACCGGCATCCAACGGGCGCGCGGTGGAGCTGCGTCCCAACGCCGATCCAACCATGACGCGGGAAGCGCGGGAAGCGCGGATTGCTTGGCGGCTGGAGCACCTCGACGAGTGGCAGCGCGGCCTTGAAGATCTGGCCCACTACGATTCGGGCTACGCGTATGACGTCGCCCACGAGTACGACTACGACTGGACGACCGACCCCGACTACGGCCCCGAGGGCATTCACCTCTTTGAATTCGACGAGGACGGCGTGCTGTATCCCGACGACGACCGACCCCAAGCCATCGAGCTCTACATGCGCGACACTGCCCGGGACCTGGTCGGCAACCGCGTGGTGTACCAGACTCGTTACGGTTTCGTGCCCGAGATCGCCGAATTCCTAGGGCTGCGTACCCGGCAGGGCCGCCCTTCGAACACGGTAAAGCCGGACCTGATCGTGATGCCGTCAGAGAAGGATCTGGATCCGGCCCGGCTGCCGGAGGACCGCAAGCCCCGACCCGACGATGCCGTCCCGGAACTGGTGCTGGAGATCCTGTCGGAGTCCACGGCCGCACGGGACTTGGGCGACAAGCAACGACTGTACGAATATCTGGGGGTCCGCGAGTACCTGGTATACGACCTCGGCGACAAGCGCTGGCCGGGTTCGCCGAGGGAATTGCTGCTGTACCGGCTGGGGGAGAGCGGGGCCTACCGACAGATTGATGCCGCTCCCGGGTTGTCCGAACCGAAGGCACAAGCTATTTGGAGCGAGGTATTTGACGCGCACATCCGCATGCTTCCTGACACACGGGAGGAGAGCAT
Organism: Caldilineaceae bacterium bin34; assembly: GCA_002238555.1. GTDB lineage: Bacteria > Chloroflexota > Anaerolineae > Caldilineales > Caldilineaceae > Bin34. The sequence continues at coordinate 14,916 of MPMO01000027.1, forward strand.
GGCGTCTTATGGGCGGGCACCTCGCTTCCAGTGGTGGGATGATGCACAGTTCCGCTGGCGCGACCGCGAGACTGACATCGAACACGAACAAGAACGGATCGTGCGGGAGCGAGACCAGGCCGTGCGGGAGCGAGATCAGGTCGTGCGGGCAAACGAGCGAATCACCCAGGAACGTACAAACATGGCCATCGCCCTGCTGCGCGCACATCTGGGGTCGGAACTGGCGACACACTTGAACCGAATCGAGGCTACTTGGCACCGGGACGGCCTGCCAACGGATGTGGTCGCCCGTATCCTGAAGGTGCGGGAAACACCCGATGCATGGCACGCCCTGCTACTGCCGGACGAACTCGACGACGATCGACCGCCGGTCCCGCGCGAGCCGCCTCCCCCCAAAGGTAGCTGGTAGGCAACTGCGGACATGCCCGTGCGCCAACCGATGCCGCGGGCCACGGACGACACCGTAGCGCAACGGAGGGGTCTTCAGACCTCCAACAGCCCTGCCTTCCGACACGAAATCCCAAACGTTATCAGTCCGGGAGGCACATTCCAGAGCCCCCAGGGCGATTCGCTGGCCTATACGGACATGGTTCCAATGGTTCCACTGCTCGTCGGTTTACCGCAGGCCTCAGCCAGCCGACGATGTCACGAACACCCTCGCACCATTGCAATTGCGGAAACCGCCAGGAACCTGGTTGCACAGTGCGACCGCCGGCTGAACCCGCCCGTATGGGTGAAGTAGTCGAAGAACCTGTGTCTGAATACTTCAAACGACCAGTTCCGCGTGACACCAATGCAGCTGCGGCCCTGAAGCAAAAACCCTGACCAAGCCCTGCAACGTACGGCCCGCGTGGCTATCCCATGCCCACGAAGCGTCGGAGGCCGTGGTCGCGGAGGCGTATGGTTGGCTTGGGTTGGCTTGCCGACATCTCGGAAGACGATACCCTGGCCGCACTCTTTGCCCTTGACCTGGAACGCCTCAACGCGAAGGCGCGGTGAGAGGCTTTGGGAAAGTCCCCAATGAAGTGCCGCAACTCACCTGTCTGTCTCGGCTTCATGGGCACGTCCTGAGCCTCAACCAACCACATCCACGTTGCCGAAAACGCCTTGCAAGGTCCTACCGGAGCGCACAGACATACCTCCGACCCGCTCCGCCTCCCTGATTCCTTTCCAAGGTTGGCACGCGTGATGTGGTGTGGGAAGGTGGGCCATGGAACCGTTTCTGCGCCTCAAACCTTGAGGCGTCCCTTTCACCTCGGCCTGTGCCTTGCGGTCAGGCAACGTTTCCCGATCACTCTCCTGCGACCGGGGTGGAATTCGGCATCGGCACACTCAGGGAACATGCCATGGCAACCGTCGTTCGGGAACGGGAACGAATACAGGCGACACCCAATGGACGCGTGCGGGACCGGTACGCCACCCCAACCATGACGCGCGCGGTGCAGGAGAAGAGGATTGCCCAGCGGCTGGACCATCTGGACGAGTGGCAGCGCGACCCGAAGGGCCTGGCCCCCTACGATCCGCGCTATGCCTACGATGTCGCCCATGAGTACGACCATGATTGGACGACCGCCCCCGACTACGGGACCGGATCGTGCAGGAAAATGACCGATCGCCCAGGAACAGGACCAAGCAGTGCAGGCGCGAAACCAGCTCGCTCAAGAACGGACAAACATGGCCGTCAACCTGCTGTGCGCGCATCCGGGGTCGGAACTGGCGGCAGTGCACCTGAACCGAATCGAGGCAGTCTGGCACCGGGACGGCCCGCCGACGGATATAGTCGACCTCATCCCACAGGTGCGGTCGACGCCCGAGGCGTGGCAGTCGCTGCTGCTACCGGACAAACCCGACGACGACCCCGGCCCCGCCGTCACTGCCACCTGACGGCGCTGAGCCGACAATGGGGAAACGTGGCCGTACCAGTGGGGCCGGCCTGACATTACAGTGGTCAAGCAGCAAGCTGCGCGCGCCGGCGGTAGTGGCAGCACTGGACCAGTCCAGGCGTGCCTCCGCTTCCAGGCCAGCCAGTGGTCCGTGGCGGGGACGATACGCAGCCGCATCCGCCACAGCAGGCGCCGCACCCGGACATGCCGCAATGGGGAGACGAAAACCGGCTCAAACCTGTCCAAGCCGGTCAATACCTACATGTGAATTCCCCGTGGGCGAAGACTTCCAAAATGCTGTATCTTCAACGAATGATCCCTTTCTTGCGCGTCCTTGATTAACTATGCCAACACCCTCTATTTCCCATAACCCATACGCAGCCCTTCCACAAAGTAGGGCTGGAAAATTAGGTACAGGATCAGGAGTGGCAGCACGGTCAGCACGGATCCGGCCATAACCAGACCATAGTTGATGTTGAATTCGCTCTGAACCGTTGCCAGCCCCACGACCAGCGTGCGCATTTCGTTCGCGCGCAGGACAATCAGGGGCCAGAGGAAGGCATTCCAGGCATTCATCACGGTGAAGATGCCCAAGGCCGCCATGCCTGGTGTGGACAGGGGTATGATAATGGACCAAAAAATCCTGAGTTCGCTGGCCCCGTCAATGTTGGCCACTTCAATCAGGGCTGTGGGCAGACTGGTTATGTACTGCCGCATCAGGAATATGCCGAAGGGGGTTGCCAGAGCGGGGATGATGAGGGCCCAGTAGGTGTTGAACAGGCGGAACACCCGGATGATCTGGAAGGAGGGCAGTAGGACCACAGCCACCGGGACCATCATGGTGGCAAGGAGCAGGGTGAACACCAAGTCGCGGCCGTAAAACTCCTTCTTGGCGAAGATGTACCCGGACAAGGTGTTTAGGAGCAGGCTGCCCGCCGTGATCAGGGCGGTGGTGAACATTGTATTGAAGAACCAGCGCGGAAACAGACCCTTTTGAAACCGGAAGATAATCTCAACGTAGTTGTCCAGGGACGGATTGTCCGGAATCAGGGTAGGCGGGTACGTCATCATGGTGAATGACTTCGTGAAGGACGTGGATGCCATGAACAGGAATGGCACCACCGTCACCACCGACATGGTGATCATCACGGCATAAAATCCGACCTGCCACAAGCGGGTGGCGCGTCGGGTGCGCATGCTGCCGAAACTTGTGGTCATGGACTGCCCCGATCCTCCTCTGGATGGTTATGAAGCGGAAGCCTGCTCCACGGAGCGGAACTCGGACCGCGGTGCGGGCGGATCGGATGCCGGTATGGTGCTGGCGGGCCGGACTTCGCCTGCCCGGCGGACGGGAATAGGGACGGCCATGCGTCAATATTCGATGTCGGTGCGGAAAAAGCGAAGCTGCATCAGGGACAGGGTCAGGATCACGATCAGGAGCACCACGCCCATGGTGCTGGCGAAGCCGATGTTGTCCGCCTCGAAAGCCTGCTGGTACACATACCAGCTCACCGTGGAGGTGGACCAGGCGGGGCCGCCCTTGGTCAGGACGTAGACGGCGTCGAACAGCTGGAAGTTGAAAATGGTGGCCATGATAAAACAGAACCCCAGGGCCGGCCGCAACAGGGGCAGGGTGATGCTGCGGATAATGCGCCAGAATTGGGCACCGTCAATGCGCGCCGCCTCGTACATCTCGCGCGGTATGGCCTGCAGCGCGGCAAACAGGATGATGACGTAGAACCCAAACCCGCGCCAGATTTCCATCATCACGATGGCGGGGATGGCATAGGTGGGATTTCCGAGCCAGTCGATTCCCGGCACGCCGAACCAGCCCAGAATGTGGTTCAAGGGGCCGAAATCCCGATTGACGATGTAGGCCCAGATGTTGGCCGCGATCACCACCGGAGTAATGAGAGGGAAATAAAATGTGCCGCGGAAGAAACCTTGGCCCTTGGGCACCTGAAAGATGATGATGGCGACCACGATGGACAGCACAATGACGGTGGGTACCGTCATCACGGCGTAGAGGGCTGTGTTCTGCAGTGTGCGCAGAAAGATGGGGTGGCTGGCAGCCCGCACGTAGTTGGCAAAGCCCACAAAGGTCTTCGGTCCCAGCATACTGCCCTTTGTCAATGAGTAGTAGATGCTCCAGAAAAGGGGAACGGTGGAGAATCCGAAAATGATCACCAGACTGGGCGACAGCAACAGATACCAGAACAGGGACCGGCGCACCTTGCGCCAAGTCCGGTGCCGGGCAGTGCCCGGGGACAAGAGGCTCATACAACTACATCCTGGGCTGAGAGGACCCGTGGGGCAGACCGGAGGGGTGAACGCTCCACACCCTGTCCCAAGCACGGCGACCGGAGAGGGGATGCAAATGGCGCCGCCCGTCCTTGGCGGGCCTTGGACACCGCTTCCACGGCATGGGAGACCAGGAAGATCAGATTTGGCCTGCAATCCCCACGGCCTGCCAGGCTGACGGCACGGATGGGGTGCCGCCAGCCTGGAATCATGCAGACGCTTGGGGTTATTCGCCGTCCAGAATCGGGTTTACTGTTGCTTCAACATCAGCAAGGGCTTCCGCCGACGTTTTGATGCCGCTCATGACAGCATGGGACTCCTGGACCAGCGAGTTGGTCGCGTCGCGCCACCGGATGCTGATCTGCGTACCCACACCATAACCCTGGCCCAGCCAAGAGACCATTTCGGCAACGATGGGATCAATGTCGTCAAGCGGTGCGATGTCTTTCTTCAGAGGCAGTAGATCGACGCTCTTCTGCACATAGTCCACCTGAATTTCGTCGGTGGAGAGATACTCGAGAAACGTGAACGCGCCGTCATTGCCGGCGGAACTGGAGGCCATGAACATGAAGCCCACATTGGCCCAGGCAGCGTTCTGCCCGTCATCGGTCAACTGAAGCATCGGAATGATGTCCAGCTCCAGATCCGGGGCTTCGGTGCGCCACTGGGCCTTGATGGCCGAATTTTCCTGCCATACCATCCCAACCTGCCCCCCAAGGCTCAGGTCCCGGCGCTGGTCGCCCGTGAAGCCCACCGGAATGCTGGACTGATCCGCATAGGTAATGTCTTCCAGCAGGGCCTTGAAGGCCGCGCGGCCTCCTTCCGTATTGGCGGTGACCTCGGTCAGGTCGTCGCTCAAAAGCTTGGCGCCGCCCGCCGCCAGCAGGGGAATCATGGTGACCCAGTTGGTCGAACTGGCAGGCACGTTGATCCCATAGGTGCCGGCATCAAGGTCGGTCATCACCTGGGCCGCCTGGCGGAACTCCTCCCAGTTGGTGGGGACGGAATCCAGACCCTTTTCCCGGAAGAGGTTCATGTTGCACAGCCAGCCCTGCACCACCCCGAGGAAGGGGGCTCCCCATGTACTGCCTTTGTAAGTGGCGATCTCCCACGCGGACTCAAGATAGTTCTCTTCCCAATCAATGATCCGATCGGTCAGGTCCAGGATTTGGCTCTGCTGCACGTATTTGGGGTACCACTCGTCAGGGAGGTAGAAGACATCGGGCGGTGATCCTCCGGCGAAGGCGGCAGTGAACTGTTCGTCCACATTGCCCCAGGGAATGACCTGATGGTCCACAGTGATGCCGGGATTGGCATCCATGAACCGCTGCAGCAACGGCTCCCATACCTCAGCCGCCTTGGCACTGTGAGGCGGCTTCCAGTACAGCACATCCCAGGTGTCCGCCCCTGCATCACCCTCGGCGGGGGCACTCGGCGCGGCACAACCGGCCAACGCCGTCAAACTAGCGAATGTCCCCACTGTAGCGGACAGGCGCAGAAACGAACGGCGGGAAATGTGATGGAATTGATGTTTTTCATTCAACATAATTTCAAACTCCTGATTATATTCGACAATAAATGTGACGACATGGATACAATACGACCATGTCTGAGACTGGAACGGGAATGAAGATCCCGAGCCGCAGTTTAGTTGAGGGAAGTCTTTCTGTCAATACGGCATCATGACGGCAGGGCGATTGCATCTTAATGGGTTTGGGTGGGGCCGAGGTCGATCAGCCGGTACAGGCCGTCCTTGCCCCAAGCCGCCGCCAGCTGCTTGTGGGCGATGCCCGCTTGGGGACCGGCCCTACCGGATCAGGTTGTGGGTGATGCGCCGGACATGGTCATGTTGTGGGCGGCATGGCCCGTGCAATTGCGGCTGTTGGTCTCGTCAAAGGCAACGTCCATGACTCGGTGGCGGGGGTTTGGGTGCTCCAATGCTTTTGCACCGCTTGCAGCAGCAGCTTGGCTTGGGGGACAGGCTGGAAATGAAGAAGCGGGTGGCGGATCCCGATGCGGCCGCGATCCTTCCCGACCGTTTCCGCATCGTCGTGGGAGCACCCGGCGAAATCCCCGGCCCGTTCCAGGGCGAACGTGACTTCCATGCGGTCGTGGAGACCCATGTGGTTTTGCCGGACGCACAGCACGTAACCGCCTTCCGGCAGCCCATGGCGTCAAGGGTCACGATGCATCCTGCCGGGATCGGCATGCGCCCAGGCACGCACCGGATGCAGCGGCCCCAGGCCCCGGACGCGGCGCGGGTCTCATTGCTGTCCGCGGTCCCGGTTCGGGAGAGGCGCCAGCGGTACTTCGCGACCGCCAGCCAACTCCACACCGGTTCTGCGGTTGTGCCGGGACCTGAACAACCAAGTGCGAAAACACCTCGGCCGGCAGAAACCAGCGAAGGCCTCCACGCATCATCAGATCCAGGGTTTGCCGACGGTATCCTCCGTGCAGTATGCCGACAAGACTTTGTTGATTCCCGCCGCCATGGCATCGCAGTCCTCGGGAGCCCACCATTGATCCAGGGAAATGGTCACACAACGGGCAAACAGATCGTCCGCCACGGGACAGGCGCCGCGGGCATACGTGGCCACGCCATCGGCTGCATGTGCGAAAGGATGATCGGAGGCCATGGTTCCGGACTGCGTGGTGATGGGATACATGTCCGAGTAGATATGCCAGTCCGGAGGAGCGTTCGTCCCCCGTATGCCACAGGGGATGCCTTCCGCGTTGAGTGCTTCGACCACCTTCTGGCCCAGAGCCGTGGATTCAGGGAAGAACCGCAGCAGGTAACCAATCTCGCCATCGGGATCGTTGAGCTTCTGCGGCGTGATCTCCCGGTACGTCTTCAGTCCGCGCAGAATGGACATCTTGACTTTATGGTGACGCTCAACGATTTGGGGCAGCTTCTCCAGCTGGACGACATCCACAGCGGCTTCCAGCTCGGACATCCGGTAATTGGTGCCCGAAAACAGTTCACCTTCGTACCTCGGGCGCGCGAAGCGGTCCGTCCGCCAGAGCCCGCCGCATTCCGCCAGCTGGTTGGCCCTTTCCCACAGTCGTCTGTCACCGGTCAATACCAGGCCTCCTTCGCCGCCGCCGACAATCTTGTAGCAGGAAATGCTGAAGCATCCCAGGTCGCCGAAGGTGCCCACCCATTGGGAGCGGAAGCGTCCGCCTGGAGACTGGGCACAGTCCTCCACGACTTTAAGACCGTGGTTCCGGGCAATCTCCATGACTGAACCCATGTCACAGACACTGCCCATGACATGGGTCGGTGCAATGGCCACGGTACGGGGCGTAATCAGGGCTTCGATTTGGGTGGGATCGATCCCCAGCGATTCGTCGACATCGCAGAAGACGGGTACACCCTTCGACTGCACCACCGCCGCCGCCGTGGCGTAGAAGCCAATGGCCGGGCAGATCACCTCTGTGTCCGGCCCCACCCCTGCCGCCACGAAAGCGCTGTGCAGGGCGGCGGTGCCTGAGCTGACCCCCAAGGCAAACGGCGCGCCGAACATCCGGCGCGCCAAGGCCTCAAAGGCTTCCCCCTTGGTCCGGGAGGGACGGGCTGTGGCGTACCGAGCCAGGTTGGGGCCCGGGCCCAGATCCTCATTGGAAATGACGGCGCGGATTTCTTCCTGAACCGCACCCGAGAACCCAAACCGCTGGGCAATGGACATGAACTCGTCCACGCCAATCTTGGGCTGGGGCCGGCCCGCGATTTGCGGGACCGCCTTCGGTCCGCCATTCAGGGCCAGGGATGAAGCCAAGGCTTGCTTCGTCATGGAACTGTTCCTCTGCAAGGAGTGGAGGGGGCTGGGAATCCACTACGGGGTAGCGCCTGCCTGCGCCGTCCGTTCCCATTCGGCTTGATACGTGGTGAGGGGAATGTTGTGTGCCTGGAGATGGGTGAAAAGCAGTTCAAGCATCTTCATCTCGGGATCGAACCGGGCCAGGGACCACGGATGCAGAATCAGCGAGACGTAGGGCAGGTTCATGTCCACGGCGCGATCAATGAACATGCGATGGATGGCGAACTCTTCCTCGGGTGTGGCAACAGGCCGGGCCGGAATGGTTTCGGGATAAGCGGGAGGCCAGGCCAGTATGCGCTGCATTTTATCCGTCAGATTATGGGCTTTGAGCAGATTCTCGTGCCATCCATGTCCCGGCAATTCCCACAACCCGGGAAACCCGTCTTCAGCATAGGTGAAAGGTGTTTCCAGCAGCGCGGGCAATGATGTCTCGGGCCCCCACAGGACGGAGCTGACATACTGGAAACCCGTTTCCATGACGGATTCGATCAGCCAGGGATCCCCACGCAGCCCATTGGCGAACCCACAGCCGGGACGCAGGCCGACACAGGGGCGGTCGAAGGTCTGCTCCACCCATTCCTTGCCCAGCCGCAGTTCTTCCAGACGCGTCTCCTTGGCCGGCGCGGGGCCGCAAAAAGGATGGTCGCGCAGCATCTGATGGGAATAGGTGTGGGACGCAATTTCAAAGGAAGGCACATCACCCAAAAGCACACGGTAGGCCTTGCCTTCCTCTTTGAGGCGAACCCCCACAATAAAGAATGTGGCCGGTACGTCGAATTGGACATGAACGTCCCGAATTCGGGCACAGGCCTCAAGGCAGTCTCCGGCCATTTCGGTGTCATAGGCAGCGATGAAACGGGTCATGGGAGCCAATCCTCGATTGCAGGTGGAAGAGGTGTATTCAACGTCGGGAGTAGGTGGGTTACCGCACCATCCAAGCGCAGGGAGAAGCTGTACCGCAAGCTGTTGGCCCAAGTCCTTTCGGATGCGGGCATGGCCGATTTCATCCACATGTTGGATTACAAGTGCGCCTGGCACGGCACCGAGTGCGTGAAGGTGGACCACTGGCATCCGAGTGCCAAGACCTGCAGCGCCTGCGGAACCGTGAAGTCCGCCCTGCTGCTGTCGGAACGGACCGACCGCTGCCACACTTGCGGTTTTGACGGCGCCCGGGATCTGAATGCCGCTCGCAACATCGAGGTGTTCACGGCGGAGAGGTCACCTGTCACAGACAGTGCACGGAGGTGTGTCGGACGGACTGCCGATGCAATCCGCAATCCCGGTGAAGTGCGCATTCAACAGCCTGGCTAACCTCTCCCTCAGACTATACAAGGGACTTGACTCTCACAGTTGCTCCAAGGCTCAGTGTACTCGGCCAACTTGGGGCAAACGGCATGCGCAGAAGATCCTTGTCAAGATCGGCGTATCCCAGGTTGCGGTTGCGCGTGGCTTCCGCCAGCGCCAAGGTTCTCTTTCGCGCCTTGGCGCGGCAATCCCCATCGTAGTCAATCGCAGCCCGCACATTCCGGGGTGGTTTCACATTATGGTTGTGCCGGCGTCCTTGCTCTATCCAGAGACCGACAAACCGCTCTCGTTCCGTTACCTGACGCCGTATTCGCTGGTCGGGTCGCGGTAAACCGAGTGGATGTGGCCTTCGGCGGCACCCAGTGGATCCTCGGTTGAGAACTCGATGAGAACCGCATCACCGTGGATGACGTAGTAGATGGAACCGGTGCCGTCCGTTGGTCCGTGCCAACCAAAGTAGGCGTACTGTAGCTCCGCCTCAATCTCGGCCAGACGTGTCTGGGCGCTGTGTACCGGCATCAGGTTTACCCACAGCGCCACCGCGTCCAGCACGGCCTTCTGCTGCTCCGGTGAGAAGGAATCCACGGAAGCACCTTCAAAAGGCACGAAGCCGATCGGCCCTGCGCCACTTTGCAGGTCATCGGGGTGTTCGTCGAGCAAGGCTGCTGCCGCGATGTCCCCGTCCAGGCTGTTGATCACGGCCAACCCCGCGTCCACCCGGTCCATGAACGGGGCATGGGTGCCTGCGGCGTCCGCAAACCGCGCGGGTTCGATGCCAAGAAAGGTCGGCGACATCGAAATGCGCCCGTCGCGCACGCTCATGTTGATGGCCAGATGATGGCCGCCGAACTGCCAGCGCCAAGCGTTCGTGGTGGAAGGTTCGCCAAAGAAGGCCAGCCAGTAGTTGTCGGCATTCCAACCCAATCGACGGGCGCGCGCAGACTCTTCCAGTACACCTTCCGCCGCCACCACCGCGGTGACCACTTCATAGCCGTACGGGCTCATGGCTGTGGCCAGAAAGTGGTGCAATGCCGCCTGCTGCATCTCGTCGAGATCGCCAATCCGGACACCGTTCCGTTCGAAACGGAGGACTCCCGCCGGCAGGTTGGACCAGTTCGAGATTAGGTCGCTGTCGTACGGCAAAACTGCTGCTGCGCGCTGCCCTTCGTCCAACTGGGAGAGAAAGACGGCGGCCGCGACCGCGGAGGCGTCAGCTTCGCCGCGGGCCTCACCGGATCCTGGTTCGCGGCCAGGGCTCTGCTCGGCAGTCCCGTTGTCACGCGGAACATCGGGTTCGGTGGCACGTGCAGAAACAACCGGCTGGGCCGGTTCGGCAGTCGCCGGCTCCTCGGATACGCCGGTACAGCCGGCAACCAACAGTACACAGAACAGCAAAAAGACGGTCGGTTTCAGCATGGGTGGCTTTTGGAGATGGACCACGCGCCTCGATCACCGGCGCGCAACTGCAATCGGAACGATCGTGCCACGAATTGGAGTCCATCAACCCGCCCCATCGCCACATTCCTGCCCGCCGACGAACACCCCCACCTCAGATACCGGCTGCCGCCAACCATTCGGACGCGATCCGGCGATGCCGTGCCAAGTATTCCTCGACATCGGGCACTGTGAGGCAACCGTCTCGCACCACTGCCTTGCCCGCCACTACGGTGTCGCGAGCCGCCACCGGTCCGCAGCGCAGCCAAGCTTCAACGGGATCCGACAGTGCGCCCGCGAACGGAACGCCTTGCAGGGACCACACTGCCAGGTCGGCAACCTGGCCCGGAGCCAGCGAACCAATGTCGTCGCGTCCCAAGCAGGCCGCACCTCCAAGGGTGGCAAGCTCCAAGGCATCCCGGGCACCGAAGGCACCCGGCCCACCGCGCAGCCGGGCCAACAACAGGGCCGTGCGCGTCTCGAGCCAGAGCGAAGCGCTGTCCGCCGAGGCGGAGCCGTCACAGCCGAGACCTACCGGCACGCCCGCGTCGATGAATTCGCGTACCGGGGCGAGACCCGTGCCCAGAATCTGATTGGAACTCGGGCAGTGGGCCACACCAACACCCCAGGCACCGAGCATGCGAATCTCCCGTGCGTTGGGATGCACGCAGTGGGCCACCCAGGTTCGATCCTTGGCCCACCCGACCCGGTCCAGGTACTCGACCGGGCGACACCCGAAGGTTCGCAGACAAAACTCGTCTTCATCCGGGTCCTCCGCCAGATGGGTGTGCAGCCGCACATCCAACCGCTCCGCCATGGCAGCCGTCTGCGTCATCAGTTCCGTGGTCACCGAAAACGGCGAGCAGGGCGCCAGGGCCACCCGAATCATGGCCCCGGGGGCGGGATCGTGATGCGCGGCTACCAGCCGTTCCGATTCGACCAGGATTTCGTCCTCGTCCTGCACCACGTCGTCCGGCGGCAGACCACCGTCCTTGACCGACAGGCTCATCGAGCCGCGGGTGGCGTGGAACCGCATGCCAAGTTGCGCGGCGGCCGTGATTTCGGCACCAATCAGATCGCCCGCACCCGAAGGAAAGACGTAGAGGTGATCGGTGGTGGTCGTGCAGCCACCCAGCGCCAGTTCACACAGGCCGATCCACGCCGAGACATGCGCCGCCTCCTCGTCCAGTCGCGACCAGACGGGGTACAGCACCCGTAGCCAGTCGAAGAGACTGCCGCCAAGAGCCGGTGCGAAGGCGCGCGTCAGGTTCTGGAACATGTGATGGTGGGTGTTAACCAGCCCGGGGGTGACCAGACATCCAGAGGCGTCAATCACTTCCCGCGCCGCCGGTTCCTGCCCGGGCTCGCCCACGGCGGTCACGAATCCGCCAGTCGCCGAAACCCATCCGCCCGAAATCTCCCGACGGTCCGCATCCATCGTGGCTACCAGATCCGCTCCCCGCACAAGCAAATCGCTTGGATGTTGTTCCTGCATGCCTGGACGTCCCGGGAACTCATTGGATGTGCATCAATGCACTGGCCAGTAACTATAGGTATCCGGAAACGGCTTCCCGGGAATCTGCCCGACGACTCGACCATGGCCGTCGCGGTACCGAACGGAAGGATCCGCCCTCCATACTTGCCGGTGCTAGACTCACGGAGCCGACAGACTGGCCGGTGGCCGGTGCATTCCGCGGTCCGTTCGGGTGCCCCTGGCCCCTACGGCCGTTCCTGCGGCATTGGAAAACCCAAACGGGACAAGGACGGAAATCATGTTGCGGTTCGTTGAGGAAATCCTCCTGCTCCTGATCCACGACGATGGGAGCACGACTCACGTCCCCAGTTGGGTGTTGGATTACGCCATCGCCGGCGGCGTACTGATGGATCTGGCACTGGAGAACCGCATCGATACGGATCCCCAACGGCTCATTTTGGTCGACTCCGCCCCGATAGGCGACTCCATCCTGGATCCGACGCTGGCCGAAATCGCGGCCGGCGATCCGCACGACACCCGCTTCTGGCTGGACCACATTGCGCAGAATGCCCAGTCGATCCGGGAAAGGGCGCTCGCCCGGCTGGTGGAGCACGGCATCCTGGAACAGTCGGAGGGACGCTTCCTGTGGGTCTTTCGAGCCCGCCGCTACCCCATCATCGACGGCAAGGTTGAACGCGAAGTGAAGATGCGCATCCTGCGCGTGCTCTTCTCCGATGAAATCCCCGACCCGCGCGACGCGATGCTGATCGGTCTGGCGGATTCCTGCGACATCTTCAAGGAGCTGCTCTCCGCCCGTGAACTGCATCATGTGGCCGAACGCATTGCCGTCGTCGGCAATTTGGACCTGATTGGTCATGAAGTTGGAGAGGCCATCTTCGACATCCGGCGCCTGGTCAGTGCCTCCGTCCAGTCCCACATGTACTAATAATTTGTCGTAGCGTGGCTGCGGCAGTCGTTGGCCGCGGTATGACGCAAGGTGCAGGACAGCCGTCAATCCCTGGACTTCCCCACACAAAGGGCTTTGTTCATCTCCCTTTGCCCAGCTTCCACTAACCCAATCTCAATTGATCCCCTGTCCCATCGGTGTGTCACAAAGCCATATGCACATCTTCACCGACATCCAGGCGGCCCCGCCCGACCCGATCTACAACCTCACCACCGCGTGCAACGCGGACCCCAATCCGCAGAAGCTGAATCTGGGCGTGGGGGTTTACAAGGATGCGGCCGGCCACATTCCGGTGCTGGACACAGTCAAAACCGCCGAGCAGCGCATCCTGACGGACGAGGACACCAAGAACTATCTGCCGATCGACGGCACCCCCGATTACGGCGAAGCGGTGCGCAGCCTCCTGCTGGGTGCGGATCATTCCTTGGCGACCGCCCCGGACAGCATCACGCTGCACACCCCGGGAGGAACGGGCGCCTTGCGCCTGGCCTGCGAACTGGTGGCCAAGAACAGGTCGGACGCCACGGTGTGGCTGAGCGATCCGACCTGGACCAACCACGCGCAGATTGCGCAGCAGGCCGGCTTGGCGGTGCGCACATATCCGTACCTCGATGCCGAAACCCACTCGATCCTGCGGGAGAAGATGTTCGCAGCATGGGCCACGGTCCCGGCCGGTGATGTGGTATTGGTGCACGGGTGCTGCCACAACCCGACTGGCCTGGACCTGGAGCCGGACGACTGGCAACGCCTGGCCAAATTGTCCCGGGAACACGGCTTCCAAGTATTGGTGGATCAGGCCTACCAGGGGTTCGGCAGGGGCCTGGACCTCGATGCAACCGGAGTGCGCGTGCTGGCCGATGCCGGCCTGCCGACCCTGATTGCCAGTTCCTACTCCAAGAACTTCGGCCTGTACAACGAACGCACGGGGGCCTTGACCGCCTTCGGCTTCGGTCCGGCATCCGACGCCATGCTGAGCCAGTTGAAGGTGCACGCCCGTTCCCTGTGGTCCAGCCCTCCCGCCCACGGCGCCCGGATTGTGTCCAGCATCCTGGCGGACCGGGAACTGCGCGCGGCCTGGACTGGCGAACTCGCCGCCATGCGCGACCGCATCAACGAAATGCGCAGCCTGTTGGCCGAGTCCATGCACCAGCACGGGGCCGACCGGGACTTTTCGTTCATCACGCGCCAGTACGGACTCTTTTCCCTGACCGGCATCGACGCGGAGGCCAACGCCCGGATGCGGGCGGACCAAAGCATCTACTTCATGTCCACGGGCCGCATCAACGTGGCCGGCCTAACCGCGGCCACCATCGAGTACTTCTGCCAGGCCTACGTTGCCACCCTGAACTAACCCAACTCGGTTGACCAACATGCGCGAACTGTCACGTCTACTGTCCTCGATGCCGCCGTCCCCCACGGCGGCCATGATGCAGAAGGGGCGGGAACTATCCCTGGCCGGTCACGACGTCATCAACCTGGCCGGCGGCGACCCGGACTTCGACACGCCGGTCCATATCCAGGAAGCGGCCTTCGACGCCATCCGCAACGGGGACACGCACTACCCCACGTCGCACGGAACCCCGGAACTGCTGGAAGCCATCTGCGCCAAGCTGGCGCGGGAGAACGGAGTCGAGGCGACCCCGGACTGCGTCATCGCCACGCCGGGCGGCAAGTGGGCCCTGTACGTGGTGCTGATGTCCATCCTGAACCCGGGCGACGAGGTGCTGATCCTCGATCCCGTCTGGGTCAGCTACGACCCCATGGTGCGCCTTACGGGAGGGGTGCCGGTGCACGTGGCCCTCGATCACGGCGACGACTTCGCGGTTCACAAGTCCGCCCTGGAAGCGGTGGTGACCGAGAAGACCAAGCTGGTCATGCTCAATTCACCGAACAACCCCACCGGCTACGTCATGTCCATGGCGTCCATGCAGGCAGTCGCGGAGGTGTGCCGGGACCACGACCTGTACCTGCTCAGCGACGAAATCTACGAGCACATTCTGTACGACGGCCACACCCACGTGTCGCCGGCCACGCTACCGGACATGGCCGAGCGCACGTTCATCGTCAACGGGTTCAGCAAGGCCTACGCCATGACCGGCTGGCGGCTGGCTTGGATTTGGGGACCTCCGGACGCCATCCGCAACGGCCGCAGCTACATGACAAACTCCGTCACGTCCGCCGCCAGTTTCACCATGGCGGCCGGCGCCGCGGCCCTGAACGGTCCCCAGGCATGCGTGTCCGAGATGGCCGCCGCCTACACCCGGCGCCGCGCCTTTCTGTTGGATGCCCTCGACGAGCTGGAAGGCGTGGAGGCGTTTGCGCCCCAAGGAGCCTTCTATCTGTTCATGCGCTTCCCGCACACCCGGCGCAGCAGCCTGGAACTATCGGACTTTCTCCTGGACGAACTCCACTTGGCCACCACTCCCGGCAGCGCCTTCGGCGAGGCCGGGGAACAACACATCCGCATCAGCTTCGCGGCGGCCGACGACCAGTTGCACGGGTTCGTGGACCGGCTTGCCCGGCTCGCGCCCGAATTCTAGACCTGCGCGCGGGTACGTTGCCGGCCTGATCGGCACCCGGACGCGGCACACTCCAATGGAAGATCTTTCTCTACCCACGGTGGGCTTGGCCATCGTTGCCGGCATCCTGGCCGGCATCATCAATACACTGGCCGGCTCGGGATCCACCATTACCCTGCCGATGCTGGTCTTCCTGGGCGTGCCGGCTCACGAAGCCAACGCCACCAACCGCATCGGCGTAGCGTTCCAGAACATCGCGGCGGTGATCACGCTGCGCAGCCGCAAGGCGCTGGACATGGACACCCGCGATTGGTGGCTGACCGGTGCCATGGTGGTGGGCTCAGTCGGCGGAGCCGCCATTGCCGCCGAACTGTCGGAGCAGGTCACCAACTGGGTGATCGTGGTCGTCCTCGCCGTGGTGCTGGTCACCATCCTGTGGAAACCGGAGAAGTGGCTCAGGGAACAGCCCGAACCCGTGACCGGGGTCCGACCGTCGTTGCCCCAACTGCTCCTGTTCGCGTTGATTGGCGTCTATGGCGGGTTCATTCAGGCGGGCGTGGGATTGTTCATCCTGTCCGGCATGGTGCTGGTCGCCGGCTCGACGATGGTCAAGGGCAACATCCTCAAACTGGTGGCCGTCCTGGTGTTCACCCTGGCCGCCATGGCCGTATTCATGGCTCAGGGTGTGCGCATGTGGTGGTATCTCGGTCTGATCCTGGCAGTGGGTCAGAGCATCGGCGCTTGGCTGGCGGCCCGTTTCATGACCGGAAGCGACATGGCGAAAGTCTGGATGCGCTGGCTTCTGATCGTGGTGATCTGCTACTCCATCGTGCGGTTCAGCGGCCTGCAGGACTGGCTGTTGCAAACCTTGGTTTGAGGGTTTTGTCGGCTTTCTGTCGCCATCCCAACGAAACGGAAACCTGGCAGTACAGGTCGCATCGATGACCTTCTGACTCCATGTTCCGAGCGCAGGTCCGGTGTCCGAACAGCCCGGCAGCCTCGGCCCCTGATAGTCGCAGATCCTCAGCGCCATCCCCGTCCGGAAGCCAAGAGGGTCACTGCTTCCCGCCTTGTTCGAATCCCCGGGATCGTTCTGCCCGAAAGTCTCGCGTGGACAGGGCCGCCCGATAGGGAGTTCTCTACCGTAGCGAAGGGACAGGTTGGCTTACGCCTTTATGTCGAGCGAGTTTGTCCGGAGGCATCGGAGGCCGGATGGAACCCGCGCGGGTTGGGAGCGGCCATGCAGCTTAAGCCGAGGATCCGGTGCGGCCATTGACACCCAGACGCGGGCGGCGGCCGGCCGCCTGATCCGCCAGCAGGCCCGAGATGTCGGGTAGGTCGTCGAGTTCAGCCGCATCCAGTTCCCGCGCACACCGGTCCGCCTCCGCCTCGCCCCACACCTGCCGGATGAACGCAAGCAGGACCTCCTTCTTGCCCCGGGCCTCGGCATCCTTCTTCTCGTCTTCCACGTATTGCCCGAATGTGTACATGACTTCCTCCGCCTCTTCAATGTAGGTGATTCTACGCAACGCCGCGCGCAGGTCAGGGCGATCCGCCAACAGCCCGTCGAAACGCGTCTTGAACCAGGCCCCCAGGGCCCGACGCAGCGACGGGGCGGTCCCCAACGCCCGCGGCAGGATCAACTCCCGCAGCACCGTCAGCACCTGGGTTGCCGCTGCCCGACGACCCCGCGCCATTTCTGCCTGGACCCGCGCCAACGCCACGAAGCCGGAGGCCAAGTTGTCCGGCGGCAGCGCATGTGCACCGCCCGGCAACCCCGGCACTGCATGGTCGTGGATCTCCAGCAACGCGCCCGCCCGGAAGCCATACCGGCGTACACCGGCCACCGTCTGCACCGGTTGCCACCACGTCCCGAAACGGTCGACACCGGTGTTGACCACCACCCCGCAGACCTCCAACCCGCTCAGGCCGGGACTCATCCGCAGCGCGTACTGGAACATGCGCTCGGACATGTCGACATCGCGCCGCGACTGGAACTCCAAGTGCAGCAGCATCCGCTCCGCGTCGTGGCCGCCGCGCGCCAGTTCCCAGACTAGGTCCCGGTGTCCCTCGGCCTGGGGTGGATGGCGTTCCGGGTCGGCCGTGACGGCCGACCCGGCCACCAGGCGCACGGGCATCCAGCCTTGCAGTTCGGGACACTCGCGTGCCGCCAGGAAGGCAATCAAGTCCCTGGCTGCCTCCGGTTCGGCGAAGATGGACTTGGCCGTCAGATCGTGGGAGAAGGGGGGCGGTGCGGATTCCGATGACTGCGACACGGTGGCTCTCACTGAAGTTGGCTTCCCCGGCTTCCGATGGCCGGGCCTGTTCCGTTGTGCGGTGGCCGGTCAATCCCAAGGACTCAACATCCGGATCGCCGACCTGAAATTTCAAGCATACGTTCGCATGACAGCAAATGCCAAAATTACCGGAGTGAATTGGACAACCCGATCCACCCAGCCCCCAAGTGTCTCCAGTGCGTCATCAATCCATGACCTGTATCCAAGGTCGGGATTCAATTGTGGACAAGGTTCCTCCCGGTACGCAGGAGGCCGCGGCTTGTGCTGTGGTACGGGAATGTCCAGGGTTGCCGAAAAGAGCGCGGCATATCGCGAGGGCACCGGCGAAGTCATGTGCGCAGTAGGAGGTGATAGGGTTTTTGCACCGGGGCAAACCGCTTCGGTTGTCGGCAACACACTTAAATTGGTTGGGGACAGGTTGGACATGAGCAACCGGATGGTTGGAGACAAAGTTGGGCGTACTGCGGACGCGGAGGCCGCAGCCAGTGAAAATCTCAATGCAGTGGACTTGACAACAGACCCAGCCGCGTCCCCGACCCGTGATGGGTACATGGAACACACAACCAATACCGCAGTGCCAGCGGTTCCCAGCGACCAACTTCAGGCTGGCCTCACCAAGCCTTCGAGATTGCCGAACTGGTTCAAACCGACCACTCGGATTGGGTTGGGCCGAGACAAACCGGCCACCCAAAACACCTCGGGCAAGTACGGCCTGCCGTCGACAAACCGCATCCTGGACTGGTTGGCCGGAAGCCTGGAACGAACGGAAGACGCGGTTGGCTACCTGAGGGCCAACCTGGGGCGAATGCCCGTCAAGGCCGACCCGGTATCCATGGCCGGGGCGGAGGAAGGGGAACGGCTCCGGCGCGCGCTGGACGAACAGCTCGAGGCCGACATTGCGCGGTCCCACTTGGTCAAGGCAACCATCGCCAAACGGGCACGGCTGTGTGCAACCCTTGGCGGGTTGTTCGCGTTGCCCGGCACGGTACCAGGCATCGGCACCGCGGCCCAGTTTGTCTTGGGCATGGCTGCAACATGGCCCGAAATGGACCTGATCCGGTACCAGGTTTGGTGTTTGCAGGTGGAACTCCTGCATCTATACGGCATGTCCTACTCGGAGACGGATGCCGATTTGCTGTCCGAAGGCTTCCTGAACTACGAATGGATCAACAAGGGTGGCGAGGTCTTTGCCCAAAGATTGCTGGTCAGACTGCGCCAGTCGGCGACGGTTGCCACCAAGTTCCTGGACAGCTTCCTGGTGAAAATCGGAGCTTCGGCAGCACTGCGGGAATCCGCCGGCCGAATTCTGGCGAAGACTCTGCCCTTGGGAATCGGCGTGGCCATCGGCGCGACAGTGAACTATCTGAAGCTGCACATGTTCGCCCGCAGGCAACTCCGCCGGATGCAGGTCACAGTCGACTGAGTTATGTCGACTGCGACTGCGGCATCGACTCGACTGTCTGCCCTCGTGCACGTTGCATTGGCCCGTTGAGCCACTCGGAAGCTTTTTGTGCCCCGTTGGACCACGACCGCAATGGACGGCTCTGCAGCGGAGCTCGAAGCCCTGGTCCGCCTGGAGAACCGCAACTTTCCCGACGAACCCACAACCGTCGAGGTCCTGCGGTACCGGGCTCGGAAACGACAGTCGTTCCACTTCGCACGCGAAGAGGCGGTGTGGTCGGGGGACTGCATGATCGGGTACGGCTCCCTGCACAGGGCGTGGTGGCTTGCACAGCCTGGACGCTACCGGATATACGTATCGGTGGACCGGGACTGGCGGAGGCAAGGCATCGGAACCCGCATCTGGCAACGCCTGTTGTCGCTGGCGTCGATCACGGAACGCATCCGATGGCTTGAATCGGGAGCAAGGGAGGATCGGCCCGATGCACTTGACTTCCTAATGGCAAGGGAATTTGAACCAGAGGCCCGGGTTGAGAAGTCCGAACTCGCCCTTGGCGGGTTCAATCCTGGACACTGGCAACACAAACGCACCGCTCCGTCGAAGGTCGGAGCAGCCATCTGCAGCCTGCGGGAAGCCATGGAACGGTATTCGGACTGGCAACAACGCCTCTGGCGTCTTGAACACCGCTTGTACCAGGATGTTCCTTCCGCGGTGTCGTTCCGTCCCCTGGAGTTCCGTCACTGGTTGGCACAGCGAATGGACAGCCCCGGATTCAGCCCCAACGCTTGCTGGTTGGCCCTGAACCAAGCCACCGGCGACTGGATCGGATTTACCAACCTGCTTGAAGAGACCGGCGACCTCAGGGGTCTTGACACCGGCTTTACCGGGGTTGAAAGAGACTGGCGCCGGAAAGGGTTGGCGACAGCCCTCAAACTGCACGCGATCGAATGGGCGCTGAACGAAGGGTACAAGTACATTCGGACGGACAATGGCTCCGACAACCCCATGTACCGCCTGAACCTGAACCTGGGCTTCACGCCACGGCCGGCATGGATCGGGATGGTCTGTGAATGTCCTGGTTGAATCACGCGGGCGCGGCTCGCCACCGTCTCCATTGACTTGGGTGATAACGGCATTCCGGCACCGACACCAGCCGGAACTCCCAATAGACGACCTGTGCATTTCCGGGTGAAGTCAATACCCATGCGGGCAACCCAACCGGGGTCGGAATACATGACCGACAGACGTATTGCCCGTGGAGTCGCTTTCCCACCACGATCCGGACTATCCCTACAGTCCGGGCCACCGCCCCAAGTAATCGAACCGGGACCTACCAGTGCATTCAAACACCGGTACCGGTCCGTCAGCCCGATTGCGATTGCTGCCGATCAGCCGCGGCGCGCGCCGATTCCCGTCTTGACAAAGGCAAAATCGGGGTTTTGGGCGGCCGCCTGCTATAGGATCCGCCGGTTGCCGACCCATGACACCCGGAAACGCTCAAAAACAGCCATGTTGATCCGCGACTTCAAATTCGATGACTGCGACTATCGGGCCACGCGTATCCTGCTGGAAAAGGTTTATCCCCGGGAACCAACATCGGTCGAAATGCTGCGCTTCGAAGATGCTGCCCGTCCCAAGGTCTGGTGGCGGAAACGCGTGGCGGAGAGCGATGGCCATTTTGCGGCACTGGGCATGGTGGGCGCGGCCTTTGGGCCACATAGGGAGGGCGACTTTCGCCTCCGGGTCCATGTGGATCCCGACTGTCTCAATCAGGGTATCGGCACGCAGTTGTACACAGATCTCCTCGCCCTGGCGCACGGACAGGGGCCGGTTGGCCGGTTGACCACCAACACTCAGGAGGACCAGACGCGGGCCAGCGAGTTCCTCAGGGAAAAAGGGTTTGAAGTGGTCATCCGCGAGCCCATCTCGGAGTTGGATCTGTCCACGTTCGACGAAACCCCATTCGTTCACAAAATCCGTCAGGCTGAAGGCCACGGCATCCGGCTGGTCAGCCTGGCGGACCTGACCCGGGAATGTTCCGACTGGCAGGAACAATTCTGGCAGATTCACACGACCATTCATGAGGATGTGCCTTGGCCCGATCCCTTTAGGCCACTGCCGCTGGAGGACTTCCTCCGACAAAAGGTTGAGAATCCCGCGTTCACTCCCGACGCCTCCCACGTGGCGGTCCACGGCGAGGAATGGGCCGGCTTGTCGGAACTGTTCATCGACCCCAACCATCCACAGGTAGGCGGCACCGGCTTTACGGGCGTCACGCGGCCGTGGCGGCGCAAGGGCCTGGCCACCGCCCTCAAGTTGAAGGTGCTCAGGAGGGCCAAGGCCAAAGGTGTCAGGCGGGTGATAACGGACAACGAAGAAAACAACCCGATGTTCCAAATCAATCTGATGCTCGGTTTTCGGGCCCAGCCGGCCTGGCTGGGTTGGCAATTGAATCTGGCCGAGGATGACTGAACCGCGGCGCCCAGTCCCGGTCCCGGACTTGGCTTGCCTGCAGGAGGCCGGATCACAGTCCGTGATCCGGAACTGCGCCCGGCCTTGGCAATGCCTGAATTTGGGCTTTCCGGTATCCGCTTGCTATACCATCCGCCGGTTTCCATCCATAACATTCACGAATACTTGAAACAGACATGGTAATTCGCGACTTCAGGTTCGATGACAGCGACTATCAAGCACTTTGCATCCTGTTGGAGAAGGTCTATCCGGATGAACCGACATCGGTCGAAACCCAGCGTTTCGATGATGACAGCAGGCCCGACGTCTGGTGGCGGAAGCGCGTGGTGGAGATCGACGGCCGGTGCGCAGCCTTGGGCACCGTGGGCGAACCATTCTGGTCACTTCAGGAAGGCAAGGTTCACCTGTCTGTCGAGGTGGATCCCGACTACCTCAACCAGGGCATCGGCACGCGGTTGTTCGCAGACCTTGAGGCGCTGGCGCACGCACGCGGACCCGTCCGTCGCTTCATCACCGGCACGCAGGAGGACAAGACGGCAGCCAGCAACTTCCTCAGGGAGCGGGGCTTTGAAGTGATCATCCGAGAACCCATTTCGGAGTTGGATTTGCCAGCCTTCGACGAAACCCCGTTCGTTCACAAAATCGAACAGGCCAAAGTCCACGGCATCCGGCTGGCCAGCCTGGCGGACCTGGCCCGGGAGTATCCCGACTGGCAAACACGGTTTTGGCAGCTTGACACGACCATCATGCAGGATGTTCCCACTCCCGATCCGTTCAGTCCGCGCACGTTGGAGACATTCATCCGCCAGCATGTGGACAACCCGGGGTTCTCACCGGACGTAACCCACGTGGCGGTCCACGGAGACGAGTGGGCCGGCATCTCGGAACTGTACATTGCCCCCAGCCACCCGGAAGTCGGCGGCACCGGGCTGACGGGCGTCACGCGCCCGTGGCGGCGCAAGGGGCTGGCCACGGCCCTGAAGTTGAAGGTCATGCGGGCGGCCCGGGCCAGGGGCGTACGGCGGGTGATCACGGACAACGAGGAAAACAATCCGATGTTCCAAATCAACCTGATGCTGGGCTTTAAGGCCAAGCCGGCCTGGTTGGGATGGCAACTGAACCTGTCGGAGAAGGACTAACCAACCGGCAACCGCCCGGTCGCGCCTTGCACGTGAAGAGTGTGGGACCTCGTACCCAACCGAATGAGGTAGGAGGAACAGGCATGCCTGCCCTACGCCGCCGATTACCGTCCAAGACCTTCGGGACCGCACACAACAGCCGTGGTGATCCGCGACTTCAGATTCGACGACAGCGACTACCAGGCACACCTGAAACTGGTGGAGAAGGCCAAACCGGCCTGGCTGGGATGGCAGCTGACCCTGGCCGACCATGAGTGACACGCCGGCCGCGGGCCGGTCGGTGCCCGTACCATGCCGCCCGCAGGAATTCGTGCCCAATCGGGAGGGATGGGAGGCCTTGGCGCGCCTGCACAACCGCGCCCAGCCGGAGGAGCCCACCACGCCCGAACTGCAAGAGCACTTGCACCGATCCACACCGGCGGACAGTTGGTGGACAGAGTATGTGCTCGAACGAAGCGACGGACGGCTGATTGGCTATGCCACGCTGGGGCAGGCGTTCTGGAGTGGCCGCCTGGATGTGTTCCACCTGCACATGATGGTCGACCCGGACTGGAGAAACCTGGGCCTGGGGACACTCCTCTACGACCGGGTGTGGACATTGGCCCCGGCTGCACATCGGTGCAGCCGGGTGACTGCCCGAACGCTGGGGAGTCGACCGGCCGCCCTGCACTTCCTGGAAAAGAGGGGGTTCGCGGTTGCGATGCGGGAACCCATCACATGCCTGGACCTGGACGGTTGGGATCCGGCCCGCGGAGAAGCCGGCCTGGCCAAGGCTGCCGCACATGGGATCGCGATCCACAACCTGCAGGATCTGATCCCGGGAACTTCCGACTGGCAGACCCGGTACTGGCGCATGGATGCCGCGATCAGGCAGGACATTCCGTCCCTGCATCCCGACTCCGGCACCTCGTTGGAGGACTTTGTAAGACACTCCCTCGAGCCGCCGCTGTTCGCACCGGACCTGCGCTGGATTGCAATCGAAGAATCTTCAGCGGATTGGATAGGTGTAACCGGCTTCCGGGAACCGCGCCCCGAAACACAACACCTTGATACGCACGTCACAGGGGTGCATCCGAGTTGGCGCCAACGCGGCGGTGGACATGGGGATGCGGCGCATCGAGACGTTCAACGAAGAGAACAACCCCATGTTGCAACTGAACCTGGCCCTTGGCTTCCGGCCGACCACAACCCGAATCTCCCTGTCCCTCGACCTGCCAGGGACCGAGTGACACCGCGGAGCCGACCGCATCCACCTCGAGCCGGGCATCCCAGTTCCCCGACCCGCCGGAACCGCCCGGTCGTACATCCTGTCAATCCGTTCGGGCAAGCCGGCTGAACGGATCGGTTGGCTTGACGCCCGTTCGCCGCGGTCCATTGGCAAAACGTCAGCCGGCGCCAAGGTGCTATGCTGATCCGCAATCTTGGATTGAGTCTGGCCCTGCAACGGGTACACCGTTCGCCGAACCTGGTTCGGTCCTTGGTTGTACGGCGTTATCTAATTCAATGGAGATTCGGCACATGCAAGTCAAATCCAAACTGTTCCTGCTCCTCGGTTTGCTGATGGTCGTCGCCCTGGCGGCCGCCGGCTGTGCCCTGCCGATGGAGACCGAGGAACCCGCACCCGAAGAAGCGGCCGACGCCCCCGAGGGCGGCTTCGTCATCGGCGTCAGCAACACCCTGGTCGGCAACGGCTGGCGCGAGCAGATGATCTGTGCCATCAAGGCGGAGGCAACCGCCAGTGGCATGGTGGACGAAGTAATCGTGGTCAACCGCAACGGCGGCCCGACCGAACAAATCGCCGATCTGGAAGGGCTGATTTCCCAGGGCGTGGACGCCATCATCCTCAATCCCACCGATCGCGAGGGACTGAACGCCGTGATTGAGGCGGCCATTGCCCAGGGCATCGTCGTGGTCGCGGTCGATCAGGCTGTCACCGCCGAAGGAGCCTACGTGGCCACCAACGACCAGACCGCTTACGCCCGGCTGGGAGCCGAATGGCTCTTCGAGACCCTGGGCGGATCGGGCAAGGTCGTGGAAATGCGCGGCATCGACGGCGTGCCGGCCGACACGGACCGCCACAACGGGTTCATGGAGGCGCTGGCCAACTATCCGGACATCGAGGTGGTGGCATCCACCTTCACCGGCTGGGATCCCTCCACGGGGGCCCAACAGGCACTCGACCTGATCACCACGCAGGAAATCGACGGCATCTGGACTTCGGGCATCGACTACCCGGTGGTGGAGCAGTTCCAGGTGGCGGACAAGCCCTTCGTCCCAATTGTGGGTGCCGACAACAACGGCTTCGTGGCGCAGTTGCTGGACCTGGCCGATGACGGCCTGGTCGGGGCCGCGGTCACCAACCCGCCCGCCATCGGCGCCGTAGGCACTTCGATTGCGATCGATGCGCTCCTCGGCAACAACCCGCCGCACGAAACCATCCTGACCCCCAAGGTCTTCGCGACCGACAACACCGACGGCCTGAACGCCATCTACGCCCCGGATGAACAGGTCGGATGGAGCACGTACGTCGACATCGAACCTTTTACCCACTACAACGGCAGTGCGGACGTCTCCGCCTGCAAGGCGCCCGGCGAATAACAGACGCCTGCGTCCCGAGTTGACATGAACAGGCCATCCCCGCTGCTGACCATATCGGGCGTGGCCAAAGCGTATGGATCCGTGGTGGCGCTGGCAGCGGTCGACATGACCGTGCGCCGCCACGAGATCCACGCCCTGCTGGGGGCCAACGGCGCCGGCAAGAGCACCCTGGTCCGCATCCTGGCCGGAGTCCATCCGGCGGACAGGGGCACGCTGGAAGTGGAAGGCAAGACCGCCAACTTCCGGACTCCGGTCGAGGCCATGCGGGGCGGCATGGCCACGGTCTTTCAGGACCCGGCCCTGATCCGGGATCTGACCATTGCCCAGAACCTGCGGTTGAGCCGAACCGATCCGGCCACCTTTGAACAGTGGCTGGAGGAGTTCGATCTGGGTTCGCTGGACCGGGACCGCATGGTCCGGGACCTGCCCCTGGACATTCTGCGCCTGGTGGATCTCGCCCGCGCCCTGGCGCTGAATCCCAAAATCCTGCTGCTGGACGAGATCACCGCCGCCTTGACCGCGGATCAGGCCGAGAAACTGTTCGAACTGTTGGACCGGCTGAAGACCGAAGGATGCTCCGTGGTGCTCATCACCCATCGCCTGGCCGAGGTGATGCGCATTTGCGATACGGCAACCATTCTGCGCGACGGGTGCAACGTGGCCGAGCTGGAAGTCGGCGGCATCACGCAGCAGGAGCTGGTCCACGCCATGCTGGGATCCCCGGTGGACCTTGCACCCGACACGCAGGCCGGCACCACCGCGCCAACCACTGCAGGTGCCGAGACCGTCTTTGCCGTGGAGGAACTGGCATCCGGGGAGGCGGTCCGCCAGGTTTCGTTTGCCGTTCGCCGGGGCGAGGTCCTCGGCTTGGTGGCGCTGGAGGGCCAGGGGCAGGAACGGGTGTTCGACATTCTGTGCGGAGAGAGGCGGCCCAGTGCCGGCCGCATCCTGGTGGACGGCAGTCCCTGCCGGTTCCTGTCGCCGGCCGATGCGGTGCGACAGGGGGTGGTCCTCATTCCGGGAGACCGTCTACAGGCCCTGCTGCCCAGTCTGCCGGTGTACCAGAACCTGGTCGTAACCCTCATCACGCGCATCCGGCAGTGGCTGGGCCTGCCGGCCGATGAACGCGCCCGGGCTGCCAACGCCATCGACAGCCTGTCGATCGACACCCGGGCTGCAGCCCGGGTGCGGCGCCTGTCGGGCGGCAACCAACAGAAGGTGGCCATCGGCCGGTGGCTGGTGTCGGGCTTCCGCACGCTGTTGTGCTTTGATCCCACCCGCGGCATCGACATTCAGACCAAGGGGGAGATTTACGCCCTCCTGCGCAAGCTGGCGGCCGACGGTGCGGCCGTGCTCCTGTATACCAGCGAACTGGCCGAAATCCCGCTTGTCTGCGATCGCGTGCTGGTCATGCACAACGGCCTGATCGTCGATGAACAGGCGGCGGCCCAGGCCACGGAAGCCTCGCTCCTGACCGCGGCCCACGGACTCGTCTGATCCTGGTCCATTACCCGTTGCATGAACCGGGATAGCCGCGCCACCGTCGTATTCAACCGGGCCGGTCTGATCCTGTCCCGCAGTGGCTGGACCCTGGGCGTCTGGCTGCTTCTGCTGGCCCTTCTGATCTGGTATGCCAACCTGATTCCCCGGTTCGGGGAGTTTCAGATCACATCCATCAGCAAGAACAGCCTGCCCCTGGTCTACCTGGCGCTGGGCCAGGCCATCATCGTGATCGCGGGCGGCATCGACCTGTCGCTGGGGGCCCTGCTGCTGCTGAGCAACGCGATTGCGGCCCGTTTCATGGCGGACCAGCCCTTCGGGGCCGTTTTGGTGATCGCGCTCCTGCTGATTGGCCTCGTCGCCTTCCTCAACGGCATGACCGGCTACGTCATCCGTCTCTCGGGAGTCCCGGACATTGTGGTCACCCTTGCCACCAGCTACATCTGGTCGGGGTTGGCCCTGTGGATCCTGCCCTCGCCGGGCGGCGGCACGGCTCCCGAATTCCGGTGGCTGTTCACGGGTTCCGAATCGGGCATCGGCGGCACCTATGTCCTGCCGGTCCTGATGATGATCATTCCCGCGACCGTCGTGTTCCTGTTGTCGCGACGCACCCGGCTGGGCCTGTCCATGTACGCCGTCGGCAGCGACTCCAACATCGCCTCGTTGGCCGGATTGGGCGTGACCCGGGCCAAGGTGGCCTCCTATGCCCTGGGCGGCGCGCTGGCGGCCCTGGCGGGCCTGGCCACCGTTGCCATCACGGGTACCGGAGACCCGCGGTTCAGCGTGGGGGCCAACGCCACCCTCAACAGCGTGGCCGCCGTCGTACTGGGCGGGATTGCCCTGACCGGCGGCACCGGACTGGTTCTCGGGGTGGTGGCGGCCGGCATGATTCTGATCATGCTCAACCCCATCCTGAGCGCCATGGGCATCAACCCCAACAATGCCCAGATCCTGCAGGGGGTGCTCATCGCCATTGTCATGATGATTGGCGGCCTGGTGACCTTGATCCGGGAGCGCCGCACATGAGCCCTTGCGGCAATCCCGGTCCACACCGCCATCCGCGCAGGCTCCGCCATGGTTGACTCCGCGGCCGCCACAACCGTCCGGGCGCGCCTGGCCGCCAAGGCGCGGGCCAACCCCTCGGTGGCCCTGGGCGGCGTGTGTCTCCTGCTGGTGCTGGTCACCGGGTTCATCGAGCCCGAATACCTCTCCCTGAACGGGGCCCGCAGCTCACTGTTGCAGGCGGCCCCGCTGGGCATTCTGGCCGGGGCACAGACCATTCTGATGCTCACGGGCGGCATTGACCTGTCGGTCACCATGATTGCCACGGGTTCCGCCTATGTGGCAGCCAGCCAGTCCTCCCACGGAGCCGCCGTTGCCATCCTGATGGGCGTGGCCGTCGGCCTTGTGGTCGGGGCTGCCAACGGCATCGGTGTTGCCGTGTTCCGCGTCAACCCCCTCATCATGACCCTGGCGATGTCGGGCATCATGCTTGGCACCTTCACGGCATGGACCCAGACCATTCTGCGCGGCTCCACCCAGGTCGCGCCATTCATCAAGGAACTGGCGGCGGGCTCCTTCCTCGGCAATCGCCTGCCCTACAGTGTCGTGCTGTGGGCTGTGATATCCCTGATCCTGATCTGGCTTCTGCGACGCACCGGCTGGGGCCGGCTCCTGTACGCCGTGGGCGACAACGAGACCGCGGTGCGGCTGGCAGGCGTCCGGACGTGGCAGGTGCGGATTGCCGCCTACATTGCGGCCGGGATCCTGGGATCCATTGCGGGTATTCTGTTGGCCGGGCGCACCGGGGCGGTCGACCTCCAGCTGGCGAATGCCTTCCTGCTGCCCTCGGTCGCGGCGGCCGTGATCGGCGGCACATCCATCTTTGGCGGAGTGGGCGGCTACACCGGAACCATCCTGGGGGCCCTGATACTGAGTGTGCTCACCTCCATGCTTACATTCCTCAATGTCGGGCAGGACATCCAGCAACTGGTTTATGGAACCATTGTTTTGGCCCTGGCCTGGGGCTATGCTGGTTTGGCCAACCGCGAGTGATGAGGCCGCGATGTGCGCTTGTTCCAACCCGTGCCCAAGGCAGTTGACACCATGCACCTGAGAGACTTCAACGACTCGGACGCCGACTACCGGGCCTTGGTGGAACTGGAAAACCAAACCTGGCCGGATACGCCAACCACCGTGGAAGCCCAGCGGGAGATGGTGGCTGCGCGGCCGGACATCAGGTGGGATCAGCGAGTCTGCGAAATCGATGGCTCTGTCGCGGGGTTAGGGTCCTGCGGCGCAGCCTTCTGGCTGGGTGAGCCCGGTGCCTTTCATGTTTATGTGGTGGTCAATCACGCGCATCGCCGACAGGGGATTGGCTCACACATCTTTCGGGATCTGCTCAAACGGATGCCGCCCGCAGACATGCAAACCCTCAACAGCGGCTGTCGCGAAGACCAAATCGGGGGGCTGAAGTTTCTTCAGGCACACGGTTTCGTGGAAACCGGCCGCGACGCGGACGCGGAACTGGACCTGGCGGAGTTCGATATTGTGCGTTTGGCGGAAACCTGCAAGGACCCGAGCCCGGCGCGGTTCCGGCCCCTCGCCCCGTTGACCGAGGACTGTCCCGACTGGATGGAGCGCTTCCGCGATTTGGCTTACCGAATTCAGGCCGAGGCCGTGGCTCCGGAAATTCTGGAAAAACCCTCCGCCCAGCAGTTCGCAGAGGAACACCTCAACGCCAGGGATTTCAATCCCTACCTGTGTTGGATTGCACGAGACGGAACGGATTGGATCGGACTGACGGAGCTCCGGTCCATGGCGGACGACGACACCGCGGTAGAGGCCTTCCGCACCGGCGTGGATCCGGCCCGGCGCGGGCGCGGTGTGGCCACCGCGCTTAAACTGCACGCCTTCGCCAGCGCCAAGGCCCAGGGATATGCGAAGGTTGTTGCCCACGGCGATCCCGACAGTTCCATCGGACACATTCACCGCAGACTTGGGTTTCAGTTCCAGCCAGCCTGGATCGGCATGCAGAAGCCGCTGCAACCTCCGAACCCCTGAACAACACCCGGACCATCCAATACAACTCCTGCCATGACCCTGAACATCCAGACCGCCACCGTACTGGGCGCCGGCACCATGGGAGCCGCCATCGCCGGCCTGCTAGCGGATGCCGGCATCCGAGTGCATCTGCTCGACCTGGCATCCGACCCGGACCCGAACATCAACATCGAAGGTGTCACCCCCGCGCAGGTCGGCCGCAGCCAACTGGCGTGGCAGGGCCTGGCCCGCATGGCGGGAGCACGGCCGCCCAATCTGGTACACAAGGAGGCGCGCTCCCTGATCCGGCCCGGGAACATGGACGAGGATTTGGAAACAGCCCTGGGCGAAAGCGACTGGGTGTTGGAAGCAGTCATCGAGGACATGGAGACCAAGCGGTCCCTGCTGCAGAGGCTGGCCGATCTCAATCCGACCTGCAGGCTGATCACGACCAATACGTCGGGGCTGCCCATTCACATGCTGGCCGAAGGGCTGCCCGCGGACTTTGCGTCCCGTTTCATGGGCACCCACTTCTTCAACCCGCCCCGCTATCTGCCGCTGCTGGAACTGATTCCCCATGCCGGAACCGATCCTGCGCTGTTGGCGAACTTCGGGACCTTCAGCAGTGTCCGGCTGGGGCGCGAGACCGTGGTCTGCCGGGACACCCCGTACTTCATCGCCAACCGTCTGTTTGCCTTCATTCATCAGGTGACGATCAACACGGCCCTGGACATGGGGCTGACGGTGACCGAAGTGGACGGTCTGACCGGCTCACTGCTGGGGCGTCCCAACGCGGCCACCTTCAGGCTTGCCGACATCGTGGGCCTGGACGTGATGGGCCTGGTGTGCCGCAACCTGGATGACCTCACCCCGGACGATCCCTGCCGGACGGTCCGCTTCCACGAGGGATACCGATCCATGATGACCGCCTTGCTGGAAGCCGGCCATCTGGGCAGCAAAACCGGACAGGGCTTCTACCGCACGGAACACGACGCCAACGGCAAGCGCCGGTTCCTGTCGCTCGACCTGGCCGAAGCGGTCGAAGGCCGCCTGTCGTGGGTGCCGGCGCCCCGGTTCAGCGACGAAGCCATCGACACGCTGCACGGGATGCCGCTGGCGGAACGGTTCCCGGCCTTGCTGAAACTGGACAACCGCTTCGGCGAGTTCCTGTGGCAAGTCCACGGGCAAATATTTTCCTACCTTTCGCAGGTTGCCGGGGACATTGCGGCCGACTGCCATACGGTTGACCGGGTGATTCGCACCGGATTTGCCTGGCAGCTGGGTCCCTTTGAGCTGTGGCAAGCACTTGGTGCAACGTCGACGGACCGCATGCTGCAATCCGGCATGCACGTAGGAAAGTGGACGGCGGAAGCACCGTTCGGATGGGCACGACTCGGATCTTCCAAACCGAGTTATACCGGTACGGCCTTTCACCGAAAAGCGAATGGCGAGCGCAGCAGCTGGAACTTCCGCGGGGGCATGAACCCCGTCCCGGCCGAGGTCAACTACCACGCCTATGCCGACGCCAT
Organism: Caldilineaceae bacterium bin34; assembly: GCA_002238555.1. Taxonomy (GTDB): domain Bacteria; phylum Chloroflexota; class Anaerolineae; order Caldilineales; family Caldilineaceae; genus Bin34. Next base: position 46,596 of record MPMO01000027.1, read on the forward strand.
GCGCACGGGACAGGCAATTGCGGAAAACGCATCGGCCTGCCTGAGAACCGGCCAGGACGGAATCCTGTTCCTTGAAACCCGCTCGGTGCTCAACACCATCGACGAACAGGTCCTGTCTGTGTGCCGGGAAGCGTGCGACCGGCTGCACGGGTCCGCGGCCGGCCTCATCATCGCCAACGACGACCACATCTTCTCCGCCGGCGCCAACCTGAAGTTGATTCTGGCCCTGCTCGAGGCCGCCGACTGGCAGGAACTGGAGCGACTGGCCAAACTGGGCCAGGACACGTTCCTGGCCCTGCGCCAGGCGCCCAAGCCGGTGTGGGCGGCCGTGCGGGGCATGGCGGCCGGCGGCGGGGTCGAACTGCTGCTGTCCCTGGACGGCGTGGTGGCCCATCCCGAAGCGTGCCTGGGCTTGACCGAGTCGGCGGTCGGTCTGGTGCCCGGATGGGGTGGATGCAAGGAACTGGTGCGCCGAAGCCTGGGACGGGAATTCCTGGACCGCGGCGGAGATGCCCACCTCGTGCTCAAGAACCTGCATGCCCAGGTAGCCATGGCCAAGGTCTCGGACAACGCCCGGGACGCCCAGGCCATGGACTATCTCCCGGAACAAACCCCGCTGGTGACCCGGCGCAGCCAACTGCTGCCGTGGGCCGTGCGCGAGTTGCAACGAAGTCTGGAGCTGGGTTATGCGCCGCCGGCGGTGCACCAAAATACCTATGCGGCGGGACGCGACGGCCTGGCCAATCTGGAAATGGAGGTGTTCATGTACCGGGAAGCCGGGTACATCAGCGAACATGATGCCTTGATTGCCACCAAGCTTGCCCATGTACTGTGCGGCGGCCGCCTGGCCAGTCCGGCGTGGATGGACGAGCAATGGTTCCTGGACCTCGAGCGGGAAGCCAACCTGTCCCTGGCGGGCGAGCCGTTGAGCCGCGATCGTATCGTCCACATGTTGACCCAGAAGAAGCCACTTCGGAACTGAATGCCATGAACCAAGCCGTAATCGTGGGAGCTGCGCGTTCCGCCGTAGGCCGCGCCGTCAAGGGCAGCCTGAGCGCCGTGCGTCCCGAGGAAATGCTCGCCCAGGTCCTGCGCGCCACCGTGGAACGCTCGGGCGTTGACCCCGAACGCATTGAGGATGTCATTGTTGGCTGTGCCTTTCCCGAGGCGGAACAGGGCCTGAACGTCGCGCGCCTGGTAGCCCTCAAAGCCGGCCTGCCGGTCTCCGCCAGCGCCCAGACCGTCAACCGCCAGTGTGCCAGCGGCCTGCAAACCATCGCCATGGGCGCCTGGCAGATCATGACCGGCAGCGCCGACGTGGTGGTGGCCGGCGGGGTCGAGAGCATGTCCCGAGTCCCCATACCAGGGCAGGTGTTCAGGGCCGATCCGGACCTCATGGAACAACGTCCCGGCGCCTATCTGAACATGGGCCTGACAGCCGAGAACCTAGCCCGGGAACACGACATATCCCGCGAGGACCAGGATGCCTTTGCCCTGCGCAGCCACCAACGGGCCGGCGCGGCTCAGACAGGCGGTCGCTTTGATGACCAGATCGTGCCGTTGGAAGTTGACGGATTGGTCGGCAACGGCTCCCGCGCAGAAGCCCGTTCCCTGTCGTTCACCCGTGACGAGGGAATCCGCTCCGACACTTCGGCCGAGAAGCTGGCCGCCCTGCGACCCGTGTTCCACAGTCAGGGCACCGTCACCGCCGGCAACAGCAGTCAAATGAGCGACGGCGCCGCGGCGGTGGTGTTGATGAACGAGGACCAGGCCCGCGCCGAAGGCCTGGTTCCACTGGCCAGATTCCGAAGCTACGCCACGGCCGGTGTGGATCCGGAAACCATGGGCATCGGGCCGGTCCTGGCCGTGCCCAAGGCACTGAAGCAGGCCGGACTCGAGTTGGACGATGTGGACCTGGTGGAACTCAATGAAGCCTTTGCAGCCCAGGTCCTGGCCGTGATCCGCAGCCTCGAGCTGGACGAAGAACACACCAACGTCAATGGCGGGGCCATCGCCCTGGGCCATCCCTTGGGGGCGACAGGCTCCAAACTGACGGTGCAAATCCTGGCCGAACTGAAGGAACGCGACCTTGAAACCGGCATGGTCACCATGTGCATCGGCGGCGGCATGGGCGCCGCCGGGATCTTTGAGCGACTCAACTGACAACCGTCGACTGCCACAATTGGAGCTTCCGGCATGCGGAATTTCTTTGTCAACGTCCATTACCAAAACCAGGTGCGCCTGGACTCGGAGGAAATCGACCTCGACGATTTGGCGCCCGACGAATTGCTCATCGAGACGGAGTGGACCTTCATCAGTTCCGGTACCGAACTGGCCAACTATACCGGTGTGGAGCCCCAGGTCTGGCAGGAAGACGGATGGTGCAAGTATCCGTGGCGTTCGGGATATGCCAACGTGGGCACTGTTCGGGCCAAGGGTTCCGAGGCCGTCAGGGCGGACGTGGGGCAAAGAGTCTTCACCTATGCCAAACACGAGGCCTGGGCCAAGTTCAAGGAGGAGCGGCTGGTTTACCCGGTGCCGGACGGCCTGCCGGGCGACATTGCCGTCGCCTCCCGCATGGCGGGCGTGGCCGCAACCTCCATTCTGGTGCCCGAAATCAAGGGTTCGCCCACGGTCGTGGTATTCGGATTGGGCATCGTGGGCAATTTGGCGTCCCAGCTCTACGGAGCGATCGGCTGCCGGGTGATTGCCGTGGATCCGGTGGCGGAGCGCCGTGCCTTGGCCGCCAGGGTCGGTGTCGCGGAGCAGGTGGGGGGTTCGCCCGAGGAGGTACAGGACCGGATCCTGGAACTAACCGGTGGCACCGGAGCCGATATCGTGGTTGAGGCGGTCGGCCACAGTGCCGTGTGCATGCAGGCCCTGGATGCCACCCGCAGGCATGGACAACTGGTGATTCTCGGCACACCGCGGGCTCCGGTCACCGGAAACCTGACGGACTTCTTTGGCAAGATGCACTACAGTTGCATCAAGGTGCTTGGAGCCCTTGAATGGCAGTATCCGTTTTATCCGGCCGTCAACGCCGATACGTCCCAGTACCAGAAGCAGAAGATGATCTTCGAGTGGCTGGAGGACGGGCGCATTCAGTTGGAACCCCTGATTTCGCACCGCATGCACCCGGAGGGAATCGAGGAGGCCTATCAGGGTCTCCTGAACCAAAAGGACACCTACACCGGGGTGGCCCTGGAGTGGAAGTAGCACCCATCTGTACCCGCGCGGAATGAAGTACGCAGTTAATCGGAAAGGATTTGCCCGGCCATGGGCCACCGTAAGGGCCTCACGCCGCCCGCTACATTCGCCAATGGCGGAGAACGGATGTTTTAGAATTCGCCGGCAACACCCATTGGGATGCATCGGTCATGACCAGCCGCCGGGACATCCCCGGAGGTTGTCACCGGCATGTGTCCACACGGCTCGATTTGGGTAGGTGCAATCATGACTGCTACGCAGAGTATGAATGGCAACCAGGCAAGGAACGAACTAGCCAGCCGATTCGAGTCGCGCCTCTCGACCAATCCCTTACTCAGTCGTCAGATGGTCTCGTTTCAGGGCAACAAGCAAACCCCGGGCTTCCGTTGGATGAAGTACAAGGAGGGGTTCTCCAGCGACTTGGTGGCGGCACTCATCGACGAATACAACCCCGAAGCCGTCCTTGATCCCTTTGCCGGTGCCGGTACCGCGCCGGTGGTGGCGGCCGGGAAAGGCAAGGCTGCCACTGGAATCGAAATCATGCCGGTTGGCGTGTTGGCCGGCGCCGCGATTGCCCACGCCGCCAACGGCGCATCAGCTGCCGAACTGCGTACCGCCGGCCAAGCCATGCTCGACCGCGTGATCTCGGAAGCCCCTGCCGCAAGCCGATTTGCCTTCCCCCACGTGCGCATCACCGAACGTGCGTTTCCTGCACAAAACGAAACCGAGATTGCCAAGGCCAGGGAGTACCTTGCATCGGTTAACGAGGACTCAATCAAATCCATGTTGGACCTGGCCTGCATGTCGGTCCTGGAAGATGCAAGCTACACACGCAAGGACGGCCAGTTTCTGCGTTGGGATTACCGTTCCGGTCGTTCGTTGAAATCCAAGGCAGACTTGGGGCCCATTGCTGTTTTCCATGAAGCACTGCAAGCCAAACTCGACGAGATGTGCAGCGACACGGAGCTCTTGAAGTCGCGGTTTGGCAATGGATGCCGCCCAACCCTCCGGACCGGATCCTGCCTCGATCTGCTCAAGGACATGCCTTCGGAGACATTCGACCTGGTGGTGACTTCGCCACCCTATGCCAACCGGTACGACTACACCAGGACCTATGCGTTGGAGCTGGCCTGGCTGGGGTTTGACCGGAAGGCGTTCTCCGACTTGAGACAAAGCATGTTGACCGCGACGGTGGAGAACAAATCAAAGCGGCAACGGCTCTCGACCCTGTACGAGGGAACGTCCGAATCCCTGCACAAGGCCATGCACATGTGCGAACAGGAACAAGCCCTGACCGAAGTGCTGGTCCAACTCGAACACCGCGCCCACGAACTAAGCAACAAGAACGTGATCCGCCTGATCGAAGGGTACTTCCTGGAAATGGCCCTAGTGGTGGCCGAACTGGGCCGTATCGTCCGGCCGTCCGGGGTGGTGGTTATGGTCAACGACAACGTGCAGTACCACGGCGAGGAAGTACCCGTGGACTTCATCCTTGGAGACTTTGCGGAACAGTCGGGGTTCGACTGTACCGACATTTGGGTGCTGCCCACAGGCAAGGGCAACTCAAGCCAGCAAATGGCCAGGTTTGGACGTCGGGAACTTCGCAAATGCGTGTACAAGTGGGTACGCCGCGATGGCTAGGTTGGCAAACGCCGTAGCGAGGTCCGGTCTGTTTGCCGAACGCCTCCGCCAGCGAACGGATGTGACGTTGCGCAGGTCAATTGAGGAATTCACAGAAGGGCACCGTTTGGACTTCACACCCTTGTCCAATCTGATGATCAGCTTTAAGGCGTGGGATTATGTAAACAAAATTGAAGCAGCGCCGGCTCTTGTCTTTGCTCATCCTGAACTCCTTCGACAACTGCCGGAAACGTCGCAGTACTACCGTGGTTTGGCCCTGCTGTCGCAAAAACAGGTTGGCCAGATGGCTGTTTCAGTGGCCAGCTGGGAGAACCGAACCCGCAAGCGGCCAATCACAATTGAGACCTGCCAACGTGTGGCGCGCCTCTACAACGCAGTGATTTCCTCGATCGTGGAGAACTCCAGCGGCTGGACGTTGGAGAACGGCTACAGGAACATCATCGCCACGATGGGGATCAGCCTCGACGGCATGTACCGGAACAGGATCGGCCGGATAGCGGAGGAGTTGATCAAGGCCCGTATTGCAAACTGGCTTGACCGGAGAGATCTGATCATCAGCGAGGATGGCACCACCTTCCTACTCCCCAACGGCATCAACATGATATTTGGATCTGAGCCGGACATCAGATTTGAAAGAGGCAGTCGCTTGCTGGCAACCATTGAAATCAAAGGCGGAACCGATCCGGCAGGAGCTTTGGAACGTCTCGGTGCGATGAAGAAAAGCTTTGAAGAGACACCTCCTGGATGTGTCAACTTTCTGATCGCAGGCGTCGTAACGGATGAAATGCAGTTCCGACTGGAACAGATCGGGGTAGTCAAGACCTATCTACTTCACAAATTGCAGGAAGGCGGCCAAACCTGGAACGACTTCACCAACGAACTCTTCCACTATGTCCTTCGCATTGTTGACTGAATCTTCCTCACCACCTTGGCGCCATCAGAACCACAACTGAAGTAGCTCCGTTTCGCCATTTGAAGGTCTGCAGTGACTCGGTAGGCCATTGTCATCGCCGGAGCAGCAAATTGGTTGTTCCTGACAGATGCCTTGGTCGTCGCTGATCCGGATTGTCACACGGCAGCCGCTTTGGGTTCCCGCAGCGTGAAATCGGACTGCCCATGGATCGGGTCGACGAGAATCGCTTCCTCCCAAGCCCGCACGGGATCGGAGACATCCTGCCACGGAACCGGTTCCAGGTCGTCCCCGTGCCGTTCCAGCCAGTCGGCCCACAATGCCGGATCCTTGCCGAAGTCCTCACCGGTGATGCGTACGAGCTCCGTCAGGGCGTGCTCCGTGTGGATGGCGCGCGCATCCTGCAGATAGTCAATCAGCCGGACATAGCCCTGTGGACTGCCGCAGCGGGCGAGACACCGGGCCACCAGTACCTCCAGATAGGCCAACCGCTCCTCCACATAATCTGCTCCGAGGGCGTTCGGATCCGCGACGAGTTGATCCCTGAGCGCCGGATGGGCGGCCAACTCCTCCAACAGGGGAACACAAGCCGGATCACCGAGCCGTTCAACCCCGTAACAGACGGCCGGCACGTAGTAGTACATCGACCGATCCTTGTCCATGAAGTCCGCGGGGCTCTCATGCCCGAGGAGCTCAACCACCCGCCGCCACACGGGAATGGCGCGCGGGTCCCGCGCGTGCCCCAGGCTGTAGACGAGGAACGCCGCGCTGGATGCTGCATTCTGGTCCGGCGGAATGCCTTTGTAGATGATGGCATCCTCCTGGACTGGGAGGCGGTCCTGTGCCAATTCGACCAAGCAAGCCTCAACCAGCGTCTCCATGCCCCGATCCGATCCAAGGATGGCCAGCACTTGCGCCAACAGCACTTTGGCCGCACCTTTCGCACCCGCGTACCGCTCGGCAAGGAACGGCACCACTTCCGGTCCCATGCACATCAGGTCCGCAATGTCGATGCGTCCCGGGTATCGCCGATTGTTTCGCTGGTCGGAATAGGTGTGCAGGGGCACATCCGGGTCGAAGCGCGCCCATTTGGCTGTGCATTCCTCTTCCGAGAAGCGGAGTGGTTCCAGCTCGCGGGTCAGGATGCGTTCGGGCAGGACATCGGCATCCACCAGCCGCTCCTGCAGGAGACGCACCGGCAGTTGCCGCGGAGTTTCGCCCCTCTGTATGCAAAGGGCGGCGGCCAGGGCGGCAACGCCGCCCAAGTTCTCCATATCAGGCTGCATGCGCGGGGCGGCCAAGGCATCGTGCGTCGCCGAAAAGGCCTTGCCCGAGACGATGATGTTCTCCAAGCCGACGGGCAGTAGCGCACTCCAGGGAATCTCAATCTCCAGATGGGGGGACTGTAGGCCCATCAGGATCCAATCGGATGTGCTCTGCCCCTTGATGTCGTTGTTGCTGAACATCACCGCCACCACGTCCTCAAAGGCCCGTCGCACAAGCTGATCGGTGAGCGTCAGCGTAATGTCGGCCTGGATGTGACGGCTCTCGCGGGGGGCCATATAGATGCCGTGGTCCACGTCCCCGGCATTCGCACTGCGTCGTTCGGCCATGATCCCGCGCGTGTAGTCCTCGACGTTGGTGATATCGACCGAACGGGTCTTGACGTTGCGCGGACGCCCCGGCCTGATCACCTGAGCCATGTAGGAGTACATCATTGAGTGGTCGCGTCCGGCGCCCAGCACGTAGGGCGCCCCGGCGAACGCGGCCACATCGCCGTCGCCCGTGCAGTCAAGCGTGATCCGGCCCAAGGTGCACAGGGGGCCGTAGCGGGTCGCGACAGCCGCACCGCGAACATGGTTGCCTTCGACCACGGTACCGATGAACATGGCATTCAGCAACGGCACGACCCCGGCCGCCATCACCCCTTCGTGCAGGGCATGGATTTTGCACTCGATGTTCCACTGGGGGATGTCGCCGCGTTGCGTGGGATGTCCCGTGCGGACGTGCATGTCGTCGACCATCCCCGTCACCTGACCGGAGAAGCCGCCGCGGTGGCCGAACCAGTAGGCATGAATGCCGCCATAGGTGCCCGTCCCGCCCAAGCCCGGGTTCATGTCCACCAGGACGGTTTGCAGGCCGGATGTCCCCGACGCGACAGAGGCGATGCCTCCCGATGTGCCACCGCCAACAATCACCGAATCCACCGCGTCCAGTTGCGGGAGGGGGGCTGCCGGGACACGGACGGTTGCGTACTCCACCCCGCGCTGGGGAACCTGTTGTTCCTTCACGGCCATCCCGGTTCCGGCGATGGAGGTTCGCGTCGAACCTGCGGGTTCCGGGATGGAGTTCCGCTCGGCAACCAAACCTGCAACTGCAACACCAATCCGGCTCGCCGCGACCGGGTGCCGCAGAGCACGGGCGACATCATCGGGCAGGCGGGCCGCATCGTTGAGGCATACCACGCCCGGAACCCTGGTGAGGAAGCAGGCAGCATCCAGTGTTGCCGCTTCCGAAACCGAAGTTGCGGGAATCCGGACTTCCGCCTCCGTTGCCGAAGCCTGCCGGACTGCCAGGCAGGTTGTGAACGCCCCCTCGACTTCATGGCTGGATCCGGCCCACACCGCGTCTGCGAACGCCGGATGACCGGATTTGAGCGATTCGACCAGGGACATCCCCACGCGCCGCGCCGCCAGGTCCCGCGCCGTCGCGCTCACCGCATCACTCGCCCCAACCGCATGGACCAAGGCGTATTCAATGTTGACGTGGCCGTCCCCACCGTTGCCCGGGAACGCCTGCAATTCCAGAGTGCCCGTCCCGGGCACATGCCACTCGAACACGGGTCCCTCAAGCCCCTCAACCCCGGTGAATTCGATGCGGCGCACTACACGTGATGGTCCCGATGCGGGTTCGAACTCCGCGCCATGCAGACGCGCCACCAACGCCGTTTCGCTGGTGTCAATCACACATCCGCATCGAATTGCCTGCCGACCAGACTTGTTGCCAACCACAATTCCGGCAACGGCACCGTCCGCGCCTTGGAGCACGCCGACGGGCAGCGAGGCGTACCATAATCGGACTCCGGCCGTCCGGAGACAGTCTTCCAAGGCCAGCTTAAATCGATCCTGATGCAGTGGCCAGACCCTGTCCCGTGCATCTTCCCTGCTTGCTGCAAAAGCCGTTGCCAACGGTTCCGGCAACGCACCACTCGCCAATTCGGCGCAGTCAATCCAAGTGCGGCCCTTGGCCGTCATCTCACGGGCCGGATACGTCCGCGGTTCCACGATCGCGACCGACAAGCCGCGGTTCGCCAACTGCACTGCAGCGGCCATGCCGGCCAGACTGCAGTCGACCACCAAGACATCACAGGAGTCCAGGACGGGAAGATCGCGCTCGGAAAAGCAAATGGTCATAGGGAATTGGAAAAAGGGTTTTGCGGGGAGCGGGCAATTATAAAGTCGTGAATTCGGTCTGCCGAGAGACCGGTACAGACCCCAGGGTAGTCGGCAAGATAGACGAGGATCATCGTTCCACCTCTACCAGCAGGAGGCTGCGCAGGTCGGATCAGCACCCCTGCGGATCCACATCCTGCAAGCACTCCGGATTACCCAGAGCTCAGCCGCGGCGGCTCTCAATGCGCCCATGGCCCCCGTCCACGGTGCGGCGGTCCGTGTGGGGACAACCCTCGGACTACACCGGCGCGCCTCTACGAAGGTCTCCTCCAGGGCACCGCAATGTCAGTTGGTTCTCCTTGACGGCCAATGGTCGGCCTACTGTGCCCGGAGGTGCTGCGCTGGGTTCTTCCAGCAGCCGATGGCATCAAGGATGACGGTGGTGCCTGCCAAGTCCAGCAGGACCAGCACCTTGGGGAGTGCCGTGAGCTCATGCGACGGGGCCTCCACGGCAGTCGATTCCAGCACCAACCGGCTCTTGCAGGCGTAGGTGCTAACCGTGTGCAGGGCCGACCGACCGTGGATCCGGTCGTGCGAACGCCGGGCGGTCTGGCTGTCCAGGGCCATCACCCGACCCCAGCAGGTCGTGCAGTCCCTGCACCCACTGCGCGAACCAGGTACGGTGACCCGGCCAAACTCTTCCACCTCCACCCAGGTGTCGACACCACCGATAACGGTAGTCAAGGCCGGAAAGAGGATGGATGTGAGTGGGTGCCAGCGCGCGTGGACAATACAGTGTCGGACACGCCTTTCAGGCAAGTCCTCAGGAACGACACAATACAGGGGACCATGACGGGCACTCATCGGTGGCAAGAAGGAGCCCCGATCCTGGACAATCCGCCCCGCAACGGAATCTGGCGATTGCCCTGCCTTTTTGACACGGTAGCCGGTAAGGTCCGAGGCAGGGATTTAGAATAGGGAGGATTGGGACACTTCATCTTGGAAGTGGATCGGGTTCGAACACCTACGTCGCGAGCCTCCAAGGGGGCGTCTCTGCAATCTCCCTTGTCGATTCGCTTATTCTATGGTTTGGACACATTTTGAGGCCTGCATCGTATGGCTGGGCCGGTTGGGGGGTGGTGTTCAGGGGCCGGCCGGCCCCGATGCGAGAGGCGGCGCGCGCCGCCACAGGCGTTCCGGCGGGATGCGACCGCGACCGGCCTCGGCATTGGCGGCGTTTCGACCTGCGGCCGAGCGGGCGGCCATGCGTTGGTGTATTTCTGCCTCCAGGTTGTGTCGCTTGCGATGGCGCAGGGAAAAGGGGCCGAGGGGACGCTCCGCCCGGAGCCGGGCCTGCCGGCGGGCCCGGAAGAGGGCGGCGAAGACCATGTTGAAATGAAAATGCAGCCCGGCCTGTGAGCGGGCCTGACAGTCGTTGAGGCCCAGGTGCTGCTTGGCCTCGCGGAAGGCAAATGCAATTGGGAAGCGGGCGCCGTAGATCCGGAAGAGGCGTTCCGGTGCCAGCTCCCGGTCGGTGCCGTCACGGAGCATGCCCTCCTTCGTCTGCGGGTCGGCCCGCGCGGCAGGACGTACACCATCTGCAGCCAGCACTGCCAGGCCTTGCCGTGCAGCACCGCGTGGTGGAGGTCGACCTGCTCGTCGTCCAGGGCCGTGCAGGTCATGCGCGCCAGGTCGCGGCGGCCGTCGTTCGTGGGGGCCGGTGCAGCTCCAGCGCCGGACCGCGTCCTTGCGCAGCCGGCCCACCGCGTGCAGGTCCCACGTTCGCACCCCCTCCACGAAGGTCCGGTGGGCGTAGCCGCCGTCGGCCGCCACCCAGCGCGTGCCGAGGCTCTCCTGGGCCCCGGCCGCGACCGCCTCCCGCAGCAGGGCCAGGGCCGCGTCGACGGTCGTCTCCCGACCGGTGGCCGCCCCGCAGGTCTGCCGGCGCGCGCGGACGGCACCCGGGGACGGCCGGACGCAGAGAGGATAGGCGCCACCCTCCTCCACATCCACCGCGGCCAGCAGCGTGACCCCGGCCCCCAGCGGACGGCGCGGGCCATGCCGCTCCCAAACCAGCCCGTGCCCCAGGTCTGGCGCCCGCTCTTGCACACGAAGCTGGCATCCACGGCGAGCGCCGCCCCCAGCTCCTCCGGCGGCCACGGCCAGGCGCGCGAAGGGGAAGGGCCGCCCAAACCAGCGCGCATGGGTGCGCACCGACCAGCCGCCGTAGTGCTCGAGGCCGGTGAAATTGATGCGCCCCGGCAGCCACTGCAGCAGCTCCACCAGGTGGGCGAAATGGGCCGCCTGCGGTTTGCCGCAGGGCATCAGGGCGAGTATAGTACGCAGCCATCGCACGGACCACCTCTTTCGATGACGCTTTGATCTGCATCAACGATAGCAGGTCCCGTGCGGTTTCTTTTGGGGAGTCCGGCCTCCCCCCTTGTTAAGGGTGTCCGAACAAAATATCGCATAATCAAATGGCTTGATTTGAACTGGCAAGGCCATGATTCCGTACCTGTTCCCACTCTTGGAGCACGTTGCACCCGCGATGTCCACCTACTGGGCTGGACATATCCGGATTTCGAGCCTGTCGGCGCCCACCAGACACGTCCAGAGGTCTTGGACAGGCCGTTGGCCCTTCAGGAAGCCCACTTTTGCGACATTGTGGCTCTAGAACATTTGTTTGTATAACATTAACATCCCCTCCGATTTATCCACTGGTCAGGCCGATAGTCCCATAAATACCGAAAAGGGAGCGTGAAACCGGCTCAAAACTGTCCAAACCATAGAATTAATAGATCATCAATTCAATGTTCCAGCAGTATGCCTCTCTATCCAAAACGCAAATCCGCTCCGGATTGAAGTGGCTGTATCTGGAAGGCATTGCCTCCATGGGAATGGGTGGTGTCGTTGCGAACGGATTCCTGACGGCGTATGCCTTGTTGCTGGGGGGCAATGTCTTTCAGGTGGGTTTTGTGGGTGCCGCCCCCTTTATCTTCCAACCGCTGCAACTGGTCTTTGCGCCGGTGACGGATTATCTGCGCCGGCGTAAAATGCTTGCCCTGTTGCCCTGGATCCTGGTGATCCTGCTTTGGGTTCCGGTTGCCCTTTTGCCGTTCTCCGACCTGACGGGACGCCGTCAGGTCGTCGGACTCATGGCGATTGTCAGCGCGCAGGGAATCTTGCGGCCCCTCATCGCCATCAATTGGCAGAGCTGGTTGCGGGATCTGATTCCCGGCCCGGTGATGGGAACGCAGGGCAAACGCAAAGTCGGATTTAGGGCAGGGCAGCAGCCAGAATCCAGGGTTGGCGTCCGATGCGGTCGCGCAACAGCCCGATGGACACATGCGTACTGAAATGCTGCTGAAGCGTGCGCAGCATGTTCAGGGCGGCCCGGCGCAGGATGCCCATGACGGCGGGGGCGTGCCCCGTGCGCATGCGGCAGTCGTCCTCGCGGAACTGCATGTCCAGGGTGCGGTGCAGGCCGTTCTCCACGCCCCAGTGGCCGCGGACGA
>MPMO01000100.1 GCA_002238555.1 Caldilineaceae bacterium bin34
GCGCCGGCGACTTGCACGCGGCTCCCAACATCCGCAGCCGACCGTCCCGGACTGCTGAACCGATGCCGACCGGTGAGCACAGCCCGACGTCCACCGGACCAGCCAGAGTCCCTGGCAACACTGGGCAAGCTTCCCAACACCCCCTTTTCGTTTGGACTTCTAGCAGGCTGCTGAAGAATAGGTTTGGGACGCCATCGGTACGGCCCCAAGGTGAGCGGAATCGGTGTGCAGGCGGTCCGAGGGGCCCTGAAACCCCCAGCGCGGCCGTCAGGTTGGCCATGCGCACCAAGTTGTAGGCAGTCGCTACCAAGTAGCCGGCCAGGCCCGTGCGCGCCACGCCCCGGTAGCGCGTGCGCCGGAAGCCGCCCACCGCCTTCATCCAACCGAAGACCTCCTCCCGCTTGCGGATGCAGGCTCACCGCATAGCCGGCATGCCGCGTCACGCGACCGTCGATGGCCGAGTGCTTCTTCTTCTGTGCGACATGCGGGGTCACCCGCCGCGCCCGCATATCCCGCACACAATCCTTGATGTCGTAGCCGCGGTCGGCCCCCAGCGTGCCTGACAGGGGTAGGTAAAGCGTGCCGATGCCCCTACCCCGCGGGCCGGTCGGGTCCAGGGACAGCCCCGGACCAAAATGTTGCGAGCGGCGTTGTGGTCGGCATGGGCCGTGTGGCCGCAGGCCGTACACTCGAACAAGGCTTGGGTCTTGCGATTCGCCCTGTCCACCTGTTGGCACACCGCACAGGTCTGCGACGTGTAGGCGGGATTGACCTGCACCAGCGCACCCGCCTTGTAGGCCAGCTGGCGTTCCAGGAGCCCCCAGTTGGACTTCAGGATCACGCGGTTGAGCCCCGCCTTCTGCTTGACGTTCTTGCCCGGCGCCTCCACCGTGCCCTTGGCACTCTTGGTCATGGCCTTGGTGTCCAGGTCTTCGATGACCACGGTGTGGGCCGTGTCCGCCATCCGGCGGCTGTGTCGGTGGGCTGCGGACGGCCGCTGGCGTTTCTGCCTGCGGCGCAGCTTGGACAGTTGCCCGCAGATGCGCCGACCGCGGTGGGACAGGGGCTGCCCGTTCCGCCGGGAGCGTTCGCGGGCCTTGTCGGCCTTGCGCGGCTTGCGCTTGATGTTGGCCTCCAGGTTGGCGGTGTCGGGTACCGCGTAGACGCGTCCGTCGCTGTCCGTGGCCTGCCCCACGTTGCGGTCCAGGCCCAAGGCCCCCGTCGCCGCCGGTGGCCGCACGCGGTCGGCCGGCACTTCATGGAACACGTGCGCATACCACCGGGGATGCCGTTCGTCGCCTTCCCTCGGCAACCGCACCTGCTTGGCCGGGCAGCCCAGGTACCGGCCCTGATGGCCGGCCAGGCGCACCCAACCAACCTTGGGGATGTACAGACGCGTGCCGTCCAGGCGCACGTTGTCGGGGAGGGTGAAGCCGGGCGTGGTACGGTGCCGGGACTGGAAGCGGGGCAGGCCCGCGTCGGCGCTGGTGAACGAACGCGTGTACGCGTCCGCCAGGTACTTGAGCGTGTAGCGCACGGCGGCACAGGGCAGGGCCTTCAACCAGGCATGGGCCGGATCGTTGCGCAGCTTGGTGAAGCGTTGGCCCAGGGTGAAGAAGGAGACGGACGGCCGGGGTCCGATCCGGTAGGCCTTCCACACGTAGCGGCAGGCTCCCGCAATCCGGGCGCACAGGGCTGCCTGCATGGGACTGTCGAACCTGATCCGGTAGCGCTCGGCGCGGCTCACCGGGGCCGGTGTTGCAGGGTCGGATGGAGCAGTCCGGGTTGACCATCTGCAACCTGCCTGTGAGGAAGCCGTGCAGTGTTTCCGCACTCACGGCTTCCGTCGGCATGGCATGGATCCTGTCAATTCCTCGGTATAAGCCCCCTACATATCTCACTTCACTCCTGCAGCATACGGCCCCCAATCCGCTCTACCAGGTGGCTACCATCAGGAGTGGCATGGCCGGTGCGCAGACGGCACGGCAGCGGTCTTTCCGAAAGGTATCGTCCGGCACCCGGTACAGGCGGTGGCCGCGCACTGGATCGGCCACCTGTGCGGCTCCGGTGTCCACGGGCAGGTTGGTGATGCAATGGGGGCTTGTATACCCGACTACGCAGTCGGTGCGACAGGCACAACCCTGTACACCCGCGCCATAAGGGTGTCCTGCAAACAAGAGAGCCCGGCGGACATCCGGACTCGCCACCGGACAGGGATTGCACCTCTCGGGCCCGACACCCGCCATCCTGCAACAGAGGCCCCGGAGACCGTGCACCGCACGGTGCGCCTGCGCCTGTATCCGGGCGACGCCGCCACCGGCATCCTGCTGACGGCCATCGCCGGGGCCTGCCGCCATGTCTGGAACCACCTGCCGGCCGACCAGGAGCGGCGGTATCGCCTGTGGCAGGCCTACACAATTGGCCCCAAGCCCGTTCCGACCTTCTTCACCTTGGGCCGGCGGTTCACCCAACTGCGCCACGACCCGGACCACGCCTGGCTGAAGGACTACCCGTTTGCCTGTGTGCGCTACAGCCTGAAGTACCTGGCCGACGCCTGCCAGCGATACTTCAAGGATCCCCAAACCGAGGGCAAGCCCCGCTTCAAGGCCAAGCACCGCACCGTGCCGGCCTTCACCATGCCCGAGGCCGTCAGGCTGGACGGGGACCGGCTGCATGTGCCCAAGGTCGGCTGGCTGCGGTGGGCGGGATCGAACCTGTACGCGGATGGCAAACCGCTGACGGTCCGCGTGCGCAGGGAAGGTACGGAGCCGAACCCCAAGTGGTACGCCTATGTGACCTATGCCGTGCCCGCGGAGCAGGTCAAGCAGCCCGCACCGGACGGCGCCCTTGGCCTGGACCGCAACGTGGGGCAGGCCACCGACAGCGAGGGCACCGTGTACGCGCTGCCCGACACGGACCAGCTGGATGCCAACCTCAGGCGCAAGCAGCGGGCATTGAGCCGCAAGCAGGGCTGGGGACCCAAGGACAAGCGGCCCCAGTCGAACCGCGGGCGGCGCGTGAACGGGCAGTTGCAGAAGCTGCATCGCAAGCGCAAGCGCAAGCGGGATGATGCGACCCACCGGGCCAGCCGCACGCTGGCGGACACGGCCCATACCGTGGTCGTGGAGGACCTGAACACCAAGGGCATGACGGCCAGTGCCAAGGGTACCCGGGAAGCGCCGGGCACCAACGTCAAGGCCAAGTCGGGGCTCAACCGAGTCATCCTGGCCTCCGGCTGGGGGCAGCTGGAGCGCAAGCTCGCGTACAAGGCGGGGCACGTGGTCAAGGTCGATCCGGCGTACACGTCGCAGACCTGCAGCCGGTGTGGACATGTCGGCCAGGCCAACCGGCCGTCGCAGGCGGTGTTTGCCTGTCAGGCCTGCGGCTGGGCCCTGAACTCCGATCACAATGCGGCGATCAACATTTTGGTGCGGGCGGGGCTTCCGTCCGTGCCCGTTCCGGCCCGCGGGACAGGGGCTGCTGCACGGGGAGGGGCGATCCCGTTGGGGACCCCTGTGATCCGTGAACCAGGTATGCCGACTGCGCAGTCAGGTATATACGTCCCAAGATATTCCCGCTGTCGTCCGGTTCCGATCCCGGGACGGCAGACACCAAAGACGGACGCCACTCGCCGCCTGAGCCGGCAAAGGCGTTGCTGCCGTCCAACCCGGAGTGCCACAGGCAAGCCGGGCAGAGTGCAAGGCCTGCCGCGTCCGCACCTCGCCCCTGCCACCCGACGCGACCTCCCGCCAGCGCACCGTAGCCCGACACCTGCAGCGCATGGATCCGGAGACGCGGACTCACCCGGACCGCCCCGTGCCGCCGGTCCTGAAGCGACTGGCGCGGGGGTGCGGGACAGAGACGGACGCACGAAACCGGCCCCACACGCGGGCAATGCCGATGACAACCTGGAACCAACATCAACGAGTTTGAAACAGGGCCGCGCCAACCACAATGTTGGCGACGATGGATTGCACGGTCCCGGACATGGCCCTGGAACTGGAAAACAAGCCTGCTCCTCAAGCCCGGAACCACCCGATTGCGGCCGCGGTCGGCATCGCGAAACCGGTTGACGTCGGTGAGCCACAGCCGGTTGTGGCCGCGGTCGACAGTGAGGATCAATTCATCCAGGTTCGTCAGGCAAACCCGGTGGATGTGGGGCCGCGCCTGTTCCCCGAGCCGGTTCATTGTTTTCCGGTCCGGCGCGACCAGGGGCAGAAACGGCTGGCGCCGACCCAATCGGCGCCAGCGGTCAAGGGGGTGTGTATTCCGATGCGATCCGAATTCCACCAGGCACCAGCCCGCGGTTCCAGCCTCCCCGGTCAACTTCACATCGGCAAACAGTCGTTGACCGGGAGCCGCAACCCCCACCTCGGCGTTTGCCAGGGGTATTTCCTGGATGCCGGGAGCGGGTGTTCCGGTCCTGTCGGGGCCGATCCGGGGTGTCGAGGTGTCTGGGGAGCCCTGGATCGGTGTCGGGGCCGACTTGGAGCCGGTGCCGGGCGATTGAAGGGCGGAGCGGTCTTCAGGCGGAGAACGAGATGACACCACGCAGGGTTCCTGCAGCCCCTGCCCGGGCACGGGACCCAATGCCACGACAACGGCAGCAGGCCCGGATCCGGGCCACCGCGTGCCATGAAGACAGGACTTTCAGCAAGCAGGTCCGACTCTACGCCCACTGGGCCCGTGCGCACTTGACCGCGATGCCTCCGTGGACGTGTGCTCCCGGCTCCGAGGACGAGTGCCGGCATTTCAAAGCCTCCCTGTTTCCAGGTGCCACGCCCCCCATCGGAATGCGATTGCCCCGACTGAACCGGCGGGAGGGGA
This sequence comes from Caldilineaceae bacterium bin34, assembly GCA_002238555.1. Classification (GTDB taxonomy): domain Bacteria; phylum Chloroflexota; class Anaerolineae; order Caldilineales; family Caldilineaceae; genus Bin34. The sequence goes on from MPMO01000100.1 coordinate 4,828, forward strand.
TGAGCAAGGCATCGCAACTCCTCTTCGCCTTTCCCGCGCCCTGGTGTAGAGCGCGGGTACTTCACAACGGCCCGCTCCGGCGCCGACGGCAGATCTCCCGCCGCGTCCTGGCAACTCCTCCGGCCCCCAACCATCAAGGCTCCCGATTACCGTCCGTTCCAGGCAAGGCAACCCCGGAATGCAGCACGGCCGAGCATTCCTCCCAACCTAATCATCCTGCGCTCGCGCTGCACCACCCGAACTGCACTTCCCCATGGCTCGACCCCTGCACCTGCACAGACAGGTTTCAAGCCGGGAGTGTTCTGTTCGGCCCGGATCATCCCTGCCCCGAAACAACATCCTGGTACTAAGTAGTTTTGGGCTTTCCGCCCCAACTCAGGTTCGCGGCTCATTGGGGTCCCTGTGGCCGGCCTCTCGGCTGGTCAGGGAGGGATCGCCCCTCCACGCGCAGAAGCCCCCAGTACATGGGCCTGAACGGGCACGTGCGGAAGTCCCGCGCGTGCCGGAATGTTGACCGCGGCGTTGTGGTCGGCGTGGGCCCGAAACCCGCAGGCTCC
>MPMO01000028.1 GCA_002238555.1 Caldilineaceae bacterium bin34
CTGGCGGATGCGGACAGCGTGCTGGTGGTCGAGTGGTCGGAACGGCTGGGCTCGTTGCTGCCGGCGGATCGACTCGACATCCGCCTCGAGACCGTCTCCGGCCGGGGACGGATGAACCGCCTGGAAGCCGGCGGGGAGCGGGCCGCAGCCGTCCTGCAACAGTTGGTTGCCGGCCGGACCGGCTAACGTCTCCGGCGTCCGGACCGGATCCGTCCGGTGTCCGAAAACCTGCCGGGTTCCCGGACCAGAGTCTCTTACTCCGCGCCTTGAGCGTCCTGCAGTTGCCGGAACAGCGCCGTCTGTTCCGGGGACAGGTCCTCGGGAATGCGGATGCGGACGCGCGCTATCAGCCGCCCGCGGCGATTCGGTTGCTTGAGCTGCGGCATGCCCTTGCCGGCGAGTGCAATGCGGGTATGGCTTTGGGTACCGGGCCGTATGCGCATCTGTACGGGGCCCTCCAGGGTCGGCACTCCGACTTCACCGCCGAGTACCGCCGTGTACAAATCCACATCCACGTCGACCAGGAGGTCGTCCTCCTGACGCTGGAACACGGGATGGGGCTTGATGCCGATGCGCACATGCAGATCGGACTCGCCGCCCTCTCCGGAGCCGCGCAGCCGCACCAGGGAGCCCTCCCGGACACCGCGCGGAATGTCGGCCGCAACCGTGGCGCCGCCGGAAAGGCGGACCTTGCGGGACGTGCCGGCCGCGGCCTCTTCCAGAGTCAGTTCGGCCTTGACCTCCCGCCGGGGCGGACGGGGTGGAGCCCGGCGGGCAGCGGACGGGCCGCCCATGGGCCTGGGTCCGCCCATGCCGAACAGGTGCTCGAAGAAGGTCGAAAACCCCTGGCCTCCCATCTGCTGGCCGCCGAACATGCTGGCAATGTCCTCGGGGGACATGCCCCGGCGCGGGCCGCCGGCACCCCACTGCTGCCAGTTGAAGTCCTGCGGATTGCCGCCGGCGTTGGTGAACCGCTCCCAGTCCTTGCCGAAGCGATCGTACTTCCGGCGCTTCTCCGGATCCGACAGGACCGTGTAGGCCTCGTTGATGGCCTTGAAGCGGCTCTCCGCCTCGGGGTCCCCCTTGTTGGTGTCCGGATGGTTGGCGCGCGCCTGTTTGCGAAAGGCGCGCTTGATGGTTTCCTGGTCGGCGTTGCGGGAAACGCCCAACGTTTGATAGTAGTCCGTTACCTGCATGGCGATTCCAGACGGCCTGGCGCAGTGTTCCTTGTCAAGGCTGCCGTCCCCCGCCGTCGCGCGGGTTCCGCCGGGCACAGCCCTCGTTGAACCTCGTCGGGGACATGGCCAGGGTTGGACAGCCGGAAGTCCCGGCCCGCGTGGCAATGCGACCGTGCCGGCGGACACCGCGACACGCAGGTGCCCAATCTTGCCACGCCGGGCGGGATCTCCCTGCTGAATTCAGGCACTCCGGTACTCGCCCTCAATCACATCATCGTCGTCATCGTCGCCACTGGCGGTCTCGGTGCCGGGGTCGGAGTCGGCGGAGGGATCCTCGCCCATGTCCGGCCCGGCCGCCGCCTGCTGCTGGGCCTGGGCGGCCAGGGCCGCACTGGCCTGGGTCAAGGCATCCTTGGCCTCGTTGATGCGGGCCAGATCCTCACCGGCCATGGCGGTGCGCAGATCCGCCACCAGGGTTTCGATGCGGCTCTTGTCCTCGGCCGGAACCGCGTCGCCCATCTCCTCGAGTGCCTTCTCGGTGCCGTAAATCAGGCTTTCGCCCTCGTTGCGGGCCTCCACCAGGTTGCGCACGGCCTTGTCGGCCGCTTCGTTGTCGCGGGCTTCATTGACCAGACGATCCACTTCGTCCTCCGCAAGGTTGGTGGACGCGGTGATCGTAATGCTGTTCTCCTTGCCGGTGGCCTTGTCCTTGGCCGAGACGCTCAGGATGCCGTCGGCATTGATGTCGAACTTGACCACGATTTGCGGCAGGCCGCGCGGCGCCGCCGGGATTCCCTCCAGGCGGAAGTTGCCCAGCAGCTTGTTCTGGTTGGCCATGGGCCGCTCGCCCTGCAGCACATTGACGTCCACCATGGTCTGGTTGTCGGCCGCCGTGGAGAAGGTCTCCTCCTTGCTGGTGGGAATGGTGGTGTTGCGTTCGATCTGTACCGTGTTGACTCCGCCCAGGGTCTCGATGCCGAGGCTCAGCGGGGTCACGTCAAGCAGCAGCAGGTCGTGGACCTCGCCGGCCAGGATGCCGCCCTGCAGGGCGGCGCCGACCGCCACCACCTCGTCCGGATTGACGCCCCGGTGGGGTTCCGTGTTGGTCATTTCCGTGACCAGGTTCTGGATCATGGGCATGCGCGTGGAGCCGCCCACCAGCACGACCTCGTCCAAGCCGCCGGCCGTCAGGCCCGCGTCCTTCAGGGCATTGCGGAAGGGCGTCTTGCAGCGTTCCACCAGATCGGCGGTCAGCTGTTCGAAGACCGCGCGGCTGAGGGTGAGGTCCAGATGGCGGGGCCCTTCGCTGTCGGCGGTGATGAAGGGCAGGTTGACCTGGGTTTCGGGCGTGGTGGACAGCTCAATCTTGGCCTTCTCGGCCGCCTCCCGCAACCGCTGCAGGGCCTGGCGATCCTTGCGCAGGTCGATCCCCGTGTCCTTGCGGAACTCGTCGGTCAGCCAGTCGACGATGCGCTCGTCCCAGTCGTCGCCGCCCAGGTGGGTGTCGCCGTTGGTCGACATCACCTCGATGACCCCGTCGCCCACCTCCAGCACCGACACATCGAATGTGCCGCCGCCCAGGTCGAAGACCAGGACCGTTTCGTCGTTCTTCTTGTCGAGGCCGTAGGCCACCGCCGCGGCGGTGGGCTCGTTGATGATGCGCAGCACCTCCAGCCCGGCAATCTGGCCGGCATCCTTGGTGGCTTGGCGCTGGCTGTCGTTGAAGTAGGCCGGCACCGTGATCACGGCCTGGGTCACGTCGTCACCGAGATAGGACTCCGCATCCCGCTTCAGCTTGCTCAGGATCATGGCGCTGATTTCCTGAGGCGAGTACTGCTTGTCGTTGACCGGCACGTGGACGCGGGCGTCCTGGTTGGGACCCGCCACGATGCTGTAGGGAACCGCCTCCCCGATCTGCCTGGTTTCGGCATCCTTCTGGTGGCGGCCCATCAGGCGCTTGACGGAGTAAATCGTGCTGTCCGGGTTCACCACGGCCTGGCGCTTGGCCGTGATGCCGACCAGGCGCTCGCCCTTGCGCGTGAACGCCACAATGGAGGGCGTGGTGCGGCTGCCCTCGGCGTTGGCAATCACCGCCGGATCGCCGCCTTCGATGGCGGCCACCACGCTGTTGGTTGTACCCAGGTCGATTCCGATTACCTTTGCCATGATTGTCTCTCTGAAATGTATGTATATTTTCCGTGCCTGAATTCAAGCCGCGTTGGCTCCTGCAAGGGTGCAGTTCATGCCCCACCGGGCGAGAATCAGTATATTAGCGAGTGGTGCTTTCGTTCGCAGGTGCTGTGTTAGAGGATGGTATGAGGGGTCCGAACCCGCTTCGTGCCCCGCGCAGCATGGGGCATCCGCCGTTGCAACCCGTACCGGAGACCGTAACGTACCAGTTAACGTCCCTGCCCATCACTCCATAGGTAACCCGCCATGCTTCGTCCGATATCCACCCTTGCCAGCCTTTCGAGGCTGTGGCTGTCCCTGTTGCTGATGCCGTTGCTGTGGGCCCTGCCGTCCACCGCGGTCCAGGCGGCCCAGTTCGAGGCAGGCGAACAGTACGAATTGCCGAGCGGACAAACCATCTCCGAAGATCTGTTCTGGGCAGGCAATGCCCTGGTGATCGCCGGCACAGTCAACGGCGACCTGTTTGCCGCAGGACAGACCATCCACATCGACGGTGTGGTTACCGGACACGTCTTTGCCGCCGGTGCGTTCATCCTCCTGACAGGCGAAGTCGGGGGGGACCTGTACGCGGCCGGCGAAACTGTCATCGTGGAAGGCACGGTGGCCAAGGATCTGCGCGTGGCCGCGGGTGGCGGCGACGAGATGCCCGGTAACTTGACGGGAATGCTCCAACCCGACGTCACCCCTGATCCGGAGATCGCGCAGCGGATGGCCGGTTCCGAAAGGGGCGTTGTGGTGTCCCCGGGTGCCGAGATCGGCGGCGACACCCTCGCGGCCGGCTCGGACATCTCGTTGGCCGGACAATTCGGCAGCGATGTGCGCGCGGCCGGCACCAATATCGTCCTGGCCGACAGTGCATCCTTGTCCGGAGACCTGCATGGCGAAGCGGGAAGCGAATTTGTCGTCAGAGGCCGCATCGCCGGCGATGCCGATCTCAAGTCGCCGCAGTTCGAATTCGGTGACGGCCTGTCGGTAGGAGGAGACTTGGCCTACGGCGCGCCCGCGGCCGACCCGCAGGCTCCGGCCGCGGCCCGGTTCCACGAGTGGGATCCCCAGGCTGACCAACACGCCGAGAGTTCCGGCGGGAACTGGGGCACCTGGATCTTCCGCACGCTGTCCGTGCTGGCGGGAACCGCGCTGCTGGTCTTCCTCAGCAACCGGATCGGTCGCTCCTTCTTTGAAGGGGCCGCCACCGAAATCCGCACACAGGCGGGCATGGCCGTCGTCTGGGGCGTGGTGTCCCTGCTGGCCATGCCGTTCATGCTGGGCCTGCTGCCCTTCCTCGGATTCGTGTTCTTCGGCGTGCCCGTGGCCATCATGATCTGGGCCTTCCTGATGCTGATCTGGTTCGTCTTCTGGGTCTTCAGCCCACTGATCACGGGCCGCACGCTGGGCGGCCTGCTGGAAGGGGCCCTGCCCGGGGAACAGATTGCCTGGCCAAAGATTCTGGCGGGCGTGGTGATTGTGGTCCTGGCGGCCCGCCTGGTCTTCCTGCCGAGCGGAGCCGGCCTGCCAGACCTCGTGCGCGGAATCCTGGGTGCGGTTGGCGCCGTGGTAATCGTGCTCAGCTACATCCTGGCCGTGGGCGGTTGGGTGCAAACCTGGGGCCGCGGCGGCCGCCAGGCGGCTTGATACCAATCCAGTGTGATATCGACACATCACACCGTCGTCTGCCCGAGGAGAGTCTCCTGCAACCCGCACAGCCGTTGTCTTGGCGAACGACACTGGATCCAGCCGCCTCCGGGCAACGGCCCGATGATCAACCAATAGTGTCTCAGACATACTGGATTGGTATAACAGCACCAAGGGCAACGCTTCGCAGGCCGAACTGCTGGTACGATTGGAGCGGAAGGGCATCAAGCCCATTGGCGGCTCCGCTGCGGTGAACGGCATTCGCTAGCGACCGACAGCGCTGTACTTGGAGGGTCACATGGGAAGTGCCAACAACGACCTCCCGGACCTGTTCAGCGAGGTCCAGTCCACACCCCACCGTTTGCGGACGGTGCGAGCCTCCTTTCAGGAATCGGTGCCTTTCGACTGGTCCCTCTTGCAGGGATTCGACTCCCTGCGCGTCCTGACCTACACCGCCAGCCTTCCCACCGTTGTCCGCATCTTGGCGGATGGCTGCAAGGACCTCGAATGCATCTTCGGTTGTGAACGGGTCTTGGGAGGGTTGCGCGATGTGGTGGCACTGCAACACCACGTCAGGTGTGACATCAGGACCAAGGTCTTGGCGTTGAGAGGCCAAGAGAAACCAGTCATTGAAGCCATCGTCGACGGACGGGCGCGGTTCTATGTGGTCAACGGGAACGTCTCCCACACCAAGCTCTACCTGCTGGAATCCACAGCGGGAGTGGAGGGCATCCACCGCAGGGTGTTGGTAGGGTCGGCCAACCTCTCCGCGCAAGCCTTGGGCGGCGGGCAGCACGAGGCGTTGATTCTCTTTGAGAACGACGATGCCGCCTGGCAACACTTCAGCAGCATCTATGACGACATCCGCGCACGCTCGACCGACGAGTTGCCGTTGCGGGAAGAGACTTGGGAATGTGAACCGGATTGGCGGGAGACTCCCGCGGTGGATCCGAAAACAGGCACTACCCACATTGTTGTTGAGCCGACAGCTCCGAAGGTCGAGGTCCAGGCGGAGCGGGAGCCGCACATCTCGGAGCAGATTCAAATCCTTGAGCGCGTCGTGGAGGTACTGCCGGACTTGGACATTGAAGCACCTCGGCCGCGCAACGGGCGTATCCATCTACCGCCGGCGGTCAAATCCAAAGTCCGGAAAGTCGAGGTGGTTCGCGACCCGGACCAAGCCGACCACAGCAGTTTCCGACTGGACCTCAACAGGCGCACTGCCTTCCTGGATGACCATCCATGGACCTTGGATTGGGACGCGGATACCGCTGCCCTCGATGCGCGTCTCCTGCGGGAGTACTTTGCCGGCTTCGAGGAATTCTCCGGGCAGGTGAAACACCTGCAACGCCAGTACTTCATACTGTGGGCTTGGTACTGGTTCAGTCCGTTGCTTTGTGACCTGCGCACGCGCATCCAATACGTGGACGGGGACCTTTTCCAGGTTCCCCTCTTTGCCGTGGTGTTTGGTGCTTCCAACTGCGGCAAAACCAGCTTTGTGGACACACTGGCGACCGCTATGTTCGGACGGCAACTGGCTGTGGACAAGGACCATTTCACACGCACCAAGGTGCGTGCCCTGCAACACAACTGGGGACGGTTGCCCATCGTTTTTGATGACTTGAGCAAGAGGGCATTCCAGGACCACGGCACAAATTTGATCAAGAACGAGTTGCCGCGGCCGGCCAGTGAGTATCCGGGCCTGCTGCTATCCATGAACGCGGACCTGACCTCGTATTCCGATGAGATCGTGAAGCGTTGCCTCATGATCCACACTACCGCTTCGCTGCCTCAGCACCGGGAGGATCGGCGTCAGCGGCTACACGCCCAAGTGGTCAAGTGCAGGGCAAACCTCACCACCAATCTCTACCGTCGTTGGCTGTCCGCAGTGTTGGACCAGTTGGCGGACGACCCGTTGCCGAATGACTGGCTGCTGCTGGCGACCAGGACCTTGGCGCAGATGGTGGCCGAGGGAGCCGACCCCGTACCGGATTGGTGCAGGTCCATGAACTGGTTGACGGATTACGCGGACCACCGGCATGATCAGGTCCGCCGTCGGCTCCGGGATCACCTGCGGTCTACTATGTACACTCCTCAAGATGGCACCGGGGAAGCAGGTTGGACGATGTTGGACAGTGAGCGGCTGGCAGTTTGGGAGTCGGGCGACATGTTTGGCCGCGGCAACTTCAGTTGGGACGACGTGCCATCATCCCTGCTCGACCATGACATCTCAGGAAAGCGCCGTACAGTCCTGTTCCGAGATCAGGTGGAAGAGTTTTTGGGCGTGCCCTTGGAAGTTCCCGGTCAGACTGATCCACCTTGGTGGTCTCGTTTCAGGAAACGCCGATGAACATTCCCCACCGCAGCCCATCGAATTCTCCCTGCGATTCGCCGATGGTTTGGCACCAGATTAGGTGTGGAACGTGTGATACCAATCTTAGTGTGATATCGACACATCACACCGTCGTCTGCCCGAGGGGGGTCTCCTGCAACCCGCAGGACAGCAGTTGTCTTGGCGAACGACACTGGACCAGCCGCCTCCGGGGCAACGGCCCGATGATCAACCAATAGTGTCTCAGACATACTGGATTGGTATGAGGCGCGGGCCGGTTGCCTACTCGTCGGCAGGCAGCCAGCCCCGGTACCTGAGAAACTCCGCCAGCAGGGGAATCGACGCGGTACGGCCCTGCAAGGCCTGCCAGGCCACCCACAGGGCCACCGCGACGGCAATCATCCAGGTGATCGGCATGAGACAGAGGAGCATGCCACCGGCCAGCCAGCCAATAAAAGGGAGGGTTGAGCCAAAAACCCCAGCCCCGAGCAACATCGCGATCCAGAGGAGCGTTACCGATACCGCCAAGGCCAGGCTCTGCACGGCGTGGTAGTGTTGGAAGCGTGTGCGCGTGCGGCTCACGAGCACTATCAAGGGGATCGCAAACGGCAGGACCAGCAGGGATCCGTAACAGATGGCGGCCACCAGGCGCTCGCTACTGTTGGGACCCGGTTCGGGGGCGGCCGCCTGCTCCCAGTCGTCGCCGTCGTCGGCCAGCGGATCCCAGTCATCGGCGATTCCCGGCCAGTCGGCAGCATCCCGATCCATGGGCGACGGGGAGTCCAGAGGATCCTTCCCTTCGTCTGGCGGATTCTTCGAATCGTCGGCTGACACACCCAATCTCCAGTACGGTACACAATGCCCCTGCGCGCGGCAGGGACCTCCAATCAAGGTACGCAGGGGCGGGTAGTCGGGTTGCATCGTTCCCCCACCAAGAAACAACGTCAATGTCCGACCCCCAACGCATTGTGTTCATGGGAACACCGGATCTGGCCGCCATCGTGCTGGCGCGCATGCTGGAGCATCAACGGAACACGAATCCCCCGTGGCATCTACGGGGTGTGGTCACGCAGCCCGATCGACCCAGGGGCCGGAAGCGCCAGCCGGCGGAAAGTCCGGTCAAGCAGTTGGCCGTGTCCCACGACCTGCCGGTGCTGCAGCCCGATCGGGTTAGGCGCAATCCGGAGTTTGCCGCTCGGCTGGCAGCCTGGGAGCCGGACGTAGTCGTGGTGATGGCCTATGGCCAGATTCTCCCGCCTTCCATCCTGAACCTGCCCCGAACCGGCTGCCTCAACATCCACGCGAGCCTGCTGCCGGCCTTGCGGGGAGCCTCCCCGATCTTCGGCGCCGTGCGCCAGGGCCTGACCGTGACCGGGATCAGCATCATGCAGATGGACCGGAGCTTGGATACCGGCCCGGTCGTGGACAGGACTGAGACTGCCGTGCTGCCCCGCGACACGACCGGGTCCCTGGGACCGAGGTTGGCGGAACTGGGTGCCGAACGTCTGCTGACCGTGCTGCCGGCCTGGCTTGCGGGGGAATGCCAACCCATCCCCCAGGCCTCCCTGCCGGGCAAACCATCCCACTGCGGGCTGATTCGCAAGGCGGACGGGCGCATCGACTGGACACAGTCGGCCGCGGACATCGCCCTGCAGGTCAGAGCCTGCAATCCCTGGCCGGCCGCGCACTGCTGGTGGCAGGGCCAACAACTCCGGGTGCTGGAGGCCCGGCCCGAAACGGAAGGGAAACCGACGCGGGAACCGGGACGGGTGCTGGATACGGACGACGGGCTCGCGGTCCAGACAGGCGACGGGTTGTTGCGGTTGACCACGGTTCAACTGGCCGGGCGCAAGGCCATGGCCGCGGCCGACTTCCGCCGCGGTGCCGGGCGCAACATGGTGGGAAGCCTCCTTCAGTCCGCGCCCTGACCATGGGGCGGGTGTACCCGCCCCAGCCCTGTGCTTCGCATAATCCTTTGACAATGTGTCTGTTTATGCTCTAGCATGTCTATATGGACAAGGTGTACAGCATCGGGAAGTTCGGGAAGCGGGTGGGGCGTTCGCCCAGCCGACTGCGGGAAATGGACCGGAAGGGCATCTTCCGGGCCCGTTGGACGGCCACCGGGCGGCGGTACTACACGGAGGCCGATGCCCTGCGGTTCCTGGGCGAGCCGGCTGCGCAGGGTGTCACGGTGGTCTACTGCCGGGTCTCCCGCCGCCGCCAGCAGGCCGACCTGCAACGCCAGGTGGCGGCCATGGAAACCTACTGTCTGGGAGTCGGCGTGGCCGTGGACGAATGGTTGACGGAAATCGGCGGCGGCCTGAACTTCAAGCGCAAGGTGTTTCTGAAACTGATGGAGCGCATCGAGCAGCGGGCGATCGCGCACCTGCTCATTGCCCACCAGGATCGGCTGACCCGCTTCGGGTTCGACTGGTTCGCGCATTTTGCCGAGCAGCACGGCTGCACCCTCACGGTGGTCAACCAGGAAAGCCTGTCCCCGCCAGAGGAAATGGTCGAGGACCTGATGGCCATCGTGCACACGTTCTCCGGTCGGTTATACGGGTTGCGGTCGTACCAAAAGCAGTTGGGGGAGGCAGTCCGGGATGGCTAGGGGCACCGCGCCGAAGGTCACCCGCATCCTGTACAGCCGGGACCTGAACCGCGCGAAGTACGACCGGCTGCACGGGATCACCGCCCTGTGTGCGCGCGTCCGCGGCGATGCCTGGCAACGCTGCAGTGGCATCTCGGCAGCCCGGCAGTCCGCCTACGAGATCCGCAACGCCTGGATGGCGGCCGACTACGACTGGCACGGGCTGCCGGCCGTCCTGGGCCGCGCCACGCTGCTGGATGCCCTGGGGGACATCAAGGCTTCCCGCGAGGCGGCCAAGGCGTCGGTCCGGAAGGCCATCTGGAACCATACCCGGGGTTGTCCCGCAGAGCGGAAGCGTCTGTACTCCCTGTTGAAGCGGGACCGCTGGGACGAGGACGCCTACCTGCACCGCCACATGCGACGCAAGTGGAAGGGCGGGACCTCCCGCTGCTCCAACCAGATTGTGCTGGAACCCAACGCCTACGAAACCCAGGTCTGGCACGGCCGCACCTGGCTGTACGTCAAGGGGGTGGCCCGCGGCGAACGCATTGCCGTGCCCCTGGGCGGCACCCGTGTACCGACCGGCAACCTGCGGCTCATCCTGCGGGACGGCCAAGTGGAGGTCCACCACGCCGTCGATGAGCACGCGGTGTGCAGCACCCGGCCCTGCGGCGAGGGTGAAATCGGTGTGGACAAGGGCTACACCGAAGCCTACACGGACAGCGACGGGAAACGCCACGGCGAGGGTCTGGGCGACCTGCTGGCGGCCGAGAGCGACCACGTCAAGGTCAAGGGCGGACGGCGCAACAAGCTTCGGGCCGTCGAGAAGAAGCACCGTGAGGCCGGCCGCACCCGCAAGGCCGACAACATCCGGCGCAACAACCTCGGCAACTGCAAGTGGGACAACCGCAAGAAACTGCACAACGCCCAGGTGCGGGAACTGCTGTGCAAGGCCGCCCACGGGATCGTGGACCGCGCCGCCGTCATCGCCTGCGAGGACCTGACGGCCCCCATGCAGTCCGCCAAGGTCCGCCACAAGGGTACCCGGCGCCGCCTGGCCGCCTGGACCAAGGGCCTGATGGCCGACACCCTAACCTCGATATCTCGGCGCAGAGGTTCTGCGTCGGTGTTGGTGAACCCCGCCTACACGTCGCAAATCGACTCGCGCACCGGTCTCCTGCAGGGGAAGCGGCGCGGCGACCGGTTTCACGGCTGGGACGGAGTCGTGTTGGATGCGGACACCAACGCCGCCCGCAACATCCTGCAGCGCATGTACGACGACGAGATTGACTTGTACATGCCCTACCGGAAGGTCAGGAGCCTGCTGCTGGATCGAATCGGGACTCCGGAGGGGACGGCTCCTCCCGGACTCGAGCCCGTCGGCCGGCGGACGCTGGCCTGACCGGGCCGAGAGCGAATCACCCGTTGTGTCCCGTTTTCACAAACAGACACGGTTTCGGGAACTGCTACGCTGACCAACTCGGATCCCGTATAGGACCAACCTCCCCCATGGCACGAACCGAACGCATCTGTGCGGAGTGCAGCGGTGCCGTCCAAATCGAGGACCAGTTCTGTCCCACCTGCGGGTCGGACACGCAAGCAGAACTGATACCGACACCGGCATCGTCGCTGGCACAGAAAGCCGTGGCCGCGGCACCCGCCCTGCTGGCGGTGAGTCTGGTGGTCCTGAAGCTGGGTGGCAGCCTGTTGCGCAATCCGCTGGTACGCCAACTGCTGGCGGGAAGCCGTGGCGGACTTCCCGCCGTCCGCCGTACCGGGGAACCCCCGATATCCGGCAGGAGGCTGCATGTCAGGCGTCGCTGGCGCATCCGCCATCGGGACGGACGTCACACCAGCGGCGAAGAAGAAGAAACCTACACCGTCTCCTGACGTGCAGCGCCCATAGCGTCAACTGAGGGACGTGCTGGGACGCTTGCCAAGCTTGATCGTGACCCTTACGTTGCTGCCGTTGCGCAGCACGGTCAGATTCACCTCGTCCCCCGGAGACGAGTACCGTTCCAGGTAGAGCATGAGGTCGTCGAACGAACTAATCTTGAAGTCCTCGACGTGGGTGATCAGATCGCCCCCGGCACCGGTGGGGCAAATGAATTCCAACTCATCCGAATCGAAACGGGCCCGGGCACTGGCGCCGGACAGTCCGCCGCGGGCTGCCGGGCCGCCGGGCACAACCTGCGTGACATACGCGCCCCGCACGCTCTTGGGCAGGTCCAACGCCTCGGAGCAGATGGGGCTGTAGCTTGCGCCTTGGACACCCAAGTAGGCGTGCTCATACCGACCCGACTCGATCAAAGCCGGGATCACCCGGTTCACGATCGTGGACGGAACCGCCAGGCCGATGCCGCTGAAGGACCGCTGCTCGGAGATGATCTGGGAAACCACGCCCACCACCTCGCCCCGGTTGTTGAAGAGGGGCCCGCCGGAGTTGCCGGGGTTGGTGGCGGCATCAAACTGGATGCTGTCCGGAATCCGGTACCGCGTCATCGTGTTCATGGTGCGGCCCAGGTTGCTCACAATGCCGGAGGTCAGGGTCTGCTCCTGTGAAAACGGGGTCCCAATCACGGCCACGCGCATGCCGACCTGCAGTTCCTCGCTGCGGCCCATCGTGACAGGCTGCAAGTCATAGCCCACGGGATCGATCTTGAGCACTGCCAGATCGCTGTCGGGGTCCGTGGCCAACACCTCCCCAACCGACATGGTCCCATCCTGGAATGTGATGTGCATGGTGTCCGCCGACTGTACGACATGGGCGTTGGTAACGATATGGCCCTGCTCGTCCCAGATGAAGCCGGAACCCTGGCCCAAGTTGTCCAGCATTGGGTTGTTGCTGTTGCCGAACGTGTTGACCTGCACCACCGAGGGATTGCCGCGGGCGTAGATGTCCATCAGCACCGCGGTTTCGTAGTCCACCTCGACTGCTTCCAGGGATTCGGGATCCACGGTGACGCTGAGCGCCCTGGGTTCCGCAACCGGCACCTGGACCTGTTCGGTACCGATGCCCGGCAGCAGATTGGGTGCAAAGCGGTTCGCCAACGCCGTCCCCCGACCCAACAGGTTGTCCCAAGCCACGAGGCCTGCCAGGACAAGGACAATGATCAGCAGGAAGGAGGCCAGACCCGGTCCGCGGCGGCGCGGACTGGGCGGCTCGGGACGGGTGTACTGTGTCATGGATGGATATTGAAGCCGAACGGGAGTTCCCGGCCGGCCGGTTGAAAGAAAGGAAAAGTCAGTCGCGGCTCAGTCCCACCAGCAGAAAGGCGTAGTAGGCCAGGGTCATGACCGAGGACACGGCAGCCGCGACATAGGTGAGGGCAGCGGCATTGAGCACCTTGTTGACGCCCTCCATCTCCTCCGCGTAGAGGATGCCGTGGCCAACGAGCAACTGCCGCGCCCGTGTGCTGGCGTTGAACTCGACCGGCAGCGTAATCAGGGTGAAGACCGTGGTCAAAGCGAACAGCACGACACCGACACCCAGCAGTTCGGGGGTTTGCATAATCGCCCCCAGGAAACAGATGCCGGGTCCCAGCCAACCGCCAATGTTGGCGGTCGGGACAGCGGCCGACCGCAACCGCAGTGGTGCATAGCCCTGCTGATGCTGTACGGCGTGGCCCGCCTCGTGGGCGGCAATCCCGGCCGCGGCCACGCTGCGGCCATGGAACACATCGCGGCTCAGGCGCAGGGCGCGCTGACCCGGATGGTAGTGATCCGACAGCCAGCCTCTGGACTCCTCGACCGGAACGTCGTACAGGCCTTGGCTGTCCAGGATCTGGCGGGCTGTCTGTTCACCGGTCAAACCCCGGATATTGGCAACCTTGGAGTACTTCCCCATGTTGCGCTTGACTCTGGCCTGCGCCCAAAGGCCCAGCAACAGGGAAGGAAGAATCAGCAGAATGTAGATGCCCATCGCGCGTTCCTGTAGGTCCGACCGCGGATTGTGTGTTGCGAATCCGCCCGTTCGTCGGCACAGTTTGGCCATTGCCGCCGGACGAATTCGGATTGTAGAGGATTGGCGGTCCCAGTATGTTAGGGATTTGTTGAAATGCGACCCGATTTCGGCCGGCGCTTTCAGATCGAGGCTCGCCGCATTCCCGCCAGCCAGCGCACGTTGCCCACAACCGAGCTAAAGAGGAAGTAGGCGGTGCCGCCCGCGGCGATTCCCAGCAGCAATTGGATCCAGGCGGCTTCAGCCCAGGGCCCTGTACCGGAGCCAATCCCGGCCAACACCAGCCACACGGCACCGCCCATGGCCGCGGCCGCAACGGCCGTGCGCACGCTGTCCCAGGCCAACTGGCCGGGGGCCAGCCGCGGCAGGTGCGCGCGCAACCACCACAGCAGCAGCAGGATTTCGACGGTGGTCGCCACGCTGGCGGCCAGGGCCGGCCCGGCGTAGCCCAGCGGTCCGACCCACCACAGGCTCAGACCGATGTTGATCAGGACAATCGTCACCCCGGCCAGCATGGGCCTCCGGGTGTCGTGCAGGGCATAGAAGGCCCGTACCGTAATCTCAACCGCGGCATAGGCCGTCAGGCCGGGCAGGAAGTACTGCAGGGCCCTTGCCACCCGTTGGGTGCTGTCGGCATCGAAGCTCCCCCGCTCGAAGAGCAGTTCAATCAACGGTACGCGCAACAGGTACATGCCGACGGTGGCGGGCACGGCCAGCCACACCACGAGCCGCAGCATCGTGCGGAAGGATGCGGCCATGTCGTCGAGCCGACCGCGGTCGGCCTGGGCCGCAAAGGAGGGGAACGCGACGATGGACAGGGCCTGGGCGAAGACCGAGACCGGAATCAGCATCAGGCGGAACCCGTAGTCGAACGCACTTACGCTGCCCGGAGCAAGGCGGCTCACGAGGTTCGTGTTTACGATGAGGTTCAGGTGGATGAACAGGAGGCCGACCATGCGCGGACCCATGAGCTTCAGGATGTGGAACAGGTCCGCATCGCGCCAGTCCAGGGTCCAGCTGTAACGAAGGCCGTGCTCCCGCAAAGCCGGCAGTTGGATCAACAGGTGCAGCAGGGATCCCGCCACCGCCCCCACAACCAGGCCGCGGACGCCGAACGGTTCGGCCAGCCACAGGGCCGCGCCCCAAATGGCGACATTGCGCAGAGCCGGTGCCGCCGCCGGCAGCAGGAAGTGCCTCCTGGTGTTCAGGGCGCCCATGCACAGGCCGCTGACTCCATAAACCACGGTGCCCAGCAGCAGCCAGCGCATGAGTTCGGCCGCCAGGTCCTGCTGTGCCGGTTCGAACCCGGGCGCCAGGACATGCCGCATCAGCCATGGCGCCATGGCAATGCCGGCCAGCGCCAGCACGGCCAGCACCAGCGTGACCGCGTTCACCGTCTGGCTGAAGAGACGCCAGGCCACCGCCGCGCCGCGGCGATGCGAGAGACGGCTGAACGTGGGTATGAAGGCGCTGCCGAGCGCGCCGCCCGCCACTACTTCAAAGATCAGGTCCGGGACGCGGAAAGCGGCCTGGTAGGCGTCCAGCGTCGGCGAGAGGTTGAAGGCGCCGGCGATGGCGATGTCGCGCGCCACGCCGGTCACCCGGCTCAGCACGAAGAAGAGCATCACCAGCGATGCCGCCCCCAGCAGTGAGCGGGCACCCCCCGCAGGACGCGACGGGGCGTCCCGACCTTCGTCTGCCGGCGGCATGCTTCCTGTCGGCGGGCTGCTGCCCGGCCGGACCGGGATCAGCCGGCCGCGGCTTTGGCTTTGGCCTGGCGCGCCTTGTCGTCCGTCTTCGCTGCCTTGGGCGGGGTTGCGGTTTCTCGCGGTCCGCTTTCGGACGCATCCCCCTTGGTATCGGCCTTCCCGCCTTGGGAGTCGGCATCCTTCGCGTCGGCCTTCACATCGGTGTCGGCCTTCTCTTCAGCCTTGTCCTTGCCGTTGGCGTTGTCCGTCTTGTAGAACCCGCTGCCCTTGAAGTGAATGGCGGGCATGCTCATGAGACGCCGCGTCGCCGTGGACCGACAGTGGGGGCAGGCCGGCGCTTCGGTCATCGAAAACGACAGAATCTGCTCGAAGTGTTCGGAGCAGTGCGTGCAGGTGAACTCGTACAGGGGCATGGCTGGGTACGTGGTGTCTGGACCGCGGGTGCCGGTTCCTGGCTGGGACCGGCGGAGTTTTCCCCATTCCACGGTTTCCGGGCAAGACAAATCGAAAGGGAAGTATATAGAGGTTGAATTGGATCGTTGTATTCATAGGACGGACGGCAAATGGGGAAAACCCGGTGCCGTTGGAGGGGCTCGGAAGCCGTTTTCCCTCGTAGGAAGCCGGTCCGCGGTGGATTCGGGACAGGGCCGCCAATGGGGAAAACTCGCCAAATCGTGGGGAAAGAATGGGGATAACTCGGGGTCCAATGGGGAAAACTCGCTTCTTATGCGAAATTGCCAGCATCGGGCCGAGGAGAGTTATCCCCATTCCGGTCCGAGTTATCCCCACGTTTTCCCCATTAATTGCCGAGTTATCCCCATTCTTTCCCCATTCTCCAACCGGCGGCACCGGTCGTTGGCACATGGATTTCTATGCGAAATCGGCGGTGTTTGGCCGAGTGGGTTTGCCCATTCCGGTCCGAGTGTTCCCACGATTCCCCATTAACCGGCGGGCACCGGCCGTTTGCGCATGTGGCAGTGCTTGAACTTGCGGCCGCTGCCGCAGGGACAGGGATCATTCCTTCCCGGCTGGGCCGAGCGGCGTCGCTGCACCGGCGTCGCCTGGGTGCCGTTCTGTCGGTTCAGTTGAACGCGGTCGAAGGCGGGCTGTCTCCGGACCATCGGCTGCGCAACCTGCAGCTGCAGGGCCAGCAGTGTGCGGGCCGTCTGCTCCAGAATGTCCGTCTGCAGGAGGGAGTACATGTTGAATGCCTCCTGCTTGTAGGCGACGATGGGCTGGATTTGGCCAACCGCCCGGAGACCGATGCCCTCGCGCAAATGGTCGAGGTCGGTCAAGTGGCGGGTCCAGAGCGAATCGATGGTGCCCAGCATCACGTCGCCCAGCACCTGCCGAAACAGATCGTCGCTTTCGCACTGTGCCAGCTTGGCCGCCAAGGCATCGACGATGCCCCCCAGGAGGATTGCCTCCATCTCCGCCTTGGTGCGCAGGGCCTCCCGATCCTCCTCCAGAACCTCCAGCAGCGGCACCGGCAGGCGCGTGCTGTCCGGTGGGAAGAAGGCGCGGAGGGGCCGCAGGGCCTCGTCCGCATCCTCATCCTCGCCCAGCACGAAGGCGTCCGCGATCTGGTCGGACACCAAATCCGCGATCATGGCCCGCGCGATCGGAACCCTGTCTGCGGCCCCCAGAATGAGTTGCCGCTGTTCATAGATGGCGGTGCGCTGTTCGTTCACCACCTCGTCGTACTGCAGCACGTTCTTGCGGCTGTCGAAATAGAAGCCCTCGACCTTGACCTGGGCGTTTTCGATGACCCGGTCAATCATCCCGGCTTCGATGGGGGCGTCCTCCATCTTGAAGCGATCCATGATCCGGGACACCCGTTCCCCGCCAAAGCGCAGCAGCAGGTCGTCCTCGAGGCTGAGGTAGAACCGACTGCTGCCGGGATCGCCGAGGCGGCCGGAGCGGCCGCGCAACTGGTTGTCGATGCGGCGGGGCGCGGGGGGGCCCCGGGCGGCCACCTGCAGGCCGCCCCCGGGCCCACCCCGTGCAGGCCGCCCACGGACAAACCCTCCCGCTGTTCCTGTTCGACCTGGCGGTGGACGTCCGCCACCGTGTCCACCCATTCGCCGTCGGATGCGGCGCGGGGATCCTCGCCGCGGTCGAGCAGATCCAGCACCCGGGTCCATTCGCCCTGCGGAATGGACAGAAGGTCGACCTTCTGCTTCCGCAGTTGATCGCGGGCCAGGCCTTCCGAATTGCCGCCCAGAAGGATGTCCACGCCGCGTCCCGCCATGTTGGTGGCGATGGTCACGGCGCCCCGGCGGCCGGCCTGGGCGATGATGGTTGCCTCCCGCTCGTGGTTCTTGGCGTTGAGGACTTCGTGCGGTACCCGCGCCCGTCTCAGCTGCCGGCTCAACTGCTCGCTGGTTTCCACTGCCACCGTGCCGACCAGCACCGGCCGGCCGGCCTCGTGCTCGGCCTTGATCTCCGCCACAACCTGCCGGAACTTAAGGTCCTTGGTCTTGTAGACCACGTCCGGCCGGTCGTCGCGAATGACCGGCTTGTGCGTGGGGATGGCAACCACGTCAAGGTCGTAGATGCCCCGCAGCTCCTCTTCCTCCGTCTTGGCCGTGCCGGTCATGCCGGCCAGGCGCGGGTACATGCGGAACAGGTTCTGGAACGTGATGCTGGCCAGCGTCATCGATTCCCGCTGGACCGTCACCCCTTCCTTGGCCTCGATGGCCTGGTGCAGGCCCTCGCTGAAGCGCCGGCCCTCCATCATGCGGCCGGTGAACTCGTCCACGATCACGACCTCGCGGTCTCTGACCAGGTATTCGACATCCTTCCGGTAGAGAACGCTGGCCCGCAGGGCGTTGTCCAGATACGGCAGCATCTCGGCATGCTCGCTGCCGTAGAGGTTGTCGATGCCGAGCGCCGTCTCCATGAGCTCGATGCCGGCCTCGGTCAGGGTGACCGTGCGTTCCTTTTCGGCGACGGTGTAGTCGCGCTCCGCCTGCAGCTGCCTGACCAGCGAGGCGAACCGCTGGTAGTGGCTGGAGCTGTCGCGGGCCACGCCGGAGATGATCAACGGGGTGCGGGCCTCGTCGATCAGGATATTGTCGACCTCGTCGACGATTGCGTAGTGGAGTTCCCGCTGCACCTTGCCGTCCAGGCTGCGGGCCATGTTGTCGCGCAGGTAGTCGAAGCCGAACTCGTTGTTGGTGCCGTAGGTGATGTCCGCGGCGTAGGCCTCGAGGCGGGAACAGGGCCGGAGGCTCAGGTACCGGTCGTCGGACGTGCGGAAGTCCGGATCGAAGATGAAGCTGCCGGCTTCCCCGCCGCCGCCCTGATTCTGAATCACGGCGGCGGATGCGCCGAGGAGGTGGTAGATCGGTCCCATCAGCTGCAGGCCGACCTTGGACAGGTAGTCGTTGGGGGTGACGAGGTGGGCGCCCCGTCCGGTCAGGGCATGCAGATAAAGCGGCAGGGCCGCCACGAAGGTCTTGCCCTCGCCGGTTTTCATCTCGGCGATGGCGCCTTGGTGCAGGACGATCCCGCCCAGCAGCTGGACATCGTAATGGCGCTTGCCCAGGGTGCGCCGACAGGCTTCCCGGACCATGGCGAAGGCTTCGGGCAGCAGGTCGTCGAGCACCGCGTGCTCCGCGTCGTAAAGCTGTTGTCGGGCCTGTCGCTGGCGCTGCTGGACCGCCCCGCCCCGGCCCAGGCCGGCGTCGGCGAGGTGGCGGTCGGCTTCCGCCAGCCCCTCCCGCGCCGCTTCGGTGCGCTCCCGCACCAGCACCCGAAACGCGTCCGTGCGTCCGCGCAGGTCCGCGTCCGGCCGGCGCGCGACCTCCGGTTCAAGGCCGTTGATCTCCTCCACCAGCCGGCCGTGCTTCTGGATCACCCGATCGTCGGGCGAGCCGAACACCTTGTTGTAAAGCCTGCGCAGCATGAAGCGGCCCGTGCGGGAAATACTCCGGCCCGATATCAGTAGTTGAGGTACTCGCCCACGCTTTCGCCGCGGTGGATGCGGTCGATGACTCCGGCCAGCGTGCGGCCCATGGGCAAAATGTGGAAGGAATCGGTCCGGTTCCCCTGCGGGACGGGGATGGAGTCGGTCACGATCACCTCGGTGAATGCGCTGTTGGCCAACAATTCGACAGCCCCGCCGCTCAGCACCGGATGCGTGGCCGCGGCAAACAGCCGCCGGCCGCCGTGTTCCTTCAGGAACTCCGCCGCCTTGCAGATGGTGGAGCCGGTGTCGATTTCGTCGTCGAACAGGATCAGGTCGCGGTTCTTGACCTCCCCGATGACCGAGAACATGGCCAAGCCGGTTTGGTGGCTGCGCCGTTTCTCGATGATCGCCATGGGCACGTGCAGCTTTTCCGCCAGGTTGCGGGCGCGCTTGACCGAGCCGACGTCGGGCGAGACCACCGTGGTCTGGTTCAGGTCGATGTCCAGCGCGCGGATGTGGCCGGCGATGATGTCGATGGCCGACACCTCGTCGACCGGAATGTTGAAGAAGCCCTGGATTTGGCCGGCGTGCGAATCAATGGTGAGGATGCGGTCGGCGCCGGCCGTGATGATCAGATCCGCCACCAGCCGCGCCGTAATCGGGGAGCGCGGCACGTCCTTCTTGTCGGAGCGGCCATAGCCGTAGTAGGGAATCACGGCCGTGATGCGGCCGGCACTGTCGCGGCGCAGGGTCTCGATGAAGATCAGGAGCTCCATCAAGTTGTCGTTGGCCGGGGCCGACGTGGGCTGAATCAGGAAGACGTCCTTGCTCCGGGCACTGTGCGCCAACTGCACGAACGTGTTGGAGTTGGGAAACGTTGTGACCGTCGACTCGGCCTGGCAAATGCCCAGGCAATGGCAGACGGACTCGGTCAGCGGTTGGTTGGCGGTGCCGCCGTACACCACCAGTTCGCCGTACAGGTTGGATGAAATCTCATGTCGGGGGGTTTTCATGACGTCATCCCTTGGACGGAACCCGCGCCGGGTCGCTGCGAGGAGGGTCAGCGATGCCGGACCGGGTCGAAGTATGCGTCCTGGTAGAGGATCATGGCCGTGGCATTGGTCTCCCAGAGCCGGTCCAGCAGGGCATCCGAGTCTATCAGACCAAAGCGGTTGGACTCCACGAAATCGGTCAACATTCGGCGGAAAGCGCGGGTGCCGGACCGTTCCCGGAAATGGTCCAGGAACAGGGCGCCCTTGGCCCGCACCAGGACGCGGTAGTCGGTGCCGGTGACATAGTCGTGGACGCGCAGGTCGACGGGTCCGTCCCGGTTCTGGCTTTGAAGGCGCTCCACTGGAATCTCCAGCTTCTGGATGCGATGCACGGCGGCCGCGTCCTCGCCGTGCAGGCGTTCCTGGTAGAGCAGGACGGCCAGGGTGGACAGGGCCTCGTCCAGCCAGGGAGCGTTGACCGGGTCGTTCTGAACGAGCTGGGACCACCACTGGTGCGCCACGGAAAAAGCGATTTCCAGCTCCAGGTCGCTGGCAAAGGCGCGGTACAGCTGCACACCGATCAGGCTCACCTGGGGCAGTTCCATCGAGAAGTTGGCCAAGGGCGCCATCGCCACGGTCAGGGTCGGCCAGGGATAGGGGCCGAATTCCTCCTCGAACGCGCGCAGGGCGGCCACGGCGAAGTCCCGGGCCTCCAGGCCGGAGTCGCCGTAGGCCGGCACCCACCAGCTGGTTACCAGCACCCCGCCGGCGTCGAAGGAAGTCGATTCGTAGCCGGCGTGCGTGATCAGGGAGAACTCGGGCACGGGGCCGGCCAGCAGGCTGTAGCGGATCAGCGGTACGGGTTGGCATTCCCATGCCGCCAGGCGGTCGGGACAGGCGGCCATGTTCTCCTCCGCGCACTCGGACCACGGCGCCTGGTGGGGGCAGTTGTGGATAAACCCGGTGCGTTCCTGCTCCACGCCGGGGGTTACGGGCGGAAATCCCTCCGGCATCCACAGCCGCACGCGAAAAAAGGAGGCGGGGCTGTAGAGGATATCGGCGAAGGTGGGGGCCGTCTCCTGCCACCAGTGGCCGGGGGCCGCAGGGCTGGTCGGCACGTAGTGGGCAAGCACGGGGTAGAACCACGGCGCGGCGTGGAAGCCCAGCATCTGGCCGAACGGCACGTAGACGGACGAGACCTCCGGGAAGACGGGCAGGTCCAGGCTCCAGACCAGATCGATTTCAAAGGGCCGTCCGGGACGGATCCATTCCTCGGTCGGCAGCAGGAAGACAGCTGCCGTGTCGTCCGCCGCTAGCTTGAACGGCACGAGTGCGTTGCGCACCGTGCCCCGTTCGAGCACCAGGCGCCCGCCCACGTGCGTCAGGTTGGGGTAGAGGCGAAAGACCAACTGTGTCCAGGTGTCCCCGGAATGGTTGACGCCTGAGACCTGCATGCGACCCTCCAGGTGGTTGCGCGTCGGCTGGTACCAGACTTCCATGTCGATGCGGGGAGCGCCCGTCAACTCCGTCAGAAGCGGTGCATATTCCGGACGCACGACCGGTGCGTATACCTCCGCGAGACCGGGAGGGGCCGTCGTGCAGGCGGCCAGGATCAGCCACGCGAACAGGAGGGCCGTCATGCGCCACCGAAGCCGGCCGGGTTCCCCGCGGCGAGGCCGCACGGCGCGGGACAGTGCCGGTCGAGGGTTGGGGCGGGACACGATCGGAAGCCGGGCAACGGAGAGGTGGGGACAGCGGGCCGGTGAGATTGTACGGTGAACCGGGGAATTTCAGCGGCCTGGTGGACAATGGCGGCATCCTGAGGCGTTTCCAGTGCCCGTGGACGGGGCAAGCCGTGCTCGACCGAAACCAACTCTATGCCGAACTGACCGGGATTAAACCCAGGCTCAAGGCCCGCATCGACCGGGATCAGGGGGTGGAGCAAAATCTGGCGCCGGTCCGCGACTGGTTCCGGACCGTTCGGCGGCCGGAATTGGAGGCGCAACTGGAGGCGAGCGGGGTTGTGTGGCCGGGCGCGCGCCCCACATGCGACATGGACCGCGCCGACGGCTTTCGCATCGCCGGCCCTGTCGACACGGACGACTTCCAGTCCATTGCCGGCCTGTTCGGCTGGGCGGACGGCATTCTGCGGCGGCGAGCCGTGTTGGCGGTGGACGGCAGCCATCTGGTGCCCGAGCGAGGCATGTCCCTGACCCTGGGTGCGATTCAGATCGGCTGGCACCTGAACGATCCCCTGGCCGGCCGCGCGGAGGAGTACCAGGACATCAGCCTGCAGTTGTCCGACAAGTACGGCAGTGCCGAGCACAACACCGAGTTCGTTTCGCAAATCAACCTGGCGCGTTCCGTCAAGGAGTGCGAGACGCTCCTCGACAAGGCCCTGGCCATGGCGCACACGCCGGTCTGCTTCTACGACAACTCCTACATTGCATCGTTTCTGGCCTATCAGACGGACGAGTTCCGGGATCGCTACCTGGGAGCCCTGGACACCCTCCTGACCCGGGCCGAGGCCGCGCAAATTCCGGTGGTGGGGTACATCGACGCCAGCGACAGCCGCGATCTGGTCCACATGTACGGTTCCGCGCACGACCAGGCGACCCTGGACGATTCGGACCTGTACGGAATCACGGATGCCGCCCTGGTGGCCGCACTGCTGCCCGGCTGGGGCGATCGGACCCCCCTCATGCAATGCGCGCGCCACGACGGGGTCAGTTTCGAGCGGGGACCGGACTTCCTGTACGGCAGGGTGGGGATTGTCTACCTGCGACTGCACAGGCGAACTCTGCCGGCCCGGGTCGAAATCCCCCTTTGGATTTGGGAGCGGGAGGGCCTGCTGGAAGAGGTCATGGATGTGGTGCGGGCGCAGGTGGTCCTGGGCAACATGAGCTATCCGCGCGCCCTGAGCCGCGCCGACCGCCAAGCCACCCTCAGCACGGCCGACCGCCGGGTCTTCTACAACCTGGTCAAGTCGTGGGCCAACCAGGAGTTGGGCCAGAACGTAACCCGGTCCGCCAAAGCCAACAGCAAGCGGGTTACCCGTCCGTCCGGGACGGGAGCCGCCGAATTCGGCTGAGTTGGAGTGTCTGCCGGCCTATGCCATACTGAACATCCAACCCCCAAGGACCCGGGGACGCCGCCGGTGTCCTGAACCATTCCGCTGCCATGATCGATGACAGGGGGCCGGAGGCGTCCGCCGCACCTCCGGTCCTGCCCGCGCACTGGGACACGCCCCTGAAGCGCGGGATCCTGATCCTGATCCTGATCCTTGCGATCTTCCTGCTGTGGCTGGCCCGGCCGGTGCTGCCGCTGGTCATCCTGGCCGGCATTCTGTCCTACCTGCTCACCCCGGTTGCCAACTTCATCTCGCGCCCGCGCCTGCCGCGCGGGGTGATGACCTTCCTGCTCTACCTGCTACTCCTGACCGCGCTGGTGCTCGGTCTCTACGCCATGCTGCCGGTCCTGGACGCGCAGTACCAGACCGTGTTGCGCATCGGCGGCGGCTTCGTCTCCAGCCTGCTGGTGCAGGTCAGCCAAATCCCGGACACGGTGCATCTGCTCGACATGCCTCTTGAGACCGCGCCCCTCAAGCAGGTGCTGGAACCGTGGCTGGGGGAAACGACTGTGGACGGCCTGCCGACGCTGCAGGGCGTGCTGAACCGGATCAACGACGCCTACACCGCGACCTCCGGCGTGTTCCGGGGCACGCTCAACTTCGGTCTGGGCATCATCAACACGGGCGTCGAGGTCCTGCTGTCGGCGTTGTTCGTCTTCGTGGTCAGCTTCTACCTGACCAAGGATGCGCCGCACATCCGCACCTTCCTTGAGGGCAACTTCCCGAGGAAGTACAAGTCCGAGTGGCAGGACCTGATCCGCTGCGTGGGCAACGTATGGCGCGCCTTCTTCTTCGGCCAAATCATCCTGTCGTTCACGATCGGCCTGGCGGTGTACGTGCTGCTGCGCCTGCTGGGGGTCCAGGGTGCCCTGGTCCTGGCACTGATCGCCGGCCTGCTCGAGGTCATTCCCAATCTGGGGCCCATCATCTCCCTGGTGCCGACCCTGCTTGTGGCCCTGACGACCGGCAGCAGCACCTTTCCGGAAATGAATTTCGTCGTGTTCGGCCTGATCCTGGCCGCTTCCTACTTCGTCCTGCAGCAAATCGAGAACACGATCGTGGTGCCCCGTCTGATTGGCCGCTTTGTCCAGATCCACCCCACCCTGATCATCATTGGGGTCACGGTTGGGTATTTGTCGAACGGCGTGGTGGGGGCCTTCCTGGCGGCTCCCCTGATGGGCAGCGCGCGGGTGCTGGGCACATACATTTTCGCCAAGCTCATGGATTACCCGGTGTCCTTCCCGGAAGCGGAATCCAATCACCCCTTCCGACGCACCGAGATCTCCATTCAGGTTTACAAGGGCGGGTTCGAGGCCGAGGAACCGGCGAAGGAGTCCCCCGCCGCGGCCGGGTCCAGGGAGTCCAAGCAGCCCGAAGAAGCGGACAGTGGCAACCTGCCGGCCACCGATCCGATGCTGGACACCCCCGCGCCGTCGGCCTGAGGACGCGCCGCCGATCCAAATCCGTACTTCCATCCGTTGGCAGCACGGCCTGTCAAGGAGCGCATGCATCATGACGCGCACCGGAGTTATCGGCTTGGGCAACATGGGGTTGGGCATGGCCCGCAACCTGGTGGGGGCCGGCTTTGACGCGTACGGGTACGACCTGCGGGCGGTGCGGCGGCGCCTGTTCGCCGAATCGGGCGGCACGGCCGTGGGCTCCGTGGCGGAGCTGGGAAGCCGCGTCGACATCGTGTTTCTGATGGTGCTCAACGGAACCCAGGTCCTCGACATCCTGACCGGACCGGACGGTCTGTTGGGATCCATGGAACCCGGTTCGACCGTGGTGGTGAGTGCCACGATCAGGCCCCGCGAGGTGGAGGAGGCCGCGGCCCTGTGCGAGGACGCGGGCCTGCGCCTGCTGGACAGTCCGGTCAGCGGCGGCCAGTCGGGGGCCGCTGCCGGTACGCTCTCGATGATGGTGGCCGGTCCGCCCGGCCTGCTGGAGGAGTATCGGGACGTGTTTGCGGCCGTGGGCGGCATTGTGATGAAGGTGGGGAACCGGGCCGGGCAGGGCCAGACCGTCAAGGCCGTTTTGCAGGCCGTGATCGGCACCACATTCGCAGGCATTTTCGAAGCCCTGGTGCTGGGCGACCGGGCCGGAGTGGACGGACGGGTTGTGCGGGAGGTGCTGGAAGCCAGCCACGTGGGCAGTCCCCTGCTCAGGAACGTGGTCGAGCTTGTTCAGGAGCGCCGCTTCACGGGGACGGGCAGCAACGCGGCCACCTTGCACAAGGACTTGACGATCACAATGGACCTGGCCCTGCAGAGCGGTGTCACGATGTTCACCACGGGTGCGGCCATGCAACTGATGCAGGCCACCCTGCACTCGTTCCCCGGCGAGGACAACTGGGCTGCGGTCAAGGTGCTGGAACGCTTGGCCGGTGTGGAGGGGGAGTGAGATGACGATTTCCCTGGGCGTCATTACCGACGGCATCAGCCGCGATTTGGACCAGGCCCTGGCCGTGGCCGCGGAGCACGGCCTCAATGCGGCGGAGCTTCAGTACGTTGGGTCCCATGAAGTCGGTGATGCGGACTTTCCCGTCGATGCCGACACCGCGGACGCCTCCCGGGCCAGGGGCCTGCCGATAACTTGCCTTTCAAGGCACCTGTTCAGCGGGATGCCGGTACTGGACACGGAGCCGGGCGACGCGGCGCACAACCGGCAGATGGCCGAACTGGCCCGCTGCCTCGACTTGGCCCGGGACTGGAATGTGCCCCTGGTCCGCATCATGTGCTTCCGCAAGGAAATGATTCTCTTTGGGGATCGGGGGGCCGAGGAGTGGGTGGTGACGCGCGGCGCCTGGACCAGGATGTTGCAACTGTTGGAACCGGCCGTGCAACTGGCCTCCGACCGGGGCCAGCAACTGGTTCTGGAGACCGGCAACAGCGGCATGATCAACTCCGCCGCCCTGGCCCGCCGCCTGCTGGACGAGATGGGCCGCCCGGAGGCGCTTCAAATCCTGTGGGACCCCTGCAACTGCCTCTATGCCGGTGAACCGGCCTGGCCGGACGGCTGCGAGGCGTTTGCCGACGGCGGCCTGGGCCACATCCACATCAAGGATGCAGTCGTGCGTCCCGCGCTGGGTTCGGTCAGTTGCCGGGCCCTGGGTACGGGGGACATGGCCCCCGCCCTGCCGGGCCTGGCGGAGTTTCTGCGCGCCAGCGGCTATGCCGGTTCCGTTTCCCTGGAGAGTGTCTACTGCCCGCTGGGCGGAACGTTTGCGGACGGGTTCCGGGAATCCGTGGGGACGCTCAGGGAACTGTTCGGCTGAAGTCGCCCATCCCGTTGACTACAAGACCGACTACCGCATCCTTCCCGACCCATCCCTTGCCTCGGAGCCCGCGGCGCAGTCATGGCTGACGGGACATGAATGACGCGGCGGGGGTCCTCCGATCGATGGCCGGACCGTTGTTGGAACCATCCCGTGACGCCGGTCCATGCAGCCCGGAGTCCCGTATCGCAGGACCAAGACGACAAGGTGGTCAGGCCACCGGCAGGCGGGCCGCCACGTCCAGCGCCAGGCCGTGATCCGGTTCGAACCGGGCTGGCCGACCAAACCACGCGGCCGCCCCAATCATGGCCGCATTGTCGGTGCACCAGGCCAGGGGCGGAATGCGCAGGGGCAAACCCAATCCGGCGAATCTTGTGAGTGCCTGTTCCCTAAGCAGGGCGTTGGCACTGACCCCGCCGCAGATGCCGATGCTGCGTGCGGTGTGAAGGAGGGCTGCGGCCTCCAGCCGGTCCAGCAACAGTTCCGCCACGCGGGCCTGGAAGGCCGCGGCCAGGTCGTTGACCACCTCCGGCGGTACCCCGTTGTTTGCCCCGTCGGGATCAAGGCCGGCCCGGCGGCACCGGTGCAACATGTCGGTCTTGAGGCCGGAGAAGCTGAAGTCCAGCGCATGCTCCGGATCGCGTCGCAGGGGGTAGGGCAGGTCGTGCGCAGCCGGATTGCCTTCACTGGCCGCCTGCTGAATGGCGGGACCGCCCGGCATCCCCAGGCCCAGGATGCGCGCCACCTTGTCGAAGGCCTCGCCCGCGGCGTCGTCCAAGGTTCCCCCCAGGCGTTTCCAGGAGCCGTGGCCATGCATCAGGATCAGCTCCGTGTGCCCGCCCGAGACGATTAGGGAGAGGTGGGGAAAGGCCAAATCGCGCCAGTCGCAGCCCACGGCCCGGTCCGTTTCCAACCACAGGCTGTAGAGATGCCCGACCAGGTGGTTGACTCCGATCAGGGGCAGACCCGTACCAAGACAGAACCCCTTGGCGGCGTTGACCCCGACCATCAGACTGCCGACCAGCCCGGGGCCGCAGGTCACGGCCACGGCATCCAGATCGGCCGGTTCTTCAATACCGGCATCGGCCAGCGCCCGCGTCACGACCGGATCAATGGCCAACACATGCTGCCGGCTTGCCAGTTCCGGGAACACGCCCCCGAAACGGGCGTGCAGCTCCACCTGGGATGCCACTTCGCTGGACAGGACGTGCTGCCCGTCCTCGACCACCGCCGCGGCCGTTTCGTCGCAACTGGTTTCGATGGCCAGAATGCGCATGCGGGACAACGAATGGGGGCTGCGAACCGCGCGTTATCGCAGGCTTGGTTTCAGGACTCGGCTTCGGCCTGGGTCACGCGGCGCTGGAAGCGTTGAATGACAGGGGCATTCTCGATTGTTGGCGGTTCCTCGCCGGCTTCCCGCATGCGCCGCAGGAGACGCTCCTTGAGCACGTCGCACGCGGCACGGTGCGACTCCTGTCCAATCAGGTTGGTCAGTTCGTACGGGTCGTACTCGAGGTCGTAGAGCTCGGACTCCACGTAGCGGTCGGAGCCCGACGCCTCTCCGCCTTTGAGCCCGGGTGCCTCGACGCAGTACTTCCAGCGCTTGGTCCGTATGGCCCGGGCCACCTGCGCCTCGCTGATCTGGATGAAGACCTCCTCGGGCCATCCCTCCCTCTGACCGGCCAACAGGGGCTGAATGCTGCGACCCTGCATGAGGGTGGGAACCGGCAGGCCGGCGGCGGTGAGCAGGGTCGGCGGCAGGTCGATCAGGCTGACCTGTTCGTCCACCCGCCCGCGGTTGCTGAAACCCGGTCCGGTCAGGAAGGTGGGAACACGCACCGAGGACTCATGGCAGGAACGCTTGTACTCCCCGTTGCGGGTTTTGAAGTGGCAGCCGTGGTCCGACGTGTAGAGGATGACGGTGTTGTCCAGCATGTCGAGGCTGAAGAGGGCGTCGCGCAGCCGGCCCAGGGCTTCGTCCAGGCGCTTCACCATGCCGTAGTAGCCGCCCAGGTGCTGCTGGCTGGAACCGCCCAGCGCCAGCAGGTCCGGCGGGGTCCAGCGGCCCGCATACCGTTCGCGGTAGCCGTGGGGCGGCGGATAGTCGTCCAGGTGGTTCTGGTGGTGTGGCTCGATGTAGGAAACGAACAGGAAGAACGGGTTGTCCTGATGCTCGTTGACGTAGCGGATAACGGCGTCGGTCTGGGCATCGACGCGATAGCCCGGCATCTTGACCGGCTGGTCGTCGCCGTCGTACATGACGCAGTCGTAGGCGTCCGACGTGAACTCCAGGGTGTTGGACGCCAGCCAGTAGTCGTATCCGAAGCGCCGGTCCGCGGGCACCGGTCCCCGGGATCCTGCATCCAGGTGCCACTTGCCGATGTAGCCGGTGTCGTAGCCGCCTTCCCGGAAGCAGTGGGCCAGGGTGCGCGCGTCCTCCGACAGAGGGATCCCATTGCGCCAGCATCCCGTTTCCGTGGCGTAGAGGCCGGTTTGGAGGCAGGACCGGGCCGGTCCGCAGACCGGCTGGCAGGTGGAGGTCTGCGCCAGGTGCGTGCCGCCCATGGCCATGGCATCGAAGTTGGGGGTCAAGTCCAGCGGGTTGCCATGCAGGCCCGACGTGTCCCAGCGCTGCTGGTCGGTAAAGAACACAATCACATTGGGCTGGGACATGCGGAGTACCTATTGCTGTTGGGTGGGCCAAGAACCGGGCCGGCCGACGCGACCGGCGGAGAGTACCGGCTCAGGCCGCCTTGTAGAACTCGGCATCGCAAACGGGGAAGCCCTGGCCGATCAGGGGTGCGCCGTGGCCGACCTCGAAACCCGGGATCAACGGGTGCTGGCCGGACTGGTTGAGGTTCACCCGGACGCCGTCCGCCATGAAGATCATGATGTGGGCCCGGCGCTGGCGCTCGGTCACGTTGGGCGGGGTGGCGTGGAAGTTGAGGCAGTGGTGGAACATGCAGCCGCCGGCCGGCAAATCGACCGAAAGGCCAATGGACGCCGGCTCGTCGCGCATCTTGACCCGGTCGGAGGGTTCGATGGTTTCGCCCCGGGCTTCGGCCGCCGCGATTGCCTCCATTTCGGCTGCGTAGGACTCCAGGCCGAACCGCGGGTCGCGATGGCTGGAAGGCACCACGTGCATGCTGCCGTTGGAGGGATCCACATCGTCCAGGGCCAGCCAGCAGGTCAGGATGTTGGGATCCATGAGCGGCCACAGGTAGAAGTCCTGATGGAAGTGGAAGTGGCCGTTGTCGTGCGGCGGCTTGGAGATGATCTGGTCGTGCCACAGGCGCAGGCGGTCGGTGCCCAGCAGGGCCTTGGCGGCTCCTGTGATCACGGGATGGTGCAGCAGGTTCAGGTAGGCGTCGTCCCGCTTCCACATGTTGATGTACTGGGTGATGGGCCGGTCGAATTCCTCGGTCTCGCCCGGCCGTCGGTGGCCGTACTTGAATTCGTGCTCGTCGTCGCGCCCGCCCCGATTCTCCTCGTCGATGACCTGGTCGAGCCGCCCGCGGTACAGATCGACCTCGTCCTGTTCAAGAACCGGTCCGAACCGCAGATAGCCCTTGTCCCTGAAGAAATCGATTTGTTCCTGGGTAACCATGGTGTTGTCCTTGCCTTGTGGCCTGTGTCGGGAAAGTAGTCGGAAGGGGGCCGTTCAGGCCGCGGACGCGGCCTGTGCCTGTCGGTTGCGTGTTTCCGTCAGGATGGCCGCAACCGTGTCCAGGGGCACCCTGTCGAGGCTGGTGAAGCGGACGCAGCTTTTGCCGCAGTTGAGTTTGCCGAAGGCCGCGCGGTGGCTGGCCAGCAGGTCGACATCGAGATAGAGGCTCATGTGGCGCTTCTGGGAGGCGAAGGCGCACAGGACCTGTCCGCCGGTCCGGTAGGTCGGCATGCCGTACTCCAGGTTCTCAACCACATCCTCGTCGATGGAGAGGACCAGGTCCCGCAGCCTCCGCAAGGCGTCCTGCCGCCTGGCCGGGCACTTGTCGATGTAGTCGGCGACGTCACTGGCTTCGATGTGCATGTGTTTGGTTGTCTGTGGATCGGGATGCGGCCGGCGCGTCCGACTCAGGCACGGTGCCGGTCCGGGATGTCGTCGTTCTCCGGCCGCGGTACCTGCGGCCAGTGGCCGTAGCGGTCTTCGCCCCGGCACAGGATGCCCTGCCGGTTCCACCCCTTTTTGGCCTCGACGTCCGGCGACACGAAGCGCATCGTGAGGCCGCAGCGGCGGTGCGGGGAGTTGTTGGGCTCCGAGCCGTGCAGCAGCCAGTCGGTGTGGAGGGACATCTGTCCGGCCCGCATGACCAGCGGGACCGGCTCCACGCCGAACCGGTCCACGTCGTGGACCGTCTGGTTCAGGACGTTGTTCTCCGCGGCGTCGCTTTCGCTGTAGGCGATCTGTCCCTGCAGATGGGTGGTCGGAACGACCTGCATGGCGCCGTTCGCGACGGTAGCGTCGTCGATCGCCAGCCAGACGGTCACGGTCTTGCTGGGGGTAAGCGGCCAGTAGGAGGCGTCCTGGTGCCAGGCCACGGCCTTGCCGTCGCCGGGCATCTTGCAGAAGTAGTGGGTGCCCCAGCAGATGAGGTCCTCGCCCAGCAGATCCTGCACGTAGTCGAGGATACGGGGCTCACAGACCAGATCCCACAGGGTGCGCAGCCGCGCGTGCCAGCCGTTGATGGAGTAGCTGTTCCAGCCGCGGGCGGCCGCCTCGGCCAGGCAGCGGTCGAAGAAATCCCGGTGGACCCGGATTTCCTCGTCCGAGAAGACATCCAGGGGCGACAGGAAGCCTTCCCGGTTGAAGCGTTCCACCTGTTCGCCGGTCAATGTGGCTGGGTTGTCGACTCCCAGCGGGAAGAAGCGCTTGACCCGATCCAGGTCGGGAAAGGCCTCGAGGATGGAGTCTTGTGTCGCGGCCATGGTCTGTTCGGAAACCTTTGGGTGAATTGTGCCAGCCATGCGGAGGGAATTCTAAAACCGTCCCGCTCAGGGCCTGTTCAGGGGTTGTGCTCGAGTGGACAGAATGGCCCAATCAACAGGTGTCTTCGCCAAAACTGCCTTCTGTGGAAACACTGACCTGGATGGTATCCGATAGCATTGGGCTCGGTGGCCCATGTGTTGGACGCATGCCTTGTGCAGCCTGAAGTCAGGTAATCCAGTAGGCACGGACATCGTATATCTCTGCAGGCAGGCGCACGGACGGAGCCGGAATCTGGCAAAGTCCGAGTCCACTGAACCAAAGGAACGATCCGAATATGCCCGAGGAGCTCTACTTGCAGGGCGACGACGGTTCGCTCGAGTCACTGGAACCCATGCCGTTCCGCGACGAAGAGGAACTGCAGTCCCTGATTGCAAGGTTTCCCGTCCTTTTGGGTGGTGAACAAATGCAGCCCGATGATCCTCGGCGTTGGTTGCTGGTCGGTCGGGAGATGGGGTTGCCGGAAGCTACCGCCGTCGGCGATCGGTGGTCGGTTGATCTTCTTTTTGTGGATCAGGATGGGATCCCAACCCTGGTGGAGGTAAAGCGTGGCGAGAACCCCGAGATTCGCCGGAAGGTTGTGGGTCAGATTCTGGAATATGCGGCCCACGCTCCTTGGACCTGGCCCGTCGAACGACTGCGCGATGAGTTGGAGGCAACGGCCGGACAGGTTGGCCAAGAACCGCTGGAGGCATTGAGCGCATTGCTCCGCTCGGACGGAGAGCCGGAAGCCGACGGGTTCTGGGAGCGGGTCGGCCTGAACCTGGATGCCCAGCGGCTCAGGCTGCTGTTGGTGGCCGACAACATTCCGGATTCCCTCAGGCGCGTCGCAGAGTTCCTCGATCATCACATGGCTAGGATCGAAGTGTTTGCCGTCGAAGTCAAGCAATATCGGAACAATGCCGGAAAGGTGTATTCCACCCGCGTCCATAGCGGCGGAGGTGCAAGTCCCACAGCGGTGACGCGCAGGCCGGCTTTGAACCGTGAATCTTTCCTTGAAGCATTTGACGAGCCGGGTTTGCGCGGGGCGGCTGCCAGACTCCTTGATGCCGGTACCGGGAATGCCACGCTATATTGGGGAACCAGTGGTGTCTCAATCCGCGTGCTTTGCCCTCGTCTCGAGGCACCATTCACGATTGGATGGCTGTATCCGCCTCGGACGACCAATTTCCGATACAAGACCCGCGACTTCACGTTCGGAGAGGAAATCATCCACTACCGTCCCGATCTCGATCAGGAAGTGAAGGATATCCTGGAGACATGGGTGAACCTCTTTGCAGGCGATCCGTTCACGGTGGATGCCTCAAGCAAGGGTCTCGCGGCTTGGTACGTGCCCTATGCGGAGGTCGTGCAATACATCGACTTGCTGGAAGGCCGCCTGTCCGAGGTGTTGGACAAGTTGCACTCCTTGGAGTAGAACACCACCCGTCCAGCCGTGTTGGATGAAACACGCTGCCGTACAACCGGGCCGGACTCGACTTTGTCTTGGATCGTTTGGGAATGGTGGCATCCGAGGCGGTCCAACATGATAGGTTCAAACTGATTGATCCATCCATTGGGCGGGACAGTATGCGGTGTTCGACGTCCCCAATCCGCTGTCGGGCCGCACTCCGGATTGGGGACTGAAGTTTCGGCAGGCAGCACCTCCTGCTGAATCAGGGTCATGCCGACTCGCCAGAGCGGCGACCATGTGCCTTTGGGAACGTTGACCGCGTTGCCAATGCCGGCCAATCGGCACTCCGCGCTCCGAATTCTTCGATTCGGCACGTTACTTGGGTGTATCCAATCCGTCCACTTGAGGGTGTGGCTTCCCGCCAGCGATCCAGTGTTTCTTGGCCAGCACATCGTATGCAAGGTTGATTTGTCGTTCGGAAAATCGACGTTTCCTGGGATACCAGTCGTGGATGTACCGCACCAGGCCGTCGTTCAGTTTGTCCGGATCCATTTCGAACGCCCAGTGGACAGATGCCAGAAGCTTCAATCCATTAGCTGTCTCGAATCCTTCTACCAAGTCCATCACCCTGTCGATTCTCTTGAGTGATTGGGACTGGTCCAACAGAAGCTGTCGAGCGTCTTGTCGAGCACCGGGAACAACCCAAATAGGGTCGTGCGGAGCATCACCCTTGTTCGAGCAACCCGTCACAAAGTGTCCGTTGATTCTCAGGAGAAGGTGCCTGAGTTTCTCCGCATAGGGTCCATACACATGCCTTGTGAACCGAAGGTTCATGCATTCTCCGCCTTCCTGAATGAAGTACATGAGTTTGTGCACACCAAGCAAGGTGACGAACGGATCCAGCAGCGATTCATTGAACCGGCTCATCAGTTCAACCACGATGGCTCCGGGAAGGGTCATGTCGGGTGCAGTAGCCGATGGATTGGAGCGATCGTCAACGGGACCGCCGCCGGGCTCGAAGACAACGATCTCCACCTGTTCCAGCCGACCCAATTCACTTTCAATCCGATGCCGGACCTCGTTCCAGTCCAAGCCACCAAGGCCGCTCCCGAGCGGAGGCACGGCGATGGAACGAATACCCAGTTGGTCAATCGTTGCAACCAAGTCCTCCAAACCTGCCTGGATGTCCTCCAATCGGCTCTTGCTTTTCCAGTGGCGTTTGGTGGGGAAGTTGATGATCCACCGAGGACCGGCCAGCTGATGGGTTTCCTGGACGAACATGCGGCCCGGTTCGACCTGATGCCACCTGCAGGCAGCCGCATAGGCCTTGAAGTTCGCCGGGTATGCGTTTTTGAACTGAAGTGCAATACCGCGCCCCATGACACCGACACAGTTCACGCTGTTGACGACCGCCTCAACATCTTCGGAGAGGATGTCACCGGTTTTGAACTGCAGCTTCATGGCATGTCTCCCTTCGCTCCGCTCCACAGAAATCCATCAGCCGCAATTGACCTAAGCCGATCGTGATGGACAATGTGGTAAATATTAACGCTGTCTATCATGCAATCATCTGCTTGAATTGAATATCAAATCCTTTTATAAGTATAATCATAGTATAATACAATCGAAATACGCCTTAAATGCTGTAACCGAGTGAAGCGCCTATGATCACTCCAAGATTCGTGTTGCTCTCCATAGGATGAGTTCACAGCGTTCCTACAGCTTCGGCCGGCTTGAACACTCGGTACCGTTCGCGGCACTGGGTACTGAACCGGCCGCGGCCCGCACCCGGCTTCCAAGCTCCCGAATGGTGCACTGCTTGCCAAACCGACATCCGCAGCGCGGCCACGGGCCGGCGTCAAACCTATAATCAAAGGGCAGATCTGCAGGGGGGACGGTTCCCCGCGGTAGGCAGTCCCAACTTCACTATCGGATCGAGATCAACATGAAAATCCAGTGGTACGCCCACGCCTGTTTCCGGCTGGAGACGGCGGACTTCAGTCTTGTGACGGATCCCTACACGCCCGAGAAGTCGGGATTCCTCCCCGTCACCGAACCCGCGGACCTCGTGGTCCGCAGTTCCCACGACGACTCGGCCCATGCCAACGCGGGCATGTTCCCGGGTGCCGACGTGATCACCATGACCCGGGTGCCGGGCGAGGGCAACGCGTGGCAGGACCTCCGCTTCCGCCCCATTCCGGCCCAGGAGAGCATGCTCCACAAGGTGGAGCCGAAGGACAACGCGCTGTTTAGGTTCCAGGCCGACGGCCTCGACATCGTGCACTTCGGCGACGTGGGCAATCCGGTCGAGCCCTGGCAGGTTGAACTGATGAAGGGTTGCGATATCGTCATGGTTCCCACCGGCGGCCCGCCCACCATTGAGCTGGCGGACCTGCACAGTGCCCTGGCGGCTATCAAGCCCCGCGTCACCATCCCGATGCACTACGAACTGCCGGGCTGCATCTTCCCGACCATGACGGAAGTCAATGTGTTCGCGGCCGGCTACCCCGAGGCGCGCATCCGGCGGTTCACGGAACCGGTGATTACGGTGACGCCGGCCGACCTGCCGGACGAACCGGAACTCTGGATCCTGTCGGCCACGCACACGTCCTCCTAACACCCGCGGCTCGTCCGGCCTTGTCGGACGGCTCGATCCCAACCCCTGTCCAAGGACCAATACCCATGAGCGACCGTAGAACCCGCTACGCCCTGGTTGGCACCGGCGGCCGGGGCATGATGTACGTGGATGCCATTCATGGGGCCTTTCGGGACCATGCCGAGTTGGTCGGCATCTGTGATCTGAGCCCGACCCGCATGCAGGTCTACAACGACGCGATTGCGGACCGGTGGGACGGCGCGCCCGTTCCTGCCTATACGGACGACCGCTTCGATGCCATGGTGGCGGAGACCAAACCCGACACGATCATCGTGACCACCATGGACAGCACGCATCACCAGTACATCATCCGCGCCATGGATCTGGGTTGCGACGCCATCTCCGAAAAGCCCATGACCACCGATGCGGAAAAGGCCCAGGCGATCGTCGACGCGATCAACCGGACCGGCCGCAACCTGCGGGTTACTTTCAACTACCGCTATGCCCCCATGGCCACGCGGGTCCGCGAACTGGTCATGGACGGCGCGGTCGGCAAGCCCCTGCACGTGGACTTCAGTTGGGTGCTGGACACGAGCCACGGCGCGGACTACTTCCGCCGCTGGCATCGGGAAAAGGACAAGTCGGGCGGCCTGCTGGTGCACAAGGCAACCCACCACTTCGACTTGGTGAACTGGTGGATTGCCTCGTTTCCCGACGAGGTGTACGCCATGGGGCAGCTGGGGTTCTACGGCCGCGAGAACGCCCTGGCCAGGGGCGAAGCCTACACCTACGACCGCTACACGGGCTCCGAGGCGGCGGAGGGCGATCCCTTTGCCCTGCGCCTTGACCAGGACGAACGCCTCGAGCGCCTCTACATGAACGCCGAGGCGGACTCCGGCTATGTCCGCGACCGGAACGTCTTCGGCGACGGCATCTCGGCGGAGGATGTCATGAGCGTCACGGCCCGGTACCGCAACGGCGTCCTGCTCACCTACTCGCTGCTGGCCTTCTGTCCCTGGGAGGGCTACCGGGTGGCCATCACCGGGGATCGGGGCCGTGTGGAAATGGATGTCTGCGAAACCATTGGCCGGACCTTCGTGCAGGGCGCGGAGGAGACGATGGAACAGATGGCGCAGGCCCGATCCGACTTCGCCGTGAGGGAAATCCGCCACTATCCGATGTTCGGCATCCCCAGGCAGGTTGACTGGGTGGAGGGTGAAGGTGGACACGGCGGCGGCGATCCCGTGATGCTGGAGCAGATCTTCCTCCCCGAACCTCCCGCTGATCCCTTCCATCGCAGTGCCAGCCATGTTGACGGTGCCGCCTCAATCCTGTTGGGGATTGCCGCCAACCAGTCGATTGCCACGGGTAAGGCGGTGCGCACCGCGGATCTCGTGACCCTCTAACCTCAACCCGTGCCGGCCTGCCGGCCAACTTACGGAACCAACCAATGACCCTGCCGTTGACCGAACTGCAGCCCGACCGCTATTTCGATCCCGACCGGCGCGCCACGGCCCTGGCCCTCTACGAGACC
The DNA here is from genome assembly GCA_002238555.1 of Caldilineaceae bacterium bin34. Taxonomy (GTDB): domain Bacteria; phylum Chloroflexota; class Anaerolineae; order Caldilineales; family Caldilineaceae; genus Bin34. The sequence continues at coordinate 37,409 of MPMO01000028.1, forward strand.
GTGCGCGATCTGCCGTTGATCTGTCCCCACGGCCATGTGGACCCGGCCCTGTTTGCCGATCCGGATGCCCGTTTCCCCGATCCGGCGGAGCTGTTGGTGATTCCGGACCACTACGTCTTCCGCATGCTTTACTCCCAGGGCGTGTCGATGGAGGCGATGGGCATTCCCCGCGTCGACGGCGGCGCGGTCGAGGGGGATCCCCGGCGCATTTGGCAGGTCTTCGCAGACCACTACCACCTGTTTCAGGGCACCCCGACCGGCATGTGGCTCAACCAGGAACTGGTGCAGATTTTCGGCGTGCCGGAGAAGCTGAGTGCCGCCTCGGCCCAAACAATCTACGACCAGCTCGAGGATGCCCTGACGCGGCCCGAGTTCTCGCCGCGGGCGCTGTTCGAGCGGTTCAACATCGAAGTCCTGGCCACGACCGATCCGGCCCAGTCCACCCTGGAGCACCACAAGGCCCTGGGGGCTTCAGACTGGCAGGGACGGGTGATTCCCACCTTCCGCCCGGACCAGGTGGTCAACCTGGACACGCCCGGCTGGCGTGGTCACATCAATGATCTTTCCGCCGCGGCGGGGATCGACATCACCGACTATGACTGCTTCATCGAGGCCCTGGAAAAGCAGCGCGTGCTCTTCCAAGAACTGGGTGCCACGGCGACGGACCACGCGGCCCTGGTACCACGTGTCGAGTCCTTGTCCCGGCAGGGGGCGGCGATGATCTTCGACCGGGCCCTGCGGCAGGGCGGCTCCGTGGACGACGCGCCGGCCTTCACGGCCCACATGCTGATGGAAATGGCGCGCATGAGTTCCGAGGACGGTCTCGTGATGCAGCTCCATCCCGGTTCGCTGCGCAACCACAACCGGTCCATTTTCGAGAACCACGGGCCGGACATGGGTGCGGACATCCCGATTGCGACCGAGTTCACGCGCAACCTGCAGCCGCTGCTCAACCGCTTCGGCAGTGAACCGGGCTTCCGGCTGATCGTCTTCATGTTGGACGAATCGACCCTCTCGCGGGAACTGGCACCCCTCGCGGGCCACTACCCGGCCATGCGTCTGGGGCCGCCGTGGTGGTTCTTCGACAGCTGGAACGGCATGATGCGCTTCCGAGAACTGGTCTCGGAGACCTGCGGTCTCTACAACACCGCGGGCTTCAACGATGACACGCGGGCCTATCCCTCCATCCCCATTCGGCACGACCTGGCCCGCCGCGTCGACGCCAACTGGATTGCCGGCCTGCTGGAGCGGCAGGTTATTGATGAAGAGGATGCCGCTCAGATGATGCGGACGGCGGCCTACGGCCTGGCGAAGGATGCCTACCGCCTGGGGAACGGATTGCCGGAGGTTTGAACCAAGGTCCTCAATAGGTGCTGTTCCTGTACGCACTCTGTAACTGTGACCGTGCCGTTCAACCTGCACAGTGGCGTGACATGGAGGCCGTACTTCAAAACACCATTTGCCTACGTCATGGCACGCCACAGACGGACTCTATAGCGTACGTCGGCGCCGCATAATGCAATGAACTTCACCGTAGGACTCGCCGGTAAGGGATTCCGGCGTCCGGTGATGGATGTCTTCTTCCAGTCCCAGTTTGCTGCTCCAATTCCCGTCCGGCAACTGTACGGCAACATGGGTCCAATTGCCCTGTTTTGAGTACAGCGCCACTTTCTGGAAGCCGGACTCATCATCGGCATCGGTGCAGGGTTCATAACCCAATCCTGTGAAGACCTCAACCAGGCTCTGGATGAGGGGCGTGCGGCTGGCATGATCCGGCCAATAGTACCCACTTTCTTCCAAGTGAGACCACCAACGGTCAGTTTCACCGGCCGCGTAAGCAACGCAATTGTAGTCGTAGTCCGATTCGCTGGTAACCGCGTATCCTTCATGTTCCAGTCGGGAAAACTGTTCCTCAATCCACATCGCCAAGTGGCCCGTGCCCCTGCTGCCGCCCCCATTCAAGCCAGACAGCAGTCATTTCGCCCAATCGCCCCCGGCTTGCCGGTGGAACCGGGCTGGCCCCGGTGATTGAGGATAGGGCGACAAACCAGTGGTCGGGTTGGTGGGCCAAACGTTGCAGGATCCAAGGTACGGCTGGTTCTCCCAATGCAATAATGCCCTGGTAGGCAGGGTGCCGCGTCATCTGGGCAATGTCGACGCCACGGGGCCGTTCGCGCAACCACTCGTCGGCGAGACGTTCGAATGTTTCCCGGGATGGCGCCGTTTCACTCGGCGCCGCTTTCGGGGGCCGGTTGTCAAGGAGCGTTCGATGTTGCATCGTTGTCCGCCAAGTATCTGTTTCCATGGTCGAAAGGCTGGCAGCTTCCGAGACTGTAGCTCATCTGGTTTGGGCGCTATAGAGTTCTCAGCCGGTGTGTCAAGCCTGTTGCAGACCGGTAATCACAGGCCGATCCCCGTCAAATCCACACGGAAAAGTACATCTTGGGATCATTCCAAAAGTTGCCAGTCCGAAGTCCCTGACGGATCGCAGAACCGACCGGTCAACCAACTCCAGCGGTTCTCCCATCGCCAGCGTAACGTGAACTCCTCGTCGAGCCTAGGTTGAACCCGAGCCGGTCACGGGATGCCGGGTTCCCGCGACCGGCTTGCTACAGAAGCCTCATTCGTTCAACAGATGAGGCCAACCTTCCCATCGGGACCGTGCGCGATGGGCTCGTCGCCAATCCACCTTTCGTCCACAGGTTCCGATGCGGGTTGGTAACGGGTATCGGTGGACAGGCGGAAGCGGTCGGTATGGTTGTCCATGCTGGCGTGCATGGTGAACATGCTGAACACCAGCAGGTCGCCCGCTGCATAGTCCGTGGTCAGCCAGCGGCCGCCCAGTTCCTGTCGGGTCTCGAAGGCGTTGTTGTTGTAGGCTCCATTCTTGACCCAGTCCTGCCAGACCTTGGTCCCTTCTTCAATCTCGGCCGCATCGTCGTAGTTCGTGCAGTAGCGGTCAACATCCAGTGTGCCGTAGGTGGACTTGACGTGATCAAGATGACTGGAGCCTTCCAACACTATTAGGCCACCCATCTCGGTGGGGATATCACCCAAGGGTGTCCAGCTGGTACAGAGGCGATGGGAACCTCGGCCCATGAACACGATGTCGCAATGGGGATTGGAGGCTGTTTCCTGGCTGTCCGTCTTGGCCCGATGCCAAGTGAAGTCGAAAGCCCGTACCTTTTCCTCGAAAAGCATCCGGTAGAAATCAATCATCCGACCGTCGTACAGGACGTTCCGCAACGCCTGATTGCGCTTGGTCGATTTCTGAAGTTCGGGTTCGCCATAGGGATTGGCGGCCTCGCCCCGGTATTGCTCGCTGATCACGCCGTCCATCAACGGTTGATCCGGGTCCAGGTAGCCCAAGTCATGAAACAGCTGTAACTCCCCGCGCCGGGCCTCCAGCACCAGTTCCCGGTCCAGATAGCCGGGCAGGTACAGATACCCGTCCTCCGCCAACCGCCTCCGCAGCGCCGGACCGTTCTCGGCGATGTCCGCCGATACCCGGAGGGGCCCAAAGGTCTCGTCCGTTGTTTCCAGGGGTACGCCCCGGTGATACCTGGCTTCGGTCAACATTCTTGTCCTCCTTGCTTACGGGATGAACGCTGCAGGGCACAACATGGGCCTGCCTCGACAAGTTGATGACTGCACACCGCCCGCGCGACGGAAGATCGCCGGAGTGGGCGGGCGCTGCCGCTCGTTGTTGTCGTCAGGGTTTCTGGCCCCGAGTTACCCGGATCCCGACTTCCATCATGATAAGGGTCCGTGTCACCGCGCTTGCGATTCGTGCGATTGGGCTCAAGCAGGTGGAACACCCAGTTCCGGTGCAAGCCGACATCGGCCAGGTAGTGGAGGATTCAAGCCCTGGCAGTGTTGGCGGGGCCTGGACTGCAAGCCGAAGGTGGTGAACCCGCCTTTGGGCCTCTTGCCGTGGTCCAGTTCCGCGTCCGTGCCTGGTACCTCCATCGCGGGTGCTTGGACACCTCCCAATCTAGCCCTTGACTCCGTAGGTCACGATGCCCTGAATGAAATACTTCTGTGAGAAGAAGAAAAGAAGCAGGACCGGCATCATCACAAACAGGGAAGCCGCCATCAAGAGGTTCCAGCGCTGGATGCCGTAGCCTCCGTATCCCTGCAGAATCCGCAGCCCCAGCGACAGCGTGTAGTTGGACACGCTGTTGAGATAAATCAGGGGTCCGATGAAATCGTTCCAGTGCGCCAGGAAGGAGAAGATGGCCGCGGTCGCCAGTGCCGGGCCCGACAGGGGCAGAATGATGCGGGCGTAAAGCCACAGGGTGCCGCAGCCATCGATGCGGGCGGCATCGTCCAGCTCCAGCGGGATGGTCATCATGAATTGGCGGAACAGGAAGATGTAGAAGGCACCCCCGCCCAGGTAGAAGGGAACAATCAGGGGCAGGAGCGAATCGATCCAGCCCAGAACCTTCATCAGCACGAACACCGGCACCAGCGTCACCTGGTAGGGCAGCATCATGGTGGCCAACACGATCAGAAACAGATAGTCCCGGCCCCACCAGCGGAGACGGGCAAAGCTGAACCCCACCAGGCTGGCCGACAGCAACTGGCCGATCACCGCCGTGCCGGTGATGACAATCGTGTTCTTGAAGAAGATCCCGAAGGGGGCGTAATCCTGTGTGAACGCCTCGACGAAATTGCCCCACAGCACCGGCTGCGGTATCCACTCCGGGGGAAACTTCATGACATCCCCGGCCTCCTTCAGTGCCGTGGAGACCATCCAGGCAAAGGGCACGAGGAACAGAAAGGCACCCAGGGACAGCAGCACATACAACCCTGTCTGAGAAAGCAGCCGGCCTGCCCTGGGCCCGAAGCTTGCCGGGTTTCTGACCGCTGTATTGATCCCCGTGGCCATGCCGATCTACCTGCCTTTGATCTCACCCTCGTAAAAGACCCACACGGAAGAGGAACGAATGACAAAGAGGGTCGCGACCAGGATGTACGCAAAGAGAATCCAGGCCAGGGCGGAGGCATAGCCCATCTTCAGCCATTGAAACGCATTGTTGTACAGGTGCAGCATGAAGAAATGGGTCGATTGCTTGGGGCCGCCGGCGGTCATGATGAAAGCCTGCGTGAAGGTCTGCAGCGCCGCAATCAGCCCGATGATCAGGTTGAACAGAATCACGGGCGAGATCATGGGCACCGTGACGTGCCAGAAACGTCGCACGGCGTTGGATCCGTCCATCTCGGCCGCCTCGTACAGGGCCTGGGGCACACCCTGCAGGCCTGCGATGAAGATGACCATGCTGCCGCCCACGCTCCACAGGCTCATGATGATCAGGGCCGGCAGGGCCCAGGTGGGGCTGAGCAGCCAGCTGGGGCCATCGATGCCCACCAGGCCGAGCAGCCAATTGGCCAGGCCAAAGTCGGAATTGAAGATCCATTGCCACAACAGGGCCACGGCCACGCCGGACACTACCGAAGGCAGGAAGTAGATGGTGCGCCACAACGCGATGTATCGGATCTTCTGGTTGAGCATCACGGCCATGAGGAAGCCCGTCACCAGATGCAGCGGAACCGCCACAATGGCGTAGAGCGTCGTGACGCGCAGCGAGTTGTAGAAAAACTTGTCCTCCTGGAACATGACCCGGAAGTTGTCCAGTCCCACCCAGACCGGGGGCCGGATCAGCGGATATTCCGTCAGGCTGTAGTAGATGGACCAAAGCATGGGTCCCAACGTGAAGATCAGGAATCCCAGGATCCACGGGGAGGCACAAAGCCAGCCGGCCGCATGCGGCCGGATCTGTCGCCACAACTTGCTCCGGTGCATACGGGTCTCAGGTTCTAGGCAGAGTGGGTTTCACCCTGCCGGGAAAGCGGACCGTCCGGTCTCGGAGGCATGAACGCCTCCGGATCCGTCCACCCGGAGGGTGCCGAGGAGATCCGGATCGGGTCTGGCCGGTGAATCGATCCATGTTGCTTCGGACAGCAGGGGGTGCTCGGCAGATCGGACCGGACACACCCCCTGCGACGTCGAATCACATGACAGGCAATGAGGCTCGGGATCAGAACAGGGAGTTGACGCTGTCCGCCATGTTCGCGAGCCCTTCCTCGACACTGACGCGCCCCTCGAAGATCTCGGTCTGCCACTCCGTGGTTGGCTGCATCATTTCGCCCCAGGTGACGATGTCGTGGGTGGGCAGGGCCGATGTCCACTCCTGCATCTCGAAGGCGGCCCGTCGATTGGCAGGCCCCAGTTCCGGGTCGTAGTACAGCTCGGCCGAATCGTGGCGCACAGGCGCCAGCACGTTCGCCCGCGCCAGCTTGTCCTGCGAGTCCTTGGACAGCAGGTGCGTCATCAGGTTCCAGGCCGGTCCCTCGGCCGGTGTGTTGTTGTTGATGACGACGCCCACGATGTTGGTGGTGCCGCCCCGTTCGCCCGTCTGCGGGGAGAAGGGCAGCAGGGTGATGTTGTAGCTGAAGTCCTTCAACTGCTCGTTCAGGAAGGACATTTCCCAGTTGCCGGAAGGATACAGGGCGATTTTGCCGGACTGGAACAGGCTGTTGGCCCCCTCGGCCTGCAGGGCTTCCGGACTCGGTGAAATGCCATCCTCACGGCGCAGGTTCACCAAATAGTTCCAGGCCTCGATGGATTCGGGGGCATCAATGATGCATTCCGAATTGTCGTCATTCAGGAAGTCCCCGCCATTTGCGCGCACAAAGTTCAGCCAGCCGGTCTCAATGCCGCCCGTGGAGTGGAGGCCCCACATCGCGACACCGTCATCGTCTTCCTCGTGCAGGGCCAGGCCGTATTCGCGGAAGCGGTTCCAGTCCATTTCATCTTCAATGTCCGCCGGCAGCGCCAACCCCTTGCTGTCGATGTAGTCCTCGTTGTAGTAGAGCACAATGGAGGTGTACATGTAGGGCATGCCGAACTGCCTGCCCTTGTAGTTGTAGAAGTCGACAGCGCCCTGCCAGGAGTTGGCAATGTTGTCCTGCATGGCGTCGTCGGCAGCCGCCAGCTCGGTCATGTCATACAGAACCTCCCGGTGCGCCCAGGACCAGTAGTTGACGTTGTTCATGAAGAACAAGTCGGGGCCGGCACCCCCGGCAATCGATGTCTGTACCTTGGTCCAGTAGTCCGACGGGGCTTCCACGGAGACGGTGACGTTGGGATGCGCCTCCATGAAGGTATCGCCCATCTCTATGAGGGACGGCACGGGACTGGGCCACCATACCCACACACTCAATTCGGCGGACTCCGCGGCCCCTTCGGCTGTTCCACCCGTAGGCATGTCGCATGCGGCAAGGATGCCAACCGCACCCAGACCGGCAGCGGTCCTTAGGAAATTTCGGCGTGAGAGAGAATACGTCATGATGATCGACTCCGGCTTGAAACGGCTTACAGTCTGAATTTGAAGTGACCGTAGCAGTATTGCGCCCTGCTGTCAATTGGAGAAATTGGAGGGCGTTGTTTCAGGTTGTCGGTAACGGCCAAATCAACATTGCGAATTTCACCGGACAGGATCCATTTTTTGTTTGATGTTTCGGTACGCCAATACGCGATGCGCCGGCGTCCGTGGTTTTTCGTCTGGCAAACCAGCTTCGGGTGGTGCCTCCTCCTGCCATCCGGGGGCAATCCTGACGGCGGGATAACGGTACCCGGGTGCAGGCCTTGCGGGAAAACTTGGACACGCCCTCCTCCTTCCTGAAGGCTTCCTGCCCCTCCGCTTCCACGTCACCGAGGCCGGATCCCCGTCGGCCCCCTGACCGAAGTCCGGCCGGGACGGCCAAGGTCCCAAACTGTATCCGGTACCGGAAATGGATTGGTTCCGTGCACAGCTGGACCAGCCTGACGCCGTGTCTCACAAGCCCACAAAGAGCGCGTCTGTGCTGATTGCAGAGGGATTCGCCGCTGGATACAATCAACCCATATTCGATTCGCTCGTGCCCTTGCCGACACGGGTGGGACCATCCCGAACACTGAAGGGGAGTACCGCCATGAACGCCAGCCAGTTAAGCCGACGGAAATTCCTGACCCTGACGGGGGTAGCGGGCGGTGCTGCGATGCTGGCCGCCTGCAGTCCCCCAACCCCTGCCGGCGAGCAACCCGCGGCCTCCGTCGGCGAAGCGGCTGGAGCTCCGGACACCGAGCCCGTCACGATCGTGGCCAAGGCGTGGCCCGGCAGCCCCTTTGAAACTGAATCGATCCAGGCAGCCATCGACAGATTCCGGGAGGAGTACCCCCACTACACCGTCGACTGGCAGACCGAACCACAGGCCTATGGGCAGAAGGTGCTGACCCAGATCGCCGCCGGCACGCCGCCCGACACGATGTACGCCGGCTCGGCCGATTTCTTCAGCTGGGTCATCCAAGGCGTGCTGCTCGACATCACGGCCTACGTGGACGCCCATGAGGGCTTCAGCCAGCCCACGTACTGGACGCACTACGAGGAAGAGCTCAAGCGCTGCACTTGGGAAGGCCACTGGTACGGCCTGGGTTCCTGCTGGGTCTGCCCCCATCTGTACACCAATCTGGACGCGTTTGAGGCGGCGGGGATCGAACCGCCCAGCAACCATCCCGGCGAGGCCTGGACCTGGGATGAATTCCTGACCGTGGCCACGGCCCTGACCCTTGACGGGAACGGCAACCATCCCGGCGACTCCGGTTTCGATCCGGACGACATCCAGCAGCACGGCGTGCAGTGGCCCACCTGGTTCATTCCGCTGCACGCGGCGGTCGGCAGCAATGGCGGGCAATACACGGCCCCCGCCCCCGACGGGCGCATCCTGTTCGATTCGTCCGAGGCGATGGAGGCCATTCAGCAGGTGGCGGATCTGGTCAACGTGCACCAGGTGGCCCCGCACGGTGCCTTCTTCTCCGAGATTGGCATGAACAACCTGGAAGCCTTGGGGTCCGGCCGGCTGGCCATGATCGCGGACGGTTCCTGGAACGTTCTTCGCATCCAGCCCCTGGATTTCAATTTCGGTACCGGCGTGCTGCCGTACATGCAGACCCCCTACACGGACATCCAGGCCCACAATCAGGTCATGGCGGCCGGGGGCCGGCAACCCGAAGCCACCTGGGAATTCGTGGCCTTCCTGTCTGGCGATTTCTATCAGAAGACCATGTGCGCGGGAGGCCTCTGGCTGCCGACCCACACCAGTCTGGCCACGCCGGAAGGCATCGCCTCCTGGCTCAACGACGATGTGCACCCGCCGGGCTACGAAACGATCGCCCTCGACTATGTCAATGCGTACGGCCGGACCATGTACATGGGACCGGGCTTCAACGAAGCCAACCAAATCGTCGCCAGCGCCCTTGATGCCGTCTGGATTGGCGACGCGCAGGCAACCGACGTGGTGCCCGGATCTGTGCAGGAAGCCAACCAGGTCATTGAGGACTGGAAAAACCGGTCGTAGGCCCTGGCCTGCACGGAAGCCGGGAAGCGCCAGCGGTCCGGTCGTCCCATGATGGCCCATCTCAGGGGAGCGCGCCGACCTGCGCGGCATGCTCCCCATATCCGCCGGGAGGCGGTTTGGGGCCTCGTTTTTGTATCTCCCATCCTGCTGGGCACGGTTCTCTGGTTCATCGTGCCCATGGTGGCCGCGGTGTACATCAGTCTGACGGACTGGACACTGTTGCGACCGCCGACTCTAGTCGGCCTTGACAACTTCATCTCGCTGTTTCGGGACCGGCTCGTCGGACAGTCCCTGAAGGTCACCGTGATATTCACAGTGGCCGCGGTGCCCCTGAACCTGCTCGTCGCCTTTGCCGCGGCCCTGCTGCTGAACTTCAGCCGCTCCCGGACGATGTATGTCATACGCGTCCTGTACTACCTGCCCGCCCTGGTGCCGCCCGTGGCCAATGCCGTGCTCTGGTCCTGGCTGCTCAATTCCGAGTATGGGCTGATCAACTGGCTGCTGCGCACGATGGGCCTGCCCAAGGTCCTCTGGCTCCAGGACCCCGACATCGCGCTGCCGGCCCTGATCCTGATGTCCCTGTGGGGCTTCGGCGCCACCATGATCATCTTCCTGGCCGGGCTGCAGGGCATTCCGCCGGAACTCTACGAGGCGGCCAAAATCGACGGCGCCGGTTCGCGACACCGGCTGTTCCGCATCACGATTCCCCTGATGACCCCGGTCATCTTCTTCAACTTCGTGATCAACATGATTGCCTCGTTTCAGGTGTTCACCGCCGGGTACCTCATCACTGCCGGCGGCCCCAACAACTCCACCCTCTTCTACGTGCTGCACCTCTACCGCAACGCCTTCGAGTACCTCAAAATGGGCTATGCCTCCGCCATGGCCTGGGTGCTGTTCTTCATCATTCTGGCCCTGACCCTCGTGGTCTTCCGCTACTTCGGGCGGGACGTGTACTACCTGGGCTCGTGAGAGGACGGACATGAGTACCCGCACGATGCCCGCCGGCGCCTCCCTGCGCCGCCAGGCCCAGATCCACCGCATCTGGCTGTATGCCGTCCTCGTGCTGGGTGCCGTCGTGCTGACCACCCCCTTCCTGTGGATGACCACGAGCTCCCTGAAGGACGAGGCCCATATCTGGCTCTACCCGCCCCAGTGGATCCCGAACCCCCTGCATTGGCAGAACTACACGCGCGCGATGCAGGAGCATCCCTTTCATCTGTTCTTCCGCAACACCCTCATCCTGGTTGTCGTGGGCGAGATCGCCACCGTGGGCAGCGCGTCCATCTGCGGGTACGGGTTCGCCAAATTCCGTTTTCCGGGACGCGAGCTGCTGTTTGGTTTCGCCCTGGCGACACTGATGCTGCCGCAGATAGTGCTGCTGATCCCGCAATTCATCATCTTTCGCTACCTGGGCTGGATTGACACCTATTGGCCGCTGCTGGTCCCGCTCTTCTTTGGCGGGAACGCCTTCTTCGTCTTCCTCTTCCGGCAGTTCTTCCGCACCATTCCCAATGAACTGTGCGAAGCCGCCAAGATGGACGGCTGCTCCGAACTGGGCATTTACGGGCGCATCGTCCTGCCCCTGTCCAAACCGGTGCTGACCACGGCGGTCATCTTCACCTTCGTGGGCACGTGGAACGACTTCATAGGTCCGCTCATCTACATCAACACCCCCGCCAAGAAGACACTGGCGCTGGGCCTGGCCCATTTCAAGGGATACTACGGTACCCAGTGGCACCTGCTGATGGCGGCATCGGTGGTGGTCACGATCCCTGTGTTGATCGTGTTCTTCGCTGCCCAGCGCTACTTTGTCCAGGGCATCGCCTTCAGCGGTCTCAAGGGCTGACAGGCACCTTCCGACCCGGCTGGCCCGGATCCGAAGAATTCACAAATTTGCGCACCAAGTCGGGGCAGTGGTTGGAAGGGACACCATCCATGCCCGACGGCAGGACTCGGTCGTACACCGCATCCGCTGTGGGAGTTCGTTTGCCGTCATCCGGGTCGAGGGTCCGTCGCAGTCCAATCAAAGGGGCTTATATCGGTGAGTTGACAACCGATACGCAATCCGGCCCTGGTGGACCGGACCGCACAGGCGTGGGTGGACCTCGCCTGTCGTGTTCGCGGGTCGTCGAGGTCCCCAACGGGATCGCCTCTCGCCGCGCAGAAGCCCCTGCCCCGCGGGCCTGTCCGGTCATGGGAAGTCCCCTGGCCAGAATGTTAATGGCTGCGTTGTGGTCTGCGTTCGCAGTGTGCCCACAATCCATGCACTGGAATTTTGCCTGTGCCTTGCGATTCTCCTTGCTGATGTGTCCGCAGACCGCGCAGGTCTGCGAGGTGTAGGCCGGGTCCACCTTCACTACTTGGCCAGCCTTGTAGTCCAGGTTGCGCTCCAACTGCCCCCAGCCGGAGGCCAATATCTCCCGGTTGAGTCCGGCCTTTTGCTTCACGTTTGTGCCAGGGTTTTCCTCCGTGCCCTTGGCGCTTTTGGTCATGCCCTGCGTGTTCAGGTTCTCAATCACCACTGTGTGCGCCGTGTCGGCCAGTTGGCGGCTGTGCTGGTGGGCGGCGTTCTCGCGCCGTCGCTTCTTCTTGCGCTGCAACTTGCGTAGTTGACCACAGATGCGCCGGCCGCGGTTGGACATGGGTTGGCCGCTCTGTCGGGAACGCTCCCGCGCCTTGGCTGCCTTGCGCTGCTTGCGCTTGATGTTGGCGTCCAGGTTGGCTGTGTCAGGCTGTTCATAGACCTCGCCCTCACTGTCCGTAGCCTGTCGGACATTTCGGTCCACGCCCAACTCGCCGTCCCCGGCGGCCGGTTTCAAACGCGCTGTCGGAACCGCGTAGGCAACGGTTGCATACCACTTCGGATGCCGATCCGTCCCTCCCTTCAACAGTCGCACGGTCTTGGGAGCGCATCCCCGGTACGGAAAATTGCGGCCGCGATCCAGCCGGACCCATCCCATCCGGGGCAGGCGCAACCGATCTCCGTCCATCCGCACATTGTCCGGAATGGTAAAGCCGTCGGGCTTGCGTCCCTGTCGGCCCTTCCGTCGCGGGAAATACTTGGGCTTGCCGTCGGACTTCCGCCGGGGCAGGAAATTGCCCTCCGCCTTGGCCTCGGCGTGCGCCTTGTGGAAACGCCGGTAGGCGGAATCCAGGTACTTCAGCACATGACGGACGGGGGCACTGGGCAGATCGCGCAGCCAAGACAGATCCTGATCCGCGTATACGGCGCCTTCGGGCGATGCCAGAAAAGCCTGGAACTCGCGGTCGTACTTCCCGCTGCGGATCATCGTGAACCGCTTGTACATGGTCTGCCAGGTGCGGCCGGGATCCACCAGCAGCGGCCGCTGCGCCTCCGGGAAGTCGGTCCACCGGCCGTAGCCCCGGGCCTTGCGGGCCATGCGGTAGCTCCAGTCGTTATAGGCCAGGAACAAATTCCAGACAAAACGGTTGGCACCCGCCGTTTGGGCACACATCTCCGCCTGCCCGCGATGGTCAAAACGCACCCGGTAGCGCTCGCTGCGGATCGCCATGGGTTTTGTTGTAGGATCGGGTTCAGCAGTTTGGGTTGGCACTTTCAACCTGCCTGTCAGGGAGTCGTGAAGTGTTCCACCACTCACGGCTTCCGCTATCCTACCACCCCAAAGGCAATCCTTCGGGATGGCCGCGTGGCGTCCGAGTACCAACGGGATTGTGAAACAGTGCCCCTGCCTGCCGTACGGTCTCGAGCCCCTGTTGTCAACTCATCTATATAAGCCCCCAATCAAACAGGGCCGCCACCATCGTGTCCGGTTGGTCGATCAAGTCCGCGAACACCTCGGGGGCGCGCTCCGGTGGGGCCACATGGGATATGAGCGGTTCGAGACGCAGTCGCTGCGCGGCCATAAGCCGGAAGACGACCTCGATGTTGCGTTCGATCGAATGCTTGTGAAACGGGTCCCGGTGCAGGGGATAGCGCCATTCATGGGCGCCCAGCAGATTCACGGAGCCTCCCCGCCACAGATGCACCCGATTGAGCAGAGGCGTGACATCCGTGTCCAGACTGCGGCGGGGCGAACCCAAAAGGACCACGTTGCCCTCTCCCTGCGACCCTGTGAGCTGTGAGGCCAGGAGTGCTCCCTCGGGGGTGCCCGACGCCTCAATGACCACATCCGGTTCCCGACCGGCCGTCGTCTCCAGAATGCGTGCCTTGACGTCGGGGAGGCTGGCATCGACGGAATCGGGCAGATCACAGGCCTCGGCCAACCGGAGGCGCGACGGCTTCATGTCCACCCCCACGGCGTGGGCACCGGCGATCCGACACAGCTGGGCGGTCAGGATGCCGACCAGACCCAGGCCCACGACCACTACCTGATCCCCCAGTTCCACCTGGCCCACGCGCAGCGCCGTCATGCCCACGGAGGCCATGCCCGCGAAGGGAACGTGCTGCAGCGGCACTTCCCGGGGAGCCTTGACGAACAGCCGTCGGGCACGGGCATGACTCCAGTGGGGCGTGTAGCTGAAGCCGACGTCGCCGACCCGGACGTTCCGGACATCGGAGCCGCAGGCCACCACCGTCCCGCACGCGCGGTTCCCGGTGTCGAAGGGGTAGGCCACTTTCTGCAGACCGGTCAGCTTGGCGGTTTCGGTGCCGGTGCTCACAAGACTGAACCGTGTTTGCAGCAGCACTTCGTCAGGCGCCAGGACAAACTCCATGGGTTCCGCGACCACCTGCACCCGACCCGGGCCGGCAAACTGGATTTTGGTGACTTCGGTGGGTGTCATGGCTGTTGGTTGTGCTGGGGGCAACAGGTCGGGTCAAGGCTCCAGGCCGTGAATCCTGCTGAACCGGCCGCGCAGAAAGGCGTAGGCATCCTCCTGTCCGGACACCTGCAGGCCCATGCGTTGAAACAACGGCAGATAGCCCGCCGCGAGGTTTTCCTGATCGGACATGAGGAATTGGAAAAGACGCTCCCGCATGTCGAGGCGCAGATCGGAGGTGCCGGCATCCTCGGCCAGATTGTGTAGCTCGTAGGGATCGCGGGACAGATGAAACAGGGATTCCGTGCCGTTGGTGAGGAACCACTTGTGGTCTCCGGCCCGCACCATGAAGTTGAAGCCCTGGCGGTTCCCAATCTCGGAGAACACGGCCTTGCGCACCGGCCCACCGGCCGATGCGGCCAGGGGAAGCAGGGACTCCCGGCTTGGGGTTGAGTGGTCGTCCCTGCCCGCGGCGTGGAGCACGGTGGCGTACAGGTCCAGCCAACTGACCGGAGTGGTGCATGTCTGCCGCGGTCGGATCCGCTCCGGCCAGTGCATCAACAGGGGAATGCGCGCGGATTCCTCATGGAAGTCGCCCTTGCCGTGTCGGCCGTGACTGCCCAGATACTCGCCGTGATCGGCGGCGAACAGAACCAGTGTGTTGGCCAGGTTGCCCCGTCGGTCCAGTGCCTGCAGCAGCGCGCCGACGCGATCGTCCAGGTGTGTGAGCTTCCCGAAATAGTTGGCCTGCATCCGCCGGATGTGGGCGTGATCATGGCCTTGGCCGGTTGTGGCCGGCACGTTGGGGGCCAAGGTCATGGCCTCGGGGTCGTACATGTCGCTGTACGGCCGCGGGGCGTCAAAGGGCGTGTGGGGACCCGGAAAGCTGACACACAGAAACATGGGCCGCTCCCGGGTGCAGGCCTCGATGTACCGCTCCGCCTGCCGAGCCACATAGCCGTCGATGTGCTCGTCGGGGGCCAGGGGGGAAGGCCGCACGACATGATGGTCGCCTCCGACGAACCGCTCGGCAATGTCGTCGATGTAGGGTTGGAGCTTCCCCTTCTCTTCCAGGAACCGGGTGTACTCGTTGCGGAGATAGGGACCCATGTACGGGGTGGGCAACTCCTGGGCCCAGTCCAGGCCCAGCGCGTCGTAGTAGTCCCCGTGGTCCCGATGATCTTCGCCCGCTTCCGGATTGAAGAGGTGGTACTTGCCGATCTTGGCCGTGGTGTAGCCCTGCTCCCTCAATGCGTGGAACAGCGTCACCCGGTCGGCCGGGAACTTGAGACCCGTGAAGTTGTTCCAGAAGCCGTGCCGGTGGGGAAACTGGCCGCTCACCAGGGAACACCGGGCGGGCATGCACACCGGAGAGGAGGCATAGGCGTTGTCAAAGCGCACCCCTTCACGCGCCAATCGGTCCAGATGGGGGGTGCGCACCGCGGCATCGCCGTAGCAGCCCATCATGCGCGGGTTCCACTGATCCGTGAGGATCAGGACTACATCGGGAAGCGGGGAGGGACCGGGCATGGATGGGAGGTTCCGCTGGTGATCGGGACTCGGGCTGGAATGAACACCCTCATCCCTTGGATCCCGTCAGGACCAGGCCCTGCACCAGTTGCCGCTGCGCCACGACATAGAGCAGGATCGGAGGCAGCGACGATACGATGGAGGCGGCCATCAGCAGATGGGTGGTGGGGTCCCCCGAGATGTCGGAACTGGCGGTCACGGCCAGGAAGCGGAGGCCGATGGAGACCGTGAGCTTGTCCGTGGACTGCAGGTAGATGAGCGGCTGCAGGAAATCCTCCCAGTCCGCCAGGAAGCCGAGGATCGTCAGCGCGATCAACGCGGAGCGGGACAGGGGCAGCAGAATCTGAAAGAAGATGCGCCAGTATCCCGCGCCATCAATGCGCGCCGCGTCGTCCATCTCCTTGGGCAGGTTGCGAAAGAACTGCCGCAGCAGAAATATGGCGAAGGCACTGCCTCCAAAATAGTTGGGCACAATCAGGGGCAGAAAGGTGTCCACCCATTTCAGCTTGTAGAACAGCACAAAGCGAGGAATGAGGCTGACGTGGATGGGCAGCATCAGGGTCGACAGCATCAGCAGAAACAGCACGTCCCGCCCGGGAAACCGGAACTTGGCGAAGCCGTAGGCCACCATCGAGGCTGTGAACAGCTGGCCGGCCAGCGACAGCACGGCGATGAAGAGGGTATTCCACATGAAGCGGCCCAGGGGCACGATGGTCCAGATCTCGGCATAGTTGCGCCACAACACCGGATCCGGGATCCACTCCGGTGGAAACAGCTCGAGTTGGTACGGATTTTTGAGGGAGCCGGACAGGGCCCAGACAAACGGTATGACAAAGAGAATCGATGCCCCGATGTAGACACCGTAGATGACGAGGGTACGCAGCGTGGCGCGCACGGCGGGGAGGGACGCGGACATGCCTGCGCGAGCGGGGCTCAATCCCCTCCGTAGTGCACCCAGCGGTTGGACCCCTGGATCTGCAGATAGGTGAACACAAGCAGAAACGCCACCAGCACCCAGGCCAGGGCCGACGCGTATCCCATCTGGAAGCTCTGAAACGCGCGTTCATAGAGATGCAGCACCAGGAAGTAGGTGGCATAGGCGGGTCCGCCGTTGGTGCTGACGAACGCGGCCGTGAAGGCCTGGAACGTGCCGATGATGGTCAGGACCAACACGAAGAATATGGCGGGGGTCAACAGGGGGATGGTGATGTGCAGCTGCTCGCGGAGCCAGGTGGCGCCATCCACCCGGGCCGCGTCGAGCAGCGATTCCGGGATGTCCTGCAGGGCCGACAGGAAGATGATGGCGCTGGTCCCCCCAATGGAGCCCCAGACGCCCAGCATCACGAGCGATGGCACGGCCCAATCCGGATCGCCCAGCCAGGACGGTCCCTCGATCCCAACCTGGTCCAGCATGTAGTTCAACAGGCCGTAGTGGGGGTTGAGGACCCAGGTCCATACCAGGATGGCGGCCACGCCCGGGGTGATCGAGGGAATGAAGAACAGGGTGCGGTAGACCACCCGGCCCCGAATTGACTGATTGAGGATGATGGCACAGGTCAGGGCCCCCACGATGGTCGGCGGCACCCGCAGCACCACGTAGTAGACGGTGACCTGGATGGATTTCCAGAACCGGGGATCGGTCGTGACCATGTATTGGTAGTTGTCCAGACCGATCCACCGCGCCGGACGCAGCACGTTGTAGTCGGTGAAGGAGAAGTAGACCGAGGCCAGCATGGGGCCGAACTGGAACACCAGGAAGCCCAGAATCCAAGGGGCGATGAAGAACAGCCCCCACCGGGCTTCGTACCAACCCAGCACCCCCAGCCGGAAAGGGCGGGAGATGCGGGTGGTCAAGGATTCCCGTGTCGGTGCGCCGTGCATGGTGCGATGGGACATGGTCCCCGATCGTCGGTCGTTGACTCGCCGTGGCCAGGCAGGTTGCTGCGCGCGGCCCCAGCCCCCGGGACCCTGCGGTCCCAGGGGCACCCGGGCCGGGAACCCTCTCCTCGACCGGGGGAGCCCTCCCCCGGTCAGGCCGATGGCATGTCGAGGATGTCCTGAATCTCCTTGTCCACGTTGTTGACGACGTCCGTCAGCGGTTCGGTGGCCAGCCAGGCCGCTTCCATGCCGCGTTGCAGCGTACTGAAGACATCGCTGGTGCGCCCATTGCCCGCCGTGGGGGCCGGGAGCGGCGGTTCATTGATCCACTGCCGCACGTAGAACTCGTACTGGTGACTGACCATGGCGTCCTCATGGAGCAGGGCTGCTTCCGTGGGCAGGGGAATGAAGCGGGCGTTCTGCACGCGCTTGATGCCCTCTTCCGTGGCCAAGGTGCCCTTCACCCATTCCCACGCGAGATCGTGATGACTGGAGGCTGCGGAGATGGCGGAGATGTCGCCCACCAGGCCTCCGCGCGGCACGTCGCCCATGTTGGGAATCAGGAAGGTGTCGAACTCGAAGTCCTGGACCATCTCGCGCAGGAACGATTCGCGGTAGCCGTTGTCGTTGGCCATCATGATTTTCTGTTCCGCGAAGGGTGGTTTCCAATCCCGCACGTCCGTGGGCTGCACCGTCGTCTTGTGTTCGTTGATCAGCGCATACAGCAGGTTCCAGAACTCCCAGGCTTCGTCCGAGTTGATCTGGGACTGCGTGCCGTCCTCGTTGAGCAGGTCGCCGCCCATGGAGCGGACGCCGACCATGTACCCTTCGAAGTTGGCCCGCACCCAGGATCCAAACACGTCGTTGTCCAGATCCGTAACCGTCTTGGCCACCTCGACATAATCGGACCAGGACCAACCCGGATCGTCCAGCACAATGCCCTGGTCGTTCAAGGCGGTCTTGTTGTAGAAGAGGTATTGGGAACTGGGATGGGCGCCGAAGGGAATGCCGTATTGGACGCCGTTGAAATTGAAGGTTTCCACCGTGCCCGGGATGAAGGTGTCGATGTAGGCCTGGTACCCGTCCCGGTCAATCAAACCGTCCAGTGCCAGAATGATGTCGTTGGCGGCCAGCTGCGTGAAGGCCGCGACGTTCACGACCCGGAACAGGTCCGCAGGATCTCCGGCCGCGATGCCCGACAGCATCTTCTGGGGAATCTCGTTGCTGGGCGCCAGCGTGAACTCCACCGACGCGCCGTCGTTCTGGGGGCTGAAGATCGTGGCCGAATAGTTTTCGAAATACTCCACCAATGCCGTCTGAGCGACCCACAATGCCTGCAGTACAACGGGTTCCGTTGTACCCGCCTCCATGTCGGTGCCGGATTCCGGCAGGGTACAGGCTGCCAACAGGGCCCCGCCTGACAATGCAGCGGTAACTGTTCAGATACCCCTACCCGCGCGCCCTGAGGCCGGGGCGGGGGGGTGGGGTG